>DFOA01000058.1 GCA_002381185.1 Firmicutes bacterium UBA3553 | reverse complement strand
TTGAAATAACTTCCCTGTCTCTGTTTGTCAGGTGTATTATAGTTTTTTTATTATCACTCTGGATGTAATCTATTTCCATGTAAGGGATTTTACGTGTGAAACCGCGGTGAGTTACGGTATATTCTCCGGAGGAGTAAAAGCTTGCCAGCTCCGGGTTTCTCATGAGCTTCTCGTCTATTTCCTCAGGCGTGGGGGGAAAACTCATAGTACCTTTGGCAATATAATAGTCGTGCTTGCTGCCGTCACCTTTAATTACATAAGCAGTACTGCCGTCCAAGCATGACACAATAAGCAGGTAATATCTGTTGAACAGATAATTTTCCATGAGTTCCTGCGGATTTGACAAATAACGAAAACTAAAGGAAATTTTGTTTTCCTTAAGTGGGGGGTGCAATGCTTCCTCCAGGATTTTACACTCCCGTGCACTGCCGTACAACAATATTTTCAGCATGAACACAACTCCTGTATAGTATTACTATTATTATTGTATTCTTCAATACATCAGTTGTTACAGCTTGTTTTTCTAGAAAATGGGTCATAAATGTGGTATAGAGGAAAAAATAGAGTTTGACTACAATATATAGTGCTATAGAGACGAAAAATGCCTAAAGTACATATATGGAATATCTTGCTGTTCATTGGGATTTGAATGTAAAGGACAGGAAAAATCATGAGGTATGACTATGATAAAACTAATAGTGAAGACTTACAAGACAATATCATAAATTGGATGATTAAAATTATATTGCTACTAGAAAATATCATAACAGTCAAATTTTATTTGAGATTTATTTATTTTTGATTTCAGATAGGTTATAATAGCAGTAATATATGGATAAATAGGAATTTGGAGAGGTGATTTTATGAATGAAGTAGGAATTGAGATAAGAGATAGTTTAAATATTGATGAATATAATAATTTAAGAAAACAAGTTGGATGGGAAAAATCCAATCGTTGTAGAAAAAGCTATAAAAAATAGCACTATTGTGAAAAAAGCTATATATGATAATTTTGAAGTTGACGCTTACTTTAAACTCGTCACATTTTTATTATTTGGTGTATTTTTCTAATAAAAATATTGACTATTTTTAATGTATGGCCTATACTTAATACAGAACATACGTTCTTGATCAATGCGATTATTTTATTTTTAAGGAGGTAATTCTAATAAATCTACAACCGACTAATTTTAGTCAGGAACTGACTACTATGTGGTCTTTTCCTGATAGGGGTAGTTGGGCAACTCATTCAGGTAATTATCGTGGTAATTGGACGCCATTTGTGCCTAGAAATTTAATATTACGATATAGCAAACCAAATGAGTGGGTCCTTGATCAATTTCTTGGGAGTGGCACAACATTAGTAGAGGCAAAATTATTAGGTAGAAATGCGATTGGAATTGATATTAATGAGAAGTCTATATTAATATCGAAAGGTAATCTGAATTTTGATTATGATTTAAATAATAAAATTATTGTTAAGTATGGTGATGCGAGAAAGTTATGTTTGAAAGATGAGAGTATTGATTTAATATGTACTCATCCACCATATGCAGATATTATAAAATATAGTGTTGATAATAAAGATGATATTTCATTATTAGATTTTAGTCTGTTTATTGTAGAAATGAAAAGAGTTGCAGAAGAATCATATAGGGTTTTAAAGCCAGGGAAAATTTGTGCTATTATGATGGGTGATATTCGTAAGAATGGAAACATAGTCCCTTTAGGTTTTTTTGTGATGGATAGCTTTTTAAAGACTGGTTTTAAATCAAAGGAAATTATTATTAAGAAACAGCATAACTGCGAGTCATCAAAGCATTGGAAAAAACAATATTATTCATTCTTGTTACTAGCGCACGAATATATATTTGTGTTTGAAAAGTAATTTACCAATTGTTATTCGAGCTAAATAAGTTTATAATATTTTTAGTAAATAGAAAGATACGGTGATATAATGGAAAATTTTAAAATTTCACCATTTGTTAAATGGGCAGGTGGAAAAAGACAATTACTAGAAGAAATAGACAAAAGAATGCCTAAGGATTTTAATAGATATTTTGAGCCATTTGTAGGTGGTGGAGCGGTATTGTTTAACTTACAACCTATAGATGCTATTATTAATGATATAAATAAATCACTTATTAATGCTTATAGACAAATAAAACAGTCACCTATAGAACTTATAAAAGCAATTAATGAACTAGATAGTAATATACCGGTAGATGGAAAAAGTTATTATTATGATATTAGGCAAAAATATAATGATAAGTTAATGCAAGAGGACTTTGATGTTGAATTAGCTGCAATGTTTATATTTATTAATAAACATTGTTTTAATGGTCTTTATCGTGTGAATGGAAAAGGATTATTTAATGTACCATACAATAATAGCAGACAAGCATCATATAATGCAGATAACATTATGGAGATTTCAAAATATTTAAAGGATATTATTATTCTTGATGGCGATTTTGAATATGCTTGTAAAGATGCTGGGGAAGGTGATTTTATATTCTTTGATAGCCCCTATGCTCCTCTAAATCCTACAACATTTGAGTCTTATACAAAAGAAGGATTTGATAAAGATAGTCATATTAGACTAGCTGAATTATTCAAGAAATTAACCATTAAAGGATGTCATTGTATGCTTACAAATCATAATACAGAATTTATTAACGACTTATATAATAATCTATTTGATGAAAATTCTAAATATAAAGTGTATATAGATGTGGTAAGTGTAAAAAGAATGATTAATTCAGATGCTAATAATAGAAAGGGCGAGGAAGTTATAATATATAATTATAAGGTGTAATATGGAAAAAATTATACGCTCCAATCTTGTTCCATTTTATAATAGTTTATCAGAACAGTTGTTTCTAGGTGATAGTTTTGAATTACTAAAGAAGATTAAACCTGAAACTATAGATATGATATTTGCTGATCCTCCTTATTTCCTTAGTAATAATGGAATTACTTGTAAAGGTGGGAAAATGGTATCTGTAAATAAAGCTGAATGGGATATGGGCAAAAATGTTGTAGATAAACATAGTTTTAATAGGAAATGGCTTAAGTTATGCAAAAAAGTTTTAAAGACAAATGGCACAATATGGATTTCTGGTACATTACATAATATTTATTCAATAGGAATGGCTTTGGAACAAGAAGGTTATAAGATAATTAATAATATTACATGGATAAAAACAAACCCTCCTCCTAATCTAGCATGTAAGTGTTTTACTCATTCAACTGAAACTATACTATGGGCTAGAAAGAACAATGAAAAATATTTGTTTAATTATAAGCTTATGAAAGAATTAAATAGCGGGAAACAAATGAAGGATGTATGGACTGGTAGCCTTACAAAGTCTTCAGAAAAAAAAGAAGGCAAGCATCCAACTCAAAAACCGGAATACTTATTAGAAAGGATAATTTTAGCTTCAACAAATGAAGAAGATTTAATACTAGATCCTTTCTGTGGTTCTGGGACAACTGGTGTTGTTTCAAAGAAGCTTAATAGGAAGTTCATTGGATTTGATAATGTGGTAGAATATTTAGAAATTACAAAACGTAGATTGGAGAAAATTCATGACTAACAGGAACTTTGATGAATGGTTAGCTAAGTTTAGGTTAAGTATATCAGGGTACGACTACTATATTGATTTTAAAAAAGTTGTAAATAATGTTGAGAAGTTAAAAATTGAACTAAATATCTTGAACTCTTTAATTGGTTCAAAGGACATTGAAAAAGACTTTGAAAATATTATCAATAAGTATCCTGAAACATTAAAATGCATCCCATTATTATTAGCAGTAAGGCAAAGTGAAATCTATGCTCAAGACGATGAAGGAACATTTATTTATAATTTTAACCATATGAATTATAGTATTGAGCAGTATAAAGTATTTATGAGGAATACAGGATTGTTTGATTTAATTAAAGATCATATTGTAAATAATTTAATTGATTATGCTTTGGGTGTTGAAACAGGACTAGATTCAAACGGCAGAAAAAACCGTGGCGGACATCAAATGGAGAATTTAGTAGAAGATTTTCTTAAAAAATCTAAAGTAAAAGAATATTATAAAGAAATGTATTTATCAGAAATCGAAAGCCGCTGGAATGTAGATTTATCTGCTTTATCCAATAATGGAAAGGCAAAAAAGAGATTTGATTTTGTTGTTAAGACAGATAACATGATTTATGGGATAGAAACAAACTTTTATGGTGGTACAGGTGGCGGTTCAAAATTGAATGAAACAGCTAGAAGTTATAAAATGTTATCACAAGAAGCGGATACAACTGATGGTTTTACTTTTGTGTGGTTTACAGATGGAACAGCATGGAGAAGTGCTAGAGGTAATTTAAGAGAGACATTTGAGGTTATGGAGCATATCTATAGCATTGATGATTTGGAAAATGGTATTATGGATAAAATATTTAAATAAAGTATGTAAGAATATATAAAAGGTTATGCTTTTCTAACGGCATAGCTTTTTTATATGATAATACATTGAAGTAAAACATTTGCATAGAAAAAGATTACATTTTAGTATATACTATTATATAGAAAGCAAAAGAGAATATAAAGCTTAGCTGCATATGCAATTTATGAGGACTTTCCGGTAAGCAAAAGTCACATGCTGATAATTCCTAAAAAGCATTTCAGTAATTATTTTGAAGCTGATTCACAGACAAAGGAGCAATTGTGGAAATTAATCGAAGAATGCAAAGAAATTGTGGATAAAAAATATAATCTTGACGGATATAACATAGGGGTAAATTGCGGAGAAGCATCAGGGCAGACTATCATGCATTTACATATTCATTTGATACCAAGATACAAAGGTGATATTGAAAATCCAAGAGGCGGCGTAAGAGGAGTTATTCCTAATAAACGCATTTATTAAATGGTTTAATATAAGCAAGAAGACGAACATGAAGAATTATAATTTGAAATAACAGAACTACTCTAATAATTAAAATAAGGCAGGCAAATATGGAGAAAAGTTTGCAGAATGAGTATACAATACCAATAAAAGTTCTGCTTAATCATGCAATAAATGAATATTTGGATAGTGATACATTTCAACATAAGATTAAGAAAGTATCATTAATAAAAAAGATTTGGAACGAAAGAGAAATTAATAAATTATTCGAAAAACTTATTAATGATTTGGAACCTTATAGAACAAAAATCCAAGAGGGGTTAAATAACACCGCAGATTTAAGTTCATCCGAGATTGAAGAAGTGAAATTTATAGTCACTGAATTTTTGATTAAAGCAGATAAAAGAAAGCTTTTATTTGACAAGCCTTTTATAAAATTTTTTATAGAACAGGGGTACCTGGATGCAGCTGAGAAGTTTATTACAACTGCGAGAAAGGAAGCTCCACAATTAAAGGATGAAGAAATATTTCAAGCTTTACGAAATGTATGGATAATGAACAGCCTCCAAATTTACTGGGGACTTCCTGTTGAAATGACTCCTTCTGTATATGCATACAGCATGCTATATCCATACACAGACAATTTTTTGGACAATCCTGAATATAGCAGGGAAGAAAAAATTAAATTTAATAAAAGACTATATGGAGTATTAAATGGTGAAAAATTAACTCCTGAAAGCTTCATTGAAGAAAAGATTTTTTCTTTGGTCAATCAAATTGAATCACAATATTGCAGAGATACATACCCAGAAGTTTATGAAAGTCTTAGGCTTATTCAGGAAGCTCAGACAGAGAGCATGAGACAGGATGGTGATAAGGTATTAACTTATGATTCAATTTTGCCTATAAGCTTTTTTAAAGGCGGAACCTCTGTTCTTGCGGATGCTTTTTTGGTAAAAGGAAAGCTCACTATAAATGAAATGCATTTTGCTTTTACATATGGGACGTTTCTTCAACTTCTTGATGACCTTCAAGATGCTATAGTTGACAAAAAAGACAATCATCAAACTTTATTCAGCACAAAGAGAAATAATGAATTAATTGACAATGAAGTTACAAGGCTTATTTTATACATATTTAAGGTTAATGTCGCAAATGAATCTGATACGAAGTTTATGACTTTAATGAAGGGAGTCATAAGTTCATGCACATTAATTATGATAATGGATGCAGCAGGTCGAAATCCTGAAATTGTGTCTAGCGAGCTATATAAGGAATTGGAATCCTATTCCAAGGTTAGACTTATGTATTATAAAAAATTTGAAGATAAAATTAGAGATTCAATTAAATAATATTCAAATATATATACTCAATGAAATTTTAAGAAAGGAATTCACAAATACAAACATGAATCATAAACCAATAGTTGCAATAATGTACGATTTTGATAAAACTCTTTCTCCCAAGGATATGCAGGAATATGGATTCATCGGCGGACTGGGGATGAATTCAGAGGAATTCTGGGAGAAAAGCAGAATAAATATGGTTAATCACAACATGGATCAGATACTTGCATATATGTTAACCATACTGCAGGAAGCAGAAGGAAGGATGCTGTTGACTAGAAGTGTTTTTAATGAGATGGGCAGAGATGTTAAATTATTTGATGGACTGGAAACATGGTTTGAGAGAACAACTCTGTATGGTGAGAAGCTTGGATTAGAGATTGAGCATTATATAATATCCTCCGGGTTAAAGGAAATAATTGAAGGAACTGAAATTGCCCATAAATTTAAGGAAATTTATGCGGCTGAATACTGTTACAATGAAAAAAGTATTCCTATATGGCCTGCAATGGCTGTAAACTATACAAGCAAGACTCAATTTTTGTTTAGAATTAATAAAGGTGTGCTGGATGTAACAGAGCATAAAGGTTTAAATGAATCTACACCTGATAATAAAAAAAGAATACCTTTCAGAAATATGATTTATATAGGTGACGGGTTAACTGATGTCCCATGCATGAAGCTGGTGAAAATTAACGGAGGTTATTCAATAGCTGTTTATTCAGAAGATAGAAGCATTGCGGACAGCTTGATTGAACAGGATAGGATTGATTTTGTTGTTAAAGCTGACTACAGAGAAAATAGTGATATGGAAAAAACAGTACATACAATACTTAATCAAATAGATTCCATAAATAAAGTATATGAACTACATGCAAAGCATAAGAAAATATAGGAGGGATTACTTTATGAAATACGATTTTACAAGTATTATTGACCGACGAGGTAGAGACTCTATTGCTGTTGATTTGATGCCTGGTTTTGGTCCTGATGCACCAAAGGAAGGATTTGATATAATTCCAATGTGGGTTGCAGATATGAATTTTCCAACTGTACCAACCATTCAAGAAGCAATTATTGAACGTGCAAAGCATCCTATGTTTGGGTACTTCTTGCCAAAGAAGGAGTATTTTGATTCCATAATTAAATGGCAGGAAACTCGTCATGATGTAACAGGCTTGATGGCAGAACATATTGGTTATGAAAACGGTGTACTTGGTTGTGTAATATCTGCAATAAATGCATTTTCTGCCCCTGGTGACTGCGTCTTGCTTCATTCTCCTACATATATTGGATTTACACAATCTTTGGAGAACAATGGCAGAAGGATTATTCACTCCGACCTTGTGCTTGATGAAAATGGAATATGGCGTATGAATTATGAAGACATGGAAGCAAAGCTTAAAGAATACAAAATTCATGTTGCAGTATTTTGTTCTCCACACAACCCTTGCGGCCGCGTATGGGAGCGTGAAGAAATTGAAAAGGCTATGGAAATTTACAAGAGAAATGATTGTGTTGTAATTTCTGATGAAATTTGGAGTGACATTATTTTATATAACAACAAGCATATTCCAACACAAAGCGTAAGTGAAGATGCTCGTAACCGAACTATTGCTGTTTATGCTCCAAGCAAGACTTTTAATCTCGCAGGGTTAGTTGGAGCGTATCATATAATTTACAGCAAGTATCTCCATGACCGAGTAAGAGCGCAAAGCAGTAAGCCTCATTACAATGAGGTGAATGTTTTTTCTATTCATGCATTGATTGGAGCTTATAAACCTGAAGGCTATGAGTGGGTTAACGAGCTTTGTCAGGTACTTGCTGAGAATATAGATTATGCTGGCGACCACATCATCAATAACTACAAAGGAATTAAATTCTCAAAACCCCAAGGTACGTACATGTTGTATCTTGACTGTGAAGAGTGGTGCAAGGAACATAATATGACTCTTGAACAGCTGTATAAGGCAGGTACTGATGTAGGTGTTATGTGGCAGGATGGGCGTCCGTTTAATCGTCAGTATGCAATTCGTTTAAATCTTGCATTACCAAAGTCAAAAGTAGTAGAAGCTTTTGAACGTTTAGACAAGTATGTTTTTAATGTTTAAAATAAGTACATAAGAATGTATATAATGTTCATAATCAAATTAAATAGATGTACTAAATGATTTGTAATATATAATTCCATGGGCTCCATTAGATAAGTAAATACTAAAATATTAAAAGCTGAATTAAATAGAGAGGTTTGACCTCCCTATATTTTAATTTACCAAACAAAAATATGTGTTGAAGAAAATTTAATAAAGGTTCATAAGAGCCAAAGATATCAAGAATTTCGACTTCAAAGTTTTTTATTAAAACCGAGGACTGTAATATCATCTATTAGGAAGTTTATCAATGAAGATTAATATTACTCAAGATATATATTATTAAACTATTCTTTTACTGTATTTATTTATATTCAAAGTTGCTTTGAAACTTTATGTCTGTGAAATTCTTATAAAATTTAAAAAAATAAATTTTCTATAGTTTATGGTGATGCTACACTCCCTTTTCCGTTTTATGCTATAGGAAAAGAAGGCTTTGCTACTAAAGTTTTTGCAGCAGTAGAGCTTGCAAAGTCCTTTGAAAGCTATCCTGAAGGACTAGAGGAAAGGGTTCTGCCATCCAGGAATTATCTTCTATTCAGCATGTGGATATGTCCTGAAAGGGTAACAACCAAGAAATTACCGTTGCAAAAACTTTATAAGGCAGCTGCAGAGTATATCCAAGAAAACAACATAGAAGTAGACATTGAATACTGTTTAGAAAGAGAGTATCGAAAGGACGGCAGAAATACTGATAGGATAGAATTGTATATTCCATTAGTAAGAAGTTAAACATATCTAAGCTCGCAAAGGTAAAGTAGATTTCTAGCTATGACAACTCAATAAGTATTTAAAAGTAAACAGCTTAAAGGGTTGTGTTTCATCCTTTAAGCTGTAAACATAAGATATTACGTGCAATGGATTAGAACGTTCCTATGCTGCTAATCTAGCACAAATTGCAGAAAATATCCGCAAACTCCAGCATTTATCTGCATCAAAATATTACATAAACATACTTACCTATGAACCGCTTGAGCAATGAAGCGGTTTTTTGAATTTCGAGAGCCTGGTTTTCAGCATAAACTAACAGCATCTCTAACTCCTGTTCTGTAAGCATATGCTGACTGAACCGCGCTTTTAGCACAAGGTTATATAAATCCTTTGGCATCTTAGGGGTGTCGGTTCGATTAGGCTTTGCATATGCAGATAGCTTTACAATGTAATTATAAACTTCGATTGCTGCTTTGTTACTGTCTTTTTGAGTAAAATGTTTTTTGCGCAAAGCAACTTGCAGTTTTCTGCTACTTGCAAGAATGGCTATAAATAAACCAAGCATTGCTAAGATTGGCAATATACGAATAATAGTATTCATCAAATAACTGTTATTTGAACTTTGCATTTCAGCAGAGCCGGATTCACTGTTTTCAACATCGGGCAGCTCTTCAGCTTGAGGAGGTTCATGGTTATTTAATTTATCATTAATTACATCCTCGTCCAAAGGATTGATGGCAGAAGAAGTTTCCAACTCAGCAGCTTCATGGTCAACTATTCCCCTATTGGCGCTTGGGGTTGCCTCCACAGGAACCCAGCCAATTGCGCCGAGATAAATTTCAACCCATGCATGTGAACGGGAATCCGGGATATTTGCCCATTCACTATGTTCTTTAAAATCATCGGGAGATACGGCATAACCTTCAACATAGCGGGCGGGAACTCCTGCAGACCTCAGCAATGCCACTGCGGCAGAGGCAAAATGCACACAATATCCTTTGTGATTTTCAAATAGAAAATACTCTATGAAATCTCGCCCTTCCGGAGTTATGTCCGGTGAAAGAGTATATGAATTTTCCCTTTGCACTTGAGTAATGACCGCATTTGCAAACGCGGTGGGTGTAAAGTAATTTTCAATATTCAGATTATGTTCATTGAGATATTGAATAAGCTTTTCTTCCAGTGCTTCAGGGAGTTGAGTATAGTGTGAATAGACAAAGTTTTTATACTCCTTTGCTGCATGGACAAATGATGCCTGCTCTGAGACGAAGGCGTCCATCATGGAATCTGACAATTTCCATGCGTCTATTTGCAGGGTAGTTGCATTCATGCTGTATTCATTTGTGCCGAACAGCACGTTGCCAGATCTCAAAAACCCGTCATTTATAAAATCTATGCCGGGTAATTCTTCAGGCTTTGATATCAGGCCATATGGAGTATAAACACGCAATGAATTAATTTTCACATGTTGAACCGTCAGATCGTATGTTTTTACAGGTCTTCCAAGAAGCTTATTAAAGAGTGAAGGAAAATTTTGAACTTTCCACTCATTTAATATTGAATCAAGTTTTTCATATTCTTTCTCGGGCAGGGAATCCCAGCTTTGACCAGCGTAGATGCTGCCTACAAATCCCTTAAGATAATCCCCTTCAGGACTGGAAGACTTTACACGCAAAACAGTCTTTCCTGTAAATGTAATGTTTCCCACCAGCTGAAGATTGACACGGTCAGTATATCCTAAAATGCTTTGGATGGGAATCTGAACCGGGGAGGGAATCTTTGGAACATTGAGCAAGTTTATGCGCATATCTTTCACAAGGTCGGAGCGGTTAAAGCTATTCATTGGAAAGAGGGCAGTTACAAGCATGAGACAAGCAGCCAAAACAGGAAGAGAAATCAGTGACTGCGGATTTGCCGCAGTTTTTTCACCACTGTAAAATACACCTTTCTTTTTATTAAATTTACTTTTACTTCGCAAAAATGAAGAATTCAAAATCAAAAACGCCCAAAATATATATAATGCTCCCACTGCGGCATAATGAGGCATAATGCTGAATACTACGGATACGCCTAAAAAAGGTGCAGTAAACACAAAGCACAAGAATGTATTTTTTCTCCTAATAAGTATCCAGGCCATAAAAAGTGTAAAAAAGAATAAAGTAAAAACCGCAAACACAGTGCTGGAAGCTGCTATTTCGTTTGCGCCTGCAGGAGTGGTCGGAAAAGTGAAAAGAGTATATTGCGTTTTTTGGGCGTATGCTGAGATGATGGAATTATAGGTAATGAAATACCCTTGAGTCAAATGATTGATTAATACGTCTATTAAGTTCTGTTTTACAAAAAGAACATAAGCAACTGCCGCCAACGGCAGAGCCAGCAATAAAATACGGTTGAGTCTGATTAAAAATAAGATTGTAAATACAGCACAAAACATAACTGCATAGAATATAAACACTTGCAACATTAGAGGAAGAGAAAATGTAGTATAAAAACACCCATACGCTCCAGAAACCCCCAGCAGTAAAAATAAAAAATAAAAAAGCAATTGCATTACTAAAGAGGTTTTCGATTCAATCAGGCTGGGATTGTCAAGGTGAAGTCCATGGTCTGACTTAGGAATTTGGCGTTTTTTCATAATAAGTCTCCTATACAGAAAATACTAAATCACGAGGCTGTTCATGCTCTCTTTTATATTTTTCAGATCTATAGTTGTCAGTCCTGTTCGAGTCCTTGGTACGTCCGTTACCAGCAGGATGTTAATTCGGCTTCCTGCCAAGCGTTTATGAATCAGGTCAATGGAATTTGATGTAATTTCAGAGCATAGATACAACACAACCGAATAGGGCTTATGGCCGTAACCATTGCTGCAGTTTTTCAATACCCAAGACTGCTTTTGGAACCTGCTGTTGGTCATTATGGCTTCAAAGACCAATCCCAAGTCATTGTCTTGTGAGATGTCAGTGTGCACTAAGCGTTCATGCAGGCTGTCATACCACTCTATTTCATAAGTGATCTGATTTTTTATAAGAAAATTGGAGATGGAATAGACTGCATCAAGCAGCCCGCTTATTTCCACGCTGCTGTTACCATTTAAATCGAAAAGCAGCAATACATCATTAGAAATGGGATCTCCAAAATCCTTTACCATTAGCTGGTCATATTTGTCGGAAAGCTTCCAGTGTATTCTTGCGAGCCGGTCTCCGTCCCTATACTCACGGACATCCATTATTTCAGAAGGATCGTTTCCTTTCATGGTTCGTGAGGTTATATTGTTTTGAATATCCTGGAGAATTTCTGAATTGATGGCCATCAAAGGATAAACAGATGGAAGAACTGAAACTAAATAACTCGACTCGGCTTTTTTACGAAATGAGAATAGTCCGAGAGCATCATATATCCGCAGCTCTGCAATACTGCATCTCAGCATACCGCAATATTCAGAAGAGATTACTTCTACCACAGTCTGTCCGGAATGGCTTGCGGCCATAAAAAACGTCCTGATTTGTTCCTGCTGCAGCAATTCATTTCTTATGCTCAATTTTACCCTGGCCATGCATGTTGCAAATAAGTATTTGTTATATATCTTCAATTGTATTGGAAGCGGCTCATTTTTTAGTATAGAGGCGTTCATTATTATGAGTTCAGCTGTTACACCGCCCATTGCAAGAACTGTAACAAGCAAAGAAACCAGCGGCAGCATAACCAAAAATGCAAGAATCCAAAATGAAATGTAATCCACTACAAATATATGAAAGATTATGGCAGCTAATAACAGCACGCCATATTCCAACCTTTTTATTATCATAACATAGCTCTCTTTCGTGAGATGTCCGGCGGCAGGACGGTCTGCATAGTTCTGTCCAGTATGCTGTGGACAGTTGCGTTTCCAAGGTTTACTTGGGTATTAAGTATTATGCGGTGCTCAAAAACATCATAAAATACATGTTGTATATCTGCTGGGATTACATAATCCCTTCCTGAAAGCCATGCGGCAGCCTTGCTCATTCGTACTAGTGCAATGGAACCTCGTGTACTGACACCGAGGCGGATCAATTGATGCTCTCTTGTAGCTGCGGCCAGGCGGGCAATATAGACATATACTTCATCATCCATATAAACGTTTTCCACCTGCTCCTGCATTTGTATAATTTCCATTGCGCTGGTGGACTGGTTGAGTGATTTCAGTAATTCTCTTGCCTGCTTGTTTTTTAAAATTTTTATTTCATCCTGAAAATCCGGGTAACCCATGGAAAGCTTAACCATAAAACGATCCATTTGAGATTCGGGCAGCAGCTGTGTGCCGGTTGACCCTATGGGATTCTGTGTGGCAATAACAGTAAAGGGGTTAGGCAGTTCGCGGGTTACTCCGTCTACTGTAACCGAGCCTTCTTCCATAGCTTCCAGCAAAGCGCTCTGTGTCTTGGAGCTGGCCCTGTTAATCTCGTCTACAAGCAGCAGATTACATAAGACTGCTCCTGGCTGATATAACAGTTTTTCCTTGTCTTTACTATAAACAGAAAAACCAACCACATCTGCCGGCATGATTTCCGGCGTAAATTGGATTCGTTTATAATCCAGTCCCATTGTTTTGGAGAAAGCAAGAGCAAGTGTTGTCTTACCAACGCCTGGCGTATCTTCTAACAAAATGTGACCTTTCGCCAGAATGGCCATAAGTACTTTTTCAATGACTTCATCCTTTCCAATGATCGTTTTATTAATTTCATTTATAATCATCAATGCTTTTGGTTGAACAGAAATATGTTCGCGTTTTGACAAATAAACCGACCGTCCTTTCCTATATCGTTTTGATTTAAAGTATGCAATATATTATTGCAAAAGCAGAAATCTCTTAATAACACTCTACCACTTTTTGCCTGAAATCTAAAGCATATTTTTTGTTTTATATCTATTATTAAGAAAAAATTTAAATTATTAAAAAGTTTCTATTTGGATATAAAAAAGATACATTTATATGATATTATGTACTTGGGGGTGGAGTCATGATATTTAAACTTCTTTTAGTTGAAGATGATCCGGAAATAAGGGAAATAATCACAGATTACTTTATGGAAAAAAGTAATGGGTCATTTGATATACATAATGCTGAAACTGGAATCGAAGGTCAATTAAATTGTATGAATAACGAATATGATTTGGTTCTTTTAGATGTCATGCTGCCTGAGGTTGATGGGTTTACAATATGCAGAGAGCTAAGAAAAACAAGCGATGTGCCCATTATATTCATTACTGCGAGGCATAGTGAAAATGACAGACTTTATGGATATCAGCTGGGATGTGACGATTATGTCACTAAACCATTTTCACTTGCAGAGCTATATGCGAAAGTTACTGCATTGCTAAGGCGTTCAAAAGGAATGATACGAAAAGAAATAATGAATTCCGGAAGTATAAAATTAGATCCATATCGGTGCATTGTTTATGTAAATGACGAGGAAGTGATACTTGCTCCCATAGAATTTGCAATTTTAAAAGTTCTTATGGAAAACAACAGCAGAGTTGTAAGCCGCGACAGCCTTATTATTAGAATCTGGGGATATGATTTTGATGGTAACGACAGAGTGGTAGATAATCATGTAAAAAAACTGCGTAAAGCTTTAGGCAGTGCTTCTGCACAAATAAAAACTGTATTTAAAAAAGGATACAAATTGGAGGTAGAACAATGAATAAGAGCAAAACAAAGCGCTCAATCTATATGCGTATTTTTATTGCATTTTTGGCTACTTACCTGGTGTTGATGATAGGTTTTACAGCATTTCTTGTATCCTTGGAAAAAGAAGCTGCAGGAAAAGAATTTGAAGCATATTTATCACAAATGAGCAAAAGGATGGGGGAAATACTAAGTGATAGCTTAGATGACAATAATCATATAACCGACATAGCCAAGATAAAAAAAGAATTTGTAAAGAGATCTCCGGTATTTATGCTGCCGGATGCTGAAGCAGCTATATTTACAAGTGATTACAATCTTATTTATAGCACCAACGATTATTGGAGATGCATTTATGCGGAATATAAAGAAGAGAATACATCATATGATGAATACGGATTACTAAATCCTAAAGAATGGTTTAGTGAAAAAGTAGTAAATGAACTCGAAGATTATTTGTATGCTAAACCGAAGGCAAAAAAAGCCGGTGACCTTTATGGGTATTCATTACATATAGATGGTTGGATTAACGATGAAATGATTATTCCTGATAAAATATACGTAGATGCCGAGTATGCTGATGAGTTTGATGAAGAAGGAAATGTAATCCAAAGCAGCGGAAAAATAACATATAATAATGTTTATAGCTCAAGTTATGAAGGTACCAGCGGATTACCATACTTTGAGCATGGTATTATACTGGAACCGGAGGGAAAGTTAAATAGTAAAAATCAACATGAACTTCGTCAAATGGTGACAGATGAATCAAAGTTGAAAAATCATACTGAAAAGATAACCTTTTCAGCTTATCCTATTGAAAAAGAATGGGTAAGTATGTTAACTTATCGATATTACATGGCAGTGCCTTATGAATCTAAGATTAAATTAACAGATAATAGTTCATACAGCGATTTTTGGACTGCTGTCGGTATTGACATTAACATATGGGAGCGTGTATCTTCTACATTAGCATATGTCTGGATATTTTGTTTAATAGTATTTGTTGTTGTAGCATATATTCTTTCAAGACAAACCTATAAAATTTATTTAAAGCAGCAAGAACTTGATTTAAAACGAAAGGAAATGACTGACGCTCTAGCACATGATCTAAAAACTCCTTTGAGCATCATTTCAGGGTATGCACAGAATTTGCAGGAAGATGTTCATACAGAAAAAAGGGAACATTATGCCAGGCATATTCAGGCTAATGTATATCGTATGGATAAAATTATAAAAAAGATGCTGGAAATGTCTAAATTAGATTCTGGTTCTTTCGAAATTAGGTTTGAAGGTGTGTCTCTGAATGAGATAAGCAGTGGAATTATTAATCGATACAAGAATATATGTGAAGAAAAATCCATAACAGCATACATTACGGGAGAAGCAGTTATAAAGGCAGACAAATCTTTGATAGAGAGGGTTATTGATAACTTTTTCATTAATGCCCTTGATAATATGCATGGAGGTGGAACAATTCATATATTAATACAAGATGATACATTTGAACTATATAATAGCGGCAGTCATATACCAGAAAATATTCTTGATGATATTTGGCTTCCTTATAAAAAGGGTAATGCAGAACGAAGTAATACAAAAGGATCAGGTCTGGGGCTTTCAATTGTGCGCACAATTTTAGAATTACACAAGTTTCCATATGGTGCAAAAAATAAGGAGGATGGCGTAACGCTCTGGTTTAAATTTAAATGATGCTTTAGAACAATGCGAGAGTAATAAAACAATTGAGAATTTGAAATTCAGTTCAACCTAAGTGATATTAAAATCTAATTAAGATAAAAATAATTTCATATAAATATTGACTAATCCAGTCAATTGAGTTAAAATAAATATTGACTGAACTAGTCAATATTTATTTTTATATAGAAGGGGATTAATTTATGTTTTCAAAATTCCAAAGCTTAAAACCCGAAAAGCAAGAGAGAATCTTAAATGCTGCGATTAAAGAATTCGCTAAAAATGGGTACAAAAATGCAGCAACTGATAATATTGTTCAGGAAGCTAATATCTCAAAAGGGGCGTTATTTCATTATTTCAACAGTAAGAAAGATTTGTTCTTATTTTTATATGACTATACTTTAGAAATTGTCATGAATGAGTTTTTTGAAAAAATAGATTTAACTGAAAAAGATATTTTAAAAAGACTGCACCAGGTTCTATTGGTTGAATTTATCCTTATAAATAAGCATCCTGATATGCTTGATTTCATTAAGACAGCCAATATGGAAAATTGTGGTGAAATAGAAAATGATTTGGAGTCCAGAAATAAAGGATACCTCACTGATAGTTACCGTAAGGTGTTGAGCGGTTTTGACAGCTCCTTTTTTAAAGAAGGAACGGATATTGAAAGGACTGTGAATGTCATTATTTGGACTATGGAAGGCTTCGCGGCTAAAGTAAAGGAAAATATGAAGGAACACTCTATAATTGAATTTAATTTTGATGAAATACTGTCGGAAATGGATATTTATTTTGAAATGTTAAGAACATGTTTTTATAAGTGAAAAGCATGAGATGTTCTGATTATAAATAAAATTGCGCTCAGGCAATAAATTTCATTATGCTTTGCGAGCAAGGCGAAAGGAATGATTATAAATATGAAAAATGCTGTAAAAAGTTTTAAAGATTTGACACATGAACTTCAGGCGTCTGCAGGAGGAAAAGGCGGCATGCTTGCAAGAATGTTCCAGGCCGGGTATCCGGTTCCGGAAGGTTTTGTCGTTTTGCCGGATGCTTTTCAGCAGGAAAAGCTGGATGATGAAGCTTGGAACGAGATAAGGGGTTTTCTGAATGACATCAGAAAGAATCATGATGGAGCATTGTTTGCAGTAAGGTCATCTGCTTTAAGTGAAGATTCGGCACAAGCTTCCTTTGCAGGAGAGTTTGAAACTGTCCTTAATGTCAAAACAGATAAAGAAGTATTGGAAGCAATCGACACGGTTTTTAGATCAAGAGAGTCAGAGAGGGTAAAGGCATACAGTTCTGTTCAAGGCATGGAACAATCCCATCAGATTGCTGTTGTAATTATGCTGATGGTACCTTCTGAAATTTCGGGAGTATTGTTTACGGCTGATCCTATTACCGGCAGCCACACAAGTATGACAGGCAATTTTGTATATGGATTGGGAGAGCAGCTGGTATCCGGAGAAGCCAACGCATATTCTTTTAAGCTAGTGAGACCGAAAGGAAAATATGAGGGACCGGAGGGTTTCAAGAAGTATGCCTCAGAGCTGTATGAATATGCCGGCAGGCTTGTGGAGGAACTGGGAAGCCAGCAGGATATAGAATGGGCCGTTGCAAAAGGTAAATTGTATATTCTTCAGGCAAGGCCTGTCACGACACTAAAGACGAGCAGCCCGGATACCTATGAATGGAATGATACTTTAGATGGAGATTATCTCTGGACCAACACTAATGTAGGAGAGGCTATGTCCGATGTTTTTACACCGCTCAGCTGGTCTGTAATAAGGGCACTTGATGAGGAACAAATGGCGGTTCCAGGATACTATTTATTCTCCGGCAATATCTGCGGAAGAATGTATTCAAATGTAAATATGGCTTTATCAATATATCCGGCCTTTGGTAAGGACTATAAGCCCGTGCTTAAAAAAATGAATGATATATTCGGACAGATGCCTGAAGGAATGAATATTCCAATTTATCCGTTTTCAGGTTTGAAATTATTAAAATCAATGCTTCCGGGAGTAAAGAAGTCCTTAAAAAAGTCTAAGGAAGCTGCGAAAACAATGCCAGATTATCTTGAGGAAACACCTGTATGGTGCAGAACAATGAAAGAGCGCATTGAAAAAACCAAGACGAATAAAGAATTGCTGAACTTGTGGAATGAAGAGCTTTGGCCTTATAACTGCAAAGCTTTATGGGTTGGACGGTTTGCTCCTCGAAAGAAGTTGACGGCATTATTTAAATTAAATAACGAACTCCCAAAGCTTTTAGGAAAGGAAGATGCGAATACACTGCTGTCAAATTTAAGAGGAGGTTCTGAACTTGAAAGTCTTGGACCGGTTGTCGGAATATCCAAGATTATCAAAGGGGAATTGAGCCGCGAGGAATACCTGTTGAAGTACGGTCATAGAGGGCCTCATGAGTTTGAAATATCCATACCTGATCCCGCGGAGGATTATATCTGGCTTGAAAAACAGATAGAGGAATTTAAAAAGTCGAATGTTGATGCAGAGGAGCTTTTAAAGAAGCAGCACACCCAATATGAAAGAACTTTAAAGAGACTTGACGATTATTTTCCGGCAAAAGCAAAAAAAGTCCGCAGGCAAATTGCAGATGCTTCTGAAGGCAGCTATATAAGGGAAGCCGTTCGCTCGGAATGGACCAGGGTTTTCAGGATTAACCGTGTTTTTGCATTGAAGGCAGGAGAACTGACAGGGATTGGAGACAATGTATTTTTCCTATACCTGAAAGAAGTTCTGGATTTGCTTTCCGGAGACAAATCAGCGGTGGAGCATATTCCTGCCAGACGCCGCACTTTCGAAAAATATAAAGCACTGCCGCCATTGCCGTCAATAATCCGCGGGAGATTAGACCCTTTCAAGTGGGCAGAGGATCCAAACAGAAGAGTGGATTATTATGACCCTGCTTTAACATTTTCCGGTGCAGCCGACTCTGAAATACTGAAAGGCTTTGCCGGAGCAGCGGGCATGGTAGAAGGAGTTGTGCGTGTTTTGAGCAGTACGGAGGAAGGAGAAAAGCTTGAAACAGGTGAAATATTAGTAGCATCAACTACGAATGTAGGCTGGACCCCGCTTTTTCCAAGAGCTGCAGCAATAATTACCGACATAGGAGCACCCTTGTCTCATGCAGCCATTGTAGCCAGAGAGCTTGGGATTCCTGCTGTTGTTGGATGCGGCAATGCTACGGCACGACTTAAAACCGGAGACAGAGTCATCGTTGACGGTGGTCAAGGAGTTGTGCATATCTTGATTGAATAATGCTAAAGATTTATGTGATTATCTAAAATAATACGAATCTGACTGGCAGTATGTTCATTTGTAAAATTGAAATCTGGTTATTTGAAGCCAAGACATTGTTGTCTTGGCTTTATCTGTGCTAAGTTATAATTTATCTCTCAATGTATTAGAGCCGATGTTATATGCCCGGCTCATTACTGCTCAGGATAATGTGGATCCAGAGCGAATTGGAATTATTGGTATTTGTGGTTGGGGAGGAATGGCTCTTGGAGAATTCGCTCCGGAGTTTGCGCATTACAATGACGATGTTTTATTTGGAGAGAATTGGAACAACGAGGATATTGATATAAAAACAAGATGTATTATTACCGTTGTGGCTCTTATGTCTTCTGGTATAACAGATTCTTCTCTAAAGTATCATTTGGAGAATGCAAAGAAGAATGGAGTAACACAGAAGGAAATCGCTGCAATCATCACCCATGTCGCATTCTATACAGACTGGCCTAAAGGGTGGACAATGATGTTTCTGGAAAGAAGTATTGAATCGTGCATCTGAAGTTGAAATAGAGGAATGGATCAAGAGTATAATATAAAAGCATGCACCTCAAAGCTGAACCCGTTGCAAGATAATGGGCAGTCTTTTTTTGCTTTCAATGTTATCGATATAATGATTATGGTGAAAAATGCAGTTAATATGCTGTTAGATTCGGTAGCATTACAATTGAAAAGGGGTTGTCATTAAAAACACCAATCTTTTAGCGGTTATTTAGGCGAAACTGTGATTATATCAGAAATTTGCTAGCCATTACCTATGAAACATGGCTGGCACTCATAGCTTCTTTTATCGTTATTTGTTTCCTATCAGCCCATATATCATTAAATCAAATACTTCTTTCAGTAAATCCTTATTTTCGCTTTTTAGTATTTCATGTTCTTGAGCTAAATTTTGATACATTTTTAGATAAAGCATGGCAGCTTCAATGGAAAGCTCTCTTCGTATGTAACCTTCTCTGCGTCCTTTTTCAAGAAATAAGCCAACAATATAAGGATATCTGGTTTTATGAAAGTTATCTATCAGCTTTTTAATCTCAGTATCAGTACCAAATATGCTTAAAAGCTCCGGATTAGTTTGATCAATGAAATTATCCTTCATTGACAAAGTACGTTTTAGCAATTCAGGAAAAGGCAAATCTGTTTCCCATAATTCTTTTCTTTCTTTCCAACTGCTTTCAAGGAGATTTAAGACGGTTTCCTTTATAAGACCTTCCTTGCTTCCAAAATAATTATAAATACTGGCTGGTGCAACTCCTGCTCTTTGAGCGATTTCATTAACACTGGTTTTATCTGTGCCGTATATACTAAAAAGATCTAAAGCTGCAGCACGTATTTTATCTTTTTTTAGTTCTGATCTACGTTCATATCCATTCATATGTTTTCACCTCGATTTAATCATATTAATCATACTAAAAGTTTTATAATAGGTCAATATAAATTATATAAAACATATTGACAAAGATTTTGTATTCATATATTATAATTTTAGAGAAATGTATTATAATAGTATAAAACATCTAAAACAAAAGGAGAATATATATGAATATAATTCATATTCAAGACTTGACTAAGTCATTTGGAAAGGTCCAGGCTTTAAAAGGAATTAATCTTGAAGTGAAAAAAGGGGAGGTACATGGCTTCATTGGTCCAAACGGTGCCGGAAAATCTACAACGATTCGCATCCTATTAGGAATTTTACGAAAAACAGCCGGAGAAATAGAATTGTTTGGTAAAGATCCGTGGAAGGATGCTGTGGAACTACATCGCAGACTAGTTTATGTTCCTGGTGATGTTACTCTGTGGCCTGATCTATCAGGGGGAGAAGTTATTGATTTCCTTGGACGGCTTCATGGGGGGGTGAATGTTTCTAAAAGAAATCAGCTTATAGAGCGTTTCCAATTGGATACAACGAAGAAGAGCAGAACTTATTCTAAGGGAAATCGCCAGAAGGTTGCACTGGTAGCGGCTTTTTCCTGTGATGCAGAATTGTATCTTCTGGATGAACCTACATCAGGGCTTGATCCATTAATGGAAGTAATATTTCAGGAATGTGTGGCAGAAGTAAAAAAGGCTGGGAAAACTATACTTCTGTCAAGTCACATCCTGTCAGAGGTGGAAACACTTTGTGACAGGGTAAGTATTATTCGACAAGGACAAATCGTAGAATCAGGTACTTTAGAGAACTTACGTCACCTTACACGCACAACAATTAGTGTAGAAACAGGAAAATCTGCTGTCAGAATGGAAAACTTGCCTGGAATTCACGATGTATCCAGAGATGGATTGAAGTATCGTTTTTCTGTGGATTCAAATGCAATAACGAAAGTGATGGAGGTGTTGCTGCCTTTAGGGATTAAATCCTTGACGGTTGAACCTCCTAGTCTGGAAGAACTCTTTATGCGTCATTATGGGGATGATATTGATGAAAAAGGAGGAAAGCAGTTATGAGATACAATGACTTTATAGGTACCGGAACTCTTATTAAATTATTTTTGCTTCGGGACAGATTCTTATTACTTCTTTGGATATTTTTTTCTGTTGCATTGGTTTTTGTAACTGCTGTAACTTTTACCGCTATAGGCGGACAGAACCTTGGAGCCGTTCTGAGTGAATTCAATAAAGATCCATTAATTTCTGCTCTTCTTGGTCCAGCAATGTCTATTGACATTTCCGGAGCTATTGTATGGAGGGGTGTTTCACAGCTGTCGCTGGCATTAGGAATTGGCAGCCTGCTTATAGTGATCAGAAATACACGTACAGATGAAGAAACAGGACGCAGCGAGCTGATCAGAGCTTATCCGGTGGGAAGGCATGCCAGTCTGACTGCCGCACTTACTATTACAATTGTTGGAAATATGATAGCTGGAATACTAATTGCTTTAAGTATCATTGCTCTTGGAGGTGACACAAGAGGATCTTTTATTTTTGGAGCAACTCTGTCAACTATCGGGTATTTTTTTGCCGGAGTAGGAGCTTTAGGTGCTCAGCTTCGGGAAAACGGCTCAACTGCCAGAGGCATTGGTATCGCAGCGCTGGGTATAGGGTTGGTGATGGCGATTCTGAACAACTTTGGCGGAGGTTATACCTTGTTGAGATGGATAACTCCAATGGCATGGCAGCGAGTGACCAGTCCATTTGCAGGTAACTATAGCTGGGCTCTGCTGTATTGTGCTGTTTTTGCGACTGTACCCACTATTATTGCCTATAAGCTATCTATTCACAGGGATCTGGGAGCCGGTGTTCTTTTAGCCAAGCCAGGATTTCCGGAGGCAAGCCCGCACTTTTCTAGTCCTCTGGCTTTAGCCTGGAGATTACACCAGAAAAGCTTTATCGGCTGGATGGTGGGAATAGTGCTGTATATTGCTGTATTTGCAGCCATTTCGCCCAGCTTATCTAATGATGGCGGAATGAGTAATTGGCTGTCAAGCTTAGGAGGCACAAGCTGGTCAGAGGAAATGGGGCTAGGATATGTATTTATTAGTGTCAGCATCTACCTGATGTCAATTTTTGTGGCTGCTTATGCCATTACCGCTGTGTCACGTTTGAAAAAGGAAGAAACTGAAGGCAGGATAGAAATGCTCTTAGATAAGTCTGTCAGTCGAATTCGCTGGATGAGCAGTCATTTAATTGTAGCTGCTTTATGTTCTACGGCGTTGTTGCTGGTTATGGGCATTGTGGGAGGTCTGTTTTATGGAATCGCGTCTGGAGATGTAAACAGTGGATTTTGGTCTATTTTGACTATGAGTGTTTCAAAACTCCCTCCTGTACTTATATTTCTGGGCATAACAGCTCTACTATATGGCTTGTGCCCTAAAATAATGGTACTTGGGTGGGGAATCTGGCTATCATCTGTTATGCTGGAACTGGCTTGGGAAGGACAGATTATTGGTTGGACGGTAATGCAGATATCTCCTTTCGCGTATACTCACTATACTATTGATATTACAAGTCTGCCGTTGATTCCACTATTTTTGCTCCTTTGCCTTTCTTCTATACTGACTGAAGTTGGGCTTTGGGGATTTAGAAACAGGAATGTTTTAACAAAGGCATAAACGAATTAAGTATGAATTATTTGAAAAATGAACATATTCATCCCTTCAAATTACCAATTTAAAGGGATGAAATATGTTGGATTTTATTTGTTATAAAGAAAAGCTGTTTTTAATTATCGATGCTGCTTCTTCCGGTGAAAGATCTGTATTATTTATTTTAATGTAATTAATTTTTGTTATTTCACCTTCATATGAATTCAGGCGGTATTTTGATTCTAAGTTTCTAAATATGGTTTCTGATTTTTCCAGGTTCCTTTTCGTAGGTTTATTGATCAGGCGATTTTCAGTTTTATTTCTTTCTATACGCAATTCATAATCTGCCTCTAACTCAACAAAATATACTTCAGCACCTTTAGAAGCAAATAGTTCTTCAACATAATTAATATAATTCCAATCTTCTTGTATGTCAAATGCCCACATATATGTAAAAATCATTCCATATTCTTCACTGCTTGAAAATGCTTCAAATATTTCTTTTCTGAATAAATTAATTAATCTGCTTCTTTCTTTAGGTAAATTTTCAAACAAATCATTTACTATGTCTATCGTCATATGATTATGAAATAATTTTAGATTAGTAATTTTTGAGAGTTCCTGACCTACTGTCATTTTACCTACTGCATGCGGTCCAAAGATAATAATTAATTTCATATAATCCCCCCATAAAGATTTTTTAAATTTTACCTCTATTTACCACTATAGTCAATACTTATTTAAATTGTGTAATAATTCAGGCTTCAAGGAACAGCTTAAGAACCGGCAGTTTTTTGTTATACATAAAACATTCATACTTGTAGAAAGCACATCATTCTTCTTGTAGCTGACGTACTTCATATAGTATAATATAGCATACATAAAAAATTAAACAGGTTATGCCTGAAGATACCTTAAAGGGAAAGTTGCGAAAAGGAAATTTTTGATAATGGGGTGAGAATACATGCAGTGCAGAAAAATAGGAATATTACTTTTTAACGAGGTTGAGGTATTGGACTTTGCGGGTCCTTTTGAAGTGTTTTCAATTACGGAAAACAAAGAGGGTAATGGTAAAGCTTTTAAAGTACATACAGTTGCCAGAACAAAGGAACTAATAAGCGCCCGTAATGGATTAAAGGTTCAGCCGGACTATGATTTTAAGGATGCACCTCAATTTGATATTTTAATTATTCCAGGTGGATATGGAGCGGAAGAAATTGAAATCCATAATCAAGAGACAATAGAATGGATTAGGCTGAGAGCCCATGAAGTCAAATTATTGGCATCGGTGTGTACAGGAGCGTTTCTATTGGCTGAAGCAGGTTTACTGGATGGGGTACAAGCTACAACACATTGGATGGATATTAATAGGTTAAAAAAAGAATATCCTCTGGTAAAGGTACTGCGTGATGTTAAATATGTTGATGCAGGTAATATAATTACTTCGGGTGGAATATCGGCAGGAATTAATATGTCATTTTATATTATAAAAAAACTTTTGGGAGAAGATATTGCCAAAGCCACAGCTAAGAGAATGGAGTATGATATTAATATCTAACGATGATATGACATTCATTTTGAGCATCCAGATGAATTTATCCGTATTATGGAATATTTTCTAAATATAACTAGATAAGCTTGGTATATTAATGTTATAATATATTAAAATATATCACTGTTTTATAGTAATTCAATTTGATATGCAAAGGAGGATTTTTTAATGTCACAAACAATGAATACAATATTAACTCGTAGGAGTACAAAAAAGTATAAGCCGGATATGGTTCCAAAAGAAATCATTGATGAGATCTTGAAAGCTGGAACATATGCTGCCTCGGGATCTGGAAAGCAGTCACCAATAATAATTGCCGTTACAAATAAGGAATTGCGGGATAAGCTTTCCAAAATTAACGCAGAAATCATGGGAGTTGAATGTGATCCGTTTTATGGTGCACCTGTGGTGCTGATTGTGCTAGCTGATAAAAATGTTTCCACTCATGTATATGACGGAAGTCTTGTGATGGGAAATATGATGCTTGCCGCTCATAGCAATGGAATAGGAAGCTGCTGGATTCATAGGGCAAGAGAAACCTTCGAGAGAGAAGAAGGAAAAGAAATACTTAAGAGCCTTGGAATTAGCGGAGAATATGAAGGTATAGGAAATTGCATTCTCGGGTATTCGGCTGAACCGGAAAAGCAAGCTGCTCCGAGAAAAAAGAATTATCTATACTATATAGAATAAGCTATTTATGAGCAAAGCAATAGTGAATGAAGAGAACACGATGGTAAAACATAAAAAGAGCCACTATGTGGCTTTTTGGAGGGACACTGGATGAGCTGTACATCTATCTGGACAGCATTTTTTTTGAGGCGGAACATGGAAAGAAAGAGTCAATATAAGGTATTGTTTCCGAAAAGGAATGCTCTTAATGATTTTATAAATTATAAAAGAGCTTGTTCGGCGTTATCAAATCCGAATATAAATGGTAACAAAAAATTAAAAGAAGTATATGATATATTTCTTGCCGAAGAAATAAAACAAGATACATTAACGGCTGCATGACTTGATGAAGTATCGAGGTCTATGGGCTGTTTTTTTAATCAGAAAAAAGTTCGTCTCGTTTTACTTTCCCAATATTGTATTTATTATTATTTAAGTGTATTATAATCGTAGTGGTTTATTAGTGCGAACCAAAGAACAGAAAAGGTGAATTATGGATAAAAAAGAACAAATTAAGATGATACAAGAAGATTTTAAGAATGCACAATCAATCTTGACAGCAATCGGAGATGAAACACGTCAAATAATACTTTTGGTTTTAATGGAATCCGATTGCAAAAGCGGAATGCGCGTTGGAGAAATTACGGCAAAAACACATCTCTCGCGTCCTGCTGTATCACATCAATTGAAAATATTGAAGGATATAGGAATTGTAAGAATGAGAGAAGAAGGTACCAAAAACTACTATTATATCAATGTTTCTACAAAATTAAATTTATTGAAGAAATTGGTTTTGGATATTGAACATCTGATGAAAGAGTTTTATTAGTGAAATTTAAACTTAGTTATATAAGAGCAATTGGAGGTAATTTTATGCGTAGTGCTATAGAAAATAGAATTTCACGGAGAAAGTTTGAAAAGGAGCCGATTACGGATTGTGAAAAGGAAAAAATCATTTCTATTATTAACCAATTAAATGATGTATCCGGTTTAACAATGGCATTTATGGAGGATGGAAGCAGTGCTTTTCAGAATTTAAGAAAAAGTTACGGGCTATTTTCCAATGTGCGTTCGCTTATATTGATGAAAGGCAAGAAAGAAGATAAGGATTTGAAAGAAAAGATTGGATATTACGGAGAAGATTTAGTTCTTGCTATAACCGACTTGAGTATGGGAACGTGCTGGGTTGGAGGTACATTTGATAAGAATGAATTAGCTATTGACAGCAGCGAGGAATTGGCTTGTGTTGTTGTAGTAGGTAAAGTGGCAGCTCCCTCATTAGCAGAAAAAATGGTGCGGTCAACTGCACGTAGAAAAGTAAAGAGAATGGAAGAACGAATCATAAGCGATCAACCTTTGCCTCAATGGGTAGAAAATGGAATGAAAGCTGTATTACTTGCCCCAAGTGCTAAAAACACACAAAAAGCAACATTTAAGTATGAGAACAACATTTTAAGTGCACAAATTGCAGATGACTATTCAATGGACATGATTGATTTAGGTATTGCAAAGAAACACTTCGAGCTAGAGGCAGGAGGAAAATTTGAATTAGGCAATGAAGGTATCTTTCATCTAAAATAAAAATGGCAGACGAAATTTTGATAAAAAAACGCCTTACCGCTGACCTAACGTTGGCGGTGAGGCGTTTTTTTATCTATTTATCATATCCTATTACTGTCCAAATTCCTGTATCATCCTGTCTGATTAATCTTTCCAGATAAACAGTCTTGATATCTGTTTTATCACTATTAACATCAATCTTCACATTTGTTCCATCATTTTCAACTATTGATAAATCATCATAATTTACTGGATAATCTCCAACTATGCCTTCCGGTGAAAGCTGCAAACTTACAAATACCTGTGTTACATAAACCGGATCAAGCTTCCATGGTGAACTGCCTGAATCAGCAGCTATCTGTTCTGCCTTTTCAATTTCCATATCTGCATCCACTGTAACCTCCGGGTTGTGCTCGACAGTATTTTTATCTTCAACGATATCCGTCTGTTCATCTGAAACAAAATCTACTTCTTTAAATCCTTCATTCAAATTAACTGTAATAAGGTTCTCTGGAATAGATTCCTCGAAGTCTATTTCGGTATATCTTGTAGTATATTGTATTGCTTTATTCATTGCATCCTGCTTTTGTAATGGAAGTTTAGTTTCCTTATCAACCCATAACTTATATGTTAAACCTCCCTTGGGGGTTATTTCCATTATATAAGATGATCTGCCTGCTATATTATCATCGCCGACAATCTTGGTAGACTCTGCATTTTTCACCCCATCTATTTCATTTCCTAATTCAAATATAAATTCATAAGTTTCAGTAAAAACAGGAAATACATTCTTTGAATTTTCATCAACTGAACGCTGCCATACTTTTTCTCCGTTACTTATGGTTTTTAAACCTTTATATGAACCTTTCAGCACCTCGATATAGTAGTTATCATTTTTATCAACCCATACATCAAGTACAGATTGTACCTGTTCTTCTCCGGCTTCATTGTTTAATATAACTTCCAAAGTACCATGATAAGCCTTTATATTATTATAGGCTTGTTCCATAGCATAAACTATATTTGAATTATTAATTGGATTAATAAAATTTATCATCAAAGCTATAACTAATATTGCAGCAATACTTGTTATGCCACCTATCCAGGTTCTCTTTCTGTTTTTTATCGGTGCTTTCTTTTTTACATTAAGGGATTGAGCAATTTTATGTGGAAAATCTTTATCAGGCATAACAGGTTCCTTTAAACTTTTAATTTGTCTTACTACATTATATAAGTTATCTAATTCTTCAGAATCAGTTTCAATTGCAGGTTTTTTTTCATTATTTAAACTATCTATAAAATCCGAGAGTTTTTTTTCATTATCATTCATGGCAATCCTCCTCTATTTATTCTCATTCATAATATCTACTAAATTCTTTAGTGCTCGATATTGCAATACACGAATATTCCCTTCTTTTTTGTCCATTAATTCAGCAGTTTCAGATACTGAATACCCCTTTATAATTCTAAGATCTATGACTTTACGCTGCTCATCATTTAATTTATCTAATGAACTCTTAATAAATAATTGTTGGTTTGTAATATCTGATATGTCATCAACGGAAGCCTCAATGTGAGCTATTGAATCTATATTTATATTTGTGCCTCTAATTTTATTTTGACGCCAACGATCCTTGATTATATTCATGGCAACAGTTTTAAAAAAAGCTATATATTTCTTAAATTCAATCTTATTGAATTTAGGATAAGATAATGACTTGACATATGTTTCTTGCGTTATATCCTCAGCTTCTTCTCTATTTTGAACCTTATAATAAATATAACGATATAATGGTTCCCATGTCTTTTCACATATATCTTCAATGGATTTTAAATCATCTTCATTCATGTAATAACACCTTCTTTCTTGGAGCTCCTTCACTAATAATAACGAATAGCTATACTAAAATGTTACACGAAATAAAAAAATCTTTATTGGAAACTATGTCCAATAAAAGTTGTTTGTATATTATTAATATTTGATTATTGCATTAAATAATTTGCCAGAATTGCAGTTGCTTTATACAAGATGTAAATGACCTCTTAGTTCAGGGTTGGGAATATGTATGCTTGAAGATCCGAAGGATGTTCATAATAGGGTAGAAATCTGAAATTAATGGTTTTATCAAGAAAAATTATAATGTTGAATTTATGTGGGACAAGGTAGAGAAAACAGGTGTTTACGAACTCAAATATCGTAAAAGCGGTATCAACGAGAGCTAGGTATGCAGATTTTAATAATATTAATGTTTTGATAATCTTTAGTATCATTTAAGATTTGCCTGTTTATTTTTATTTAGCCATAATAAAATAATATGGAAACATTTGATACAATAGGTTATAATTACTACTAATAAGTCTAAATGCATTATAATCTGTAAATAAAAAATTTCTGAATGTACAAGTAAATTTCGGATAAACCAAGATAGAAGCTAATAGAATTTCATTTAATAATTCTTGATTAGCCCTTTTATTTTAGTAAATAAAGTATAATTAATAGTAAATTAAAGTTAGTACATATATAATTATGGATAAAATCGGAAAATTAAAAGAATGATCTATACAGGGGAGAGCATATTGCTAAAAAGAATTGATTATTTAAAACTAATGTAAAAGTACAATATTTATTATATAGGACAACAATTAATAAGCTTTACTTGATAAGATTGATTTTAGCATTGTGAGTTAACAAGGTTTCTGTCAAAAACCAAATGAGTTGATGACATTGCTATCAGAGGTTGTGCGCCTTGAAAAAGATGACTGCCAAAGATAAAACAAAGGAGCAACACTAATGGATAACTATTTTATATATATAACAATTATAGATTTGCTGATTTTGACATTGATGTGCATTATGGCATTCCGCAACGAATTGATGGAAAGTAAGCAAAAGCGCGGGTTTATTATTTCTTTTGTGCTTATTGGGTTAATTTCCATTGCAGAGGTTATCACGGTAGTAGCTGACGGAGCGCCATTACAATTTCGATGGGCGCATATTCTTTTTAATTATCTGGGATTTGCTTTGACCCCGCTTGTTCCGCTGATGTTTGGCTCATCTATTGACAACTTCAAAAAAAGAGCCAAACTGCCGCTCTTTACTATTTTAACATATGATTTATTTTTGGCAGTTTCTATACCATTTGGTCTGGTTTTTTGCGTCGATGCGAATAATGTGTATTACAGGGGACCGCTGTTTAACATCTACCTTATCATGTACTTGACTGGCATAGTATACTTGTTTTTGGTAACAATCAGAATGACTACGAAATATCAGAACAGGAATCGCATGCTGTTGTATATGCTGTTGATTTTTCTGGTATTTGGAACCACAGTACAGATTATCAACCCAACGGTGCATGTGACATGGCTGTGTGTCACAATTATGTCTGTTATCTATTATGCTTATTGCAATGAATTGTGGCACCGGATTGATGGACTTACAGGCCTTTTGAGACATCAGAGCTATATCAGCAGGACATCCACATTAAATACAGACATGATATTGGTCATGTTTGACGTTGACGATTTCAAGCATGTTAATGACACCTATGGCCATTTAATTGGAGATAAATGTCTGATCTGTGTAGCAGAGTGTATAAGGGAAGTATACGGAAAACACGGATTTTGCTATCGTATAGGTGGTGACGAATTTTGCGTTCTCCTTTGGGATGCGCACAATATAGGGATGATGAATAGTGAGTTTTGCAGCAGGATTGAAGCAAAGCGAGGGAAAGTAAAAGAACTTCCTTTTGTTTCAGTTGGCTATGCTCCATTTCACAAGGGTGATAGTATAAATGCCGTAAAAGATGAAGCGGATAAGCAGATGTATCTTTTTAAGCAACAGCGAAAAGCAGATAATAAACAAGATTATAGCCAATCATATTGAGAGATTCAGATGAATACTGGAACCTTAAACGTGGGACCATTCTATATAGCACAAGAGTGATAGTTTTCATAAGTTTGATATAAGAAAAATCCACCTGCTGCTTAAATAATAAAGCATATCGTTAGGGGCGTACTCTATCTATATGATAGCTTATAGAAAAGAAAAAGTCTAGTAATTTATTTGCTTTTATCATATAATTTTTCCGTCGCGACAAATAAAGATTTTAGAGGAGAAAATTATGAACAAGAAGAAGATAGCAAATATACCATTTGGCCCATATATTACAGTTTTAGCAGGTGCGACTGTTAATGGAAAGCCGAACTATGCAACTATTGGAGCATACGGAGTTGTAAGTCAAAAACCAGTGCTTTATATTTCATTGAAAAATTCTCACCATACAACTGCCGGAGTATTGGAGAACGGATATTTTACTGTAAATATACCATCATCTGAGGCTGTTGAAAAAACAGATTATTGTGGGACTGTTTCTGGTGACAAAGTTGACAAATCAGAAGTTTTTGAATCATTTTACGATGAAGCCGGAAATGCGCCAATGATAAAAGAATGCCCTGTAAATTATCTTTGCAAGGTAATACAAACCATACCCATATTTGATTTTACGATGTTTCTTGGTGAAATTGTTGCCGTATATGCAAACGAAGACTGTTTAGAAAACGGGAAGCCTGATGCGCTTAAAGTGAAACCAACAATATTAATGGACACAGGATACTTTGATTTAAATGATAGAGTTGGGTCGATATTCAAAGCATGCGAGGGAAATAGGTAAAACTGTTTATATTACCTGCGTATTTTTTGTAAGATAGTAATGAAAATATTCAATACCCCCGACTTTTACGGGGGTATCTTGTATGCTTCATGCATGTTGTGCTTATGTCAAACATGACATACTGCTGTCATATTCGATTTGATAAAATAGATAAGACATGGAGGTAGATTAAGATGTTAGAAAAAATACCGACAAAAGAAGAACTGCAAAAAATGCTGGGTGAAAAGAAGTTCAAAGCATGGGCTGAAATTAATAGTTTTATCGAGAAAAATTACAATGTTGAATTTATGTGGGATAAAGGAGGAAAAACAGGTGTTTACGAGCTCAAATATCGTAAAAGTGGTAAAACTCTCTGCGCACTATATCCACGAGAACTAGGTTTGCAGATTTTGATAATATTTGGAAAGGCAGAACGGGAAAAATTTGAAAATTCAAGACAGGAGTTTTCTCAATACGTAAATGATTTTTATGATAATACGCACCAGTACCATGATGGTAAATGGTTATATTTAGACTATAATAGTAATTTATCTGTTGAAGATATAAAAAAGCTTATTTTAATAAAGAAAAAACCTAACGTTCGTGCCGTCTAGGTATTTGATATGAGGTTATTAAAAGTAGGAGCGGAAATTTTATACCCATTAGGGGAATGCTTTTTAGTAAATGCATGTTTGGATTAACTGACAAATTTGGTGTGAATTGGTGCTTGTTTGTGTAGGATTTATAAAAAATAAAAATAAAAGGATAGGTGAGCTATGAAATTTAAATTTAGAGGCATAAACATTAGTAGTAACAATCCAGAAAAAACTTTTGAGTTTTATAAAAAACTCGGTTTTAGAGTGTTGGAGGAATGTGAACCAGACGACCAATGGTATGGAGCGACCTTTGCATTACAAGATGATAAAGATGAGCCTATGATTTGGATTTGGCGCAGACAAGATGGTGATGAAGTGGTTGAGAAGAACGCTTTTGTATTTGGAACTGATGGTAGATTGGAAGAAGTTTATCACCAATTCAAAACAGCGGGTATTGAATGTGATCCACCTGTCACAGCTGTTTGGGGTGGTCAAGAAATGATACTTACAGATCCGGATGGTAATAAATTGTTATTTTTATAAGTATGACAGACAACTAAAATACGGACAATTTTAATAAGAGAGGTATATGATTTGAAAAGAATAGGTATTTATGTTTGTGGGAATGTTTCAAAAAAATGCACAGCAAATGGATGTATGAGAGCATTCAATGATAATGCAGACTCTTTTAGCAGCTATGCTGAATCAGATTATAAGCTGGTATCATTCAACAACTGCAATGGTTGTGATGAATCTCCTGTGGAAGGTCTTTTAACTAAAATTGAAAAATTTAAAAAGGCAAATGTGGATACTATTCATCTGTCCTCATGTATTAGAAGTAAATGTGATTATTATCAAGAATTCGTGGATGAATTATCTAAAAACTTTGATGTTATAGGATATACTCACGGCTCTGCCGAAGGAAAAAAGAACAATAATATTAATAAGAAAAAATTAATCTCTTGACAAATTAAATCTACAAGCGTAGACTGTAATTAAATCTACAGCTGTAGATTTAAATTTGGAGGTATTTATGGAAAAAGATAAAATTAATATTACTGAAGCAGAGCTGGAAATTATGAATGTGCTTTGGAAAACCAAGGAGCCTATGACCGCACATCAAGTTTCAGATGCGCTAAAAAGTAAGAAATGGAAATACTCAACAATCGCAACGCTTTTTTCAAGGATGGCAGACAAGGGTACGGTTACATATGAAAGACGGGGGAGATTTTTCTACTATACCCCTGCTGTTGATGAAAAGGAATATAAGGCATATGAAACTAAAAACTTCATCAGCAATTTGTACAACGGTTCGGTAAAAAACCTTGTGGCATCGCTTTTTGAGAGCAAGCAGATGTCAGATGATGATATAGAAGAGATAAGAAAACTCTTTGAATTGGAGGAGTAACTATGATGGTGCAAGTTTTTACAACCGTATTACTTATGTCTTCGGTAGGCAGCGTATTGATATTTGTTTTGCTTGTGCTGAAGCCCATTACTAAAAGAGTGTTCGGAAGTCATTGGCAATACTATATATGGCTTGTAGTCTTAATTGTTATGGTGCTGCCTGTAAGAATTGAGCTTCCAGATGAAACTGTGCAAGCTCCCGGGGAAACATTTGACGGTCAGCATGCACAGGACAATGATGCATACGTTATGGAGCAAGAAGTTACCGGAATTTCAAATATACAGTAAATGCAGACTGGCACTGTACAGGATACTGAGCCGGTCACAATGAGAAATCTTTATATGGGTCGGTATAATTTATTCATTTACACATGGATAGTGGGTGTGATTTTATTTTTTATGACGGGATTAGCCAAGTATGATCTATTTATTAAAATGCTCAGCAGAAATTCTGTTCAGATTTCATGCCCTGAAATGGCGGCAGCTTTAAAGGAAAAGGAAATGAAAAATAAAGTATGTGTACGTGTAACTGACTGTATTGATGCTCCCATGATGTCAGGGGTATTTCGTTCAACAATGTGGCTTCCTAATAATGTACTCAGTGAAAAAGAATTTCGCTATATTCTCATGCATGAGCTTACGCACTTGAAACGACGCGACCTATGGTATAAATGGTTTGCGCTTTTTGTCAGCTCCATTCACTGGTTTAATCCTCTCGTGCATTTGGTTGTAAGGCAAATAAACGAGGAATGTGAAATATCTTGTGACCTTGTGGTTACAAGCAATATGGATAAGGAAGAAAAAAATGGATATATGAGTACAATTTTAAACTTTATATCTTTGAATAATGTAAAGGAACAGATATTTACCACAGCCATGGCAAAGGATAAGGATCAGATTATCAGGAGATTCAGCATGATTAAGACAGCAACTAAAAAGAGTAAAACTATAATGGCAGTTTCGGTTATAGCGGCAGTAACGATACTTACATCAGCTTTGATGTCAAGTGGAATATTAAATTCCGAAAATATAGCTCCTGTGGATAAACCCATAAAGGACAAAACAAACATACTTTTAATCGGAGGGGATGTAAACCAAAGAAGCGCAGATACGATAATGCTGTTTTCCTTTGACAATGCCGATAAGAGTATTTCAATACTTACAATTCCGCGGCATACAAAGATTGGAAATGACAATGATATACGAAACCTTATAGGAGATATGTTTGTTCTAGATAATGAGGAATCTGTGCTTGATGCGATACAAAACAACCTTAAAATTCCTGTTGACTACTATGTAAAGCTTAGTACGGAAGGCTTAAGAAATATCATAGATATTTTAGGAGGGGTGGAGTACAAGGTGCCATTTAAAATGGAATACGAGGATTCATACCAGAACTTACACATATCACTGGAAAAGGGGGTACAAATGTTGGACGGAAACAAGGCAGAGCAGTTACTTCGTTTCCGCAAGGGAAAGTCAGAAAGCTATTTGGGTGATTCACACCTTGCAAGAGACCTTACCCAGCAAAGTTTTATGCGTGAGTTGATAAAACAAAAGGTCAGTAATGGAGGTATTTCAGATATAATACGAATATACGGTGCTATTTTGAAAAATGTTGAAACAAATTTTCCTGCCTCAATGATTCCCGAATACATAGATATTTGGAAGGATGCAGAATTTAATGATGTTAAAACCTTTGAAATGCCGGGAGAGATTACTAGTGGCGAAGGCATGGCATATTTTTTAGTTGATTACGAAAGATTAAATGAACTGACAGAGCAGTATTTGAAGTAACTAACACTACTAATAAAAGATATAAATAGTTAAATAATGCATCAGTAATTTAAAATAAACTGATGCATTTTAATTTGGAAATTTTTTATAAAAGATATTATGGAACCTTATTGGTATTTTACCCGTCTAATATATTATGAAATGCATGCATGATTATAAAAAAGGAGAATTTTATGAAAAAATTACATTTAATATTATTGACATTAATCCTGGTAATTAGTTTTACTGCATGTCAATCAAAAGATGTGGATACAAATCCAATTAAAAATAACAATCTTGAGGGAAGTCTTGAGAGTATCTTAGATAAGATATATGAAACAGCCGATATTGATGATTCATTTAAGGATTATATTGAAAATGGATTACAAACAACAGAAATTACAGCAGAAAATGCAGGTTATTTTCTCGGTAAGGAAGATATAGAATTTGAAACAGCAATTGCTTCAGAGCCTATGATGTCTTCTTCTGCGTACTCTTTATGTTTAGTGAAAGTTAAGGAAGGTGCAGATATTGAAAAGATAAAAACAGACATTAAAGAAAATGTGGATCCCAGGAAATGGATATGTGTAGGGGTAGACCCTGAAAATGTTATAGTTGACAATATTGGCGATGTAGTAATTCTGATAATGAGTAATGACGGTGGAAATGCTCTGCATGATGCGTTTCTTCAATTAAAGGAAAAATAAAATGTTATTCTCAAGTATCAGCTTTATTTACTGCTTTTTACCGATAGTTTTAATGCTATACTTTTTGGTGCCCTTTAAGTTCAAGAATTTTATTTTACTTGTTTCTAGTTTGTTTTTCTACTTTTATGGTGAGCCTATATATTCAATTTTGATGATAATATCATCTTTATCAGGTTTTCTTCATGGATTGTGGATTGATAAATCAAGAAAGAGCAGATATGCGAAATTACCGCTTATCTGCTCAATTATTTTTAGTCTGGGTATTTTATTATATTTCAAGTATGCAGACTTTTTAATTGAAAATATAAATTGGTTATTCAATTTAAAAATAAGTTCTTTAAAAGTAGTGTTGCCTATTGGGATTAGTTTTTATACTTTTCAGATTTTATCCTATACTATAGACGTTTACAACGGCAATGCAAAGGTAAATAAAAACTTCTTCAGCTTTGCTGCATATGTATCATTGTTTCCACAGCTTATAGCAGGACCTATAGTAAGATATACTACGGTTGAACAGGAGTTATCACAGCGAAAACATACAGCTGCAGATTTTGCCTATGGTGTTAATAGATTTATTGTAGGACTGTCTAAAAAGGTGCTGATTGCCAACACATTAGGAGAACTGGGGCAAATCTTTCTGAACTTAGATGAAAGCACTGTATTATTTTATTGGATTGCTGCCATATCTTTTATGTTTCAAATTTATTATGACTTTTCAGGCTACAGTGATATGGCTATAGGATTAGGAAGTATTTTTGGTTTTCATTTTCTTGAAAACTTTAATTATCCCTACATTTCCAAAAGTATTTCTGAATTTTGGAGAAGGTGGCACATATCCCTTGGCACATGGTTCAGAGATTATTTGTATATACCTATGGGCGGAAATCGTGTAGGTACAGCTAAATGGATCAGAAATATTTTTGTTGTATGGTTTTTAACAGGGCTTTGGCATGGCGCTAATTGGAACTTTATTATATGGGGATTATATTTTGGAACTTTATTAGTTCTGGAAAAGTTTATTCTTAATTCAATTCTGAATAAATTACCGTCTATTGTAGGGCATATATACACACTATTTTTTGTGGCAATCAGTTTTGTGATATTTAATACTAATAATATGGTTGAGTGTATTGAATATATTAAGGGGATGTTTGGCGTTTTGAAAATACCCTTCTCAAATGCGGAAACGGATTATTATTTAAGCAGCTATGGAGTTACACTGATTATAGCTGTTTTAGGATCAACTCCATTAACTGTTAAAGTAATAAATAAGATAAAAAGCTATAAAAAAGGTGAATATATTTTAAATTTTTTAGAACCTGTCGTTCTGATATTATTGCTGTTATTAATTACCGGTTATTTAGTTGATGGCTCTTTTAATCCATTTTTATATTTCAGGTTTTAATTGAGGTTAGTATGAAAAATAATATAAAAAATATAGTAGTATCTGTTAGTTTTATAATTATAATCTGGGGTTTGATGTTAGCCAATGTTGTAACACCGGATAGTGAATTTTCCTACAGTGAAAGGCGTAAGCTTATTACAATCCCCCATTTTTCTGCAGATAAACTTCTAAAGGGAGAATTGGTTGATGAATTCGAAAAGTATTCTTTAGATCAGTTTGTATTCCGAGATAATTTCAGAGGGCTAAAGGCTCTGGGTAAGTATAAATTGTTTAATCAAAAGGACAATAACAATATTTATATAATAAATGGAATAATTGAAAAAATGCAATATAAATTAGATGAGAAATCTATATTTAATGCTGCTGAAAAACTTAATGAAATATATGAAAAGTATCTTGAGGGTAAAAATGTAAATTATTCAATAATCCCGGATAAGAGCTATTTTATTGCTGTTCAAAATGGCTATCTGACAATAAATTATGACAGAATGACAGAAATTATGGAACAAAACACCCGAGATATGAAATATATCAATTTGTTTGAAGCCTTAAACATAGAGGATTACTACAAGACGGACATTCATTGGAGACAAGAAAAAATTATTAAAATTGCTGATTTGCTGCTGAAAGAATTAGGAAACAGTGCAAAAGCCTCCAACGCAAAATATATTGAGCATAGGCTATATCCGTTTTATGGTTCTTATTATGGACACGCAGCTCTTAAATTAGAGCCGGACACTATGTTTTATTTGACAAATGGAATAATCGAAAATGCTTTTGTTTATGATTATCAGTTAAATTCCTTCAGCAAGGTATATGCTGAAGATTTATTTAATGGAATGGATTCCTATGATGTATTTTTATCCGGGGCTAAGCCCTTGATTACCATTTATAATGAAAACTGTAAAAATAATAAAGAATTGCTGTTATTTCGTGACTCCTTCGGAAGTAGTATAGCTCCGCTGATGCTTGAAGGATACTCCAAAATTACTTTAGTTGATTTGCGATATATATCAACCGACTTATTAGAAAACTATATAGACTTCTCACAAGATCAGGATGTACTGTTTTTATATAACATACAAATTTTAAATAACAGCGCAATGCTTAAATAATCAGATTTAGTGGAATGATAGAAAGTTTCTAATAAAATGATGCTGTAGAAATAATTTATATGTATTCATAGTAGAGGTTAGCTTTTAAAACTGAGAAAATACTCAGAGAAAAAGTAATGAAAGAACCCCCTTGATTATTCATACAGCATAGCAAAAAATGAAAGAACCCAAACCTTCTACATATAAGGGTTTGGGTTCTCTTGTTTTGATGGACGATATTGGGATCGAACCAACGACCTCCACGATGTCAACGTGGCGCTCTGACCAGCTGAGCTAACCGTCCGATTCTATCCTATAATAGCATATAAATTTCCAATTAGCAAGTTTTAAGTACGAGGATTGCTTTTTCATTTTATGTAAAAATATTTCATGGTAATCAGAGCTGATAAATCAAAAACTTTCCTAAATAAAGACCAGAATATATGATAAAATATAGATAGAAAAATTAAGTATTTCTGACAATCACTATAGTAAGTTTGTATCTGGAACAGATTACGCAGATGCTAAGACAATATGTACGATATTATATAAGGCTGGATGTATTATGAGAATAGGCTACGCATGCAAATTAATCGGAGCTGCAAATGCAGATATGAAGAGCTGTACATTAAAAAATGCAAGCAGCGAGAAGCTGACTGAATTGATCAGGCACAATATCAATTCCCTGAATACCATGATCGATTATAACATTGAAAACAACATAAAACTTTTCAGGATTAGTTCGGATCTGATACCATTTGGCTCCAGCGAAGTTAACAAGATAAAATGGTGGGAAACTTTTTCTGAGGAAATACGTTGCATAGGAAATAAGATTAAAAAAAGCAGCATGCGAGTATCCTTGCATCCGGGGCAGTATACTGTTTTGAATTCCAACAATAAGGATGTTGCCATAAAGGCTGTTGAGGAATTAGTGTATCATACCAGAATCCTTGATAGTCTTGGTGTAAATTCACAGCATAAGGTTGTGCTTCATATTGGCGGTGCTTATGATAACAAAAGGCTGTCAGTTGAACGATTCGCTGAAAATTACAAACTGCTTCCGGATAATGTTAAAAAGCGTCTGGTAATAGAAAATGATGATAAAATATATAATATCGAAGAAGTTCTTGATATTGGGCTCAAGCTTAGTATTCCAGTTATATTTGATAATCTGCACCACCAAATAAATTATCCAAAACAAAAAATGAGCCATGCATATTGGATTGAGCAGTGCAAAGCGACATGGAAAAATGAAGATGGAAATCAAAAAATACATTATTCTCAGCAGGCTGAACAAAAAAAGAAAGGTTCTCATTCAGATTTTATAAGTATTAATCAATTCATGAGATTTTATGAATTGCTCGGCAGAAATGATATTGACATCATGCTTGAGGTTAAGGATAAAAACCTTTCCTGTGTCAAATGCATAAATTGCACAACTAAAAAATTGAATATCAATGTATTAGAAAAGGAATGGAGCAAGTACAAGTACACAATACTAGAAAGATCAAATGCTATATATCAAGAAATAATAGAACTTTTAAAAGATAAACAGAACTTTTCTGCAATTGCCTTTTATAACCTTCTGGAAAGAGGTCTTAAAAGTGAAGGTGACTCTGGCAGCTTTGTAAATGCTGCATTGCATATATGGAGTTATTTTGAAAATTATGCAACAGAAAAAGAAAAAATAAATTTTTTCAAATATTTAGAGAACTATCAGAATCAAAAGACAGGGATTAATACTGTAAAAAATTATCTTAAGAAATTGACTGAAAAATACGTACAGAATTATCTCATGAATTCACTTTATTTTTCTATCTGATTTAATTAATGTTAAGTAAATATGCATGAATAATTATTATATTCATGTAGTAATTAGTTGTTGTCTCCTGAGCAATTTCACCGCGGTGAGCTGCTAAGTTGGAAAATATATTAATAATTACTATAAAAGGGATTAATAATATGAGTATTATTAACTTTTTTATAGTAATGTATGTTTCAATATTATATAATATAGATAAAAAAGATAAAACAAGAATAATTGGAGGAATATAATGAAGGTAAAAGTCTGTGTAGGTTCAAGCTGTACATTGTTAGGTTCAATGAGTATTTTAGACCAGATTGATGACTTAAAGGATATTATCAGTGAAGATCCGGACAATTATAATGATGAAGAACTGGAAGTAGAAGCAATAAAATGTTTAGGATTTTGCAAAGATACCGATAAAAATGTGGCACCTGTAGTAGTTATAGATGACGAGCCTATGTATAATGCTACTAGCCAGACTGTAATGGAGAAAATTATTAACACAATCAGAAAATGACATAAGAACCATGGAGGAAGAATTAAATGAAGGAAAGTTATGTTGATCTTATAAAAATAAGGAGGCAGGTATTTGCGAAAATCGCGAAAATGGCTTATGACGGCGCTGATTTAAGCGAATTAGAGAAATCATCTTTTGAGATATTACCCGGAGAAGTAGCTACTTACAGAGACAGCATATTTAGAGAAAGAGCAATAGTAGATGAACGTCTAAGACTTACAATAGGATTAAATGCAAGAAAACCAATTGAGTATAATCGTGTTACAGACGGAATTTCTGAAGTAGATGTAAATGAAACTCAATTTATTGAGCCTTTGATAAATGTCATTACTTTTGCATGCGAAGCATGTCCAACTAAGGCATTGTATGTAACAGACAATTGCAGAAAGTGCTTGGCTCATCCCTGTACAAATGTGTGCCCGACAAATGCGGTTTCCATAGGAAAGAACAGGGCAATCATTGATCAGGATAAATGCATCAAATGCGGCAGATGTAAGGAAACCTGTCCATATAGCGCAATTGTGCAATATGAAAGGCCTTGTGCTGCTGCATGTGGCGTTAATGCAATAGAAAGTGATTATTTAGGAAGAGCCCAGATAAACATGGATAGATGCGTATCCTGCGGGAATTGCATTGTTCAGTGTCCTTATGGAGCGATTTCGGATAAGTCTCAAATATATCAGCTTATTAAAGCGCTAAAAACCAATAATCATATGTATGCTATAATAGCCCCATCATTTTTAGGACAGTTTGGACCGTTAGCTTCTCCTGTTCAAATATTTGAGGGCATAAAACAGCTTGGGTTTGAAGATGTTGTCGAGGTAAGCTTAGGAGCAGATATTACAACTTTACGTGAAGCAAAAGAATTTCTAAAAAAGGTACCGGATGAAATTCCTTATATGGGAACAAGCTGCTGTAATTCCTGGACAATAATGGTTAAAAAGCTATTTCCAGATCAATATGAATATATATCAGATTCTTCTTCTCCAATGGTTGAGACTGCAAAATATATTAAGAAAAAGGACCCGGATGCAAAGATAACCTTTATAGGACCTTGTATTTCTAAGAAATTAGAAGCATTAAGAGAAGATGTAAAGGATTATGTGCATTTTGTAATAACCTTTGAGGAACTTATGGGTATGTTTGTTGCCAAAGGAATAGAATTATCGGAAATTGAGGTATCAAAAGAAATACAGGATGCTTCTTCACTAGGGAGAGGTTACGCTATAGCAGGTGGAGTAGCTGAAGCAGTGAAGAAGACTGCTTTATCACTGGATCCTTCAAAGGAAATAAATGTTGAGGGTGCATCTACCTTGCATGAATGTGTAAAGCTTATGAGGCTGGCAAAGGCAGGAAAAAAGAATGGGTGCCTGCTTGAAGGTATGGCATGCGCAGGCGGATGTATTGCCGGACCGGGGACATTAGCATCCTTCAATAGAGTCAGAAAGGCTGTAACAGAATTTAAAAACCAGGCTGTATGCAAGTCTCCACTGGATAATGAAATTATTGATGAAAAATTAAAAAGCAAATAAGTTTATTTATTAATGTAATAATGTCGATACTATAAAAATTAATTCGAATGTTGGGGCAGTGAGGGATATCAAGCTTAAAGTATTAAGGCTGGCTAAGAAGTAGTTTTAGCTTAGCCTTATTTTTATATGAAAGCTTAATTCGGAAAATATTGAGAAATTAGAGAATATGTAAAAATACCTTATTTAAAATTCATAGACGTTATTTTGAAAGCTACTGTACGGATATTATTTTACAAAGAGTAGAAACTATTTAATCAAATGATAATCTGAAACAGATATATACAAATAAAGACACCCTCTCAATAATATTGATTTCAAAAATCAGATATGGTATAATTTATCAAATAAAACAAATGGATTTTTTAGAATATTCAATTAGAAAGTGATTGAACATTTTATTATTTAGCTAAATGAAGGAAGCCCTATTCAAAAGGTAAAAGCTTGGAGGCATATATGAATAACCGTGGAGGTTTAAATTTAGGCGATGAAATACGCAATATTGTTCAGGATGCGGTGAACAATAGGGATTTCAACAGACTGAACCGTGATGTCAGAAATGTTGTTAACGGTGCACTTGATGAGGTCAGAAGATCAATTGCAGGAAAGCATTCCAATCATCAGACATGGAATAATCAGTCGTGGAAGTTTGATGATTATCAGTATAGTCATGACAGATATTCAGAAACATGGAATTTTAATAATGATCAGATGGGATATAAAAAAAATAAACCAGCTTCAAAGTCGGATAAAATTACCGTTCCGGTTGGAAAGGTTTCAAGCATATTGCTTACTGTATTTGGTTCAATCGGAAGTATTATGTTTCTAATTGCATCAATCGTATTAGCAATAACAGGATATAAGCTTGGAATCAGAATTATGTATGATATCATAACCTTTATACTGCTTCCATGCTTTGTGGCGAGCATGGCTTTATTATTGAGTGGAGGCAGGATCCGGAAGAGATTAAAGAGGTTCCAGAAGTATATAGCACAGATGCATGATCTCAAATACTTTATGATTAAGGATTTTTCTTCTGGTACAGGACGAAGCAGCAAATATATAGCTAAAGATTTGCAGAAAATGATTGATATAGGAATGTTCCCTGAAGGACATATTGATGAAAAAAAGACCTGTTTTATGTTGAACAACGAAAGCTATGAACAGTATCTCAGATTGCAGGAAAATATGAGAATGAGGGAAATGGAGGAACAGGCAAAGAATAAAGAAGATACATTGCGACAGGAACAGGCCCAGAAAGATAAAGATAATAAGAAAGATGCAATGGAGCCTGAAATCAGAAAAGCAATTGATGAAGGACGGCAGTATGTTCAGAAAATCAAAAATGCAAATATTGAAATACCAGGAGAAGAAATCTCCCGTAAATTAGACAGACTCGAAGAAGTAACGGGAAAAATTTTTGATTATGTAGAGGCTCATCCTGAAAAATTTCCTGAAATAAAGAAATTTACGGAATATTTTTTACCAACAACATTAAAATTGCTGGATGCGTACAGAGAATTTGACTATCAGCCTATCAGAGGCGAAAATATATCAACTGCCAAGAAAGAGATAGAAGATACCATGGATACAATTAATCTTGCATTTGAAAATTTGTTGGATGATCTGTTCCAGGATGCAGCAATGGATGTATCTACGGATATATCTGTATTGGAGACTATGCTTGCGCAGGAAGGATTAGCGAAAAAGAATATAAAATAAATTATAGGGGAAGAAAACAATGAATAATGAGGTACCTAAATTAATTCTTGAGCCTTTTGGTGATGAAACTTCAGCTAGGGGGGAATCATACAGCGAGATAGCAAAAAAGGACAACAATCAGATTGAAAAACCGGTATTTGATGAAAGTACACTGACATCGGAAGAGAAAAAGATGATTGATGATTTTGTAAATCAAATTGACCTAACAAAATCTAATCAGATTCTTCAATATGGTGTAGGAGCTCAAAAGAAAATAGCAGATTTTTCAGAGTCTGCACTAAACAATGTAAAAACCAAAGACCTGGGTGAAATAGGCGAAATGCTTTCAAGCGTTGTAACAGAATTAAAAAGCTTTGATGCAGATGAAGAAGAAAAAGGATTTTTGGGGTTCTTCAAAAAATCATCAAATAAACTTACAGCAATGAAGGCTAAATATGATAAGGCAGAAGTAAATATAAATAAAATCTGCGAGTCTTTGGAGGCAAATCAGATGCAGCTTCTGAAAGACATAGCAATGCTTGATAAAATGTATGATCTTAATAAAACATATTTTAAAGAGCTTTCTATGTATATACTTGCTGGTAAAAAGAAACTGGATAAAGTTCAGAAGGAAGAATTACCTGTGCTGATGGAAAAATCAGCTGCCAGCGGTCTGCCGGAGGATGCACAGGCTGTTAATGATTTGATTGCTATATGTAACCGTTTTGAAAAGAAGATTCATGATTTGGAGTTGACCAGAATGATATCAATTCAAATGGCGCCACAGATCCGCCTGGTTCAGGGAAATGATACAATCATGGCTGAGAAAATTCAGTCCACAATTGTCAACACAATTCCTCTTTGGAAAGGTCAGATGGTTTTAGCCCTGGGAGTTACACATTCAGGCCAGGCTGCAAAAGCTCAGAGAGAAGTGACGGATATGACTAATGAGTTATTAAGAAAAAATGCAGAAATACTTAAAACGGCAACGATAGATACAGCTAAAGAATCAGAGCGGGGAATTGTAGATATTGAGACACTTCGTATCACCAATGAATCATTGATTTCGACGCTGGATGAGGTAATGCGTATTCAGACAGAAGGCCGTCAGAAAAGGAAGGAAGCAGAAATTGAGTTGAGCCGAATCGAAACAGAATTGAAAAATAAACTTTTAGAAATGAGAGTTTAATTAGAAAAGCGGCAACCCCCTTGCAGAGTTTTTTTCTGCAGGGAGTTGCCGTTTCATCATATAAATCGTAAGCTATTTTCAATAAAAAGTTGCTTGCATTTTTATTAATATTTGAATGCAGATAAGGGTTAAGGAGGTGACAGCTTGGCACCGCAATATACTAAAAAAATGATTCGTAAGGCATTCATAGAAATGCTCAATGAACATCCGCTTAACAAAATCACAGTTAAGGATATTGCTGCAGCATGCGATATCAATAGAAATACCTTTTATTATTACTACACAGATATATATGTACTTCTGTCGGAGATATTCCAAACAGAACTTCAGACAGTCATTAATGAATATAATGACACTCTCTCATGGGAAGAGAGCTTTATTGCTGCGGCTAAGTTTGCTTTAGAAAACAGAACAGCCATTTATCATGTATATAATTCAATGCAGAGAGAAGAATTAGTAAACTATATATACAATGTATCAGGAAATGTCATGATGCGGTATGTTGAGAAAGTAAGCAATAGTATCCCGGCATCTTCAGGAGACAAAAAACTGATTGCTTCTTTTTATCAGTGCGCCCTCACTGAAATGGTGCTGCGCTGGATTGCTCCCGGAATGAAGGAAGACCCTGATACTATCATCAGGCGAATCGGGGAGCTCTTTGATGGAAATATCGAATTATCCCTTAAAAGAAGCGCCGGTTTAAATGATACCAAGTAAATCAATAGACATTTTTTATTATCAGACATTTGGGCTTTAATGCCTAAAAATCAGACATATTAACTGCCGTGTTCGAATTTCGAACACGGCAGTTTGTTTATCTAATGAAAAAGATATAAAAAAATTATATTATAGATTTATACAAATCATATGGATAATAGGTATTCAAAAATTAAAAGGAAACTTATTATTCACTGCACCATATTTGCATGCTAATGGAGCGGAGAAGAACTCCTATATAGTAGAATTTAGGAGAATATTAAAAAATTAAGAAAGAAGGAGATACAATGAAATTAAAGACACATGATGATAGACTTACACTTACAAATGGAACTTACCATACGTTGGTGAATGCAAGAAAGCCTAAAGGAATTGAAGATAAAAAGGCGTATTTAATTGGTACTGGAATTGGTGCCTTGGCTGCCGGGTGCTTTTTAATTCGTGATGCTCACATGGATGGCAGCAAGATTACTTTTTTAGAGCAATTAGATATTCCCGGTGGATCTTTGGATGGTGCAGTTCGTCAGAATGCTGGCTATGTGGCACGTGGCGGACGTGAAATGGGACATCATTTTGAAGTTTTATGGAACTTGTTCAGTTCGTTGCCATCTACAGAAAATCCTAATATGACTGTGTTAGATCATTTTTATTATACAAACTACGATGATCCGAACTTTAGTAATTGCCGTATTACTAAAAACCAAGGTGAACGATATGACAATGGAAAATTTAATTTAGGTCAAGATTTGGCAAAAGAATTAGCTGCTTTTGTAAATATGTCAGATGAAGAACTTCAAAACAAATCTATTGAAGATATTTTTTCCAAGGAACTTTTAAATAGTGATTTCTGGACATATTGGAGAACAATGTTTGCTTTTGAAAATTGGCATAGTGCTTTAGAGATGAAACTATATATGAATCGCTTCATCCATCATGTCGGAGGCTTACCAGATCTTTCAGCTTTACAGTTTTCACGACATGATCAGTACACTTCATTCGTAAAGCCAATGATTAAATATTTGGAAGACAATGGTGCTAAATTTGAATACGGAATCACTGTCGATAATGTTGAGTTCTCAGTTTCAGATGATAAAAAGGTTGCAAAGAGAATAGTTGCAAAAGATAGAAATGGAAAAGATGTTTCGATTGATTTAACAGAAAATGACTTAGTATTTATTACTAATGGTTCTATGACTGAAGGCTCCGGATATGGTGATGATAATACTCCTGCGCCATTTAATAAAGAGCCGGAGGGGTGTTGGAGGTTATGGAGAAATATATCGGCTCAGTCAGATGAATTTGGAAATCCGGATAAATTCTCTACAGACCCGGAAAAATCCAGTTGGGAGTCTTGTACAGTAACCTGCCATGATGAACGTGTCCCTAAGTACATTGAAAAGATTACAAAACGTTCACCATATGGCGGAGGTACCGTTACAGGCGGCATAGTAACTGCCATTGATTCTTCATGGTTGATGAGTTGGACAATAAATCGCCAGGAACAATATTATGGGCAACCTGAAAAAGACGTTGTTGTTTGGGTATATGGTTTGTTTTCAGATGTTCCTGGGGATTATATTAAAAAACCTATGAGAGATTGTACTGGTAAGGAAATCACAAAAGAATGGTTATATCATATAGGCGTTCCTGCAGATCAAATCGAAGAATTAGCGGGATCATGCACTGCAATTCCTGTTATGATGCCGTTTATTACATCTCAATTTATGGTTCGTGAATTTGGAGACCGTCCATATGTTGTACCGAAGAATGCAATAAACTTTGCTTTTCTTGGACAATTTGCTGAAACATTGGATGATCCGGGACGTGACACAGTATTTACTATAGAATATTCAGGACGTACAGCTATGGAAGCAGTATATGTTTTAACTGGAGTTGAAAAAGGAGTTCCAGAGGTATATTCTTCAAGATATGATATCCGCTATTTATTAAATGCAGGTAAGTGCTTGTTAGATGGAGATAAACCGGAAATTAATTTACCGCCGTTGACAAAACGTAAAATTTTGAAACAGATAGCAGGAACAGATATTGAGAAATTATTGAAAGAATATGAAATTATTTAGTGAAATTTAAAGCTAGATAATTAAATAAAAATCCCGATTTTTTGAAATTCGGGATTTTTATTTTGAATGCAAAGTTGCATCTCTTGACTCTAATAAAAGATGCTAATTTACATCTGATGCAAATTAGCATCTTTTATATTTTATATTGACATAAATAAAAATCTTGAAAATTCAACACTAATAAAAATTTTAAGTATTAATATGTCAGTGGCATGGATTTTGCTGTACGTATTATGTGAAAAAAATAATACAAATATGGAGGTTTAAAAATGAATAAAAGAATTATTAACTGTGCAATTACTGGCTCTATCCATACGCCATCAATGTCACGATTTTTACCAATCAAAGTGGAGGAAATAGCACAAAATGCTATAGATGCAGCTAATGCAGGTGCTGCTTCCGTTCATATTCATGCTAGAAATCCAGTAAATGGACAACCGTCATCTGACTTAGAGATTTATCAAGAAATTATTGACAAAATCAGACAAGTAAATAAGGATGTTATCATTTGTATAACTACAGGCGGTGGAGCGGGAATGACAGTTGAACAAAGAAGTTCTGTAGTTCCAAGATTCAAGCCGGAATTAGCTTCTATGAATGCAGGCTCAATCAACTGGGGTTTGTTTCCAGCAGCAGCAAAAATTAAAGAATGGAAAAATGACTGGGAAAAACCATACCTAGAAAATACAAAAGGGTTCATTTTTAGCAATACATTTGCTGATATGGAAAAAATGCTGAATATATTTAATGAAAATGATACAAAACCAGAACTTGAATGCTATGATGCCGGACATATTTATAATGTAAAATTTATGAAGGATGCAGGTCTTATTAAAGGTAAACCATATTTACAGTTTGTTTTGGGGATAAATGGAGCATTAGGAGCTTCACCATATGATTTAATAACAATGAAAGATACTGCTGATAGAGTTTTCGGTGTTGGCGGGTATGAATGGTCAGCATTTGGTGCAGGAAAACAAGAATACCCAATTTGTATGCAAAACTTATTGTTAGGCGGACATGTGAGAGTTGGTATGGAAGATAACTTATGGTTAGGAAAAGGTAAGATAGCGGAAAACAATGCACAGTTAGTTGAAAAGATGGCAAGAATAATGAAAGAATTCGACTTTGATATAGCAACACCTGAAGAAGCCAGAGAAATTTTAGATTTAAAAAAATAATGTTTTTAATAATATAATAAATATTCAGAGGGAGATAATCATGAGATTAGCATTAATGGGAGCCGGTTCTTTAGGCACAATTTTAGGAGCACATATAGCCAGGAGCGGTCAAGATATTGTATTAATAGATTCATATAAGGAACATGTAGATGCTTTAAATGAAAAAGGTGCTACAGTAATAGGCACTCGCAATTTTACTGTTCCGGTAAAAGCAATAACTCCGGATAAAATGGAAGGATTATATGACATTATATTTTATTTAGTAAAACAAACTTTTAATGATATAGCATTACAACAGGTTAAAGAACATTTAGCCCCTGATGGAGTAGTTGTTACATTCCAAAATGGAGTTCCCGAACCGGCTATTGCTGAGGTTATTGGTGAAGACAGAGTAATAGGCGCTCCAGTAGGCTGGGGAGCTACTTTCAAGGGCCCGGGAATATCGGAATTAACTACAGAGGAAAAAGCCTTGCATTTTGACTTAGGAGAATATAAAGGTGGAGTTACTGAAAGATTAAATACCGTAAAATCAATTCTTGAATTAATGTGTCCGGTAACCATAGAAGAAAATTTAATGGGAATCAGATGGGCAAAGATATTTATTAATTCAACAGGAAGTGGAATGTCAACTGTGATGAATGGAACATTCGGAGATGTAATTGACAATCCAATTTCTATGAAATGTATTATCCATATAGGTAACGAATGTATGCAGGTAGCAGATGCTGCAGGTATAAAGGTTGAGTATTTTGGAGCGTTTGACTTATATCAATTTAAATTTGCTAAAAAAGAAGATTTTGAAAATATAGCTGAAAAGTTTAAAGCTTTGTACGGGCCGCATAGAAAATTGATAGCAAGCATGCTTCAAGATTTAAGAAATGGACAAACAAAGACTGAAATTGATGCAATTAATGGTGTAGTATGCAGCCTCGGAAGAAAATACGGTGTTGCAACACCAGTTAATGATCAGGTTGTAGCGATGATAAAAAATAAAGAGAATCGTGAGATACCAATAGAAGCATGCCCATTAGAGTCATTTGTATTTCCGGAAGTAAAGTAGATTTTCATATTGAGAGGTTGTGAATTAATGAATTATAATCAAGAATATCAAAGAAAACTAATTTCTCCTCAAGAGGCAGTTAAGATTGTAAAATCTGGGGATTGGATACATTATGGAAATTTTATGATGGCTCCGGCTTATTTTGATAAATACCTTGCTGAAAGAAAAGAAGAATTAAATAATGTCAATGTTGTAGCAGTATGTTACCCTGGGATTCCTGAAATAGTAAAATGTGACCCTGATAAAGAACACTTTATTTTCAATGACTGGCATTTTAGTGGAGGGAGCCGTAATCTACATGATAAAAATTTGAGCTATTATATACCCCTCACATATCATGAATGCCCAAAGTTATATGAACGTTATTTAGAACCAGATGTTTTTTCCCTTAAAGTAGCTCCAATGGACCAGCATGGATATTTTAATTTTAGTATATCTAACTCTATCCATGCCAGTGTTATTAAGAAAGCAAAGAAGGTTATTGTAGAGGTTAATTCTAATGTTCCTGTTTGTCTTGGAGGAAACGATGAATCAGTTCATATCTCTGATATAGATTTTATAATCGAAACAAATAATGAACCGATGATTGAAGTAAAAAGTCCAATACCTAACGAAATTGACATAAAGGCAGCCGAGAATGTTCTTAAATTAATTGGAGATAGATCGGTTATACAATTAGGCATTGGTGCCATGCCTAATGAAGTTGGAAAATTAATTGCCAAGTCTGATCTTAAAGACCTTGGAGGTCACACTGAAATGCTTGTAGATGCCTATGTCGATATGTATGAATCCGGTGTTATGACTGGAAAATATAAAAACTTTGACAAAGGAAAAATTGCATATACATTTGCAATGGGAACAAAAAAGCTATACGATTTTGTAAATATGAATCCTGCTTGTGCAAGCTATCAGGTAGATTATGTTAATGATCCATTTATTGCATCAAAGCATGACAATCTAATAGCCATTAATAATGCTATCGAAGTTGATTTATATGGACAAGTTTCTTCAGAATCTTATGGAGTACGCCAAATTTCTGGTACAGGTGGGCAACTTGATTATATCTATGCCGCATTTAGATCTAAAGGCGGAAAAGGTATAATTTGTATGGCATCACATCTGAAAGATGAAAGTGGAAATCTAAAATCTAAAATCGTACCTAGTTTAAAAAGTGGCAGCATTGTAACGGTGCCTCGATCTATTTGCAATTATGTTGTAACGGAGCATGGGTCTGCAGATCTCAAAGCTAAATCAACTTGGCAGAGGGCTGAATTGTTAATAAGTCTGGCAGATCCTGCTGTTAGGGAAGATTTAATTAAAGAAGCCGAGAAAATGAAAATTTGGGTTAGGTCCAATAAAATAGTTTAAAACATAAAAACATTTAAAAATTAAATTTGGAGGTTTTTTATAAATGAATTTAATATTTCTTGCGGGCATTTTAGGTGCGTTGGTATTAATAATTTTCTTGGCTCTTCGCGGGTACAGCATTTTGATTATAGGCCCAATATGTGCGCTATTGGTTATTCTTACGAATCAAATGGATGTATTTTCGGCATTAATCACGGGGCCGAGTTCCTATATGGAGGGTGTGGGGTCATTCATTAAAAATTATTTTCTGATATTTTTATTAGGATCTATTTTAGCCAAATATATGGAAGAAAGCGGTGCTGCACGTTCGATTGCAAACGGAACGCTGAAGCTAACAGGCACAGACGAACCGTATAAAGTGTTGGTTGCTATTCTTATTATCTCAAGCCTGCTGACCTATGGCGGTGTTAGCCTATATGTAGCAATGTTCGCTATAATTCCATTGTCAAGACCGCTTTTTCGCGAGCTCGACATTCCCTGGCATCTGATTATGATTCCACTTACTGCTGGCATGGCTACATTCACAATGACCATGGCTCCTGGAACACCTTCAATTCAAAATGCCATTCCGACCACGTCTTTAGGAACTACTTTAATGGCGGCTCCATTAATCGGCATTATTGGATCAGTAGTTGTAATTGTATTTTCTTTATGGTATATGAATATCGAATTAAAAAAATCCAAGAAAGCTGATGAACATTATATAGTTTCAGAGGCAGATGCTCAAAATGTCAAAACTGATAATCTGCCTTCAGTAGGAATAAGTGTACTTCCTTTATTAGTATTAATCACTGTAATTATTTTTGGCAGTGCGATGAAGATACCAAATATAATACTTATAGCACTGTTAATCTCTATTATAATTGCTGCTGCAGTTTTTAATAAGTATATTTCAAAACACACTGCTACCCTCAATGCAGGAGCCTCAGGTGCGGTATCACCAACATTTTTAACAGCCGCAGCAGTCGGCTTTGGGATTGTTATAGCAGCAGCTCCGGGATTCCAGATAATATCTAAGTTGATTCTAAGTATCCCGGGAAGTCCATTAATTAGTTTATCGGTAAGTTCAGGTCTTATGTCCGCTGTTACAGGTTCATCATCGGGAAGCCTGGGTATCGTTATGGGGGCTTTCTCAAAAACGTATTTAGCCCAAGGGGTTGATCCTGAACTAATACATCGTATAGCTTCAATGGCTTCAGGACCTTTAAGCGCTATGCCGCATAGCGGTGCGGTACTTGCATTGTTGGCACTTACCGGCCTGAATCACAAACAAGCTTATCGTCATATTTTCGTAACTGTATTACTTGGAGGCTTGATAGCATTATTTGCGGCCTTAATTACAGCGATTATACTGTAACGTATATGGGTGTTTTAGGCTGTGCACCGATAAGTGGGCGGGGACCTGAAATACACCATAAAAAGTTTTATTTAATATCTATAGTCTGTATTTGTTGTTTAAAAATTAGTATCATTAATATATAATAATAGAAAAACATATGAAGGGATACAATATGGAACTAAAGATTTATGAAGATATTATAGATTCATTATTAGACCCAATATATATTTTAGATAGTGAAGGGAATTTCCTGTTTGCAAACCAAGCAATTATAGATATTACGGGATATACCAAAAATGATTTTATGAACTTTAATTCTAAACAATTATACACAGATGGTATTATTGATAAGTGCTTATATTTAGAAGTTCTCGAAGAAAAGAAAAGTAAAACAGTAATTCAGTATATCACGAAAAAAGACAATTTAATAAAAAAACTACTTGTTACTCAATCACCAATTTTTGATGGCAAAGGCAATGTAAAAAATATTGTGGGGCATTTAAGAGATATAGATAAAATAAATAGGTTGTATCAGGATACACTTACTGATAATGAAGTTTATGTTATGAAGCATAATGATATAGATAAGGTAAAAAAAGCTTCTGGGAATATTATATCTAAAAGCAGTCAAATGAAAAAATTATTAATGGAAGCCGAAAAAATTGCAGCATATGATACTACTGTACTTTTACAGGGTGAATCTGGAACCGGCAAAGAAGTTATAGCAAATTATATTCACGAAATGAGTCCTAGAAAAGAAAAAGAGATGGTTAGTATTAATTGCGCATCTTTGCCTGAAACTCTTTTAGAAGCCGAGTTATTTGGTTATGTAAAGGGGTCATTTACAGGAGCATTGGATACAGGAAAAGAAGGGCTTATAGAAATAGCAGAAGGAGGGACTCTCTTTTTAGATGAGATAAATTCATTGCCGTTAGCTACTCAGGGAAAATTCCTTCGAATTTTAGAAACTAAAATGGTTAAGAGAGTAGGTTCTGTTAGACCAAAGTATATAGATTTTAAACTTATAGCAGCAACTAATTCTAATTTGAAGAATCTTGTAGATGAAAATAAATTCAGAAAGGATCTTTACTACAGATTGAATGTAATTCCGATTAATATTCCTCCTCTAAGAGAAAGAAAAGAAGATATAATTCCATTAGCAGATTATTTTATTGAATATTATTGCAATAAATATGGGAGGGAAAAGAAGTTTTCTGCGAAGGTGTACGACAAATTAATAGAATATGAATGGCCGGGAAATATTAGAGAATTGAAAAATTTTGTTGAAAGAATAATATTGATGAGCTCAAATTCTGTTTTAGAAATAGAAGATACACCTTTTGCCTTAGATGAATTCATAACCTCCTCACCTGTACTGAATGCTGAATCATATGAATATTTTAATCTTAATGAAATTGAAGGTAAGAAATTGAAAGATGCAGTGGAACTGTTTGAAAAATTTCTTATTGGCAGAGTTTATAAAAAAGAGAAATCAAGCCGAAAAACTGCTAATCAATTAGGAGTAAATCAATCAACAATAATAAGAAAAATAAATAAATCAAATAAATAAAAAATGATTCATTAACAGGTGCTAACAATGTACGGGCATTAACTGCGCGAAAACTATCAGCAGAAGCAGTTGCTGAAGAAATTAAAAAATAAAGTGTAAAATATTAAGGATGTTTCAAATATCTTAAATGTAGAATTTGAAACGTCTTTTTTATTATGAACACAACAAGATTTTCGGGACCCAGCAGCAATTGTGTTGTAGGGCGGAGTTCCTATCGAAAGATATATCCAATTTTGCATAATTGATAGCAATTACTAACAAAATAACTATTTCTAAATTTGTTTGAATTGTAAATATTTTGGTATAATAAATTACAAACTTATTAAAAAGGGAGGAAAAATGAAAAAAATAGTACCATCGCTATGGTTTGGTGATAATAATTGTGAAGAAGCAATTAATTATTATGTAAATGTATTTCCGAATTCTGAAATACAAAATATTGTAAGGTATCCTGATGAAAACCTTGATGAGCATTTTAGAGGTATGTCCGGTAAAATAATCACTGCTGAATTTACGCTGAACGGGCAAATGTATCTTGCATTGGATGGTGGCCCGTACTTCCATTTCAATGAGGCGATATCAATGACGATAGAATGTGAAGATCAAAAGGAAATTGACTACTTCTGGGATAAGTTGTCACATGTCAAAGAGGCAGAGCAATGCGGGTGGGTTAAGGACAGGTTTGGTCTTTCCTGGCAGATAGTGCCTTATAACATGGTAGAGTTAATTAAGACGGATGCTCAAATGCAAGCAATGATGAAAATGAAAAAAATAATTATTAAGGAACTTGAAGATGCAGGATTAAAGTTAGAGGAGGTATAAAATGGTTGGAGTTGAAATTGATATGGTAGTAACAAACAGCATTGAGGCATTGGAACTGTACGAGCGTATTTTTGACATAGAGCGAATTGAAGTAACAAATTATGAAAAAGGTTTGAATGAGGTTATTTTTACAATGTATGGAGTGAGGTTTCATTTATTGGATGAAAACGCAGAGTATCAGCTCATAGCTCCTAAGGAAGGTGATACAAAGACTATGTGGCCCAATGTCCTTGTACCGGATATTAAAGATACCTATAGCAAAGCTATTACAGCAGGATGCAAAGAAATTCAACCTGTTACCGAACTCCAGGATTTCGGAGTAAGCAACGCAGTATTTTCCGATGCGTTTGGTTATGTGTGGATGCTCCACCAAATTCACCATGTAGTCAGCTTTGAGGAACGAAACAAGATATTTGAGGAAAAAATGAAAGATGGGACGGCTAATAAATAGCATGGGAAAACTATCATGACATATGAAAATATAAACGGCAGTAAAAAGGAGTTATCAAAGGAGCAACGCGAAGAACTACTCAGGAAATTAAAAGACCGTTTTGAGAAGAATTTAGACTTCCACAAGAGTCTTGAATGGGATAAAGTACAGACAAAACTCGAGGATAATATTGAAAAAATGTGGTCGCTTAATGAAATGGAGATAACCGAAGGAGAACCGGATATTGTTTGTTATGACGAAAATACGGATGAATACATTTTTTATGATTGTTCACCGGAAAGTCCTAAAGGCCGCAGGAGTGTTTGCTATGATCGAGAAGCATTGGAGTCAAGAAAAGAACATAGACCGGAAAATAGCGCCATTGATATGGCTGAAGCCATGGGTATTGAGATTTTAACAGAAGAAGAATATCGGAAGCTTCAGAAACTTGGAAATTTTGATACGAAAACATCTAGCTGGGTAAAAACCCCTGATCATATAAGAAAACTCGGCGGGGCAATCTTTTGTGATTGCCGATACGATACTGTGTTTGTATACCATAATGGAGCAGAATCTTACTATGCCTCCAGAGGGTTCAGAGGTTCTTTAAAAATTTAATTCTGCAGAAAATTGATGATACCCCTTAAATCAAAAATCACATTATGTGAAGCCTTGATTTCCAAGGGGTTTATTTTTGTGTTATATTTCGCAAAACCCGAAGAGAATCATAGCAAATCGAAGGTTGATTGACTTTACCACTAAATGCTAATATAATGATATTAACAAATGCGAAACTTATTTATAAGGCAGGGCCTAAAAGTTAATCTTAATATATAAGGTTGGAAAAACACATGAGTGTAAATGACATAATAATTCGCGTAATGACGGTATTTATGGTGGTAGGGGTAATAGATAAAATATTTGGAAATAAACTTGGATATGGCGATAAATTCGAAGAAGGTATACTGGCAATGGGGACCTTGGCAATATCAATGATTGGTGCTATATCCCTGGCTCCTGTATTGTCAGATATATTAAGCCCGTTGATTATTCCTATATATAAATCGTTAGGAGCAGATCCGTCTGTGTTCGCCGGTACTCTTCTGCCAAGCGACATGGGTGGATATCCTCTCGCTGAAATACTTGCTGAAAATCAGAGATTTGTACCGTTTTCAGGTGTAATATTGGGAACTATGATGGGATCTACTGTGGTATTTACTATACCGGTAAGCTTAGGAATAATTAAAGAAGAAGACCGTATTTTTCTTGCAAAAGGGATTTTAGCAGGTTTGATTGCAATACCCGCTGGGGCATTTGCCGGAGGAATGCTTATTGGGCTTACGGTTGATGAAGTTATTAAAAACCTGACTCCTATAATAATATTTTCTTTATTAATAGTTGTTGGCCTTAAATTTATGCAAAATAAGCTTATAAACGTCTTTATATACTTTGGAAAGTTTGTTACATCGCTTATTCTTATTGGGCTTGCTGCTATTATTATTGAAACACTTACAGGAATTGTAATCATACCGGGAATGGCTCCATTGAGCGATGGAGTAAGTGCTGTAGGATCAGTAGGAATAGTTCTTGCAGGGGCATACCCGTTGGTTCATTTTATAACTAAAATATTTAAAAAGCCATTAATTAAGATAGGGAATATGTTAGGCATAGGAGAAGTTGCTGCGGCAGGTATGATAGCATGCTTAGCAAATAATATTCCCATGCTGGGAATGCTTAAGGACATGAATGATAGAGGAAAGGTTATAAGCGTTGCATTTTCAGTAGGAGCTTCATTTGTATTTGGTGATTACCTGGGATATGTAGCTGTGGTTGATAAAAACACCATATCCGCTATGATAGTATCAAAGCTTATAACAGGAATTGTCGCAACAATTATTGCACACAAAATGACAAGCAGTATTTCTGTTTAATGCTGCTGCATTTTTTAATTTCAAAAATATTATGATAAAAACTATTCAAATATAGATAAGATTTCAATGGATATAAAAAATATTCATAATGATGGATGTATAGAGCAATGCCGGTATAATTTCATTTATAGATATGGTATGAAAGCTTTGGATCAAGTTGATTAATTTTTTATTGTAGAGTTTGAGGGGAAGAACTGCCTATGAAAAAGGAATATTTCAAATATATTTTCTCACTACTATTGTTTGGATCTAACGGGATAGTTGCCAGTCATATATTACTTAACAGTTACGAAATTGTTTTTTTACGAACTTTAATTGCTGGCTTGTTATTGGTGTTCATATTTATTTTTACAAAGCAAAAAATATCTTGTTTGAATAATAAGAGGAGTTTTGCCTATATTGCCATATCAGGTTTTGCAATGGGTGCAAACTGGATATTTCTGTACGAAGCATATAAGCAAGTAGGAGTCGGCATTGCAACGCTTTTGTGTTACTGTGGTCCGGTTATTGTGATGGCACTTTCACCCGTACTATTTCAAGAAAAACTGACAAAGGTTAAAGTGGCAGGTTTTTTCGCTGTTCTGTGCGGGCTGTTTCTGATAAACACACAAGCTATTAGCGAAGGGAAGACATGGTGGGGTCTTTTTTGCGGAATAATGTCTGCTGTTATGTATGCTGTATTGGTAATCTTCAACAAGAAGTCGGAAAGTGTTAATGGCTTGGAAAACACCACACTGCAATTACTAAGTAGTTTTTTGATAGTGGCGTTATTCGTTATTTTTAAACAGGGAATTTCTCTTCATGTAGAGAAGAGCAATTGGATACCTATTCTTATACTCGGTTTGTTTAATACAGGTCTTGGATGTTATTTTTATTTTTCATCTATTGGACATTTGCCTGTTCAGACTGTCGCCATTTGCGGTTATCTGGAGCCATTGTCAGCCGTTATTCTATCCGCTTTATTCTTAAATGAAACTATGACACCCATACAGATTGTTGGAGCAGCTTTAATTCTCGGCGGAGCAGCCTTGGGAGAATCTGTTTTTCAAAGAAAGACAATCGTGAATTAGCCACAAAACAGAATTTGTACATACATTGATATACAGCAATATATGCAGAGAAGGTATTATATTAAATATCTTCTTTTTTAATATAAAAAATTTTAAAATTTTGTCCCTAAAGCGGCTTCTGAATTGTTTATATGTTAGGAGCAGAATTAACATAATATTATTTACGGAGCAGTAAATTACATAAATAAAATTTCTTTTTCATAAGAATGTTATCGGGAGAGATAGATGGAAAATGAAGTATTTCTAAAAAAGGTATACTCTGCGGCATATATGCTGACAGGTAAAGAAAAGAATGCATGTGAAATGGCCTCATTGGTAATTAATAAAAGCGTAAAGAATTTGATTCCAAATAATCAAATGGAAGAAAACATATTTAAATCAACCATAATTGAATTAGTAGATATTTTCCTGAATACACAAAATATATGCTATAATGATACGAATGATGATATAAGTAATATTCAAGAAGCTTTATTAAGTTTGAATCCCATTAGAAGAGCTGTGATTGTATGGAAAGATGTACTGGGTTTTCGAATTGATAACAACATGCCAGCGGCAAATTACACAAGGCAGGAGCTTCTCATAGAATTATCACTCGGGCGGAGAGAATTGAAAAATATATTGCAAATAAAGACTAGTATGAAGAGGTAGACGATGTTCGTATATTTAACCTTGTTAGATACCCAGGAAGAAAAAAGTAAATTTGAGCGAATATACATTCATTACAGGCAGCTCATGTTTTACATAGCAAAAAATATTTTAGATGATGAGTTTCTTTCTGAAGATGCGGTTCACGATGCATTTATCAACATAGCCAAAAGTTTGGAAAATATATCTGATGCTATTTGTCCCCGCACAAAGAGATATGTTGTTATTATAGTAAGGAATATTTCGTTGAATATGCTGAAAAAGCAAAAACTTTCCGAGGACATTGAGGATATGGGAGAATATATTTCAGATGAATTGGTTTTAGAAGATGAGGTGCTGTCTAAGATTTCCTTTGATTTTATCATTGATCAAATTACAAGGTTACCTGTTATATATAAGGATGTATTGTATTTATCATATGTAGAGGATTTAAATACGAATGAAATATCTAACCTTATAAACATTTCAAATGAGACTGTAAAGAAAAGGCTTCAAAGAGGGCGAAAGAAATTGGCTGAAAATATTAGAGAGGTGATCTGACATGTCCGATGAAATATTAAGAAAAGCATTAAGAATTTCAATGGAAAGGGAGTTTGAAACAATGCTCCCGGATGACAATTCAAGTGAGTTACACAGCTTTTCGCCTGAGTTCGAAAAAAATATGGGGACTATCATTAAAAAGGCGAAAATAAAATATATAAATATAAGACGGTTCAGGATAAGAAAAAGTATCGTAGCAGCATCCTTGATGGTATTTATATATGCTGCATCAATGAGTGTTGAAGCATTTAGAACTCCATTGATAAGACTTTCGGAAAAAGTTTATACGCAATTTTCTGCAATATTGTTTGAGAATGAAGAAAACATTGAAACACCGACAAGAATCAAGGATTTATATGTTCCGGCATATATTCCTGAAGGATATACTCTGAAAGAAGAAAGCGAAGATTTTGTTTCAATGCATTATTTTATATATACAAACGAAAAAGACCAGTTCATATTTGTGGATCAATATACTTTAGGGGTCAGCATGTCCGTCGATACTGAAGGAACAACAACAGAAAGAATAATGATTAAGGGAATGGAAGGAATCATATATTCCAAAAATGGACTGACGACAGTAATTGTTAATGACGACAATTATGTGCATATGGTAAGCGGTTATGTGAGCAGAGAAGATATAATTAAGATAACCGAATCATTATATATCAAAAAATAGCAAGACATTCATTCTCCTCCTTATTATAAATTTTTTTAAAGACACTGAAATTTTATGGTGTCTTTATTTTGTTTATTTGATTTTTGGCGTTATATATGTTAAATTAAAAAAAAGAGTAGAAGGTAAAGATATGGATAGAAGAGATAAGGTTAATTATTACTTGGATTTGGCTGAAGTTGTTTCCCAAAGAGGAACATGCCTGAGAAGAAGATTTGGTGCAGTAATAGTGAAAAATGATGAGGTTTTGGCTACAGGATATACTGGTGCGCCAAGGGGAAGAAAAAATTGTACTGATCTAGGTATATGCATCAGGCAGGAATTGAAAATTCCAAGAGGCGAGCGTTATGAACTTTGCAGAAGTGTACATGCAGAGGCCAATGCAATTATAAGTGCTTCCAGGGATCAGATGATAGGAAGTTCTCTTTATTTGACAGGTATTGAAATTGATACAAATGAATATGTAAAAAATGCAAGCAGCTGTTCAATGTGCAAGAGAATGATTATTAATGCAGGAATTGAAAATGTCTACATTCGGGATACAAAAAATACTTACCGGATTATTGAAATTGAAGACTGGATTAAAAATGATGAATCTCTTGAAAGACAATATGGGTATTAGAATAAGAATTTATATTCTATTTATTATTATACAGGAGAACATACCATGGATGAAAATGAATTGCAAAAGCACTGACATAACGCAATTTTTTTCTTTTCACTGTCTAATTGATATGGAGCAGTTCACAATTATGTTTGAAATGTTTATTTAAATCTATAAAAGTGAATATTTAGTGTTATGGTGTGGAAAATAAATATATATTAAATTCAATTATAAAGGAGAATAATATATGTCAATACAAGCTTATATTTATTTTAACGGAAATTGCAGAGAAGCGGTGGAATTTTATGCCAACGTGTTTCAGACAAATCAGCCTCAGTTCATGTTGTATGGAGATTTCTATGGAGAATCTGATTTTGAACATAATGAAGCGGATAAAAAGCTAGTTATGCATACAAATCTGATTATTAGCGGCAGTATGGTTATGTTTTCTGATGTTCATTCCGGCATGCCATTTATACAAGGCAATAACATAGGCCTTACGGTTTTAAGTAAAGATGAAAACGAAATTCGTTCAGTTTATGAGAAACTCAAAGAGGGCGGCACAATTATAATGGAGCCGCAAGAGACTTTTTGGAGCAAGTGCTTTGCAAATGTAACAGATAAATATGGAATCAGCTGGCAATTGAGTTTAGAATCAGAACAGGTTAAATAACAGAATATTCCGCCGACGATTTAACGGCTTCAAACGGTAATTTTTTATTTTATCAATTCATAGCGAGAACATAATCATTCTGAATGATAATATGTCTTACTATCTACTATGATAATGGTTTTCGCCAGATTCCTGTTACGGTTGTTACATCTATAAATTGGAATTTATCAAGTTCAATTCGGATTAAATAAGCTCAATAGAAACACCATTTTATAATCAGGAGATTTCGAAATGATTCGTAATGCAAAAAAAGAGGATGCAAAAGCGATAAAAGAGATTTGTGAAGCTGCATTGGGGCATAAAGCAGATATGAATTTAATAAGACAAAGAATTGATGAGTTGTCGTTTAATTCGTTTTATTATATCGTTGTATATGAAGATGAAAGCGATAATATGGTGAAAGGTTTCATCCAAGGCGAAAAATACAATCTTTTGTATGGCGAAAATGGCTGGAATATTATTGCTTTGGCGGTAATGCCAGAGGCACAGGGAAATGGAATCGGCAAGCACCTGCTGCTGTCACTAGAACACCATGCTCAACAAAACGGAGATACATTTGTACGTTTGAATTCAAGAATTGAACGAACTGATGCACATGCTTTTTATGAACATCTTGGCTATATCAGTAGTAAAATACAAAAATATTTTATTAAGTATATTGGTGAGGAAAGAATGTGATGCCCTATAAATCCCAGTTTACTGTATTATACAACATACCATTTTCTTTTAGAATTATTTAAAAAATGTTTTATAAAAATTACTTTACAACGTTGAGTAGGTATAGTATACTTAATTAAATTAAGTACATAATGGTTTTATGAGAGCATTATTCATGCTAAATTGAATGACTAATAAAAAATTGTGAAAAGGCAGCTCTTCGCGGAAAGCTGCCAATTTTAGAACTAAGTACTTAACATATTTCAGTAATTAAGATTATTAGGATATTGGAGGAATCATTATGAAAGAAATTATTAAAGTGGAAAATCTGACTAAGCAGTATAGTGGATTTAAGGGCGCAAAAGCAGTGACCGCCCTTGACAATATAAATCTGACCGTGCAGGAAAGAGAGTTTATTGGAGTGATGGGTCCGTCTGGCAGTGGAAAAACGACTCTTTTGAACGTATTATCAGGTGTCGACAGTTCTACCAGCGGTAAAATACTGATTGAAGGAAGCGATATTGCAAAAATAAAAGGGGATGATTTGGCACTGTTCCGCCGCCGAAAAACAGGATATATCTTTCAGGATTTTAATCTGTTAGACAGCTTGACAATAAAGGAAAACATCGCCCTGCCTCTGATTCTTGACAAGGTATCTCCACATGAATCAGAGGCTAGGGCACAGGAACTTTTGAACTTTTTTCGTATTGCGGACATAGCTGATAAATATCCCTATTTCGTATCTGGAGGACAAAAACAAAGATCTGCTGCTGCGCGCGCCCTGATTTTAAGTCCCGCTGTGGTATTTGCAGATGAACCTACCGGAAATCTGGATTCTAAGTCCTCGGCTGACATAATGCAAATGCTTTACAGCATGAACAGAGAGAGAGGAGCAACCATATTGATGGTTACCCATGATGCCTTTGCTGCGTCCTGGTGCAAGCGGATTATTTTCATAAAGGATGGGAAAATTCATACGGAAATCCAAAATCCCGGTAATCATAGAGAATTTTTTGATAAGATTATGGAAACTCTTCTTGTAGTGGCGGGAGGTGTCGATTGTCAAGTAAAATTGACCACTTTTTACAAATAAATTTGACCATTTGATTTAAGTAATAGTATTTTTTATATTTCTAAATCAGGTGG
>DFOA01000032.1:76117-76993 GCA_002381185.1 Firmicutes bacterium UBA3553 | reverse complement strand
AGTACTTTGATAATTGAAAAAGAAAAAGATGGAGGGCAGATAGCTCTTACATCTGAAGTTGAAAATTATCCGGGATGCCTGGAAGGTGAATCAGGTCCTACATTAATAGACAGAATGGCAGACCAGGCAAAACATTTCGGAGCTGAAAAAGTTTACGATGAAATAGTTGAAGTTAAACTGGAAGGCAAAGAAAAAGTTCTTGTTGGCAAGAAAGGCGAATATGTCGGCAAAACAGTAATCATCGCCGGAGGAGCTTCATCAAAACCAATAGGATGCCCGGGAGAAAAGATTTTTACAGGTAAAGGTGTTTCTTACTGCGCAACCTGTGACGGAGCTTTCTTTGAAGATTTTGAAGTCTTCGTAGTAGGAGGCGGCGACACTGCTGTTGAGGAAGCAATGTACTTGACTAAATTTGCAAGAAAGGTTTCTATAATTCATAGAAGAAATGAATTAAGAGCAGCAAAGTCCATTCAGGAAAAAGCTTTTGCAAATCCTAAAATGAATTTTATCTGGGATTCCGCAGTTAAAGAAATCAAAGGTGACGGCATTGTTAATTCAATGGTTTTAGAAAACCTAAAAACAGGCGAATTAACAGAAATAGTTGCTGATGAGGATGATGGCACATTTGGTATATTCGTATTTATCGGATATGAACCTAAAACAAAATTGTTTGAAGGCATTTTAAACCTTGATAAAGGTTACATAGTAACCGATGAAAACATGAATACTAATATTGAAGGTGTTTATGCAGCCGGAGATATCAGAGTTAAAAGCTTGAGACAGGTTGTTACAGCAGCGGCAGATGGTGCCATAGCAGCTGTTCAGGCTGAAAAATATATAGAATCATTATAGGAGGTATGTAATGTTAATACTTGA
>DFOA01000032.1:75712-75950 GCA_002381185.1 Firmicutes bacterium UBA3553 | reverse complement strand
GGCGCTGAAGTTGTATTCTCATCTACTGAATGCTTCGTCTGAACTAGCGCAGGCGCAATGGATTTGGAAAATCAAAAAAGGGTTAAAGAATTTGCTGAAAAGTACGGTGCTGAAAATTTAGTAGTTGTACTTGGAGCAGCTGAAGGTGAAGCAGCAGGTCTTGCTGCAGAAACTGTAACAAACGGCGACCCAACTTTTGCAGGTCCATTGACAGGAGTTCAGTTAGGACTCTCAGTAT
>DFOA01000032.1:0-75618 GCA_002381185.1 Firmicutes bacterium UBA3553 | reverse complement strand
TTTGCTTCGCAGAGATGCGAAGCAAATTTTAAATAACGGAGGTTATTATGAACAGTGTAATAAGAGGAGCCAGTTATATATTGGCATTTACGCCTGACATGGTTATCCATAATGGAACAACCCAGACTACTGAAAGAACTGTTAATCCAAACTCAGAATATCTGAAACAAATAAAAGATCATTTAAGAACATTCGATGAAGTTGTAAGCTATTTACCAAACCAGACATATATAGGAAATATGACACCAGATAAACTTGCTGAATATGAACAGCCATGGAATGACAAAAAGCTTGAAGGAGCAGGAAGATTCGGAAAATTCGGCGAAATAATGCCGCAGGATGAGTTCATCGTACTTATGCAGATGTGCGATGTATTTGATCTTGTAAAACTTGAAAATACTTTTTTAGCTGAAACAAAATCTAAACTTGAAAACCATCCTTTATTTGATGAAAGCTTATTGGCAAGAATTAAACAAGGAGAAGATGCTGAAACAATAAAGAAATATGTAGAAGAAGAACATGCTGAACCCTTATATAACAACGGTGTTTTAATCGGCTGCGTAAAAAGAGCGCATGACATAGATGTTAACCTGAACGCTCATGTAATGATGGAAAACCTTGTTTCAAAGGCTTCAAACGTTCTTGCCTTATTAAACCTTGTGAGCAAAAACAACATTAATAAAGAAGAAATAGACTATGTAATTGACTGCTGCGAAGAAGCATGCGGAGACATGAACCAAAGAGGCGGAGGAAACTTTGCAAAAGCGTGTGCAGAGGTTGCGGGATTTGTAAACGCCACAGGTTCAGACACAAGAGGATTCTGTGCGGGACCTGCTCATGCATTAATAGAAGCAGCAGCATTGGTAAAAGCAGGAGTATTCAAGAATGTAGTAGTATCTGCCGGTGGTTGTACCGCTAAGCTTGGTATGAACGGAAAAGACCATATTAAAAAGGGACTTCCAATATTGGAAGATGTACTTGGAGGTTTCGCTGTCTTAATAAGNNACATCATTGGTTTCATCCTTAGACAGAGCAGGAATGAAAATAACAGATATAGACAAATATTCTGTTGAAATGCAAAATCCTGATATCACAAAACCGGCAGGAGCCGGAGATGTTCCGCTGGCAAATTACAAGATGATCGGTGCTTTGGCTGTTAAACGCGGCGATATAGAAAAGAAGGATCTTGCAGGGTTTACAGAAAAACACGGTATGACAGGCTGGGCTCCAACACAGGGTCATATACCTTCAGGAGTTCCTTATATAGGATTCTGCAGACAGGACATTATGGAAGGAAAAATTAAAAATGCCATGATAGTCGGAAAAGGAAGCCTCTTCCTAGGAAGAATGACGAATCTGTTTGACGGAGTATCCTTTGTTGTTGAAGCAAACAAAGGAAAACAAGAACCACAATCTACTATATCAGAGGAAAAAGTAAAAGAATTAATCGCATCAGCGTTAAAGAGCTTCGCTTCAAATCTAATGGCAGAATAGGAGGGCATATGTCTGAAAAACAAGTTAACCAAATAATAGGCAAAGTGTTCAATCAACTGGCTGATACTTTAATCAGCGGCGAATATGGACAAAAGCCGAGAGTAGCTGTTACTGCCTTGGGAAGTGAACACGGAGAAGACAATATATTCGAAGCTGCCGCCAAAGCAGCAAAAAGCGGAATTGAAACTACAGTAATAGGTACTAAAAGTGTTGAAGGAGTTAAAACAGCATTTGTGAATTCAGAGGATGAAGCTCACAAAACCATGGAGTCACTTCTTAATTCAAAAGAAGTCGATGCTGCGGTGACAATGCATTATCCATTCCCTATAGGAGTTTCTACAGTGGGCAGAATTATAACTCCCGGAAAAGGAAAAGAAATGTTCATTGCTACAACAACAGGAACATCATCAACCGACAAGGTTGAAGGAATGGTTAAGAATGCAATTTACGGCATCATAACAGCAAAGGCATGCGGAATTAAAAAACCTACAGTTGGAATTTTAAACGTTGATGGAGCAAGACAAACTGAAATAGCTCTTACAAAGCTTAAAAACCAGGGATATGACATTAATTTTACAGCGTCCCAAAGAGCAGACGGAGGTGCCGTTATGAGAGGAAATGACCTTCTTATGGGTTCTGCGGATGTTATGGTAATGGATTCACTGACAGGCAATTTGATGATAAAAATATTTTCATCCTATACAACAGGAGGAAGTTACGAATCTCTCGGCTACGGATACGGCCCTGGAATCGGAGAAGGTTTTGATAAGCTGATTCTTATAATATCAAGAGCATCAGGTGCACCTTTAGTTGAAGGAGCAATCAAATTTGCCGCTGATCTGGTAAAAGGAAACTGTTTAGAAATTGCAAAACAGGAATTTGAAAAAGCTCACAAAGCCGGTTTAACTGAAATTTTAAATGGACTTAAAGCAGCTAAAAAACCTCAGGAAGCAGAAACAGAAGTTAAGGCTCCCGAAAAACAAGTTGTAACTTCGCAAATTTCCGGAATCGAAATAATGGATCTGGAAGATGCAGTTAAATTATTGTGGAAAAACGGCATTTACGCAGAAAGCGGAATGGGCTGCACAGGACCGATAATATTAGTAAATGATGCAAATACAAATTCAGCATTAAAAATACTTGCTGATAATGAGTTTATTGCTAAAGAAAAATTAGATTGCTGATAGAATACCGGCTATGCCTACACAATAGATTAAAAATAGATAATGGTATCAGTCATCCGTCGACAGCGAGAATCTTTTGATCCTTGCTGTCGAATTTATTTTTTTGCTTTTATGTAAAATTCATTTAGCATATTTAACATTTATTTGATATAATAATATACTAAGAGCAAAAATTTATGAATGGGCTATATATATTAATTCCAATAAAAAATTATTAATTTTGTTAATAATATAATAGATATTGAAATATTAATAAATTTTGATATAATATATATTAGCAAGGAGTGATATTATGAAAATGGGTTTTGAATTAAACCTGTCACAAACTCAAAAGCTTATAATGACGCCTGAATTAAGACAAGCTATTCAAATTCTGCAATTCAACAACGTGGAATTAATGGAGTTTATATACAAGCAGCTAGAGGTAAATCCTTTTCTTGAATCCGCAGATAATAGAAATCAGGAATCTGCTTCCGGTGATGATCGTGATAATGACAACAACTATGAGAAAAGCGACTCAAAAGATGAAATCGATTGGAAGGAGATCACAGAAAGGTATGATGATCTAAGCTATAAGGCCTATGAAAGAAATGTAGATTCGGATGAAAAGCAATCCTTTGAAAGTTACACATCCAAAAAAATGTCTTTAAAGGATCATCTTATGGTCCAGCTTGGTGTTTCCGTAAAAACAAACAAGGAAAAAAGAATAGGTGAATTTATTATAGAGTCTCTTGACAATAAAGGATATTTAGGATGTTCCGTACAGGATATAAGTCTTTTATTGAATGAGGATGTTGTTGAAGTCGAAAGGGTTTTGAGGTTAATACAGACATTTGATCCTGTAGGCGTAGGTGCCAGGAACCTGAGCGAATGCCTTATGATTCAACTCAAGGAAAAAGGAATACAGGATAAAAACGCATATATAATAGCCGAGAGTTATTTAGAAGACATTGCAACCAACAAAGTTCAAAAAATTGCAAAAGATTTAAAGATAAGTGTGACCAGAGTTCAAAGCATATGCGATATAATAAAAATGCTTGAACCTAAACCCTCAAGAGGTTTCATAGTTGACTCGGATAATATAAGATATATAGTGCCTGATGTTACCATAGAGAAAATAAATGACGAATATATAATTATCGTTAATGATAATAATCTGCCCACTCTTACAATAAGCAATTATTATAAGAGTATGATCAGCAACCTGGATGACAAGGAAGCCAATAAGTTTTTAACTGACAAATTAAATTCTTCAATGTGGCTTATTAAAAGTATTGAACAAAGAAGAATGACTTTGTACAAGGTTACCGAGTCAATCCTGAAGTTTCAGAGGAAGTTCTTTGATGAAGGAAAGACGGCATTAAAACCTTTGGTTTTAAAGGATGTTGCAGATGATGTAGGTGTTCACGAATCTACAGTCAGTAGAGCGACTAACGGAAAGTATGTTCAAACGCCAAGAGGATTATTTGAACTGAAATACTTCTTTGCAAGCAGCATAAGTGAAGCCGACGGAGACGGAATATCATCAACCAGCGTTAAGACACAAATTCAAAAATTAATTAATGATGAAAATCCGCAAAAACCTTTAAGCGATCAGAAGATTGCAGAAATGCTAAGCAATGAGGGCATAAACATTTCAAGAAGGACTGTCGCAAAATACAGAGATGAAATGAGAATACCTTCCTCATCAATGAGGAGACGGTATTAACAATGGATGAGCAATTGATTATTGAGAATATACTTTGAATTTATAAGTATATTCTTTTATTTTGTTCTGTACATTGAATATTTGATGTGATATAATTTTAACCGTAGAACATACATGTTCTATTGAACTTTAAACAGTATAACACATATCTTAAAAAATATTTCTATTCTACCAAATAAATATTCCCCAAAAAATCAAAAAAGAGTATTGCATTATAAAATATATATGTTAAAATGAAGCTAGGGACGTAAATTGTATATATGGGACATTAATTATCCCGGAGGCATTATGAACATAAATAGAATCTTTGAAATACAAAACAAAATAGTTCCTGAAACTGTTGATTTATTAATGAAGAGGTATGAAATTCTTAAAGTGATAAGCATGTCACAACCAATAGGCAGAAGAAACTTATCAACCAAACTTGGTATTACCGAAAGAACCATGCGTACAGAAATTGATAAATTGAAAGAATTGGATTTAATTGATATTCAATCTGCGGGTGTTAATTTAACAGAAGCAGGATTAAGTTTGCTTTCAGAAATACACGATACATTTTACTACATAAAAAATTTGTCTGATATAGAATTAAAACTCATGGAAAAACTAAAACTAAAGAGGGTTGCAGTTGTATCAGGAGATGCAGAAAAGGATGCTTTTACTTTTAATGATTTAGGAAAAAAAGCAGCTGAGATTGTATTGGAACTTATAAAAAATGATACAGTCTTGGGAATATCAGGCGGAACGACCATGGCATGTGTGGTAAATCAAATGAAAAGGAAAAAAGGAATTAAAAGTATTAAGGTATTGCCTGCAAGAGGGGGATTAAGTGAAGAACTTGAAATCCAGGCCAACACTATAGCGGCAAATCTGGCGGAAAAGCTAGGTGCTTCTTATAAATTACTGCACATTCCTGATAATCTGGATGAACAGGAACTAAACATGCTAAAAAACAATAAAATGATAAATGATGTTCTTGAGGATATACAAAAAATCAATTTATTGGTATTCGGACTTGGAAATGCAAAAGATATGGCAATAAGAAGAAAGGCCGATAAAAGTGTGTTTAATAAAATTGAATCAGATAATTTAACAGCTGAAGCCTTCGGCTATTTCTTTGACCGTGACGGTAGTGTAAAGATGCAGACTAATTCCGTCGGAATAACCTTGGATAATTTTAAAGTAATAAAAAATTCTGTGGGAGTTGCAGCAGGAAGCTCTAAAGCAGAAGCAATTTATGCAATATCTAAATTTAATAATAATTTTATCCTTGTAACAGATGAAGCAGCAGCTAAAAGGATATTAGAATTATAGTGAAGTAGTCTTATTTCAGCGGATGTGGTAAATTTTTCACCTTCCGCTGATATATAAAAATTAAATTATAATATGTTTTTTAAATAGGAGGATTTTATGGTAAGAGTAGCGATTAACGGTTTCGGAAGAATAGGAAGATTAGCATTGAGATTAATGGCACAGGATAGTGACTTTAAGGTTGTGGCTATCAATACAAATTCAGATGCTGAAACTTTGGCATATTTATTGAAGTACGATACAGCTCATGGAAATTTCATGACAGATAAAATAACTTATAATGAAAATTCCTTGATTGTAGATGGAAATGAGATAGTTACATCAAGAGTTAAAGACCCTGAAAACTGTAACTGGAAAGAACTTGACATTGATTTGGTTATCGACTGCACAGGAAAATTTAACGACAGAGAAAAAGCAGAAGCTCATATTAAAGCAGGAGCTAAAAAGGTATTGCTGTCAGCACCCGGAAAGGGAGATTTAAAAACAGTTGTTTATAATGTAAACCACAATATTCTTGATGGAACTGAAACAGTAATATCAGCAGCATCATGCACAACAAACTGTCTTGCACCTCTGGCAAAAGTGTTAAATGATGTTTTCGGAATCGAAAAAGGCTTAATGACTACAGTTCATGCGTATACAAATGACCAGAATATTCATGATAACTCACATAAGAGCGGAATAAAGGCAAGAAGAGGCCGTGCTGCAGCTTCAAACATAGTTCCTGCTTCAACAGGAGCTGCTAAGACGGTTGGAGTAGTTCTTCCGGAATTAAAAGGAAAATTAGATGGCATAGCACTTCGTGTTCCTACAATAACAGGTTCAGTTGTTGACTTGACCGTTGAGTTAAAAAAGACAGTATCAGTGGAAGAAATCAATGCTGCAATTAAAAATGCATCTAATGAAACACTAGCTTATACAGAAGATCCGATAGTTTCAAGCGATGTTATAGGAAGCAGCTACGCATGCATATTTGATGCATTGTCAACTCAAATTCTTGAATCTGATGGAAAACAACTGATAAAACTAATTGCCTGGTATGATAATGAAATGTCTTTCACACATCAATTAGTAAGGGTTGCAAAATATTGGGGATCAATGAAATAGAACGATAGATGAGCGATTGATAAGCGATAGGTGTGCAATGGGTGGGCGATAGAGTGCCGAAGGCACATAAGCAATTGCTAACCCATTGCTAACCCATTGCTAATCCATCGCTTTATCCATTGCTAATCCATAGTTAAAGGAGGTTTGTATGAACAAAAAAACTTTAAAAGATATTGATGTAAGAAATAAAAGGGTATTGGTAAGATGTGATTTTAATGTACCTCTTGATGAGAATAAAAATATAACTGATGACATAAGAATTACAAGCTCGCTTCCTACAATAAACTTTCTTTTGGATAACGGAGCATCAGTGATTTTAATGTCACATTTGGGAAGACCAAAGGGAGAAGCTAATCAAAAATATTCACTGCTTCCCGTAGCTAAAAGATTAAGCGAGTTATTAGGCAAACAGGTTATATTCGCGGAATGCGACATGATTGTTGACAATAATGTAAAAGCAACTGCTTCATCATTAAAGTCTGGCGACGTAATGCTCCTTCAAAATACGAGATTCAGAAAAGAAGAAGAAAAAAACAGTGAAGAATTTGCAAAGGATTTGGCTTCTTTAGGAGATTTATATGTTAATGATGCTTTCGGAACAGCGCACAGAGCACATGCATCAAATGCAGGGGTATGTAGATACCTTCCATCTGCAGTAGGTTTCCTGGTTGAAAAAGAAATAGAAGTTATGGGCAATGCTTTGGAAAATCCTAAAAGGCCTCTTACTGCAATATTAGGAGGAGCAAAAGTATCAGATAAAATTGCCGTTATTGAAAATCTTTTAAATATAGCCGACAACATTTTAGTAGGCGGCGGAATGGCGTATACATTCTTGAAATCAATGGGATATCCAATAGGAACATCTTTGCTGGAAGAAGAAAGAGTGGAACTTGCCAAGGAATTAATTGAAAAGTCAAAAGTTAAAAATGTGAATTTAATTCTTCCTGTTGATACGGTTGTTGCTAAGGAATTTAAAAATGATGCGGAATTCTGCACCGTAGATTCTGATAAAATTCCGGAAGGCTTCATGGGACTTGACATAGGAGAAAAAACAATAGAGGTATTCAGCAAAATTATTAAAGAATCAAAAACAATTATATGGAATGGTCCATTGGGTGTGTTTGAAATGGATAACTTTGCAAAAGGTACCAATTCTATAGCCGAATACATAGCAAAGAATAAAGAAGCTGTTTCAATAATCGGCGGAGGAGACAGCGCGGCAGCAATTGAAAAAGCGGGGCTGGCAGACAGAATCACCCATATATCCACCGGCGGAGGAGCTTCATTAGAATTTTTAGAAGGAAAATCTCTGCCAGGAATAGAGGCGGTTGATAATAAATAGGAGGCAGTATGAGAAGAACATTAATAGCCGGAAACTGGAAAATGAATAACGATGTAAAGCAAAGCCTGGAGCTGGTTGAAAGTTTAAAATCACTGTCAGGAGAATTTGATAATAATGTTGATATACTCATATGTCCGACTTTTACCTCTTTATATGCTGTTAAAGAATCAATAAAAAATACAGATATAAAAATAGGTGCACAAAACATGCATTTTGAAGACAAAGGTGCGTATACCGGTGAAATATCTCCTTTGATGCTGAAAAATATGGGGGTTGAATATGTTATTATCGGGCATTCTGAAAGAAGACAATATTTTAATGAAACGGATGAAACTGTCAATAAAAAATTGAAGTCAGCTTTGAAATATGATATAATTCCCATATTATGTGTAGGTGAAACTCTTAAGGAGAGAGAAGAAAAAAAGGAAAAAGAGACTGTAAAAAATCAAATTATCAAGGCCTTTGAAAATATTCAGCCTTCTGATGCAGAAAAAATAGCAGTTGCATATGAACCTATCTGGGCAATCGGAACCGGAATAAATGCAACAAGCGAACAAGCAAATGAAATGGCTTCATTTATCAGAATGTGCATTTCTGAAATATATAATAAACAATTGTCTGATAAAATAATCATTCAATACGGAGGCAGCGTTAAAGGTGACAATGCCAAAGAAATATTAGGCCAATCAGACATAGACGGTGCATTAGTTGGAGGTGCAAGCTTAAAGGCTGACGAATTCTTGAAAATAATTAATTATGCTAAGTAAGGTAGGTCATTCTATGAATAAAGTAACAGCATTGATTATCCTGGATGGTTGGGGTTTGGGAAATGACTATGAAGGAAATGCAATTAAGAGAGCAAAAACACCAAATTTTGATGTGCTTATGAGAAAATATCCTAATACAGTTTTATCGGCAAGCGGCTATGATGTGGGTCTGCCAAAAGGACAGATGGGAAATTCAGAAGTAGGGCATTTGAACATAGGAGCAGGAAGAATAGTTTATCAGGATTTTACAAGAATAACGAAAGCAATCGAAGACGGCGAAATTGACAACAATGAAGCTGTAATTTCTGCGTTTGACCATGTAAAACAAAATAATTCCACACTTCACTTTATAGGGCTGTTTTCTAACGGAGGAGTTCACAGCCATAATTCACATTTGTATAGCTTGATGGAGCTGGCTAAGAAAAATGATATTAAGGATGTTGAAATACATTGTATAACTGACGGACGAGATGTCAGTCCTACAAGCAGCCCTAATTTTATTAAGGAACTTAAGAAAAAAATCAAAACTATAGGTCTTGGACACATTGCCTCCATAATGGGAAGATATTATGCCATGGACAGAAACAAGCAATGGGACAGAATCGAATTGGCATACAATGCTATGGTAAAAGGTGAAGGCGAAAGATTCAAAGATCCTCTTGAAGCAGTGAAAAATTCGTATCTAAATGGAGTAACAGATGAATTTATCAGGCCCATTTTAATTGAAAAGGAAAATGGCGAACTTGCAACAATTAAAAATAATGATGCTGTAATTTTTTACAATTTCAGGCCTGACAGGGCTAGGCAGCTTACAAGAGCTTTTGTTGACAATGATTTTGACTACTTCAACAGAAAAAAGGTCAATGTAAAATTTGTATGCATGACTTTATATGATAAAACAATAGAAAATGTTGAAATTGCTTTTAAGCCTCATTTTGTTAAAAACACACTGGGAGAGTATTTAAGCAATAAAGGATATAAGCAGTTAAGAGCCGCAGAAACTGAAAAATATGCTCATGTGACATATTTCTTTAATGGTGAAATTGAAGAGCCGTTTAAACATGAAGTAAGAATTCTTATTCCGTCACCTGATGTTCCTACATATGATTTAAAGCCTGAAATGAGCGCTTTCGAGCTTAAGAATATGATAATGGAAGAATTAGAAAAAGATATGTACCAGGTTATGATTATAAATTTTGCAAATCCTGACATGGTAGGTCATACGGGAGACATTGAAGCTGCTATAAAGGCAGTTGAGGCGGTGGATAAATGCCTTGGCGAAATTGTGAATTTTATAATAAGATCTGAAGGTACGGCAATAATTACAGCAGATCACGGAAATTGCGAGGAAATGCTGGACACTTCAAATTTAGCAAAATTAACTGCGCATTCAACAAATAAGGTTCCGTTTATTGTAGTGAAAAGTCCTAAGAATTTTAAATTAAAAGAAGGCATTTTGGCAGATATCGCACCTACTATGCTTGAGCTTATGGGACTTGAAAAGCCTGAAGAAATGACGGGACAAAGCTTAATCATTCATGAAACGAAATAATGGAGGATAATAAAAATGACAATTATATCAGATATATACGCAAGAGAGATATTGGATTCAAGAGGAAATCCAACTGTTGAAGTTGAAGTAAGGACAGAAAGCGGCGGATACGGAAGAGCGGGAGTGCCATCAGGAGCATCAACCGGAGCCTTTGAAGCAGTTGAGCTTCGTGACAATGATAAGACAAGATATTTAGGCAAGGGTGTACAAAATGCGGTTGACAATGTAAATAATATCATTGCTCCTGAACTGATAGGAAGAGATGCTTTAGAACAGATTACCATTGATAATTTGTTAATTGAGCTTGACGGTACTCCTAACAAAGGAAGACTGGGAGCAAATGCAATATTGGGAGTTTCTGTTGCATGTGCTAAAGCCGCGGCGGATACATTGGGATTACCATTGTATCAATACTTGGGCGGAGTTAACGCTAAAACTCTTCCTGTTCCAATGATGAACATATTAAACGGCGGGCAGCATGCCGATAACAATGTTGATATACAGGAATTTATGGTAATGCCTGTGGGAGCATGCTGCTTCAAAGAAGCGCTCAGAATGGGTGCGGAAGTGTTCCACAGCCTGAAAAGCGTGTTGAAGTCAAAAGGATTAAGTACTTCAGTAGGGGATGAGGGAGGATTTGCTCCAAACTTGACTTCAAATGAAGAAGCATTGGCAACAATTGTTGAAGCTATAGAAAAAGCAGGATATGTTCCCGGAAAGGATATAATGCTTGCAGTGGACGTTGCAGCTACTGACTTATTCGACCCTGAGACTAAAATCTACACATTGGAAGGCGAAGGAAGAAAGTTTACTCAATCTGAAATGGTTGATTTCTATGTGGAGCTGGTAAACAAGTATCCTATAATTTCAATAGAAGATGGAATGAATGAAGAAGACTGGGAAGGCTGGAAGTTACTAACCGAAAAATTGGGTGACAAAGTACAGCTGGTAGGTGATGATTTATTTGTTACTAATACAGAAAGGCTTAAAAAAGGTATTGAATTGAAGGTGACGAATTCAATATTAATAAAATTGAATCAAATAGGAACAATAACAGAAACATTGGATGCAATTGAAATGGCAAAAAGAGCAGGATACACAGCAGTTGTATCACACCGCTCAGGAGAAACAGACGATACAACAATTTCTGATTTGGTAATTGCGGTCAATGCAGGACAAATCAAGACAGGAGCTCCATCGAGAATCGACCGTGTTGCAAAATACAACCAGCTTTTAAGAATAGAAGATATTTTGGGTGCAGCAGCACAATATGGCGGATTAGATGTGTTCTACAATATAAACAATAGATGAGCAATGGATTAGCAATAGAGAAGGAGTTAAAAATCTATCGCTTATCAATTGCCTATCAATCGCTTATCCATTGTTTAAAATTTTTGTTGATTACTTTGGCTTTTAATGTTATAATTCAAATGTTATTCAGACAAGATGGTAGCAGGAGGTGTAATAATGGAAACAGTAGTAAGAATATTTTTAATAATTGCAAGTTTATTTCTTATTGCAAGTATTTTGCTTCAATCAGGCAAGCAAGCCGGAATGTCAGGCGAAATAGCAGGCGGAGCAGAATCTATCTGGGGCAAGAATAAAGGCAGAAGCTATGAAGGTAAGTTGGAAAAAGCAACAGCCATATCAGCAATTGTTTTCTTGATAGCTTCCCTTATTTTAGTAGCTATTCAGTAATAATTTGTAATTAATTGGTAATAATTATTGTATAATATTCTATATTCTGAATGAATTTAGAATATATTTTCGTGTGTTTAAGCATCTGTTTAAGCTAGCTGCTTAAAAATTTTAATTTTATTTAACTACGGAGGAAAGAATTAATGGGTACTTTAATAATCGCTCCTATAGTGGGAGTCGTGGCTTTGCTGTTTGCTTTTTATAAAGCATCTGTGATAAACAAAGCAGAGCCTGGCAATGACAGAATGAAAGAAATATCTTCATATATTCACGAAGGTGCTATGGCATTCCTTGCCAGACAATACAAATCAGTTGGAATTTTCGCAATTATACTGTTCATTGTTTTAGGAATTGCAATTAACTGGCCAACAGCATTGGCATTTGCGGCAGGTGCATCTTGTTCAATTCTGGCCGGATATTTCGGTATGATTGTTGCTACAAAGGCAAACGTAAGAACAACAAACGCCGCATATCAATCAGGTATGAACAAAGCATTGGACATTGCGTTCTCAGGAGGTTCAGTAATGGGTATGACAGTTGTCGGCCTTGGACTTTTAGGAACAGGAATATTCTGGCTTATATTCAAAGATGCCAGCGTTATAACCGGATTCAGTCTTGGTGCTTCATCAGTTGCATTGTTTGCACGTGTTGGCGGAGGTATCTACACAAAGGCGGCAGACGTTGGAGCTGACCTTGTTGGTAAAGTTGAATCAGGTATTCCTGAAGACGACCCAAGAAATCCTGCGGTTATAGCTGATAACGTTGGTGACAATGTCGGCGATGTTGCCGGTATGGGCGCAGACTTGTTTGAATCTTATGTTGGATCAATAGTTTCTGCAATTACTTTAGGTGTTATAGCTTATGAAGGCGGCAAGGGCGTTTTATTTGCAATGTTAATTTGCGCTGTCGGTATTTTGGCATCTATAATAGGTACATTGTTTGTAAGAGGAAAAGAAGGTTCAAACCCTCAAAAAGCTTTAAACATGGGTACATATGCCAGTTCGTTGGTAGTTATGATTGCTGCATTCTTCTTAAGTCAATCCATACTTGGCAGTTTGTTACCATTCTGGGCAATAGTATTTGGTTCGGCTGTTGGTTTAATAATAGCTAAGATTACTGAAATTTACACTTCAGGTGACTACAAATATGTAAAGGAAATTGCTGACCAGTCAGAAACCGGTGCAGCTACTACAATAATCAGCGGATTGTCAGTTGGTATGAGATCAACTGCTTATCCGATAATAGTTTTAGCGGTAGGTATTATTGGAGCCTATATGATAGCAGGGTATACACCGAATGGAATTAACACTGTAAGAGGTTTGTACGGTATTGCTTTAGCAGCAGTAGGTATGCTTTCAACTACAGGTATGACGGTTGCGGTTGATGCTTACGGTCCGATATCGGACAATGCCGGCGGTATTGCAGAAATGTGTGAATTGCCTCATGAAGTAAGAGAAATCACTGACAAATTGGACTCAGTTGGAAATACTACTGCAGCAATCGGTAAAGGATTTGCAATTGGTTCAGCAGCCTTGACAGCTCTTGCATTGTTTGCATCATATACTCAATCAGTTGGAATTACATCAATAAGTTTGACTGAACCTACAGTTATAGCAGGTTTGTTCATAGGTGGTATGTTGCCGTTCCTATTCTCAGCCATAACAATGAGTGCAGTTGGTAAAGCCGCTTTCTCAATGATTGAAGAAGTTAGAAGACAATTCAGAGAAATACCTGGAATTATGGAAGGCAAAGGAAAACCTGACTATAGAAGATGCGTTGATATTTCTACGGCTGCAGCATTAAGAGAAATGATTGTACCGGGTCTTTTAGCTGTTATTGTTCCGTTATTAGTAGGATTCCTTCTCGGAACTGAAGCCTTGGGCGGATTACAAGCAGGAGCATTGGTAACAGGTGTTTTAATGGCCATATTTATGTCAAATTCAGGCGGAGCTTGGGATAATGCCAAGAAATACATTGAAGGCGGAGCACATGGCGGAAAAGGAAGTGCAGCTCATAAAGCAGCGGTTGTAGGAGATACTGTAGGTGATCCATTCAAAGATACTTCAGGACCTTCAATAAACATTTTAATTAAGCTTATGACAGTTGTATCGTTAGTATTTGGACCATTATTAGCTCAATACGGCGGAATACTTCTCAAATTCTTTTAGTTAGAGATGCCCTAACCCCATTTTTCAGATGGTTTTTCTGAAAAATGGTTGGTAGGTCATTCGCAACGAATTCCCAATGTTTGCGAGCGGAAGAGAGCAAAAACATTGGTGAATGAGACTGCGAGATTATAAGATTATTTAAGACTTCTCTTAGTGAGAGGTCTTTTTTGTTGCAGTTTTATGAAGAGTGACATATAATAGTAACAATAGGTGAACGATAGATTAACAATAGTTGAACAATGGGTGAACATAGTTAAGAGGACTGCGTCCTATCATTTAACAATAGTTCGACAATGTTCAACAACCGTTCAGCAATTGTTTAGAAGGGATTGATTGCTTAGTAATGCACATTAATATTGAAGGATTAAGATTAAACTACATAGATGAAGGAAAAGGAAGTACCGTACTGCTGCTTCACGGATGGGGCGGCAGCATTCAGACAATGAAGCCCATAGCAAACATATTAAAAGATAAATGCAGAGTAATTTCGTTGGACTTGCCCGGTTTTGGAGAAAGTGACCAGCCGGAGAAGCCATGGAACTCATATGACTATGCAGAATGTATTAAAAGGTTTATCGATTTATTGGGACTGAATGATATTGTCTTGTTTGGACATTCCCATGGCGGAAGAATTTCCATAATATTATCAAGTAAATACAATTTTGTTAAAAAACTTATACTTATTGACAGTGCAGGGATAATTCCAAAAAGAAAACTTAAATATTATATTAAAGTCTATTCATTTAAATTATTAAAGAGCATTTATATTATGTTTTCTAAATGGGATAACAGGGAGAAAAAATTAGAAGAATTTTATAAAAAGTTCGGTTCAGCAGACTACAAGGAATCCCAAGGTGTAATGAGGCAGACTATGGTAAAAGTAATTAATGACAACCTGGTTGAACTGCTGCCAGCAATAAAAGCTCCAACCTTGCTGATATGGGGAGAAAATGATGAAGACACACCTCTTTATATGGGAAAATTAATGGAAGAAAAAATCAGCGACAGTGGGCTGATAATTTTAAAAGGTGCAGGTCATTATTCATATATTGACTGTTATGACCAATTTAAAGCGGTAATTAACGTGTTTCTGAAAGACGAGTTCAATTATTAAGGAGTGAAAAAAATGCAATCAATAATTTCCTTATTTTCAATATGCTGGCTGATGCTGTGTGTCATAAAGCTAAAATTCAGCCTTCATATGATTCAACTTGAGGGATATAAAAACGAGAAATACATAGAATGGATGAACAGCCATAAGGAAAAAATATTTACTCAAAAAGATAAAATTTATGCAGTTATATCAATAATAAATGCAGTATTTTTTATGCTTGCAGTTACAGGTGATAAAGCAAGAAATTTATATCCTTATTCTGCGGCATGCTCTATATTCACTTCAATATTTTTAATCTTAACTTCTACAACAAAATATGAATCAAAAAAGCCCTTAGTTATTACAAAAAGAGCAAAAAGGCTAATTTATATTGCGTGTTTGCTGGTTTTGGCCGACTTTGCCATAGTGGTGGGCATTGTTTACCTGGTGACAGCAGATGCTGTGAAATATTTTCCTCTATGGGCAGGAATTTTATCAGTAGTTTATCTTTTAAGCTCATATTATATACTGGGGGCAAATTATATTGCCAGACCAATAGAAAAAAGAATCAATAAAAGATATTATGAAACAGCATCAGAGAAAATCAGGAATATGAAAAATTTAACTTCTGTGGGGATTACGGGAAGCTATGGTAAAACAAGCACCAAATTTGCTGCGGCATCATTACTGAAGGAAAAATACAATGTTTTAAATACGCCCGAAAGCTATAATACTCCAATGGGAATAAGCAAAATAATAAATGATAAATTAACTGATGAACATGAAATATTCATAGCTGAGCTTGGAGCAACTAAAACAGGCGACATTGACGAGGTAGCAGTCCTTACTAATCCTAAAATAGGAATAATAACTTCTATAGGACCATGCCATTTGGAAACATTTAAGTCAATTGACAATATAATGAGAACCAAGTATGAGCTTATTGAAAGACTTCCTGCGGATGGTGTGGCTATTTTCAATTATGATAATGAATATGTAAAAAAACTTGCCGATAAAACATTCAAGGAAAAACTGCTTTACGGCATAAAGAATATTGAAGATACAGATATTTTCGCTACTGATATAAAGGTAGGGAATACAGGCTCAAGATTCACCCTATGCATAAACGGATTGGGTACAATTGAATGTGAAACAAAGCTTCTGGGTGAGCACAATATTTTAAATATCCTGGCCGGAGCTGCTGCGGCGAAGGTATTGGGACTTTCATTAGAAGAAATAGCAATCGGGATTTCTAAAATAGAAAGCGTTGAACACAGATTGCAGCTCATAGATCCGGGAACGGGAGTAATAGTTATTGATGATGCATTTAATTCAAATCCTGACGGAGCAAAAGCAGCTTTAGATGTTTTGAATTCATTCAAAGACAGAAGAAAAATAATAGTGACCCCTGGTATGATTGAGCTTGGAGAATTAGAAGAAGAAGAGAATGAAAAATTCGGCGAAAATATTGCGCGAGTATGCGATGTAGCCGTGTTAGTAGGAAAAAAGCGAACAACGCCAATATACAACGGACTTAAAAAACAAGAATTTAATGAAGAAAATTTGTATGTGGTTAATTCATTAAATGAAGCAAGCGAATTATTAAAAACATTAACGAAGGTTAATGATGTTGTTTTATTTGAAAATGATCTTCCTGACACATACAACGAACAATAAATTATGTGGAGGTTTTTATGAAAAAATCAATTGGTATCATTATTGGAGGAAAGACCGTTGAACATGAAGTTTCAATAATAACAGGACTTCAGGTCTTAGACAACATAGATAAGGCAGTTTATGAACCAAGGATAATTTACATACAAAAAGATGGAAAGTGGTATGCAGGCAACAGCCTTCATGACATTAATAACTACAAGAAAAAAAAGTTTGACGATGCCTATGAAGTATTGCCGGGATTTAAAAATAATAAGCTGATACTTTATCCGCATCCCGACATAAAGCAAGGATTCTTCGGCAAAAAACAAACTACATATGAAATTGATGTTGTATTCCCGGCAGTTCACGGAACAAATGTCGAAGATGGAGCACTTCATGGTATTTTTCAGATGAACGGCGTTCCATGTGCATTTGGCTCAGTTTTAAGTTCATCTGTGGGCATGGATAAAGTAATAATGAAAAAGGTATTTCAAAGCAACAGCCTGCCTGTTGTAGATTACACGTGGTTCTATAGAAGCAGCTTTGAAGAAAATAGAGAAAAGATATTGGTGGAAATCGAAAAAATAGGATTCCCGCTGATTGTAAAGCCTGCTAACTTAGGTTCCAGTGTAGGAATAAACAAAGCTAAAAATATTGATGAACTGTTGTTTTCTATTCAGGTAGCCATGTCATATGACAGGAAGATAATAGTTGAAAAATGTGTTGAAAATGTCAGAGAAATAAACTGTGCAGTCATGGGATTTGAAAATAATCTTATGGCTTCACTATGCGAGGAGCCGGTTGGATGGAAGGAATTCCTCACATATGAAGATAAATATGTTAATAAGAAAAAAGATGCGTCTGAATCAAAACGAAGAATTCCGGCCGATATTGACAAGGAAGTTGAAGAAAAAATCAAAAATTATGCTAAGGAAGCATTTAAGGCAGTTGATTGCTGCGGTGATGCAAGAATAGATTTCCTTTATGATGGCAACAATATATATGTAAATGAAATAAATACAATTCCGGGTTCCATAGCTTTTTACCTATGGGAAGGAATGGGGATTTCATTTACAGATTTAGTTTCAAGAATCATTGAATTCGCTGAAATTCAGCAAGAACAAAGAAAAGAAAATATTGTTTCCTATGATATAGATTTGTTGAATAAGATGGGAAGCAGCGGAAAACATAAATAACAGAATAATGTAGGGGCGGGGGGTTNNTGAGTACCCGCCTTATTTAAAATATGGGTATATTAATCGCCCGTAACATAGGAGAGAGAGACATATGAACTTTAAAGAAAAAATTTTAGCCTTTATGAAGGAAGAAGCATATAAGCCTTTAACTATAAATGAACTGATGCAGGTATTTGAAGTTGAAGGCAGTATGAAAAAAGAAATGCTAAAAACCCTTAATGAACTGGAAAGTGAAGGGAGTATAATATTTACAAGGTCACAGAGATATGGTATACCGGAAAAAATGAACTTGGTAACAGGTACGTTGGACGGTAATCAAAAGGGTTTTGCTTTTTTAAGACCGGATGACAAAGATATAAATGATATATTTATTTCGCCCGTAGATATGAATGGTGCCATGCATGGAGACAGGGTAATAGTAAGACCAATGAAATCTACTGAGGAAGTAAAAAGCCCGGAAGGTAAGGTTATAAGAATAATTGAAAGAGCTAATGAATATGTAATAGGCACATTCCAAAAAAGCAAGCACTTTGGCTTTGTAGTACCCGATGACAAAAGAATTGCATTTGATATATTTATTCCGAGAGAAGAATTTAACGGAGCAAACACAAATGATAAGGTAAATGTAAAAATTACGGAATGGCCTGACAAACGTAAAAACCCTGAAGGAAAAATTGTCGAAATAATAGGGGACATTGAAGATACGAAGACACATATAGAGGCAGTGCTTCTGAATAAAAAGGTAAGACAGTTTTTCCCTGAGGATGTTATTAAAGAAGCCATAAGGGTATCAGCAGAAGGAATCCATGAACAGGAATACAAAAGAAGAACCGATCTCAGAAACCTTCCGATAATTACAATAGACGGTGAGGATGCCAAAGACCTGGATGATGCTGTCTTTGTAGAAAAAATCAGTGACAATGAATATAAGCTTGGCGTACATATTGCCGACGTAACTCACTATGTTAAAGAAGACAGGAAACTAGACAAGGAAGCGTTAAAGAGGGCAACAAGCATTTACTTGGTAGACAGAGTTATTCCCATGCTTCCGAAAGAACTGTCAAATGGAGTATGCAGTTTAAATCCTGACGAAGATAAGCTGACTCTTTCCTGCGAAATGATTATAAATGGCAAAGGCAATGTGGTAGATTATAAAATATTTGAAAGCATTATAAGAAACCATTATCGCATGACATATACTGATGTATCAGATATACTCGAAAATAGTGATGAAGAGTTAATCATGAAGTACAAGGAAATTGTGCCGATGCTGAAAGTAATGGAAGAATTAAGCCTCCTGTTGAGAAAGAAAAGAGAAATCAGAGGAGCTATTGATTTTGATTTTCCTGAAACTAAAATCATATATGATGAAACAGGAAAAGCCGTTGATGTTACTAAGTATGAAAGACGTGTTTCAAATAAAATAATTGAGGAATTTATGCTTGCTTGCAACGAAACAGTTGCAGAGCATTATTATTGGCTCAATATGCCATTTGTATACAGAATACATGAAGATCCAGATGAAGCAAAAATGTTTGAATTCAGCACAATGGTTCACAATCTCGGATATACATTAAAAGGTGTGAACAACGAAATACATCCAAGGGAGCTTCAGCAGCTTTTATTTAAAATAAAAGGAACAAAAGAAGAAAATCTCATTAACAACATGATGCTTCGTTCTTTGAGAAAAGCTATTTATTCATCGGACAGCACGCAGCACTTTGGCTTAGCGGCCCAGTATTACTGTCATTTCACTTCACCTATAAGAAGGTATCCTGATTTGCAGATACATCGTATTATAAAAGGCCAGCTTAACGGGAAATTCTCAGAAGAAGACTACCAGAAACTGATTGAAAGAACAGCGATGGTTGCGGAACAGTCTTCAAAAATGGAAAGAGTTGCCGATGAGATTGAGCGGGATTGTGATAAAATTAAAATTGCAGAATATATGTCTGATAAAATCGGAGAAGAATATGAAGGTGTGGTATCAGGAGTTACAAGCTTCGGTATCTTTGTGGAACTTGAAAATTCTGTTGAAGGTCTGGTCCATATATCAAACATGGTAGATGATTTTTATATTTTTGACAATGAAAAAAGAGAATTATACGGAAAGACCAGCGGCAAAGTATTCAAACTTGGGGATAAGGTTAAAATAAGAGTTCATAGTGTCAGCATAGCCAGAGCAGAAATTGACTTTATGCTGATTGATGAATTTTATAAAGATGAAATTAAGGATGAAGAAAAAGAGCTCACAGGAATTACCAAGTAAAACTTAAACAAACTTTAAGGTTTTAAAGTTATACTTAAAATTACAGGGAACGGTGACCCCCGTTCCCGACTATTGACAAGTGTTCAAAGGTCGAGAATTTCACCATTGCTAAAACATGCATAAAAAAACAAATGCTGAATATTTAATCTTAAATCTGGCATTTGACAATATAAAAAATTAATGCTATAATCATTCTACACTTGATGGTAGGTGATAAAATGGCTGAGAATACAAAGAATGTTGCAAGCAACAAAAAAGCATATCATGAATATTTTATAGAAGATAAATATGAAGCTGGCATAGTACTTGTGGGAACAGAAGTTAAATCCATAAGACAGGGAAAAGTAAATCTTAAGGATAGTTATGTAGGTATAAAAAACGGCGAAGCCTATGTTTATAATTTGCATATAAGTCCTTATGAAAAGGGAAATATATATAACGTGGATCCCCTAAGACCCAGAAAGCTTCTCTTAAACAAAAGAGAAATCAGAAAGATGATAGGATTGGTAACATTAAAAGGCTATTCATTAATACCGTTAAGTTTATATCTCAAAAATGGTCTTGTTAAAATGGAAATGGCTGTGGCAAAGGGCAAGAAAAATTATGACAAACGTCAGGATATTGCCAAGAAAGATGCTGAACGCCGCATACAAAGACGAGAAGATTAACCAATTACGGGGGCGTAAATGGTTTCGACGGGGGTATAGAAGGAAGATAAGCGAGTCGTTGTCGCCAAACAACGCAAAAAGTGGCAACTAAATATAAACGCAAAAGAAAATAATAATTTAGCATTCGCAGCGTAAGCTGCTAGCTTGTCCCGCTTAGACCACCTGCAGTCTAAACCGGGGCATCATCTAAAGCAGGGAACGACTTAAGGGGTTCTTCGACCTTAAGTTGTACAATTGAAGATAGCAGAGATTGAAGCCCGGACATAGGCGTCAGTCGAAGCGAAATTTAAATTATGTCCTGCACTCGGAGAAAGTCTTGTGGAAATATTTTCGGACGTGGGTTCGACTCCCACCGCCTCCATATCAATATATGGAGAATATTAAAAACTCTTCAAGTTTGAGGAGTTTTTTTATTGTTGATGTTTAATTGTTAAGGGGTTTCAACTATTGTTAATTGTGCAAGGAGAAATTGTAATCACAATTTGGAAACATATTTTAAAAAAGTATTCTATAAATTTTGATTTTGCTTATAAAAGTTTTATATATCTAACAATAGCAATTTCTGTTAACGTACTTTTAAATAGCTATTGATATTTTGTTAATATTAGTTATGTATTGATTCTACTAAGGTAACATTAAAATCCTATTTATGTTTTTTCTACTTCTTAAAAATTACAATTCCTGCGATCATTAGAGCTACACCAATTAGTTTGCTCCATTCAAAGCACATCTTTTCGGTACCGAACAATCCAAAAGATTCAATCATACAGGAAACCACAAGCTGTGCCAATAAAATTAACATTGTAGCATATATAGGCCCTAAATCTGATATGCCTTTAATAACGGTGAATGTAATAAAGGCACCGATGACACCACCAAATAAATATAATTTATTACTGACATTAAACACCGAAAGTAAATTCTCACGGCCGGTAAAGAACCACATACTTATACTTACGACAAAAGCTGTTAATTGTACCCAACTATTTGTAGCCCACATATTTGATGAATCCATTACACGAGTATTAAAAACACCTTGAACGCTCATTAACAATCCTGCAAGCAATGCAAACAAAATTCCAACCATACTAATCCTCCTGTTTTAAAAATAATATTACAGTATAGTATTCCTCAAAAAATTAATTTAAGTAAATAATTTTGCTCTCTAAAAGAAAGGTTTGTTTATATAAAGATCAAAAAATTCCTCAGATTTGCAGTTCTTTTTAAATAGAAACTTTTTGGGGAAATCATAGGAGTTGAGAATGGCAAATTTTTCTGCAGATGCTAAAGGGCAATCGTTTTTCATAAAAAACACTTTTGTTGTACAAAATTTTCTAAGATGAGATTCCTATAAGTAAAAAATTAGATTATATTGAATCGACTTTTTCTATTGTATAATGTAAAATTATAAATATAAATTTGGTTATTTATATAAAGAATATGTGAAATAATATAGCAAAGGCATAAATCATATTCGTACACTAGGAGATTCAATGATATGTATGAAAAAATAAAAAAGACTATCTTAAATTTACAGAAAAACAATATGGAAGGCTACTTCGTCGAAAGTTCAGAAGAATTGCTTAAACTGCTGGCTGTTCTGATTAATAATGGAGAGAAAGTTGGGTGCGGAGATTCGGTTACGTTAGAGGAAACCGGAGTTTTTAAATTTCTTCGAAACGGATGTTTTACTTTCTATGATAAGTACCAATCAGGATTGACATCAGATGAAAAACGAGTTCTCTACTTAAAAAATTTTGATGCCGACACTTTTATAACAGGTACTAATGCTATTACTGTTGATGGCCAATTGTTTAACATTGACGGGAATGGAAGTCGCGTTGCACCTGTGATTTATGGTCCCAAGCAGGTAATCATTGTAGTCGGCACAAATAAGTTAGTAGATACTGTAGAAGATGCGGTTTATCGTACGAGACAAATTGCGGCACCGTTGGATGCGAAAAGACTGAATAAGGATACGCCTTGCGTGAAACTTGGCAAATGTGTTAACTGCAGACATAAACAACGGATATGCAATGACTTTGTTTTGATTTCAGGACAATTTATCAAGAATAGAATTAAGGTGATTTTTATAAATGGAAATTATGGTTACTGATTTTCGCAAGACCATACCGTTCCATTATGAGTACAACAGGGCGTTCATTTCAATCTAAATTGAGCAAATTATACAGATTATACAAAATTGAAAAGCCAAAGAGAAGGTGCTGTTATGCCTATAAAAATTATATCAATTCGATATTTTTTGTATTAGAAAAGTCGAGCATCATTAAAACAAACCTGGTATTATGTAGATATGAAAAGGAGGGGAATAATGTTAAAGGAATTAAATCACGTAATTGACTATATTGAAGCTCATCTGACAGATGATGACCTATCTCTTGAAATAATTTCCGAATATGCAGGGGTTTCTGATTATCACTTTAGAAAGATATTTTTTTATCTTTCACGATTGACACTTAGCGAATATATAAAAAACAGAAAATTGTCGGAAGCAAATAAGGATTTATTAAATGGAGAAAAGGTAACGGATGTCGCTTTTAAATATGGTTATCAATCAATGGATGGCTTTACCCGCGCATTTAAAAAGTGGAGTGGTTTTTTACCCTCAGATGCTGTAAAAAAAGGTATTAGCAAGTCATTTCCCAAACTTTCATTCATGATAACCGTTAAAGGAGGAATTTCTATGAAATTTAGAATTGAAGACAAACCAGCGTTTAATTTAGTTGGTGTAAGTAAACGTGTACCTATGCAATTTGAAGGTGTTAACAATGAGATAGTAAAGCTTGCAATGAGCATAACGGACGAACAAAAAAATGAAATGCATTCTCTGCAAAATATAGAGCCTTATGAAATTGTAAACGCTTCTTATGATGCGGATGCCGATTTCTTAAAAGAAGAGGGAGATTTAACCCACCTGATAGGTGTTTTAACGACGGAAAATCAAGTAAGTGATCAATTAGATAAGGTTCCCGTCGAAGCCTGCACATGGGCAATATTCCCGAATGAAGGACCATTTCCTTCTACTTTACAAGAAACAATGGCAAAAGTATATTCAGAATGGCTTGTTTCTTCCGATTATGAAGTAATCAATGTCCCAGCTTTTTCTTTTACTAAAATGGATAAACATAAAAAGGATTATGCTTATAGTGAAGTTTGGGTTCCTGTTCGCAAGAAATAAGACGACTCTAGGGACGAATCATTGCATTTTGTTCATTGAGAGTTATAAAAAACAGCATAAGATAATGATGAAAAACATGGAGCCGGTAACCTGTGAAACCGCATATTTTGGTTACTGGCTCATTATTTTAATGATTGTTTATGCCAGTTAATAACTGGGCATTATCAATAAGTCATAAAATCACTTTAGTTTTGTTAATTAGTTAATATATACAACAGTTTTTCTTTAAATAGGTCGGTACATATAGTTTTGCAGATAATTGCATTGGGGGTATTACCGGCATAACCATCTGAAATTGCTAATTTACTGCCGTCATTGATTATAACTTGACCGTAAGCGGCTTCTTCCTTAGTACAAGTATAGCAATAGCATAATTTATCTTCTGATACTATTTCATTCCATAATAATACAGCCATCGCTACGGCGTCTGGTAAATCAATTATATATTCATTATTTCTTTGCAGATTAAATTCAAGTAAAGATTTATTGCACTTCACAGAAAACTCTGCTTCTTTTTTACCGCTTGAAAGCAATAATTCAATGTCATTTTTATTTAATGCAGCATCTTTACCGCATAGATCAAATCCAACAATCGTAAGTGGAATATTGGAATTAAGCATAATACTGTATGCCTCTGCATCAACATAAACATTGAACTCTGCAACAGGTGTTGTATTTCCAGGCCCAAAACCAGAGGTACCCATTGAATATATACGTTTTACTTTTTTCATCGTTTCCGGCGATTTCAAAATTGCAAGTGCAATATTTGTGACAGGACCGAGAGCAACAATCTCAATATCTCCCGGGTATTTTTCCACTATTTCAATTATTGCATCAACGGCATGCTTTTTTTCCGGAATTAAAGTTGGGTGGATTAAATTGCAGTCTCCCATACCATCTTCACCATGTACATTGACAGCAGTTACTAATTTTCTCATAAGCGGCCTGTCAGCTCCAACGTATAATGGTGGTTTTTGAGCATTTGCTATTTCAATTGTCATAAGTGCATTTTTAGTCGCAAGATCAAGCGGAACATTTCCGCACACTGTTGTTACAGCTTCAACCTCTACATCTTTAGATTTTAATGCCATTATTAATGCAACTGCATCATCGCTTCCGGTATCTGTATCAATTATTATTTTCCTCATATTAAACCTCCAATATGTTCATTGACTAAATTATAATAATAAGGATATAATAAAAACAGGTCAAATGACCCAATAATAAAGGGTGGTGTATTTTGGATTTAAAGGATATAGTAGTTGCTGCACCGGAGCATATTAAAAACGAGTTTATATATAAACAACATAATAAAGGCAGTTCAATTGTTCTGCCTGATGAAGCAAATGATTATCTTTATATTTTAATAAAAGGAAGGGCTGAGGTGTATAGTCAAAGCTATTCAGGTTCCTATATTTCATTATATTTATTTGAATCATACAGTTGCTTTGGTGAGGTAGAGATTTTTAATAACCAGTTTAAAACATTAGGAGTCATTGCAAAATCAGATTGCGAAACAATATCCATAAATAAAAATGCAGTCATAGAATGGATAAAAGCAGATATTAATTTTACTTTATATCTTATCGAACAACTTTCTGAGAAATTAATACACAGTACAAATACAACTGCTAAATTATCATTATTAACAGTAAAAGATCGAGTTTTAGACAGCATTTATATTCATTACAAAATAGGGGATTTAGGTCGGATGACAAAAGAAAAGTTATCATATGAGGTATGTGTGCCTATGAGAAGCTTAAACAGAGCAATAGCTCAATGTATTGATGAAGGATTAATAGATATTATTGATAAGAAAATTATAGTTAGATCAAAAGAAAATCTTGAAAAAAATCTGAACTTCTATTAAAGAGTTCACCTGCTGCCATCTAAGTGTTCATGATGCCGTAAAGCAATTTTGGCAATAGGCAAAAAAATTAACATCTTTTAAAATTAAGTTTGAATTCTATATAATGGGATTATGCTAATCAGTAATTAAAAATTGCATGAATTAGAATTTGAAAACATCCGATAAATCGAGGAAGGTGGGTAACAATGGATATAGAAAAACAATTCCAATCTGATGTTGATAAGATACTGGCAAGACGATATGATAATGGAGCCGATTATTGGACTACTCCCGATAAACGCCTATGCAAGGGAAGCCCGTATTCTGCCCTTAACTGTGCGTTTATGCTGTTGGAATTGGGTATGGAACCTTCAGACCCTTTGATGATGAAGATTGCCGACCTGTTTTTAAGTTCATGGAGGGAAGACGGGAGGTTTAAGTTGTCCCCGCAAGGCTCAATATACCCATGTAATACTATTAATGCCGCCAACGTTCTTTGTCATCTGGGATATGCTTCTGACCAAAGGCTTCAGAAAACCTTTTATTACCTTTTGAAAATAGCATAGTGACGGCGGCTGGCGCTGTAATAAATTTAGTTTCGGGAGAGGACCGGAAACAGAGTTTTCAAATCCCGGCACAACGTTGACAGCTCTGAATGCTTTTCGATTTACAGGTTTTCTCAATAAAGAACAAGCCCTTGACAGAGCTGTTGAATTCCTGCTTGAGCATTGGACAACTCGCACACCTCTTGGCCCCTGCCATTATGGTATCGGTACTTTGTTCATGCAGGTCGAATATCCTTTTGCCAGTTATAACCTTTTTGTTTATGTATATGTTCTGTCTTTTTACGATAGAGCGAAGAAAGACAGGAGATTCCTGGATGCACTTGGAACTTTAGAGTCAAAGTTGGTTGATGGTAAGATTGTGGTTGAGCGGCTTAATAGAAAATTAGATGGTCTTACCTTCTGCAAAAAAGGAGAACCGAGCGACCTGGCGACCATGCGTTACCATGATATATTAAAAAACCTTCAATAAAGTTATAATGGACTGAGATGTTTCTCTCGGCTTCTTATTATAATTATCATATGAAAGAAATGACAGCTTTTTTAAGCAAAATCCGTAAAGATAATCCTGTTTTAACATTGATAAAACAGGGGTGTCTTTTCTTTAAATGACATAGCAACAGAGAAATTGCAAAATAGTATTGCATAGTGCAAAACTATTTTGCACTTTTTAAATAAAATAACTTAAAAAAAATGAAATGATGGTTTGTAAAAATTGTGTAATTAAAAAAATAATATGTTAAATTTTCAACCTAAACATAGTATGAGGCTAAATATATAATTAAGTGGCATTAAATTTGCTTATGATATTATTAAATAGAACAATGAAAAAAGAAAGGAGGGCAAATTTACAATTAGCTTTGGCTGTGTTTATGTAATGACAGATGCAATTATATTTTAATGTAATATGTTTCAAGTTAAAGGCAAACGATTTGTTTAGCAACATAATAAATCTTTGTGAGCGACTATTTGGTAAAAGACATAGTTATAGTTTGTGTATTAAAAATTATTCGGAGGTATATCAATGAAAATAAAAATCAGACCTTTAGTTTTTTGGCCATCATTTATATTGTTAATTGCAGCAGTACTTTTATCAATATTTAATCTTGATAAATTTGCATCTACTCTTTCGGCAGTTACAGTATGGTCAATGAAATTTTTCGGATCAGGCTATGAATTAGTTACTGTTATTATGATGGCTGTTTGTATCGCCATATGTTTTATGCCTTTTGGCAGAGTTAAAATAGGCGGAAGCAAGGCAAAGCCGGAGTACGGTTTATTTGCATATTTTACAATGTGCCTTGCCATGACTGTTGCAATAGGTATATTGTTCTGGGGAGCATTGGAGCCCATATTCCACATCACTCAGCCGCCGGCATCTTTGAAAATTGAACCGGGATCTCCTGAAGCAGCAATATTTGCAATGTCCACAATCTTTCTTCACTGGACATTTACGCCATATGCAATTTATGGTGTCCCGACAGTTATGTTTGCGTTTGCGTATTATAACATGAAGAAATCTTTTACTATCTCTTCAATGCTTTCTCCTATACTCAGCGATGAAAAAGTAAATGGGAGAGTCGGCCAGGTTGTGGATTCAGTAATACTTTTTGCCATGGTATGCGGCGTGGCAAACACACTGGGAGTAGGAACAATGACAGTTAACGGAGGCCTGCGTACTGTTTTTGGTATCGACGGAAGTGCGGTTCTTAACTTTATCGTATGCTTCGGCATTGTTGCGGCATTTATAGTATCTGCTATAATGGGAATAACAGACGGTCTGAAAAATTTGGCCAGGTTGAATTTCTACATATTCTTGTTCCTTCTTGGTTGGGTTATAGTGTTCGGTACGCCTTTATTCTGTGTCAACATAGGGCTCGAAGGTTTTGGAAACTTCATGGATAATTTCTTCCAGAAAAATTTATTTACTGGTGCCGCAGCTCAGGATGAATGGCCGGTATGGTGGACAATATGGTATTATGCAATTTGGATGGCTTGGGCACCGGTAAGCGGTATATTCTTAGGACGTATATCTTATGGGTATAAGGTAAGAACAGTTGTAGGTATTAATGTTTTCTTATCGGCACTGTTCAGTGTTGTTTGGTTTACATTCTTCAGCGGGCAGGCCATACATATGCAATTGTTTGAAAATATAAACCTGGGTGAGGTGTTGGCTACGCAAGGCAACGATATGGTAACATATGCCTTTTTCGGAGGCCTGCCTTTATCAAATATAATAAGCAGCATATTTGTAATAACGGCAATAATTACATATGTAGCGGGGTCTGATGCAATGTGCTCAACTCTTGCAGGATTAAGCAGCTTCGGTATTTCTCCCGATAACCCAGAAGCAAAGCCGTGGCTGAAAATTGTTTGGGGCGTTATGCTTGGTGCTGTTGCCTGGATTACAATGACATTTGCAGGACTTGACGGCCTTAAATCTTTATCAAACCTCGGGGGAATTCCTACGTTAATAATTTTAATTCCTATAACTTGGTGTCTGATAAAGGTTGCCAAAAACCCATGGAAGTATGATACATTTAAAGAGGATTACGATGAATACGGACAGCCTTTAAGAGAGAAGGTTAATGTTCTTCTTAAATCTGAATTCGAAGAATATGTTCAGCCGAAAATGGAATATGATGTAAAAGCAGAGTCTCATGCAAAATAATAATCAAAATAATAATTAATAAAGAAAGTATAAAAAACGCATACGTTTTTTAATAGGATTATGCGTTTTTTATTTCAGTTCATTTATATGAGATATGTGCAAAATAAAAGGAGAAGGTAAAGTGAGACGGGAAAAAGAATATAGATATATCGGAAATAAATTATCTAATGATAAGGTCTATGGAAAAGTGACCGGTTCTGAGCGTTATTGCGGAGATTTGCAGTCAATCGGCATGCTCTATATGAAATTGAAACCGAGTACGGTTGCACACGGATATATTAAAAACATTGATACTTCTGAAGCAGAGAAAATTGAAGGAGTGATGGCTGTCTATACACATTTGAATTCTCCGGAGAAAAAATTTGACAGAGGTCGTGTGGGCAGCACGGAAAATGCATTTTATCAGGAAAGTCTTTTTGACAGGCATATTCGCTTTATGGGTGAAAGAGTGGCCGGTGTAGTAGCCGTTTCTGAAGAAATAGCCGAGTATGCGTGCCGAAAAATAAATGTTGAATATGAAGAGCTGCCGGCAGTTTTAACAGTGGAGGATGCTTTAAAAGAAACCGCTGTCAAAGTTCATGAAGAAGGAAATGTCTGTAATGTTCAGGATATTAACCGGGGAGACTATGAAGCATGCCCTGCAAACATTTGCAATAAAAGCAAGACACATGCCGGCAGAATTACACATCTTACCATGGAAACACACGCTTCAAGGGCTTTTTTTGATAAATCTAACGGTAAGCTGACCATATGGTCGCCCTGCCAGACAGTGTTCGGCATACGCAGCACCATAGCAGACTTTCTTAATATGCCATACTCTAAGGTACGTGTTATAAAATGCACAATGGGCGGTTCCTTCGGGTGTAAGCAGGAAACCCTGCTGGAGCCGTTGACTGCATTTGCCGCAAAAGATTTAAAGGCGGACGTCAGGTTGGTGTATACCCGCGAAGAACAGATTATAAACACGATGCTGAAGCATAGTTTTGATATTACAGTGGAAAGCAAGATTCATGATGATGGGATAATAGAAGGATTGTCCGTATCCGCTGTTCTGGACAGCGGAGCATATCAGACAATTTCGCCAAGCTATGTTCATACTATTGGTGTGAAGCTGGGAAAGGTATACAGGGTTCCTAATATTCATTATGAAGGAAAAGCAGTCTGCACAAACACTCCTGTCAATGGTAGCTTCAGAAGCTGGGGAAGCGGTGAAATAGCACTTGCCTTAGAAAACCATTTAAACATGGTTGCGGAGGAAATGGGAATTGACCCCGTAGAATTTAGATTAGTAAACGTTAAAAATGAATATGAAACTGATATCATACAAAATGTTTCCGTTGGCAACGCACATTTCAAAAGCTGCCTGATTCAGGGAAGAGATGCATTTGAATGGGAGAGAAGAAGAAAAGACTGCAAAGAAAAGAACAAGAATTTAAGATTTCGTTATGGTGTGGGAATGGCGGTTTCTTCTCATACAAGTTCATTCTATCCGTACATGGTTGATATGGCAAATGCCGCTGTCCGCCTGCAGGATGATGGAAGCCTGATAGTTAATGCCGGCGTTCATGACCATGGCTGCGGTACCGTAATGGCTATGAAAAAAATCGCCGCAGAAGTCATGGAAATAGACATTGAAAATATTGAATTAATAGAAGCAGATTCGGAAGTAAGTCTGTATGATTACGGATGTTATGCTAGCAGGACAACATATTGTCTCGGCAATGCTGTTAAAGGCTGCTGTGAACACTTGCTGGATAGAGCTGGAAAGGTTGCTGCAATTGCTTTAGGGTGCAATAAAAGTCAGTTGTTATATGAAGAAGGCGTTTTTTATAAGGAATATAATCCTGAAGAGAGAATCACTTTAAGGGAAGTTTCCAACTATTCAATTTCAGTGCTGGGTGAGGATGTATATGAAATATATACCTATAATGCTGTTGAAAACCCGGGTGTTCCTGCCGCACATTTCACTGAAGTGGAAGTAGATACTTTTACTGGAACTGTTCGTGTGATAGATTGTCTTTCGGTTCATGATATCGGAAAAGCAATAAACCCTGATATGTGCATAGGGCAGGTGGGAAGCGGTATTCAGCAGGGCATAGGAATAGCTTTATGTGAAAATATCAAGATACATCCCAAGACCGGAAAAACTATGATAAATAATATTAAAAACTATGATGTTGCAAATGCATTTGATATGCCGGATTACAAAACAATTTTCATAGAAGATGAAGAAGTAAACGGACCTTTTGGTGCCAAATCCATCGGTGAGGTTGTGGTAGCCGCGGTTGCGCCTGCCATAGTTGCAGCTGTAAATAATGCTTTGGGAACAAAACTTACAGATACGCCATTGACGCCTTCGGTTATTCTGGAAGCATTGGCAAAGGAGGATTAGTATGATACTGAAATTTGTATTAAATGGCAGGGCCATGACAATGAATGTGCCGGGCGAACGCAGGCTGATTGATTTTTTACGGGATGACCTGCATCTTATCGGAACTAAAGAAGGCTGCGGGGAAGGGGAGTGCGGTGCATGCACTGTTATTCTCAACGGCAAGGCTGTTCATGCCTGCCTGACTGTTGCGGGGCAGCTGGAAGGCGGAGAGCTGCTGACAATCGAAGGGCTGGAGAAGAACGGAGAATTGGATGCTATTCAGAAATCATTTATTAAAAAAAGTGCCGTCCAATGCGGATTTTGTACTTCCGGCATGATAATGTCGGCAAAAGCATTGCTTCTTTCAAATCCTCACCCTTCAGACGAGGAAATTAAAAGAGCAATTTCAGGCAATTTATGCCGCTGTTCAGGATATAAGGAAATTAAGGAGAGCATTAAGGATGCCGCTTACAGCAGCAATCAGGAGGTATTATAATGGGTGAGCATGTTAATTATTTACAACCTGAAACCATGAGTGAATTACAGGAATGCATGTGCAATATGACGGAAAAATCAGTTATAATAGCCGGCGGAACAGATATTATGGTCCATATACGGGATAAGAAACCTCATATTGATACTTATCTGAGCCTGTGCAGACTGCCGGAGATGCAGGGAATATCAGAGCAAGACGGATGGATTCGAATCGGTGCTATGTCTACACACGCTGAGACAGCTTCTAATGATAAAATAAAAATGTATTTTTATGCATTGTCGTCTGCATGTAATCATGTTGGGTCACAGCAGATCCGCAATAAGGGTACAGTAGGGGGAAGTTTGATGAATGCCAATCCGGCAGGAGATGTCCTACCTTGTATAATGCTGTTTGGCGGGGAAGTAGAAATATTTTCTGCGGAGGGAATACATAAAAGAATCAGTATTGACAAGTTCCTGACGGAGGCAGGAAAGCCTTCAATAAGCAAACACGAAGTTTTGATGGCAATCTGGCTTCCCATTGCCGGTAATAAAAAAAGTTGTTTTGTTAAACTTGGAAGTCGTGCAGAAGTAACAATAGCGCAGATATCATTATGTATATCCTGGGATAAGACAGATGATAAATATAACAATATCAAAGCATATATGGGAGCCGTTGATACAATACCTCTTAAGATTGAAGAAGCGCAGGATGTTTTAGGAAATAGTCCGTTTTCAACAGAAAATATGGATGCTTTTTCAGAAATTCTTTCAGAGAAAATAAGAGCAATAAGAATGAACAGAAAACATGAATCCAAACTAAAAATACTCGAGTGCGAAAAGCTCTATAAAGAACGTGCCGTAAAAGGCGTTGTATATGATGCCGCAGCATGTATGAAGAATTAAATTAATTATTATAAATTAGTCCAGGGATAAAAAAATAAATGATATGATGTATAATTCTGTAATGTAGGAAGGAGAATTTGCTGCCAAAGCAATTATAGATATGATGAAAGAGATCACAATAGGAAAGAAAGTAAGTATTAAAGATGTTATCAACGTTTCCAGATATAATTATTCTGTTGGATTTTCAGAAGACTATGTCAACAGAGTTAATAAATGCAGAAAATATGTTGATAAATTCAGCAGAGAAGGTAAAGCAATTTATGGTATAACCACAGGTCTTGGAGATAATTGTGATAAGTTCATCAATGAGGAGGATAGAGAAATTATCCAAAGAAATATTATATTGTCACATACTTGTTCCGTAGGAGAAAGTTTGCAAAAAGAATGCGTCAGAGCTATGATGTTTGTAATGTTAGTCCATTTTGGAACAGGACACTCCGGAATCAGGATTGAAACACTGGAGCTTATAAAGAATTTGCTGAATAGTGATGTAACTCCGTTCGTGCCGCGGCATGGTTCAGTGGGATATTTGTGCCTGGAGGCTCATATCGGGGAAGTGCTGATTGGTGAAGGAAAAGCATATTATAAAAACGAACTGCTTCCCAGTGAAGAAATTTATAAAAGATTAAATTTAAAGCCAATTATATTGTCTTCTAAAGAAGGCCTGACTATTGTTTCAGGGACAACGTCTGTTACGGCGCTTGCGGCATTGGCTGTGTATGATGCGGTAAATATAGCAAAAACAAGTGACATATCCGGCTCCTTGACTTTGGAGGTTCTTAAGGGAACTCTAATGGCAATGGATGACAGGCTGATGCAGGTGAGGCCCCATGAAGATCAAAAATATACTGCCGATAATATAAGAAATATATTATCCGACAGCGAAATTATCGAAAAGTATAAAGGCAGCAGGGTGCAGGATGCGCTGTCTGTCAGATGCATGCCTCAGCTGCACGGCGCAGCAAAAAAACTAATTAAAGACAGCTTTAAAACTGTAGAAACAGAACTAAACTCTTCAGTTGACAATCCGTTGATTTTTGACGGTGAAAATGATGAGGGTACAGCACTTATGGGCTGTAATGCGGACGGTTCGTATGTAGGAATGGCGGCAGATACGCTGGCTATAGCAGTAACTAACCTGTCAAAAATGTGCGAAAGAAGGATAGACAGGCTGGTAAACAGACATTTAAGCGGTCTTCCGGCATTTCTGAACAGAGAAGCAGGATTAAACAGCGGGTTGATGGTAGCTCAATATTCTGCTGCAGGAATTTTAGGTGAAATGAGAATTGCATCACATCCTGCCACAATAGACAATATACCTACATGTGCTAATCAGGAGGACTATGTCAGCATGGGGTACAATGCTGCATTAAAAGCCTATGAATGTGTTAATTTATCAAAATATATATTTGCCATAGAATTAATCTGCGGAACCCAGGCTTTAGATTTCTATGACGATTTGAGGCCTTCAAGAGCTACTAAAGAGCTTTACAATACTATAAGAAATGTATTCCCCTCAATAGAAAATGATATTAATCTACATCCCTGTATAGAAGAAGTAGCTGCGCTTATTAAAAATGAAAAAATTAATGAATGTGTAGAAAAGGTTATAGGGAAATTAAAATTTTAGATATTGATATAGAATCATAACAGATATTCATATTAATATACCTGAACAAAGGGGAAAATAAAATGTATGTGAGCGTTACAAATGTAAAAAAAATAAAAAAGATTATTATTACGGATTGCTTATTATCATTGGAAGAATTTATAGCTGTAGCAAAATATAAAGCTGTTGTTGAGTTCAGCGATGAATTTATAACAAAAGTAAACAGAAGCAGAAGCATTATTGACAGATTTCTGAAGGAAAACAAAATAATATACGGAGTTACTACAGGATTTGGCGACAATGTAAGATATACTGTTTCTTCCAATGATGCAGTTCAATTGCAAAAAAATATTGTAAGGACACACGCATGTTCTGTAGGTGAACCGTTAGATAATGAACAAGTAAGGGCAATACTGCTGATGATGATATTAAATACCGGAAAAGGACATTCCGGTATTTCTATAGATGTATTAGAATTAATAAGACAATTTTTAAATAATGATATTATTCCATTTGCACCCGGTGAAGGCTCTGTGGGTTATCTTGGAGTTGAAGCTCATATAGCACTGACACTGATGGGCGAAGGCTATATATTAAAAAACAATATTAAAGTGAGCTCAAGCGAGATTCTCAGAGAATATGATTTGAAACCCGTTGAATTTGGTTGTAAAGAGGGATTGTCCCTGCTTAACGGTACTATGACAGTTACCGCATTAGCACTGCTTGCTTTATATGAAATGATTGTAGCAATAAAAAATATAGAGGTATCAGGAGCATTGGCATATGAAGCATTGGGAGGCACTATAAAAGCTCTTGATCCTCGGATACATAATGCGAAAAAACATGCTGAGCAGAGAACATCGGCTGAAAACATGCTTAAAATGCTGGAAAACAGCGAGATAAGCATTAAATTCATAGACAGCAAGGTTCAAGATGCATATGTACTGAGAGCAATGCCGCAAATAAACGGTTCCTGCAAAAAGTTAATTAAGGAAGCTTATGAAGTATTTATGAATGAATTGCATTCATCCAGCGATAATCCGGAAATATTCACCGAAAATGACAAAGCAGATATATTGATGTGCGGTAATTTTGATGGATCCTTTGTAGGTTCCCATGCGGATATGCTCTGTATGGCGGCATCCATCATAGGAAACTCAGTTGAGCGTTGTACGGACAGGATGGTGAACAGAAATTTAAACGGCGGCCTGCCTGCATTTTTAGTGTTAAATCCGGGACTAAATAACGGATACATGATTCCTCAATATACGTCTGCGGGCTTATTGGGAGAAATAAAAGTTCTTTCTCACCCCTCCACAATAGACAGCATATCAACATGTGCAAACCAGGAAGATCCGGTTTCAATGGGGTATTTTGCATCAAAGAAAGCTCTGATGGCAGCTAAAAAGCTTCAATACATGGTAGCTATCGAAATTATGGTGAGTCTGCAGGCTATCGATTTATTAAAGCCTTTAAAACAATCCCCCGTAACAGAAAAGGTACATGACTATATAAGGAAGACCGTATCAATGTTGAATGAAGACCGATATCTCTACCCTGATATAGAATATATTCTTAAGCAGATTCAGGAAATGAAGATTGTTGCTATAGTCGAAAATGAAATAGGAACGTTGGAACTTTAATTATTTCATAAAATGAACCTTCAGGATTTCGTTTGATTATTACCTTGAAGGTTCATTTATTTATACGACGATACCATATTTTTTAATTCTGTATTGAAGGCTCTGTCTTTTTATACCCAGGGAGTCGGCGGTCCTGGAAATATTATAACCGTTGTGCTCCAAAACCTTTTTTAATATCTTGCTTTCATAATTATCCATAATATATTGCAGATTATTTTTATAGATGCCGGAAGGTTCTTCAAAGTTAGAACTATCCATATTCTCACTATTTTCATTATAAGAATCCGTAATATACTTGGGCAGATGTGATATCTTCCATGTATCATTTTCTATTACATTCAGGGCATACTCTACAATATGAAACAGTTCCCTTACATTGCCCGGCCAATTGTAAGATTTCAATATGGCTATTACCGATTCATCAATATGGCTTATTCTTTTTAAATACTTATGCTGGTATTGTTTCAAGCAGTATTTAATTAGTGTTTCAATATCATCTATTCTATTCTTTAAGGGAGGAATTTCTAATATTACTGTGGATAGCCTATAAAATAAATCCTTTCTTAACAAATTACTTTCGGTTATTTTATATGGATTTTCATTGCAGGATGAAATAAACCTAACATCTATGTCAATATCTTTTTCGCCTCCCACTCTTCTAAACCTGTTTTCCTGTATTACACGAAGTATTTTGGACTGCATGCTCAGACTCATTGAATTGAGCTCATCAAGGAACAAGGTGCCTCCATTTACTTCTTCCAACAGTCCCGCTCTCTCAACACTGCCGGTAAATGCCCCCTTGGTTGTGCCGAATAATGTACTTTCAATTAATGTTTCCGGAACTGCCGCACAATTTATTGCCAGAAATTTTTTGTCCTTCCTTCTGCTTTCCTCGTGGATGCTTTGAGCGAACATTTCCTTTCCGGTTCCGGTTTCACCATATATTAATACGTTACAGTCCTGAGTTGAAATTTTTTTGGACAGATCAACAACATCCAGCAATTTTTTGTTTTTGCCAATAATGTCAGAAAAATGATACGTATCCGGTACTTTATCTGTAAAGGAAATTCCCTGTTCAAGCATTGCCTTTTTGATATTTTCATTCTTTTCAATTTCTTTATTGATTACGTTTACATCTTGATCAAAAGTAACAACTCCGATAAGGTTATTATCATAAAAAATAGGATAAGCAGTATTTACGCTTGTTATTTCAACACCGCTTTTTAGCTTGAAAGCATCGAACCGATTTATTACAGGTGCTTTTGATCTGAGAGAAGTAAGAGTGGTGCTGTATTTTTCATTTAAATCATATAAGTCCAGCAGATGTTTCCCGATAATTTTTTTATCATCTGAAAATGAAGAAATTTTTTTGCTGGCCTCATTTATAAAAACCATACATGAATTTTTATCATATATTTGAATACCTTCATTAATTTTGTTAAGACTCTGTTCATACAGGTATTCCTTATAGTCTTTTCTTTTTAACAAAAGATAGTCGTGATTATTTGGTAACTTTAATTCTTCAAATATAAAAGATTCGTCTTTCCAATACAGATTCCTTATATCTTTATTAATTCTGATATCTGAAATAGATTCAATATGCCTGTTGATATAAGTGTCCCACGTATTTTTATATACTTTCTTCAATTGTTCGTTTTTCCAGTCTATTGATATAATAATGCTGTGTTCATCTAATATAATTACAATATCTATTAATTCCATGGTAATACACGTCCCTTATAATACTTTATACTATTTTAATATAATATTCATGAATTAACAATACTTTTAGGGCTATCCGCAATCAATTTTGTATTTAATTTTGTAGTGTATGTACATTTCATAAAAATATGATATAATTAATAAAGAATGTTTAGTATTACATTGAACAAACAACTGAAATTAATATAACAAGGTGATTTTATGAATGACAATTTAACACCAATACAGGCAATAAGAAAGAAATGCCTTGAGTGCAGCAATGGACAATATAATGAAATAAGAGGCTGCTTAATTAAAACTTGTCCTTTATATTCATTCAGGACAGGAGAAAAATACATAAAAAAAGAACATAACACTTCAGCGCAAATTACATTGGATTTTATAAAACAGGAATACTAAGTATTTATCAGAACAATTGCAGTTCTCATTCAGAGGACTTTTTTTAATAGGAATCACAAGTAAAATTATAAGTGTTTTTATGTGTACAAAAGGCTGTGCATTGTTATATAATAATAAGGTATATGAATTTTTAAAAGAAGGTATCATAATGAAAAGAATTAAAGATGTTTTCAGTGATTATAATGCCGGAGACAGCATAAGTGCTGCATTGGTAGAAGGGGTGGTATTAAGTAAAAAAACTAAAACTCTTGAATTGAAAATAAAATCTGAAAAATATATTGATTTAAAAGAAATAAAATGCCTGAATGATTTTATAAAAAAAAGATTTGCATTGGAAGGGTCTAGGATAATTGTCAGCTATACAGAAGATGCAGACAAGAGGCCTATAAAAGAAGAACTGAAAAATTTATTTAGCGTATTATCAGAAAAATACCCCGCATTAAAATCTGTATTAAGAAACAGTGAATATGAAATAGAAGAAAACAAAATTAATTTTGAATTTAAAATTGCTGTATCAGATTTATTAAGAGCAAAGGGTTACGATAAAATAATTCACGATGCTATAAAAAAGTTTTATTGTACAGATTACCAAATTTGTTTTGCAGACAAAATAAGTAGCGAAGACTTTAAAAAGCAGCATGAGGATGCACTGGCAAAGGAAATTCAGCTTATTCAAAATGAAGTTAAGGTAAGCACTGCTGCAATACATAAGGAAGCGGCAATACTTATAAAAGAAAACAAAGAAGAAGACAGCGGCAAAACAAAAAACACGATGCTTATATTGGGCAGAAGTGCTAATATAAAAGATACTATAATTAAGATTACAGATATTACTCCCGATGAGGGAAGGGTTTGCATAGAGGGTGAAATATCAAACATTGAACCAAAAGAGCTTAAAAGCGGAAAAACACTGATATCCTTTGATTTATACGATGGTACAAGTTCCATGACCTGCAAGTGTTTTTGCAGACAGGGAGAAGATGCTGAAGTTCTTTCAAGGCTTCAAAAAGCCAAGGGGCTGAGGATTTCCGGAAATTCAGGCTACAGCAAATTTTCCGGAGAAGTTGAGCTGGTTGCAAATACCATTATAGAAACTGAAGGCAGGAAGAAAGTTAAAAGGATTGACAACGCCAAGGTTAAGAGAGTAGAGCTTCACATGCATACTCAAATGAGTCAGATGGATGCCATGACAAGTGCCGCTGATTTAATTAAGAGGGCAATGAGCTGGGGCATGAAGTCCATTGCTATAACAGATCATGGAGTTGTACAGTCCTATCCTGAAGCACATAAACTTTTAGGCACAGATAATCCTGATATGAAGGTTATCTATGGTGTAGAAGCCTATTTAGCACCTGATAAAAAATCATCAGTAAAAAATTCCAAGGGACAGAGCATTGATACAACATATTGTGTATTGGACCTGGAAACTACCGGTTTTTCACCCATGACGGAAAAAATTACTGAAATCGGTATTATGAAGCTTCAGGGAGGAAAGGTTATAGATGAATTCAGCTGCTTTGTAAATCCACAGAAACCTATTCCTGCAAGGGTTGTGGAGGTTACAAACATAACTGATGATATGGTTAAGGATGCAAAAACCATAGATAAAGTATTTCCTGAATTGATTGAATTCATTGATGGATGTGTCTTAGTTGCCCATAATGCGGAATTTGATATGAATTTTTTAAAGCACAATGCTTTAGAGTTAGGATATGAATTTGATTATACCTATTTAGATACATTATCTTTGGCTAAGGAATTGTTCCCTAATTATAAGACTTATAAATTGGGAAGAATTGCAAAAAATCTTGGAATAATCGTGGAAGTTGCCCATAGAGCATTAGATGATGTCGGTACTACAGTAAAAATATTCAATGTAATGCTCGAAAAGTTGAAAGAACGAGGGGCAGAAAGCCTCGATGACATAGAAACATATGCATCAGATGAAGAAGCAAAAAAAGAAGAATATAAAAAACTTAACACATACCATGCCATAATATTGGCAAAAGATTATGTGGGATTAAAAAATCTGTACAAGCTGGTTTCATATTCACACTTGCATTATTTCTACAAGAAGCCCAGAATATTAAAGAGTCTTTTTAAGAAATATTCAGAGGGGTTAATAATCGGCAGCGCCTGCAGTGAAGGAGAACTTTATCAGGCGATACTGTTAGGAAGGTCAGACGAAGAAATTGAAGCAATTGCCAATGAATATGATTACCTGGAAATACAGCCTCTTGGTAATAATGATTACCTGGTAAGACAAGAACAGGTTCCTGACAAAGAATATTTAAAACTTATCAACAAAAAAATCGTTGCTCTTGGAGAAAAGTTAAATAAGCCTGTTGTAGCAACGGGAGATGTGCATTTCATGGACCCGGAGGATGAAATATACAGACGTATACTTGAAGCAGGTCAGGGTTTTAAGGATGCTGACAACCAAGCTCCACTGTATTTAAAAACAACAGAGGAAATGTTGAAAGAATTCTCCTATCTGGGTGAGGAAAAGGCCTATGAGGTTGTGGTAACAAACACCAATAAAATATCAGACATGTGCATGCAGATCAGCCCGATTTCATCAGAAAAAGCTACTCCTCACATCGAAGGCTGTGAACAGACCATCAAGGATATCGCTTATGAAAAAGCCCATGAGCTGTACGGAAATCCACTGCCGGAAATTGTTAAGAAGAGACTGGATAAAGAGCTGGATTCCATTATTAAAAACGGATTCTCGGTTATGTACATAATTGCTCAAAAGCTCGTTTGGAAATCAAATGAAGATGGTTATCTGGTAGGCTCCAGGGGTTCCGTAGGTTCTTCTCTCGTAGCATACATGACCGGCATAACAGAAGTAAATGCTCTTGAGCCTCATTACAGGTGTCCTAACTGTAAATACTCTGATTTTTCTGATTACGGCTGCATGAACGGCTTTGACCTTCCCGACAAGGAATGTCCTGTCTGCGGCGAAAAGCTTTCTAAAGATGGTATGGACATACCCTTTGAAACCTTCCTTGGCTTTAACGGAGATAAGGAACCTGATATAGACTTAAACTTCTCAGGTGAATACCAGGCAAAAGCACATAAATATACTGAAGTTATCTTCGGCAAGGGTACAACATTCAAGGCAGGTACCATAGGAACTATAGCAGAAAAAACAGCATTCGGGTATGTAAAGAAATACTTTGAGGAAAAAGGCATTCATGTCAATAAAGCAGAGATCGCAAGAATATCAAAAGGATGTACAGGAATTAAAAGAACTACCGGGCAGCACCCCGGAGGAATAATAGTTGTTCCAAAAGGCAGGGAGATTTATGAATTTTGCCCTGTGCAGCACCCTGCAGATGATTCTGACTCGGATATAATAACAACACATTTTGACTATCACTCTATTGACCAGAATTTATTGAAGCTTGATATACTTGGACATGATGATCCTACGGTAATAAGAATGCTTCAGGATATAACTGGTATTGATCCTAAAACAATACCTATGGATGATAAAGAAACCATGTCTTTGTTTTCATCAACGAAAGCATTGGGAGTTACACCTGAGCAGATAAATTCAAAGGTGGGAACATATGGCGTGCCTGAATTCGGTACAAAATTCGTTAGGGGAATGCTTCTGGACACAATGCCTAAGGCGTTTTCGGATTTGCTTTGTATATCAGGGCTTTCTCATGGAACGGATGTGTGGTTGGGAAATGCCAAGGATTTGATTGATGGAGGAATAGTTAAATCCATCAGTGAAGCAGTATGTACCAGAGACGACATCATGGTTTATCTGATTAAAAAAGGGCTTCCGCCTAATTCTGCATTTAAAATAATGGAAACCGTACGTAAGGGTAAGGCTTTGAAGGATCCCAAGTGGCCTGAATATGAATCTCTCATGAGAACACACAACATACCCGAATGGTACATTGATTCATGCAAGAAAATAAAATACATGTTCCCTAAAGCCCATGCGGCAGCCTATGTTATGATGGCCTTCAGAATAGCATGGTTTAAGGTTCATATACCTGAGGCATATTATGCAGCATACTTTTCTATCAGGGCAAAGGCATTTGATGCGGAATTCATGATAAACGGAAAAGAAGTTGTTAAGGAAAAGATGAGGGAAATAGAATCACAGGGTAATGATGCAGCAAATAAGGACAAGGACATGTATGATGACCTGGAACTGGTATTGGAAATGTATGAGAGAGGATTTAAATTTCTTCCCATTGATTTATATAAGTCTCATGCCACAAAATTTCTGTTGGAAGAGGAAGGCTTAAGACCTCCTCTGAACAGTATATCCGGTATGGGAACAGTTGCGGCGGAAGGCATCTACAATGCGGTACGTGGTGATGAACCGATAAAATCAATTGATGATTTAAAAAAACGTGCCAAGATAGGAAATGCTGCCATAGATTTGCTTAAAAAGTTCAACTGTTTAAAGGGACTTCCTGAAAGCGACCAATTGAGTTTTTTTGATGTGATATAATTATTTGAGTTAAAGCGTCAGCAGAAGCTGACGCTATTCTTTATTCTATATTAAAACCGCTGCTTTCAGCATATCCGCCGACATAACCATTTTGTCTTGAGGTCATGTTGGCCCTGTCTTTTTCTTCAGGATTTGCTATGTCTAATTCTCTTGCAGCTTCCATTTTAAATTGCTGCAAAGCTTGTTTTGCTTCAGGTGCAACTAAATTTTTCAGATTATTCATTTTTATTTCTCCTTTCAAAATTTGTAATTAGTATTCGTATAAAAAAACAAAATATCAATATATATGTTTATTTTAATATGATTGTAATATTTAATAATATTAGATACTTGTTACTTTATATTGTGAAATAGCATATTATATTACAAGAAGTTACAATTTCTGCAATAATGAAGGAGAGATTTAATTGCTAGATAATAATAAAAATTTATTTGATAAATATAATTGTTTTTACAGCTATAACTTTCCAAACATTTATTACAAAACTGATATATATATGAACGAGGTGCCGGTTAATACTGATGTGGGATATATAGAACTTTTTGTGTTTACTGACAGAGGTCTGGTTCCTGTAGAAGGTGCCGAGGTTACATTTTATGTAAGAAGAGGAGAAGATGACAGGGTTATGGTAAAAAAAATAATAACTGAGAGTAATCCGATTATCGTAGAGCTTCCGATTGCACATCCTTTGGGAACACTGATCAGGGGACCTGAATATTACTTTACAGCCTATGATATGACTATAGAAAAAGAAGGCTATTATGGTATAAATGTATTAAATATTCGTATGTTTCCCGGAATAACGGTTCAATTTAACTATAATCTCAACAGGGCGCTGCCGAACGTCCCCGGCAGGCAGGAAACTTTTAGCATTCCGCCTCATCCAAGAGATATAGTCAAAAATCAATTATATAAAAGTAGAAAATAAAGCACTATTTTATTGAATAAACTCCGATAGAAGTAAGAACTAATCAGGAGTAAAAAGAGTGTCTCAAAATAAGATGAGACACTCTTTTTTTAAAGTAATAGATAGCTTTAATAAGAATAAATCATATTGCCGTACTTAACAGAAACAGCCTTTGATAAAATCCATTGATTTGTTGTCGAGTCGTCGTAATAGAACAATGCTCCGTTTGTGGTATCAACTCCGCCTAGAGCTTCTTTTGCGGCTTTTATGCATTCTTCATTTGCTGACCTGTTAATCCAGCCGTTTTCAACAGGAGTGAACTGGTAATATCCGTTTATGTTTTGATTTATAACTCCGCTGACCGATGAAGCAAATAAACCGCTCTCAACTCTGTTCATAACCACAGATCCCACCGCAACCTTGGCTTCATATGGCTGACCCTCTGTTTCGGCCATAATTAATCTTGCAAGCAAGTCCAATTCTTCGTCAGAGTATGCCAAAGCAGAGGCCTGAACTTCTGACGACTGTACAGATTCTGAAATTTGAACTGCAGAAGCTGCCTCGGTATTTGCGGCAGAATCAGGTTCATCAGCAGTTTCTTGGACAGCAGGTGCTGTGATTTCTGACGTATCAATATTTGCAGAGTCTGATTGTGTTGCGGCTGGCAAAGGTATCTCCAGTATTTGACCGACGTATATGTAATTTGTATAAATGTTATTAGCCTTTCGTAAATTTAATAATGATATGTTGTACTTCTCAGATATTTTAAATAATGTATCACCTTTTTGTACTGTATATTTCTCACATGGAACATATAAAATTTCTCCAATGTTTAAACCGTAGTCTGTAAGGTTATTAACTACCATTAAATTTGCTACTGTCGTGTCAAATAATTTGCTTATCTTGTACAATGAATCACCGCTTTCTGCAGCATATGTGGCAGCATGGGCTTCCGTTGATACGGACATGGAGAGCCCTACTGTAAGACTTGTGGTTAGTAGAATAGATCTAATACTATTTTTATTCATTTTTTTCCTCCTTGCGCCTTCCAGGTTAGTTGACGGATTAGGGTTGAGGAACCCCGCTTCTTTATAAGCTTCACCCCGATGGTTAATTCCCGGTACTCTTTTTAAGAGATTCGGCTCTTAAATTGTAATTTAAATTTAATATGGATTCAATGGAAAGTCTTTGAAGACAAGGGCATATAACACATTCAATGAAATTAATTCATAAATTCTTAAATTAATAAAAACGTTCAATTTAAAAGCACCGCTATAAAAGAAAGGTGCTTTGAGTTAAGTATTAATTTTTTCTTAAGGAATATGTTTGTTATTGCTGAATCGGTTCTTCCCACCAACCAAATGCTATTCTGCCGGACGCAAGCATTGTGGGAGTCTCAGGATTTGAAATGAATACCAGGAATGAACCGCCTGGAGGGAATATGAATTTTCCATTTTCTTCTGAGTTTATTGTAACCCCTGCAGGTCCGCTTCTGCCATATGCCTTGATCCCTCCTGTTGGAAACCCTTTGACTCCGACAGCATATTCCAATTTTACTTTTGGTTGAGGAATAGGGCGAATAGCTGTATTGGCTGGTGTCACAGAGTATGATTGCTGAATTATGCCGGGAGGTGTGCTGTTAAACCATATCTGAACTCTTATAGGTGATGAAACTATATCACTTACAGCCCATACATTTACAAACATATTTACGCCGGAATCAGGGGGATTATATAATCTTGCCCACGCGTTTGTTGCATTGCCGAATGTTAAATCTTCAGCCATACCCAAAAAATATTTTCCCTCCAGTGATTTAGCTAATTCAATGGGTATATTGGCAATATAATACATGGGCGTATTGTTGATTGCAGGCGGCTGTGTCTGGCTGGAAGTAATTAAACTGTCAGAATAACTGCTTGCAGTACGATTCATTGAGTAGTTGTTATTATGGAAAGAGGCAGTCTGCCACGGTTTTTGATTATGCATATAAGGAGTATTGTCCATACTATATTCTACCTTTCTACTATATTTATATATTATATGTGATTTCTGTGATAATTGTTAAATGGATTAATTAAAAATACAATGATTGTATACAATATACTTATTCAGAAACATATGAAGACAATTGATTATCAAGTAAACTAAAATAATGCTATATCCGATAAATGGATACAGCATTATTTTTTATTGTACCAGCAGTTTTTTTACGACTTCTCTTCCAACGGCAGCAGTTTTCTCTTCATCTATTTGCTGCAAAACCCCATTTTTAACTGCTGTTTTACCTTTAACCATAGTAAGAGCAACAGGTTTTTTAATACCTACAGTTGCAAGCATAGATTTGGGATCAAAATCTGCTCCCACAAGTTCAGGGCTGTTTGCATCAACCATGAACAGATCTGCCATTTTGCCTACAGATAATTGACCTATATCATTTCTTCCAAGGATTTTCGCACTTCCGTTGGTTGCAATTTTTAAAATATCATAGCCGCTTGGTGCAGAGCTGCTTGAATTTAAGCGGTGGAGAAGATATGAAACTCTTATTTCTTCGAGAAGATTTGATGCATCGTTGCTTGCACTTCCATCAACTGCCAAACCAACTGGAACCCTAAGTTCAAGCATTTCAGGAATTCTGGCAATCCCTGATGATAACTTCATGTTTGAAATAGGGCAGTGGGCAACACCCGTCTTTGTTTCTGCCAAAAGCTCCAATTCTTCTTTATTAAAATGTATACCGTGAGCAAACCATACATCGTCGCCTATCCAGCCTAAGTTTGCCATATATTCAAGAGGTCTCACGCCGAATCTGTCAAGAGTATATTTTTCTTCATCTAATGTTTCGGCAAGGTGAGTGTGCAATCTTACTCCCAGGCTTCTTGCTAAAATTGCAGATTCCTTTAATAAGTCTGATGAAACGCTGAATGGTGAACAAGGAGCCAATGCTATTTGTCTCATTGAACCTTTATTGCTGTCGTGATATTTTTCCACAAGGCGTCGGCTGTCCTTAAGGATTGAATCAATACTCTGCACTACTGTATCAGGAGGGAGTCCGCCGTCTTTTTTGCTTAAATCCATGCTGCCTCTTGATGCATGCATTCTTATGCCAAGATGTGATGCTGCTTCAAACTGAGTGTCAATCAGTTCATCACCTGATTTATCGGGAAAGACGTAATGATGGTCAAAACAGGTTGTGCAGCCATACTTCATAAGCTCTCCCATGCCCAGCAAAGAGCTGTATTCCATGACATCACTTCCGACATTTTTCCAGATTTCATAAAGCGTTTTAAGCCAATCAAACAGTTCCATATTTTGAACCTGAGGCAGATTTCGTGTAAAATATTGATATAAATGATGGTGAGTGTTTATTAATCCGGGATATGCAATCATACCGCTTCCGTCTATGACCTCATCCGCATTCATGTACAGGCTGTCTTCCTTCTCGCCAATTTCTTTTATAACGCCGTCTTCAGCATAAATATATCCGTTCATGTATAAATTGTCTGCGTCATCGCAGGTAACAATGTACTTAATATTTTTTATCAATACCGTATTCATTTTTACCTCCAATTTGAATTAGAATTAACTTAATTATATTATAGCATAAATATCCTTCAATGGTAAAATTCTTAATATTTATTGAATATTCCGTAAATTGTAGTATAATGTAGAATTACGGGTAATTTTACACACTCATTAAATGGACGAGATATAACAAAGTTAAAAGTAATGATTAATTTTTAACAAGGTTATATAAACTTGATATGGAGGGCAATATGGAATCAGATGAAACGGTCAAAAATAAACTCGGTAAATTAATAAAACGGAATGGTATTAATAATTTTCAGCATTTAATTTTTATAGTATTTTTATTAGGTTTGTTTTATCTTTATAAAGTTAATTATTATTTATTTCACGGCACTGCTGAAATATTCAGCTGCATAATAGCAGTGGGAATTTTAATAATATCCATGGGTACCTATAAATTTACAAACAATAATTACTTTATGCTTTTAGGAATTGGTTATATGTTTGTCGCAGCAATGGACATATTTCATATAACCACATATGGTGATTTATACATATTTGCGGAATTGGTTTATGATGCAGACACAAGATTTTGGGTTGCAGCACGAGGATTGGAATTAATAACCTTTTTATTATCATTTATAGTTCTGTTTAAACCACATAAGAAAATTAATATTTATTTTGTATTTTTATTTTATTTATCTGTTACATTGTTTTTGCTTTTGGATATTATCCAATTTAATTCATTTGTGCCTGTTATGCGCGTTAAAGGCTTGGGATTAACCGATTTTAAAATAAATTTTGAATATTTTATTGCTACATCATTTGTAATTTGCTGTTTAATACTTTTTTATGCAAAAAACAAGATGGATAGAAGCGTATTTATCTCATTGGAAATATCATTGATATTAAAGATTTTGTCCGAACTGCTTTTTACGATGTATTCCAATGTTACTGACTTTTACAGCATGCTGGGACATATATTCAAGGTTTCCTCATATTATTCACTATACATAGGAGTTATTGTAAACGGTCTTCAAAGACCATTTGATATGATTAAAAATAATTTATATAATGCGGACAATGATATTAAAGAAAAAGAAAGACAGAGAAAATATGTGGAGGAAATTATATCTCAGAATGAACAGTGTTATGGCTGGATTATTGACAATTCAAGCAATGGAATCGTAATAGCAAGAAACAGTCATATCATCTATGCCAATGCAACTGCTTTAAAGATGGTGGGAGCAAAGGATATATACGATGTTTCGGGTAAAGAAATAAAAGAATTTTTATTTGATAATTCTGTTAATTTTGACGAGATTAAAAAAATCAGCAATTCTCTTAAATTCAACGAATTAAAATTATTAAAATTAAACAAAGAAACCATTGATGTGGAATATTCAATAAATAGCGTTACGTATAGGGGCACTCCCGCATATTTAATTTTATTAAAAGATATGAGCTTAAATATAGAAATAAATAATTTAAAATATAATTTAATGAAAAATAAAGTTGAATTAAACAAATCGAACGAGTACAACAAAATTCTGACTGAATTTTTTTCAAATATATCCCACGAGCTTAAAACTCCCATAAATGTTATATTAAGTGCTGTTCAATTGCTATTTTTTAAAAAAGGCAATAAAAATTCTGCTGAATTCATGGATCAACTGGACAGGCTTTTAGGCATTATAAAACAAAATTGTTTCAGGTTGATAAGACTTGTAAACAACTTAATAGATATATCAAAGTTTGAGTCGGGTTTTTTAAAGCTTGAACTTAAAAATCACAATATAGTCAGCATAGTTGAGAATATTACATTATCAGTGAGCGACTACATAAAATCAAAAGACGTAAATATAGTATTTGATACGGATGTAGAAGAAAGATTAATGGCAGTAGATGCTGACAAAATAGAAAGAATCATTCTTAATTTATTGTCTAATGCAGTTAAATTTACTAACAAAGGTGACAAGATACTTGTTCATGTGGAGGATAATGAGGATACTGTCAGAATTTCAGTAAAGGATTCAGGGGTTGGTATTCCAGAAGATAAATTGAATAAAATATTTGACAGATTTGCCCAGGTCGATGATACTCTTATAAGGAACAGGGAAGGAAGCGGCATAGGATTGTCACTGGTTAAATCTTTGACTGAAATGCATGGAGGATGTATTAAAGTAAAAAGTATGCTTGGTGAGGGCAGTGAATTTATTTTTGAACTTCCTGTAAAATTAGTTGATAATATTCCTGAAGGTGAAACGATGGAGATGTTGAACAATGACAGCAAAATTGACAAGGTATTAATTGAATTCTCCGACATATATTCTTTTGAGTGACTATAATCAGTTTTTCGGTAATATTTGCTTGCATTAGATTATTTACAATCAAAATAAAAACTGTTATAATATGATTTGTTTGATAAAAATATAGGAGGAAGAAATGAAAAAAGGATTATTTGTTGTAGTAGTATTAGTATTGTCATATGCAATATTAGCTGTAGGAAACGGAATGTTGGGAGGAACTGAAGCAGTAGCCGGAGCATCATTAACAGGAACTGCTAATGGATTTGGCGGCGAAGTATCAGTTACTGTTACAATGGACGGAAGCAAAATTGCCGATGTTGTAGCAACAGGATCAAGTGAGACTCAAGGAATAGGTTCTAACGCTATTGAACAGCTTCCTGCAAAAATAGTTGAAGCTAATTCAACTGACGTTGAAGTTATCTCAGGTGCTACAGTTACAAGCAACGCTATAATTGAGGCAGTAAATAATGCATTAGCAAGCAACTCTGCAGCAGGTGGAGCATCATTGACAGGAACTGCTGAAGGCTTTGGCGGAGAGGTATCAGTAACTGTTACTATGGACGGAGATAAGATTGTAAATGTTGAGGCAACAGGATCAAATGAAACTCAAGGGATAGGTTCTAACGCAATTGAACAGCTTCCTGCAAAAATAGTTGAAGCTAATTCAACTGAAGTTGATGCTATCGCAGGAGCAACTATCACTAGCAAAGCGATAAAAGAAGCAGTTAACAGTGCATTGGAATCAGCCAAATAATTAGGATAACTACAATAATTACAACAGCTCAGAATATGGGCTGTTTTTTGTATGCATATAATTTAGAACTAAGCAAATCATATTAATGTTTTTATAAAAACAATAAGAAAGGACTATCCTATGAATATATCCTTTGAAACATTGCGAAATGAAATGTCTGGTAGGAATTACAAATTTCAAACGCCATACGGTGAAAGAATATTAACCTATGCTGATTTTACCGCATCTGGAAAATCTCTTGATTTTATAGAGAAGTATTTGCTTGATATTCAAAAATGCTATGGTAATACACATACTGAAGACGATATGAGCGGAGAAGTTATGACTAATATTTTGCAAAAATCTGAAAATATAATTAAAAGTCATCTTAATGCAGGTGAAAACTGTTATGTGATACCGTCGGGTACGGGAGCGACCGGAGCAATTGAATGCTTAGCAAAAATTCTTGGTATATACATACCGCCGGCTGCAAGAAAAAGAATAGAAAGCATATCAGGGAACCATCATAAAATTGGCACAGATAAAATATATGATGAATCGGGAGAGCATATAGAGAATCTGCCTGTTGTGTTCATAGGACCGTATGAGCATCACTCAAACATTCTCATTTGGAAAGAGGGGTTAGCTGAGGTTGTGGAAATCGGGCTTGACGAAGATGGTGCGATAAATTTAGAAGAATTAAAATATAAGTTATCAGACAAAAAATATGAACAAAGGTTAAAAATCGGTTCTTTTTCGGCAGCGTCCAATGTTACGGGAATTATTACCCCTGTTTATAAGGTTGCGGCAATACTTCACGAGCATAATGCTTATGCCTGCTTTGACTTTGCAGCATGTGCTCCATATGTGGATATTGATATGAATAAAAGCAGCAAGGAATATTTTGATGCAGTCTACATAGCTCCTCACAAATTTATAGGCGGACCCGGATCATCAGGCATACTTGTTATAAATAAGAGAATATATGACAGTTCAATTCCTCCGACAGTAGCAGGAGGAGGAACGGTTACATATGTGAGTCCGTATGCCTACGATTACATAAATAATGTGGAAGAGAGAGAAATGGCGGGCACTCCGGGAATTAATCAAATTTTAAAGTCTGCATTAGCCATTGAGCTTAAAGATTATATAGGGTTGGATAACATTAAAAAGCAAGAGATATATTATACAAAAAAAGTATTTGAAAGACTCAGCGGAAATAACAATATAGAAATTCTAGGACCACAGAATACCGATGACAGGCTTCCGATATTTTCAATTAAACTTAAACATGAGGAAAAATATATTCATCCAAGGTTTGCGGCTAAATTAATCAATGATTTGTTTGGTATTCAAACAAGAGCCGGCTGTGCCTGTGCAGCCCCGTATGGTCACAGACTGCTGGAAATCAGCCGTGAAAATTAAATGATATACAGATATTTCATTAAGGAAGGGTTATCATCAGTAAGACCCGGATGGCTTAGATTTAATATTCATTATGCCATGGACATGGATGAAGTGGATTTTATATGTGATGCGGTAGAGTTTGTTGCGGATTATGGATATTTGTTTCTCAATGATTATGTGATGAATTTAAAATCCGGCAAGTGGAAGCACAAATCAAACAACAAAAAATACAGCATAATTGAAAGATTTGGCATTGAGGAGAGCACAAAGTTTATTGACTCATTATGCTGTAAGGAAGAAATATCTGTTACAAATCTTAAAGATGAATATAACAAATATTTGACAGAAGCAAAAAACTATGCAGAACATTTACAAAAAAATAATATTAAGCTAAAATCATTTGAAGAAGAAGGAATTGGATGGTTTTACTTTATTAATACTGAGAAGGAATAGTTATTTAATTATCCTAATATCAATCAGGCATAAAGATAAACAGAATTACCAAGTAAAGAACCAATTACAGAAAGAAACTACCGTGTTTTTGCTGGAGATTTCTGTAATTGGATCTCCTATATTAACTATTTGCTGAATCAATCAGCTTTGCTTGACTTAAATTTTAATGGGCAAATAAGGCAATTTGATTGGCTACCCATTTTCCTGTTTGAAGTGAGCCTTGCATCCAGCCCGGCTTTGTTGAAACATGCTCACCGGCAAAAAAAACTCTGTCCTTATATTCAGGAAGAAGCATGTTATAAGCAAAATTCACTTTTTGTCCTGGATATTGCAGTGTAAGGCCGCCTCTGGACCATTGCTCGTTATTCCAAAATACAGTCTTGCTGCTTTCAATCAAGGTATCCAGGTATCCAGGCGGTGTTCCGTGTACTTTTTCTAAATCGCGTTTTATATTTTCGAAACGCCTGTATTCATTTTGATTACTTAACCTTATAGAATCCATACCTAAATTGTATGATGCAATCAATACTCCAGGCTCATTGTAGTCGCATCTTCTGTTTTCGCAGCTTATGTGATCCGGAGGATAGACTACGGACTGAATTATTAAATCCGTAAATGAAATTCCGCCGTTAATATTACCGTAAGGGGTGTTTTCCTCCCAAAACCGTTTGTTGATAAAAAATAAGGTTTTTTGTGCATCTGCATAATTTAATTCTTTGATAGCCTGCATTTTAGTGTCACTGAAATAAGGGTATAAACTTATATCCCGTAATGTGGAATAGGGAATTGTGCATATGATCAGATCAAATGATTCAGTAATCTCATTTCCATATGGATTAGTATATTGTACATTTACATAATTGTTTGATGATTGAGAAAGACCGGTTACTATATAGCCTAATCTTATATTAACTGTACCTAATTGTCCTGAAAGATTGCTTAATTCCTGAGGAGTGTTGTTAACCATGGAATTTATAAAGGCTAAAGGCAAATTAACCATACCGCCTGAAACCCTGTAAGTGTTTAAAAAATCCTGGGAATAACTTCCGCTCATGGTTTCATCATGGCCTGTGTTGAGGGCCACACCGCCAAACGGATCGACTGCGGAAAACAAATTAATGAAGCCTTGACTTAGACCAAGCATTTCATAAACCTGACGGTTGCTTAGCTGAGTTATTGAAGCATATTCGTATGAATATTGCGGCAGAATTTTTAGTATTTCAGAGCGCTGTTCAGTGTTAAGGCTGTTTAACATTGTTTCATTTGCATAGTCCACCAATTCATTCCAGGGTGTGTTCCTTTCTGATTCTGTCAGACTGTAGAGAGGATAGAGATTTTCTTCTATGCTTTTTCCGGTTCTGTCACGTCTTATTCTTACATTGTTTGCGAAAATAAAATTATTGGAATCAGCAGATGACAGAGATTCTGTATTCAAATTGAACAAATTTATGTAGTGCCACGTTGTTTCATGGGAGACAGGAATTCTCATAGGACCAAATTCACCGAAGTATAGTTTTGAGTTGCCAAAATATTGAGTGTAAACTCTTCCTCCTATTCTTGTACTTTCTGCGTCAAAAACAGTTATGCTTGCCCCAAGTTTTCTCAATTCATATGCGGCAGAAAGTCCTGCAAGACCTCCTCCTATGATTCCTATATTTAAATTTCGTAAAGACATTGGAGCTGCAAATTCAAAAATATCAGGCGGAGGACTTAATAATTCCACAACATTTTGGTAATCATCAGCCCTTCCGGAACGGTTTAAAGACTCATAAAGCAGTTCATGACGCTGCTCAGTAGTCGGATTGTAAAACAAATTGACAGCCATCAAATATTTCCCCCCTTAAACAATGGAAAAAAGAATACTCTTTGAAATTAATTATTCATATAATATTAAATATATTAAATAAAATAGCTGTTTATGATATAATAAATAAAAAACGTTTTCGGAGGTTTTATGGAAAGTATATCGGATAAAGTGACTTTATGGACCAGGCAGCATAAAAAAAGTTTGGAGGAGCTGCAAAATAACAATGTGATAAGAATAAAAAGAAAACATCTGGAAGAAAAGTTTGATGAAATTACAGATTATGTTGTTTATTTGTACAAATGGTTTGTTGATGCTGCAGCAAAAAAGGTATCAAAACCGAAGGAGGTTGAGTTTCCAGTGTGGTGCTCTATAAGCGAAGAAAATATGCTAAGACCTACTGTTGACGAGGTTGTATATGTACTTGAGGTTGATAAATCGGAGATTATTTATTTTGATGGAATGAAGTGGGATTATGTTTTAAATCATCACTACATACCTAAAGATGAAAGAGATGCCGCAGAATATGCCAAGGATCTGGAATCTAAAGGATTTGATAATTCTTTTTCTTTTATAAACGAAAAAACGGCACATTTTTATCCCGCCGAAAGAAAAAAAGTCATGGACAGTTGGCATAGAATTTTTGAAATAGATAAATGGGATATATTCAGAGTTCAAGCAAACATATGGGAAATCAGGCCGGAAATGATAAAAGATATTTTGTATTATAAATAATAAAAGCTGTATTCATTTTTATTAATGAGTACAGCTTTTTAATCATGCCTGATTATATTTTAATTTTTTAGACTTTTTCTGCTTTTTTCGTGTTTTGATTCATGTACACCAATTATTTGACCATCTATAATTCCAATATCAGCATTATTTTTGGGATCTATTTTTCTGAGTTCTGCATTGCTTTTTTCTCTGTCCCTCATTCTGTTTTTATTATTATTCATTATAAACCTTCCTTTCATATAAAATGATTTTTTATTAGTATTGATAAAGGACAAATCGTTTATACAAAAATCAAAATTTAAAAATGAAAAATTGTAAAAATATGTTATTGACATAAAAGTTCGTATATGCTATAGTAAATAAAAATTAATCTTTAACTCGGTACCGTGATGCCGTCAAGATGTGAATATCTCTGTTTTTTATGTGTATAATAATCCTGACGGTCGGTCCAGGATTTTTTTATGCAGTGCTATACTGATTTGTGCCAGCGACAAGCAGCTGACAAATTGGTGTCAGAGCCTGCTAATGCACTAATAACAAATATATGGAGGTATTTATGTCTACAAAAAATGAAGTGTTTGGTTATTTGCCAGATGAACGTCCGCCAATTATAGGACTTATATTTTTCGCATTACAGCAAATAGTGGTAATGTTCCCTGCAACAGTATTGGTTGCACTTATTACAGGTTTTCACGTATCAACTACAATCTTTGCCAGTGGGTTGGCAACTCTGGGATTCATTTTAGTAACAGGAAGACAAATTCCGCTTTATTACGGTTCCAGCTTTTCATATATATCGGCAATAGCCTCAATAATGAGCGCAGAAGCATTTGTCGGGTATTCCCTTAACGATAAAATTTCGATTGCCCAGTTCGGTATTATCATGTCAGGTTTTGTTTCAATAATTGCAGGATTTATTATAAAACGTTCAGGAAAAGAGACTATTGACAAGGTTCTGCCTCCGACAGTAACAGGAAGCATAGCAATAATAATAGGATTATCCCTTGCAGCTAATGCAATGACTAATGCAGCGGCAATTCCTGCTGGAGTTGCTGAAATGCAGGCACAAACAGCAGGAGGGATGGCTTGGATAATTGCAATAATAACATTGATTTCCACAATTTTATATTCAGTGTACTTAAAAGGAAGATTAAGCCAGCTTCCCATATTGTTTGGTTTAATGACAGGATACATAGCTGCGGTAATAATAGGAAGTGTTACAGGAATTCCATTCATAACATTTGACACAGTCCAATCTGCAAGCGTGTTAAATCTTCCTATCTTTACATTTCCCAAGCCTTCACTTACAGCTGTCGTGGCAATAATGCCAATAGCCATAGCTACAATTCCGGAATCTACTGCACATGTGTATCAATTAGATATCTATGTAAATGATTTGGCTAGAAAAAAGGGAGTTATGAAGAAATATGATTTAGAAAACAAATTGGGTCTTAACTTAATTGGTGACGGTATAGGAGATATTATATCAGGATTTATAGGAGGCCCTGCAGGAACAAACTACGGTGAAAACATAAGTGCAATGGCTATTTCTAAAAACTTTTCCATACATGTTCTTATGCTGGCAGCAATATTAACAATGATAATTTCCTGCTTCACTCCTCTGATTAACATAATTTATTCAATTCCTACATGCGTCATCGGAGGGTTGTCGATTTACTTGTTCGGTGTGATTGCAGCTCAAGGTATTACAATAATGATGGATAAAAAGGTAGATATGTTTAATTCAAAAAACCTGGCAACAATTGCAGTAATATTGATTGTAGGACTTGGCGGCAGCTTCGGATTCCCCGGAGGAATGATTCCTATGTTCGGAATAGAGATACCTGCAATTGCAACAGCTGCTGTCGTAGGAATACTTCTGAACCTGATGCTTTCAATTGGAAACAATCAGTAAAATAAATATCAATTCAAAAGACTTTAGGATTATCTTAGAGTCTTTTTTTATTCATAAAAACAGAATATAGTTAATATCATTTAATAAACTCTGAGTACTATATTTATAATAATGAAAATTGTTTTATTGATTAAACATATTAAAAAAAATTTTTTAAATTTTATTTTTATAAGCAAATTTTTGTAGACAAGTAAATAATTTTATACTATAATAAACAATAACGTTTTCCGAAATTTTATTTAGAACCGGAATCGTTGTTTTTTAAATAACGTGTCGTGAGAGGAAACTTGTTTCGGCACAAAATATGAAAGGAGGGAATTGGCTAAACAAGCATATTTATTAATTATCGTATTTTTCTGGTATATTACTTGAATGTTGGAATCATGAAGGGATTGAAAATTAAGAAGGGAAGGTGTAATTATTATGGAAAAAGAAACAAACAACAGAGGTCAATGGGGCAGTAATTTTGGCTTCTTGATGGCAGCTATCGGTTCTGCAGTAGGACTTGGTAACATATGGGGATTTCCATACAAGATGGGAGCAAGTGGAGGCTTTGCTTTCTTGGTTGTATATATGGCGTTGGTAGCCTTTGTCGGTGTTGCGATTATGCTGGGAGAACTGGCATTAGGTAGAAAGACAGGTTATGGTGTTATTGGAACATACAGGCTTTTAAGCAAAAAATTCGCATGGGTAGGTTGGCTTGGCTTCCTTTCGGGATTTCTAATTTTATCATTTTATAGTGTATTAGGTGGTTATACACTCCGTTATGCGTTTGGATTTATTCTGGAAATCTTCAGTGAAGGCGCTGGCTTTGGAGGATTGGGAAGTGGTGCATTTTTCGGAGCCTTTACAACAAATGGATTATCACAAATTATCTACCATGGAATCTTCATGGCACTTACAGTCGCAATAGTTATGGGCGGAGTTTCAAGCGGAATTGAAAAATTTACTAAAATTGCTATGCCAGCACTATTTGGGATGCTGTTGATAGTTATTGTTCGAAGCTTAACATTGGAAGGCGCTATGACAGGGGTATCATTCATGTTTGCTCCTAACTGGGCAGCTTTCTCTGAAATAGGATTCATGAAGGTATTAAAGACAGCAGCAGGACAAATGTTCTTCTCATTGTCTCTTGGTATGGGTTGCATGATTACTTACGGATCTTACCTTAGCAAGAGCGAAAATCTAGAAAAAAATGCTATGATTATCCCTATTGCAGACTCAATTTTCGCTTTGTGTGCCGGACTTGCAGTTATGCCAGCTGTTGGGGCATTCATGTCTCAGGGCGTTGAAGGCATTTCATTTGGAGCTGGACCTGGACTGCTGTTTGTTACACTTCATCAGGTTTTTAGCGTAGGAATGGGTGGATTCATAGGAAATTTATTCGGTTTTGTATTCTATTTCCTAGTATTTATAGCAGCCATTACTTCAGCAATTTCACTGCTTGAAGTATGTACAGCTTACTTTATTGATAGAGAGGTCCAAAAAGGAATAGCTTCAAACCGTAAAAAACATACTATGATAGTTGGAGCAATTATATTTATAGTTGGTATTCCAGTATGCTTAGATGGACTTGGTGCAGGTGTAGCTGGAGGGGCAACTATTGAAATTCCAGCTGTTATGTTTGGTATGAATGAAGTTAGAATGGCATTCGACTGCTGGTTAGACTTCTATGATATGATTTCTGAAGGTGTATTCATGCCGCTTGGTGCAATTTTAATGTCTATTATGATCGGTTGGGTGCTTAAAACAGATGTCATTAAAGAAGAAGTAGAAGCTTCTGGGCTTAAAATGAAAGCTTATAAATTCTGGGATATTTGCTTCAAATTCATTGTTCCGATTGGTATAATATTCGTGCTGCTGGGTCAGTTGGATGACTTCTTTGCAATAGGAATTTTCAAATAAATAAAAAATAAAACTCCATGAGTTACAGCCATGGGGTTTTTTTATTCCATTGGAGGTTCTTTGTGAAATTCATTTGGACCAGATTTTTCATCGTTTGTCAAATAAAAATGAAAGAGATATTCAGCTGCTGCAACGATAACAGCATTAATGATTAAACTAGTAGCAGAGGTTGAAAAGCTATATGAAAATAAATCAATCACATATGCAGTTACCGCTGTCAAAACCCCATATTCGATAAATGTAACTGCTTTTCCCATTGAGGGCAAGATGATGAAATCTCCTAACAGATAATTTATAACTGTTCCTACCAATGCTGCTATAAATATCATATTTATAGGATTTCCGTCTATTATTCCAAAAGATATCCATGATGCAATAAAAACTGCAATAAATTTAAATAATAACTCCGCTGCTGTTCTCATAATGTCTCCTAATTGTATTTTATTGTATTTTGTATATATTTTTAGCCTTTTCTCAATTAATTATTCATATTGTACCATTCAATATAAAAATTCATATATTAATATTACCTGGAATAATAATTAGATAAAATTAAATAATAAAAGTAAGATTTCATTTATAAGGAGCAGTAAATGGCTAAAGATAAATATAAAGGAAAACATATGGCTCAGCCTGTCGAGAGTCATGCAACAGCAGCATGGGCAAGCCAATCACAATTGAAGGCAGTTTCAAAGGTTAATATTCCTGATGAACAACAAGTAGAAAATGCCAGGGATTATGTTAACGAAAATCAAAAATAAGTAAAAAAGAAAGCGCACAGCTTTCTTTTTTACTGTTGATTCTAGAACACTTCGTGTTCTGATAGAGCTTTGTACCTTCTGTATCTGTCGGCTGCATGCTCGCTTGAGATATTAAACATTTCATCTGCAATTTCAGGAAATACATTCTTTAGTTGTGAATAGCGAATTTCACCCTTAATAAATTCTGTGTAATCCTGTGATGGTTCTTTAGAATCAAATGTAAACGGATTTTTTCCCTGCTCCTTAAGTTCTGGGTTAAATCTGTATAAATGCCAGTACCCTGCATCTACAGCTTTCTTTTCTTCCATCATACTTGTTCCCATACCAGATTTTATTCCATGATTAATACATGGTGAATATGCGATTATCAGTGATGGACCTTTATAACTTTCGGCTTCTTTGATTGCTTTTATGGTTTGATTCATGTCGGCTCCCATTGCTATTTGTGCCACATATACATAACCATATGTCATTGCAATGAGTCCCAAATCTTTCTTTCTGATTTTCTTGCCGCCGGCAGCAAATTTAGCAACGGCAGCAGCAGGAGTAGATTTAGAGCATTGACCTCCGGTGTTGGAATAAACCTCTGTATCCATTACCAAAATATTTATATCCTCTCCGGACGCTATGACATGGTCTAAACCGCCATAGCCGATATCATAAGCCCAACCGTCACCGCCAAATGACCAAACGGATTTTTTAATTAAGTGGTCTTTTCTGCTCAAAATATCCTGTACAATAGGATTGCCGCTAAAATCCTTATTCTTAACAGCGTTTAATATCATGTCGGACGCTTTTCGTGATTCCTCACCATCAAGCTGATTTTCAATCCAGTATGAAAAAGCTTTCTTTAAATCATCGTCAATATGAGTATTCATTGCATCCTTCATCAGAGCGGCAAGTCTTTCTCTGATTTGTTTAACACCAACCTGAAGACCTAACCCAAATTCAGCAGCATCTTCAAACAACGGATTTATCCATGCCGGACCTCTTCCATGCTCATTAACTGAATAAGGCATAGATGGGGCAGATGCACCGTAAATTGACGAACAGCCTGTAGCATTTGAAATCATCATTCTGTCGCCGTACAATTGAGTAATTAATCTGATGTAAGGAGTTTCGCCGCAGCCCGGACATGCACCGCTGAATTCAAACAGCGGTCTTAAGAACTGGCTGCCTTTAACCGTGTACTTATCCAAAACACCCTCTTTAGGTCTGACCGTAACGGCAAATTCCCAGTTTTCTGATTCCATTTCCATTTCGTGTTCGGCAGGCTTCATAATTAACGCTTTGCCTTTAGCCGGACAAATATCAGCGCAGTTAGCACATCCTGTACAGTCCATAGGGGACACCTGAATTCTCCAGAGGTAATTTTCCAAGCCCTTTCCGATTGCCTTTGTTGTTTTAAAAGTATCTGGTTTTCTTGCTTCCTCCTCATCATTCAATAAAATCGGTCTGATTGTCGCATGAGGGCAAACATACGAGCACCTTCCGCACTGAATACATCTGTCTAATTGCCATTCCGGAACCAAAGGAGCAATACCGCGTTTTTCGTAGGTTGTTGTTCCGCTTGGGAATGTTCCGTCTTCCATTCCTTTAAATGCACTGACAGGAAGTGTATCGCCTTCATCTCTTGCCATTACCCTTTGAATATTTTTGACAAATTCAGGTTCAGCCTTAATTGGCAGAGGTTCATCCTTTGCATCTGTCCAGGAGGCAGGCACATCTATTTTAATAAGGGCTTCTATTGATTTATCAACTGCCTTTTGGTTCATTTCTACAATGTCAGAACCTTTGTTGCCATACATTTCCTTTATACTTTGTTTTAAATAACCCAATGCTTCATCAACAGGGAGTACATTGGCAAGCTTGAAAAATACAGACTGCATAACCATGTTGATTCTGTTTCCAAGCCCTATCTTTCCAGCTATGGTTAAAGCATCTATTATATAGAAAGTGATATTATTTTTGGCCAAATAATTTTTAATAGATGCAGGCAGTTTTTCGTCGAGCTCTTTTTCACTCCAGTTGCAGTTTAATACAAATGTTCCGCCCTTTTTAAGTCCTTTCAGCAAATCGTAATGATATACGAATGACTTGTTGTGGCAGGCAATATAATCTGCATTGAATACAAGATATGGAGAACGTATTGGCTCTTTTCCGAATCTTAGATGAGAAGTAGTTGTTCCTCCTGATTTTTTGCTGTCATAAGAGAAGTAACCCTGCACATACATATTAGTATTGTCACCGATAATTTTAATGGCAGTCTTGTTTGCACCCACAGTGCCATCGGAGCCAAGACCCCAAATACGGCATCGTATTGTTCCTTCAGGTGCTGTTTCTGCAATTTCGCCTTCTGGCAGGGAAGTGTTGTTTATATCGTCAACTATGCCTATTGTAAATCGGTCTTTTGGCTGACTTGATTTTAAATTTTCATATACCGCAATTATCTGAGAAGGTCTGGTATCTTTAGATGAGAGACCGTATCTTCCGCCGACTATCAAAGGAGGATTGTCATAATTTTGATATGCTTTTACAACATCAAGGTACAACGGTTCACCCGTGGAACCTGGTTCTTTTGTTCTGTCCAATACAGCTATTTTCTTAACTGATGCGGGGATTGCTTCCAACAAATGCTTTTCAGAAAAAGGTCTGTACAGATGAACTTTTACAACTCCTAGTTTTTCTCCTTTGTTGAATCTTAAGTAATCAATCGTTTCCTGTATTGTATCGGTTACTGATCCCATAGCTATAATAATGTATTCCGCATCATTGTCTCCGTAGTAATCAAACAGCTTATATTTTCTGCCTGTTACTTCGTATAATTTATTCATAGAGTCCTGAACTATATCAGGAACAGCCTCGAAGAATCTATTTTGAGATTCTCTTTGCTGAAAATAAATATCCGGGTTTTGAGCGGTGCCTCTCGTAACAGGATGATCAGGATTTAACGCTCTGTTTTTAAATTCTTCGATTGCTTTGTGGTCAACAAGTTTAATAATATCTTCATATTCTATTTTTTCAATTTTTTGTATTTCATGAGATGTTCTGAACCCATCAAAGAAATGAATAAAAGGAATTCTTGATTTAATTGCCGCTAAATGAGCAACAACTCCTAAATCCATAACCTCCTGAACGTTTGCAGAAGCTAACATTGAAACTCCTGTTTGACGACAGGCCATAACATCCTGATGATCTCCGTAAATAGATAATGCATGAGCAGCCACAGCTCGGGCTGCCACGTGCAATACACCGGGCAGCAGTTCGCCTGCCATCTTATATAGATTGGGTATCATTAAAAGAAGCCCTTGAGAAGCGGTGTATGTAGATGCCAGAGCACCTGCCTGAAGAGCACCTCTCATTGTACCGACTGCGCCTGCTTCAGACTGCATTTCAATGACTTTTACTTCCTGACCGAAAATATTTTTCATTCCATGGGCTGACCATTCATCAACTTCTTCTGCCATTGGAGTTGAAGGGGTAATAGGAAAGATTGAAGCTACTTCCGTGAGAGCATAGGACGCATATGCGGCAGCTTTGTTCCCATCCATTGATTCATATTTGCTCATATTTTCTCCTTTCTGTATTTGGAATCTAACTTTATAAGTTTTTAAACAAATATATAAGTATCATTTCCTGTAAATATCTAAATATGCAATTTAATCAATGGAGAATTAAATGAAAAAAAGGCTGGTGCACAGCCCTTTCAACAATTCTTAATATTAACTTCTAATTAACAGCTTTCCGTCATAATCAACTGTTATATTTGCAGTAGACATTATATTGCCTGAAATAATCATTTTGGCAATAAGTGTTTCCACATTTCTCTGAATGTAGCGTTTAAGAGGACGCGCCCCGTATAACGGATCATAGCCCTGTTCAACTATATAGTTTTTTGCTTTTTCAGTTAAGGAGACAGTAAGCTGCTTATCCTTCAAACGCCGTTGCAAATCATTTATCATCAAATCAACTATAGAAGAAATTTCTTTTTTATTAAGAGGTTTATAAAAGACAATTTCATCAAGCCTGTTTAAAAATTCCGGTCTGAACTTGGATTTAAGGATTCTGTTGACTTTTTCTTTTGCATCTTCAGAAATTTCACCTTCATTATCAATTCCTTCCAATATGTAATCAGAGCCTAAATTTGAAGTCATTATTATTATTGTGTTTTTAAAATCCACGGTTCTTCCCTGGGAATCAGTTATCCTTCCATCATCAAGAACCTGAAGCAATATATTAAACACCTCGGAATGGGCCTTTTCAACCTCATCAAACAATATTACTGAATACGGCCTTCGTCTGACTGCTTCAGTCAGCTGACCGCCTTCTTCATATCCCACATATCCGGGAGGAGCACCTATTAACCTTGAGACAGAGAATTTTTCCATATATTCACTCATGTCGATTCGGACAATGTTGTGTTCATCATCAAATAGAGCCTCTGCAAGAGACTTTGCAAGTTCAGTCTTGCCAACGCCTGTTGGACCTAAGAACATAAAAGAGCCTATGGGCCTGTTGGGGTCTTGAATTCCTGCACGTGAACGGATTATGGCTTCTGTTACTCTTTCAACTGCTTCATTTTGTCCGATTACTCTTTCATGAAGTATGTCTTCCAGTCTCAGAAGTTTTTCTCTTTCACCTTCCATGAGCTTTGAAACGGGAATTCCCGTCCAGTGTCCTATAATTCGTGCTATTTCTTCATCAGTTACCTTGTCTCTCAACAATGAATCTGCACCCTGAGCTTTTTCAGCAATAAGTTCTTCTTCTTCCAAGGATTTTTGAAGTGCCGGAAGTTTTCCGTATTTTAATTCGGCAGCTTTGTTTAAGTCGTAGTTTCTTTCTGCTTTTTCTATTTCAGCATTTACTTTTTCTATTTCTTCTCTCAGAGATTGAACCTTTGAAATGGCATTTTTTTCATTTTCCCATTTTGCTTTCATTTCTTTGAATTCAGCTCTCATATCAGCCAGTTCTTTTTGAATTTCCTTTAAATGTTCTCGTGTCAAGTTGTCAGTATCCTTTTTAAGGGCAGCTTCTTCAATTTCATGCTGCATTATTTTACGGGATATCTCGTCTAATTCTGTCGGCATTGAATCCATTTCAGTGCGAATCATGGCACATGCCTCGTCGATCAGGTCGATTGCTTTGTCGGGCAAAAATCTGTCTGATATGTAACGGTGGGAGAGAACGGCAGCTTGAATCAATGCCTGGTCCTGGATTTTAACTCCGTGGAAAACTTCATATCTTTCTTTTAATCCTCGAAGTATTGAGATGGTATCTTCAACTGTGGGCTCATCAACCAGGACAGGCTGAAATCTTCTTTCAAGAGCAGCATCCTTTTCTATGTATTGTCTGTATTCATTCAATGTGGTAGCACCTATGCAGTGAAGCTCTCCTCTTGCCAGCATGGGTTTCAGCATATTTCCCGCATCCATGGCACCTTCAGTCTTTCCGGCACCTACAATTGTGTGAAGTTCATCTATGAATAAAATTATTTTTCCTTCGCTTTTTTTTATTTCTCCAAGTACAGCCTTAAGTCTTTCCTCAAATTCTCCTCTGAATTTAGCTCCTGCAACCAATGAGCTCATATCAAGAGAAAATATTTTTCGTTCCTTCAAATTATCAGGAACGTCTCCTCTGACAATTCGTATTGCCAACCCTTCTGCAATTGCAGTCTTTCCTACTCCTGGTTCGCCGATGAGGACAGGATTATTTTTTGTTTTACGGGAAAGAATCCTGATAACATTCCTGATTTCTGAATCTCTTCCTATGACAGGGTCCAGTTTGTTATTTTTTGCCTGTTCCACTAAATCAGAGCCGTATTTTGAAAGCACATCATATGTGGATTCAGGTGTATCGCTGGTAACTCTTGTATTGCCTCTAACAGAAGAAAGAGCGCTTAAAAATTTGTCCTTAGTAATTCCAAAATCATTGTATATTTTTTTCAAGCCTTGCTTTGGAGTATCAAGAAGGGAAAGAACAATATGTTCAACAGAAACATATTCATCTTTCATTCTTTCAGCTTGGTTTTCTGCTTCAATCAGGACTCTGTCAACATCAGGGGATACGTATATTTTACCGCTTTCTCTGCCAGGTCCGGTTACCCGGGGCATAGAATCAATCAGATTTTTGACTTTAGCTTTAAAATCTGAAACATCAACATTCATTTTTGCGAGAAGCTGATTAATTAAACCGCCTTCCTGGACAATGAGAGCATATAATAAATGCTCCTGTTCAATCTGCATATTCATGTGTTCAATTGCTATACTGTGGGAATCCTGGATTGCTTCCAGTGATTTTTGCGTAAATTTCTGTGCATTCATTAAACTACCTCCATTTGCTAATTCATAATTATAATAATTCCAAAATATTAAATGAATATTAAATATTTCTAAAATCTGGTGAATCCGAATCCATAAGCTTCCTGTACAGTCCTGACTATAACAAATGATTCAGGATCTATTTTCTTTAACTCATTTTTTAATGTGAAATATTCTTTTCTTTCAAGCAAAGTTACTATAATATCCTTGTTTTCGTTAGTGTAACCTCCTTCTGCCTTGTATACCGTAACACCTCTGTCTAATTTTTCAAATATATATTCTTTTACTTCCTTGTGATGCTTTGTAATTATAACAACTTCATTTTTAACAGAAAAGCCGTCTATAAAATAATTAACTACAATTCCGTTTAGAAACCATCCGAATGCACCTACTATTCCTGTTTGTATTCCGTAAGTGAAAAATGCCAGAACAACAACTATTATATCGGCTGCCATCAAGCCTTTTCCCATATCTAAATTAAAATATTTGTTAAATAATTTTGCCAGTATGTCAGTACCGCCTGTTGAAGCGTTTTGATTAAAAACTATAGACAATCCCATTGATGAAATTACAATTCCGCAAATAAGGTTTAGCAAAGTTTCATCAGTAACAGGATTTGTTGCCGGATAAAATGATTCCATCAGGTACATAAAAAATGAAAGACAAAAAACTGATATAATTGTTTTCCCTCCAAATTCTCTTCCGAGAAAAATAAAACCTACAATCAATAATATAATATTTAATACAAAATTAGTAAGTGATATAGGTATGGACAAATAGTTGTTTAATACTATTGATAGACCTGAAATCCCTCCTGTTGCCAAATTTTCCGGAACCATGAAATAATATACTCCAAAAGCAACAATAAATGATCCTATTGCAATTAATATTGATTGCTTAATTATATTCTTATTTAGCATTTCAACCCTCCGTTTGCAGTTTTTATATAATTTTATCCTAATTGTTGTTACTTATCAATATATTTAGTTTTACTAATAATAAAAGTCTTAAAAAAATCAAATACTTAAGATATTAGGAGAAATTTGAAGTAAATAGAAGCAATGAAGCGTATATATCGGCTTCATCCTTAATAGAAGCCTAATTATCATTAATTGTCAAATTGAGTCATTTGAATTGAATTTCAAAGAGTGCTATAATGTGGGGTAATGTAAAAAAATAGACAAGGAGTGAGTGGTTATTTGAAGGATATAATTGAACAAATTATTGAAGTAGACTCTTTAGCTTTTGAAAATAAGACCAAGAATGAACAAATTCTGTCAAGTAAAAAGCAAGAGTACGAAAAAAAGATAAACAGCTATAGAACCGAAAAGCTGGAAGCTGCTAAGAAGAATGCACAGCAAATAGCCGAAGAGACAGAAGCTTTTATCTTTGATAATGAAAAGTCTCAAAATTCAAAGATTCAAACAATCTCGTCCGCTATAGATAAAAACTATAAGCAGATAGAAAAGGATTTAATCCAAAAAATATTTAACAAGTTATTTGTACTGGAGGGGTAATATGAACCCTAACATGGCATATTATGCTTTGGAAACAAAAATAGCAACAAAAAAAGGTCGTATATTAAATAAAGATGATTGGGATAAGTATTTAGATTGTTCTTCCGTTGAGAACCTTACACATTTGTTTAAAAGCAATATAGAAATAGGAAAAGCTTTCAAAGATATTCAAGGAAATGATTTAAGCAGAGAAAATCTGGAAACAATATTATTAAGTTTTAAAACATTAGAAATTGAAAACCTGCTTCATTATTTTTCCGGGCCCTATAAGGAATTTATCAAGACAGTTCTTATGGAATCCGAAATACAAGATTTAAGCTTGATTTTAAGAAAGATAACAAGAGGTGAAAGCTTAGAAGGAATTGAAGAAAGATTTGTTCATTCAGAAATTTATTCAAATATATCCTTCGATGATCTCCTGACTTCTAAGAATGTTGAACAATTTATACAAAAATTGCAAGGTACGCCATACTATAACGGATTAAAAAGTCTTACAAGAGAAGATGCCATTAAAAGAGAATTTCATATTGAAATGAAAATGTATGTGGCTTTGTATAAAGCTCTCTTGGAAAAAGCCGAAAAACTTAAAAAAGATGACAGAAAAGCCGCAGCGGAAATCATAGGTTTCAAAATTGATTTGTTGAATATTCAATGGATTTACAGAGCTAAGAAATATTATGAAATATCTCCTGAGGAAATCTTTATTTACAGTTTGGAAGGCGGTAACTCTATTGGTTATAACAAATTGAAAAAACTTTGTTATGCTACGGAAGAGGAATTTAAGCAGCTTACTGAAGATTATTTAAAATATGACATCTTTACAGATTTAAATGATGCTGATATTAATGTCGTAATTGATTCTTATATGTTAAATCATATTAGGAAAAATAGTTATAAGAACATTGGCACAGCATTATCTTTTATTTATTTGTTAAACATAATTACTAATGATTTAACATCAATAACTGAAGGAATACAATACAAAGTTCCAAAAGAAAAGCTAAAAGGTTATTTAGCATATAAGATATAATGAAGGGAGGAGGCTTTAGATGGCTATAGAAAAAATGGTTCTTTTAAAAATAGTCGGTTCTTTAGAAAATATGCATGACATATTAAAAGAACTGATATTTTGTGAAAATGCCCATTTGAATTTAAATGTGGAAAACAGCAGTGCCTATAATAATTACTTGGTAGTTCATCAATATGAATCCGAAATAGTTGGTCAGCCGATTTACAATATGGTTGATCCCGGCAATATTCATAACAGCTGCAGCAATTGTTTGAGCATCGTTGAAGAGTTGGCTCATGGGCTTGACTTAGAACTTAAAATAGATAAAAAGCTTCTGTTTGAAAATAATTACAGTTATGATGATGCACGCAAGGATTTAGGTCTTATCAAATCATCAATCGGCGACAGAGTAAATGAAATTAATGACATGAAGCAGCAAATCAAAGACCTTACAGAATTAAGAATTAAGATTGACAGTATTATTGACAAAAGTATTCAGCTTAATAAAATTGCTGATTTGAATTATTTCGATTATGAGATTGGAACCTTTATAAGCGAGAATAAGGCAAGATTAAAAAGAAATTATGAAAATTTGAGTGCCATAGTTCTTAGGATAGGTGTTATAAAATCATCAGCAGAAGATTTATACATGATTATATATCCTAAACAGTTCAAAGAAGAAACTGACAATCTGTTAAAATCTCTGAATTGGAACAAGTTAGTAATTCCTGAAGAGTTTTGCTGCACAGTTTCTGATATGATTTCGCAAATTGATGCAAAAATAAGTATTTTAGAAAGTAATATTTCGGAATTATCTGCTTCAATTGAACAAGGAAAAGAAAACATTAAGAAAAAGTTATTTAAAATCTATAATATATTTAAATTGGAAGATAAAATTGCTGAATTGGAGCAGAGAGCAGATTTCAGCAATAACTCATTTGTACTGGATGTCTGGGTAAACGAAGAAGATAAAGCCTGTGTTGAAAAGGCAATTGCTTCTGTTACGGACAAATATCTTATAAATGAAAAAACAGCGAAAGAATTCGGTAACCAGGTGGTACCTCCTACAAAACTTAAAAACAACTGGTTCTCATGGCCTTTTGAAATGATAGTTAAAATGTACGGTCTGCCTGCATACCACGAAATTGACCCGACACCTTTCCTGGCTATAACATATTGCCTTGCATGGGGAATTATGTTCGGTGACATAGGACAAGGGCTTGTATATTTTCTGGCAGGAGTATTTTTAAGAAAGAAAATGGCCGGAGCGGGTCATATATTAATGAGACTTGGTGGATTTTCAATATTTTTTGGTTTTGTGTACGGCAGTTTGTTTGGTTTGGAAAAACATGAATTGCCATGGCTCCCAAGCTTATTGGACGGAGGGCCGTTAGATCCGAAAAACATACCATCAATTCTCGCGGTTGGCGTTCTGTTTGGTGTAATAGTTCTTACGGCATCATTTATCATGGGAGTTATAAATTCTCTCAGAAGAAATGATATTGAAGAAGGTTTATTCGGCAAAAACGGTGTATTTGGCTATTTATTCTTTATAAGTCTTGTATTCACTTTAGTGTCAGTTGCAGGAATAATTCCTGTTCCTACGAGTGTACCGGTAACAGTGCTTTTAATAAGTCTGATAGTAATAATTCTAAAAGAGCCTCTTACAAACATGGTATTAAAGAAAAAACCATTATTCCACCATGGAGCAGGCGCATATTTTACAGAAGCTATATTTGAAGGTATTGAAACAATATTGAACGCATTAAGTAATGCAATATCATTTGTCCGTGTGGGTGCATTTGCATTAAACCATGCAGGATTATTCTTAGCCTTTTTAGTAATGTCGGAAGTTGTTACTAATCCGATTGCAAAAATATTAATTCTGGTTGTAGGTAATATATTGATTCTTTCACTGGAAGGATTAATAGTATTTATCCAGGGTCTTCGTCTTCAATATTATGAAATGTTCAGCAAATATTTTGAAGGCGGCGGAGTAGAATTTAAACCGATAAAATTAAGTTAATCAATAAAAATTAAAATTAAATAATTAATAATTATAAGGAGTCAAAAATTATGCAAATGATATCTATTTTATTAGCAGCAGCAATAGCTGCAGGAACTATCAGATATGGTTATAAAACAATGAAAAGCGGTAAAAAAGGAAATATAAAGAAAGCTATATTAACTACGGTTTCAGCATTTTCACTGGTAATGATAGGCGCTGTAATAGCAACAATAACAGGCGGAAACGTATTTGCGGAAACAGTTGCGGAAACTGCGGCTGCAGCCGGAATTTCAATGGGTGAAGGATTTAAATATTTAGCAGCAGCATTATCTACAGGTCTTGCTACAATAGGTACAGGCTTGGCGGTTGGATCAGTTGGTTCATCAGCAGTCGGTGCAGTTTCTGAGGATTCATCAATACTCGGTAAAACATTAATCTTCGTAGGTATGGCCGAAGGTATTGCTATTTATGGTATGATTATCTCCATATTAATTCTGTTCGTTTAATATTAAAAATAAAATGAAAAGAGAATAAGTATGAAATCTTTTTTAATTAGTGATAACAGAGATACATGGGTGGGGTTAAGACTTGCCGGTATTGATGGAGTCATTGTCAAAGATAGAGAAAATGCATTAAAAGAATTAAAAACAGCTGTAAAGGATCAAGAGATAGGAATCTTGATTCTTACAGAAAAGATAGTTGATATGATAAAAGATGAGTATTTGGAATATAAAATTAAATCCAAAACTCCTTTAATCATTGAAATTCCTGATAGACACGGGTCTATCAGAGAATATAATGCCATAAAAAATTATATTAGAGATTCAGTTGGCATTCATATATAGAGGTGATTTATGGTTACAATAGAAGAAAAAATTAAACTTTTTTATAAACTTCTGAGTCAATCCATGGATAAACAATTCACCGGTGAGTTGAAAGAATTGGAAAACAGCTTTGAATCTAAAATTCAAAAGCTGCAGGATGAGGTAGACAAGGAAGCAAAGGAAATTGAAGAAAAGGCAAGAAAAAAAGCCGAAACAAAGCGCGCGGAAAGCTTGAGTAAATCAAAAGTAATCATAAAAAAAGATATTATGGCATTAAAAGAAAAATATTATTATATATTTATGGATAAATTTAATGAAAAATTAAATGAGTTTGTAAAATCAAAAGAGTATAAATCTTATTTGTCAAAAATAATATCAAATTTAATTACTGAGATTAAAAGCTATGAAAAGTGTGATTTAGTAATTCATTTAACTAAAAATGATATTGATAACTACAGTGATTTTATAAAAACTGAAATATCAAAGAAACATGACTGCAATGTAAGCTTTAAAGTAAGCTACGATATTAAGGGCGGTTTTATAGCAGAATTAGCTGATAAAAATTTGAAAATCAATTCATCAATTGATGCCGTTCTGGAAGATAACAAAACTTATATTATGCAGACAATATTTGAGACTTTAGAGGCAGGTGATTACAATGGCTAATATTGAAGGTATTGTTAGTTCAATAAACGGACCTGTTGTTAAGGGACTCAACATGGGCTCATTTAAAGTTCACGAAATGGTAACTGTAGGCAAGCAAAAGCTTATAGGTGAAGTCGTTTCAATTGAAGGTGAAGTGGCTACAGTACAGGTTTATGAAGAAACTGAGGGATTGAAAGCCGGAGAAACTATCTATTCTACAGGTACTCCTTTATCGGTAACATTGGGTCCCGGAATGATAGGGAATATATTCGACGGTATCCAAAGACCATTGGAAAAGATTCAGGATATCAATAAGGATTTCATACCTGAAGGAATAGGACTGTTGAGTTTAGATGATAAGAAGCAATGGGACGTAACAGTTACTGTTAAAGCCGGAGATAAGTTAAAAGCCGGCGATGTCTATGCGACTGTTCAGGAAACACACAGAATTCTTCACAAAATTATGGTTCCTTACAATGTGAAGGGAACTGTAAAAAAAGCTAATCCTAACGGAAAATATGCTTTAAATGATACAATAGTAGTATTAGAAAAAGAAAATACAGAAATTGTTAACCTGACCCTCTGTACAAGATGGCCGGTCAGAAATGCAAGACCTATAAAACAAAGATTACCCATATATAGACCTTTGATTACAGGACAAAGAGTTATAGACAGTTTTTATCCTATAGCAAAGGGAGGTACAATAGGACTTCCGGGAGGGTTCGGTACAGGAAAAACAGTTACTCAGCATCAGCTTGCTAAGTGGAGTGATGCTGATATAATTGTATATATCGGCTGCGGTGAACGTGGAAATGAAATGACAGACGTTTTGGAAGAATTTCCGAAATTGATTGACCCAAGAACTAACAGGCCGTTGATGGAAAGAACAGTTCTTATTGCCAATACTTCAAATATGCCGGTTGCTGCCCGTGAGGCCAGTATCTATACAGGTATAACAATGGCGGAGTATTACAGGGACATGGGTTATGATGTTGCCATAATGGCGGATTCCACATCCAGATGGGCAGAAGCATTAAGAGAAATTTCCGGACGTCTTGAAGAAATGCCTGCTGAAGAAGGATATCCTGCATATCTGCCATCAAGACTTGCAGAATTCTATGAAAGAGCCGGCTGTGTAAATACACTTAACGGACAAGAAGCATCCATTACCATAATAGGAGCGGTTTCACCTCCAGGTGGGGATTTCTCAGAACCTGTAACAGAAAATACGAAGAGATTCGTTTCAGGATTTTTAGCACTTGATAAGAAGCTTGCTTATGCAAGACATTATCCTGCCATAAATTATTTGACAAGTTACTCGGGATATGTTGATATGCTTGCCGACTGGTATGAACAGAATGTTGCTTCCGATATGCTGGAATTAAGACATAAAATGATTGTTCTATTGCAGGAAGATGAAAAGTTAAATGAAATTGTCCAGCTGGTAGGCGAGGATGTTCTTCCTAATGATCAGGCATTGGTTCTTGAAACGGCAAGAATGATTAAAAAAGGATTTTTACAGCAAAATGCGCTGCATGCCGAAGACTCTTATGTTACACTGGAAAAACAATACAAAATGCTGAAAGTTATAGATACATTCTATGAAGAAGCATTGAAATGTGTAAAAATCGGTATTCCGATTTCGGTTATCAGAAAAGAATCAGTTATACAAGATATTTTGAAAATAAAATATGACATTCCGAATGATAAATTAGAGTTGTTGGATGTTTTAACAGACAAGGTTATTAAAACATTTAATGACTTAAGACAAAAGTATGAGTAGGGAGTGTTTAGATGAAAAAAGAATATTTAAAATTAGAAAAGATAGAAGGTCCTTTAATAGTTCTTTCCGGTATTGAAGATGCTGCCTACGGTGAAGTAATAAACATAAAAGTAGACAACGAGGAAACAAGAAAAGGAAAGATAATAAAAATTGAAGGCGATAAGGTTATTGCACAGGTATTTGAAGGCACAGCAGGTATATCCACTGACAATTCATCTGTAAAATTTACTGGTGAACCATTAACAATCCCTCTCTCTAAAGAAATTTTGGGCAGGACGTTTAACGGAGTTGGTCAGCCTATAGACGGAGCATACCAGGTAATTTCTTCTGAAAGAGAAAATATCAACGGAAGACCTATCAATCCCGTATCAAGAAGATACCCTAAAAACTTTATCCAAACAGGTTTTTCTGCAATTGATGCTCTAATGACTTTAATAAGAGGGCAAAAGCTTCCTATATTTTCCGGTAACGGTATGGCACATAATGACCTGGCTGCACAGATAGTAAAGCAGGCAAAAATCAAAGGTGCTACAAGTGATAACTTTGCCGTTGTATTCGGTGCAATGGGTGTTAGACACGACGATGCTGACTTTTTTAGAAAAAGCTTTGAAACTGCAGGGGTTTTGGACCACGTTGTAATGTATATCAATACAGCTGATGATCCTATTATTGAAAGAATTTCGGCTCCGAGATGTGCTCTTACGGCAGCTGAATATTTAGCTTTTAAAAATAATATGCACGTGGTGGTTGTTTTAACGGATATGACCAGTTATGCTGAAGCTCTTCGTGAAATTTCATCAGCAAGAGAAGAAGTTCCGTCACGTAAGGGATATCCCGGATATTTATATTCTGACCTTTCAACAATTTATGAAAGAGCAGGTATGTTAAAGAGCTGCGAAGGTTCTATAACGCTTATTCCTATATTAACAATGCCTAATGATGATATCACGCACCCTATTCCTGACTTAACAGGATTTATTACTGAAGGACAGGTAGTTTTAAACAGAGAGCTTAATCAAAAAGGTGTTTATCCTCCTATAGACATACTACCATCACTTTCACGTCTGATGAAGGATGGTATCGGTGCCGAATATACAAGAGAAGACCATGCTGATCTGCAAAGCCAGATTTATGCTTCTTATTCAAAGGTTCAGGATATCAGAAGCTTGTCTCAGATTATCGGTGAGGATGACTTAAGTGACATCGACAGATTGTATCTGGATTTCGGACGAGAACTGGAAAGCAAATTTATAGCTCAAGGCAAAAATGAAAACAGAAGCATTAATGAAACATTAGATTTAGGATGGCATATTTTATCTATTCTTCCGGTTACTGAACTTGATCGTATGAAGACAGAACTGATAGAGAAATATTACGATCATAACAGGGAGAGATAGTTATGGCAGTATTAGTAGCACCTACTAAATCGAATCTGATTAAAGCTAAGTCATCCTTGGTGCTTTCAAAAAAAGGATATGAGCTTTTAGACAAAAAAAGAAATGTTCTCATTAAGGAAATGATGGTATTTGTAAATAAGGCAAGAACCATGCATAATGAAATATATGAGGTGTTGGATGAGGCTTATGGATTTTTGCAAAAGGCTAATGTAACGCTGGGTGTTAAAAATGTGGAGGACATGTCCTCCAGCATACCTGAAGAAGAATCCTATGATATTCTTTTGAAAAGCGTTATGGGTATTGACATACCCAGCATTAAATACAAAAAAGACGATGAATTAAGTCCTACTTACAGTTTTTACAATTCCAATGCATCTTTGGATGAGGCAAGACAAAAATTCCAAACTGTAAAAGAAAAAATTTATGAATTGGCAGAAGTTGAAAATTCAATTTTTAAGCTTGCAAAGGAAATAGAAAAAACAAAAAAAAGGACTAACGCATTAAAATATGTTCAAATACCGAAATATAAAGAAATGGTAAAATATATCACAGAAGTTCTTG
>DFOA01000036.1:128387-193338 GCA_002381185.1 Firmicutes bacterium UBA3553 | reverse complement strand
TATTTATTCCTCAGAACTGTGCTCATTTTCAAATAATATTACAAGTATTTATGAAAAATTATCAATATAAATGACAATTTAATATAATTAACAACAAAAAAAAAAGAGATTCTTCGCTTCATCTTCAGAATGACAGTATTATCCTCTCAGATTAAATATTGTCATTCCGGACAAAGTGAAGCTCTCTATGTAATTTAAATCTTAATTTTAAATAATCAAGAATATAATGCTTCCGGAACCATCATTAACAATTTTTTCAATTGTTTTCTTGAGTTTCTTTCTGGCATTTTCAGGCATTGCAGTAAGTTTTGATTCAAGCTGTTCATCAACTAAGCTATACATGGTTTTTCCGAATATTTCGGCATCCCAGATGCACTGCGGATTATCCTTCATCTGCTCAGCCATATGGTTCATCAAGTCTTCACTTTGTGCCTTGTTTCCAATTATCGGAGCCACCTCGGTATTAATTGCCGCATTGAATATATGGAGTGAAGGTGCCTGGGCCTTAATTTTAATTCCGTATCTGCTGCCTTCCTTGAATACTTCCGGCTTATCAATAACCATATCACTGATGCCCGGCGATACATAGCCATACCCTTTAGCCTTGGCATCATTGATTGCAGCCTCAACCCTCCTGTAATTGTCTTTTGCTTTTGACAGATCACCTATCAGTTTCAATATCTGATGTTCGCCTGTTATTTCTTCTCCTGACAGTTCACTTATTACCTTGTAATAGTAAGAATTGTCCAGGTCAATTTTCATATTGATGCTTCCTGTACCAAGCTCAATATCTTTTACATAAAAGTCCTCAATAAAATCATTTTCTGCTGAGAATATGTTGTCTGCATTGAAGTCACTCAGCTTATAGTAGTCTTCAAAATCATTTTTCAATGTATTGATTAAATCTTTTTTCAGAGAATAATCATACGTGAGTCCGTCAAACCATTTTGGCAGGTCAACATTTATTTCTTTAATCGGGAATTCATACAATACATTTTCCAATACATTGTCGATATCTTCATTTTGTAAATTCATCAAGTCCAAAACCTGGACCGGAGCATCATATTTTTCTTTAAGCTGCACAGCCAGAGCTCTGGTGTTTTCATTAAGCGGATGCGTAGTATTTAAGATTATTACGAAAGGCTTATTTATTTCTTTTAATTCTCTTACAACCCTTTCCTCTGCCATAATATAATTGTCTCTGTTAATATCTGTTATGCTGCCGTCTGTTGTAACCAATACACCTATTGTGGAATGATCCTTGATAACCTTCCTTGTTCCTATTTCTGCCGCTTCGGCAAATGGTATAGGATCTTCGTTCCATGGTGTGCTGACAAGTCTTGGAATTTCACCTTCCATGTTTCCGATAGCACCGGGAATCATATATCCTACACAGTCAATTAATCTTAATTTTGCATTGATGTTATCCTTGAATGTTACTTTTACTGCATTGCCCGGAACAAACTTCGGCTCTGTTGTTGTAACAGTCTTGCCTGTACCGCTCTGAGGCATTTCATCCTTAGCTCTTTCCCTTATGTATTCATCTTCTATATTCGGCAGCATTATATTTTCAGAAAACTTTCTGATGAAGGTCGACTTCCCTGTTCTTACAGGTCCCACAACGCCCAAATATATTTCGCCCTTCGTTCTTTTTGCTATATCCTCATATATATCTAAATTAGTAATAATAATCCCTCCTCCTGCGAAATATGCACTTTCGTATACAATTAATTTATATGCCTTGTTCACATTCTTTATTCCAAAATATACAAAAATATATAGTAAAAAAATTAAAAGACAGACAGTAATTTTTATATCCTAACCCAAATTATTGCCTTAAATTTGCAGCTCGCGGCACAAATCAATTTATAATCCGCTAATCTTACAGAAGATATTAATATGTTGCGTCCCAGTTTTTTTCTAAATAGATTCCGTGCAGAATTTCTTTGATATTTTTATTTTTAATTTGATTTGATGTTCGATTATATAGCGACTCTCCGGTATTGTGGTCAATCCCTTTGACCAGCGTTAATAAAAAACTGTTGAAGACCTCTTTATCGGAATCATCAGGGGCAGTGTCCGCAAGAGCCAGCACCGATTCTTTAATTTTATCGGTTGTTAACTCTGATGTATATAGTTTCTTCAGATTTTCTGCTGCTTCCGTAAAATTACCAAAATACAAATTGAGATAAAAGAGATCGTCAGGTACATATTCGTCTATTTGCATCAGGGCTTCTCTTGCATCTTCCCAGTTCTCATCGGCAATATAACACCTGCTCAGCAGACGGTAACCTTCTGCGCCAAGATTATAATCCGCTTTTTTTATTACAGAATAAATCAATTCCTTGTTTTCTTTTATTTCGTCTCTTTCCATGGTATCGAGAACTCTGAAAATTAAATTGCAGTCTCCTGTAACATCATCATATTTTGCTCCCAGCTCGATTGCTCTCTCAACATTTCTTTCACCTTTTTTCCACCCGAGCCCATAAATTTTGGTCAGGTACAACAATGCGTCGGTATTATCGGGTTCTTCTTTGAGAATATTTTCATAATACTGTATTGCTTCCGGATAGCTTTTCTCTATAATCATGTTTTCTCCGTCGGTGAGACTTCCTTCTGCCGTAATGCTAGGTATTTTGTCATAATATGTACGCATAGGCAGGCTGCCAGTAATAACTTTGCCGTTCTCATCGCATGCGCTCACAGTAATGGGATACTCTATGCCCGGCAAAAAGCTGCCCAGTACGCCTTCGTACCCCAGAATCATTTCCTCTCCGTCATATGACATACCTATCCGCCGGCTTTTCAGCTTATCTATGTCAAATACAGCGTAATTTTCAGTAATTTTACTTTTTCCGTTCTTGTCAGATATGGGTGTGGATATGCTGGTTCCGCTCTTCTCATACGGATTCGAAAAAATTACTACTTGAACCGTATAATAATCTGCACCTTCTACCTCTTCCCAGGAAACTGTAAATTCACTGCCTGATATTTTTTCTCCTGCCTTGGGCGAATTCATATTTATGGTTTCGTTAAAAACAAAATCCATTTCTTTTCCAGAACCGTCAAGAGTGACATACTCATATCCGGAGCGGCTGAGCACCTTATCCTCCAGAAGCGAAGCGTTCAGTCCGATTCCTATACTGTATATCCCGTCTTTCAGGCCGATGGTCTGAAACCTTCCATTCTCATCTGTAATTCCTATATAACTTTCACCGCCGCTTCTGATTCCGCCGCCTGCATCCTGCACATATATTTCAACGAACGGCATTGGCTGATCCTTATAGGTTACGGTTCCCCTTACTGTGTTGTTACCCTTGATTATTTTGCCGAAGCTGTCCAGCCAGAATCCTCTGTCATAATATCTCGATGATCCGAATACTAATTTGTCTCCGGTATTCCACTCAGCGTTTCTTATCTTTTCGGAAATTGATATTACCTCATCATAATTCTCGTTAAAAAAAGCAAGTTCCATTTTCAATATGTCAAGCTTAACATCAGCATGCTCTGTTCCTTCATATTTTGAAATTACGTCTGAGGCTCCTTCGTTATCTCCGTTCACATGCATCAGGAATCCGTTATATATATCGGAAATATATTTTATATCCTCGTCATCATAATTCTGTCCCAATGAAATCCACTCATGAAGCATTTCTGCATCTCCCGTGGCGATTGCAATATCCATAAGCATCTTGTAGGAACCTGTGAAGTAGTGCTTTTCGGATTTTTTATAGGAACCAGAATGAACTATATCTGCAAGCAATTCCTTTGCCTTTTCCAAATTGCCAAAGTCCGTACTTGCTCCTCCCCAGCCATCTAAAAATATTGAATATTTATCAAAGCCCTTTACCAGATTATTTGCATAAACAAACTTGCCCTCTATGTTTGATGTGGTAGGATAAGAAGCGTATTTCTCATAAAACAGAACCGCTTTATCCGAGCTCTTGCTGTCAAGATAATCAGCTATTCCTAAAAGTGATGCCGGTATTCCCCATATAAATATTACCGCAAAAATACAGATTATAAGAATCAGAGTCTTTACTTTAACCTTTATCTTCATTTCATGCCCACCTCATAGCTTTCCCTTATAATTACCTGTGAACCGCCTATGTCGATTATTCTTTCGTTTGGTGATTTGAACATGCTTCCCGGAATTAATATAACTGCAAACAGAGCAGCGAAGCCGATTATGGCAGGGGCCAGCGGAATTTCTATTTCTAGATTTAAAAACTCATGTATTCTTTCTTTCAGCGTTTTCTTCCTGTATGTAAGAATGTTGTCCAGAACCGACTGCGACAGCACAATGCCGGCAGTTTCCTCTTCCATTATTTTTTTAATTTCATTTCCCAGATTATCTCTGTTATCCATTGAGCCGTCCTCCTTTCAATAAACTATCTTTTAATATATTCCTTCCTCTTGAGAGCCTGCTTTTTATCGTTCCTTCTTTTTCATCTAAGAGCTTTGAAATTTCTTTTATGGAAAGCTCCTCAAAATAGAACAGAACCATAGCCTCCATATACATAGGGTGCAATTTGAAAAGCTCCTTTTTCAGAACTTCCCTGTCAACGCTCTCTTCCACATAAGATTCAACATCGTCATTTCCGGTCCATTCATCCTGGAGAACAAGTACATCCGTTTTCTTTCTAAGCCTGTCTCTTGACAGGTTTAGAGCTATGGTATAAATCCATGTATACAGTCCGGAATTCTCCCTGAAATCTCCAACCTTTTCAAAAACCTTTATGAAGGTTTCCTGAACTACATCCTCTGCCTCTTCTCTGTTCCCCAGCATAAGAAAACAGGTCCTCATGAGCTTGTTTCCATAATCTCGGACTATTTGCCTGTACGCATCCTCTTTTCCTTTTTTCAGTCCTTTAATCAATAATTTCTCCGCCACCTTCTACCTACCCTCCTATTTATTTAGACGTTATAATCAATAAAAGGTTGCAACAAATTTCAATAAAAGACCGCATCTTTATCATATTCATAGGATGCGGTCATAAAAATTTCATATCCTGAGATTCAAGTGTTCTAAAACAAACTTATCTGTTCATTTATATTTTTATCTTCATATTTGTTTAGATATGCAAAAACCTTATTAATTCCAACCAGTATATTATGTTTTTTACATTCATCATAGAATATTCTCATGAGCTTATTGTTATTTGAACTATGACATTCGTAGGAGTTGCCGAAGGTCCTGATATATTTTTGTTTCATGCCCGGAAAATGTTCATCCAGCTTTTTATAAAAGTATTCTCTGTTTCCTTCTCTCATAGTTACTCCTATGCCAAAACACATGATTCCATGAACCTTTGCTTCTATGCAATAGTCCAGAAGCGTTCTGAAATTTTCTTCTGTATCGTTGATAAACGGCAAAAATGGACAAAGCCATACCACTGTTGGTATACCGTTGTCACGAAATACCTTCAGGGCCCCAAACCGCTCTTTTGTGGTGGAAACACCTGGTTCCAGAATCCGGCATAAATCTTCGTCTGCTGTAGTAAGTGTCATTTGAACCACGCATTTGGATTTTTCATTTATACTTTTTAATAAGTCCAGATCCCTCAGAATTCTGTCTGACTTTGTAAGTATGGAGAGCCCAAAGCCGTATTTGTCTATGACTTGCAGGCATCTCCTGATATACATGATTTCTTCCTCAATATGAATGTACGGATCACACATGGCACCTGTGCCGATCATGCATTTTTTCCTCTTGCGCTTTAATGCTTCCTCAAGCATTTCAGGAGCATTTTTCTTTATTTCTATATCTGTAAATTCATGCTTCATTTGATAGCAGGTGCTTCTGCTGTCACAATAAATGCAGCCGTGACTGCAGCCTCTGTATATATTCATTCCGTTTTTAGCTGAAAGTATGGATTTGTATTCCGCGTAATGCATGACTGTTCACCTGCTGTTTTATTGTTCACTATTTCAATGCAATATATATATCAATATCCGCATTTTCATCATCACTGTTAAGATACTCCTCGAAATCTCCCGTAAAGCTTCTGTCCAGATTTATTTTCCAGATTTCACCCCATGCTTCTGCTACTGCTGCTACCATATTGCCATGGACTGAAAATTTAGCATATCTCCCTGCCGGAATAACCTTCACTGTAATCTCATCATTTTCTGGCTTGGAAATCTCATTGCCCACCGTAACTGTGTAATTGTCTCCTGAATAATCTGAATATAAACCTATGGCATATGAGTTTACCTTATTTTTTATACTTTGGCTTATTCCTCCTTGATAAAGCTCTGCCCAAAGTTTTCCTATAACTTCTGTCATTTTGGGCGAATTGTTTGATGTCACCGTGCTGATTCCTGCAATAACTTTTTCTTCAAGATTTACTACTTCATACTTCATAATTGGCCTCCCTATATTTTTCTGTAATTATAACAGTCAATATAAGACACCAGCATGTCATATTAAATATAAAAATTTATCATAGACTGCATCTGTAGTTTTACTTCCTCCCGAATGTCTGCAGGCTCCAGCACCTCACAATGCCTTCCGAAGGTCAATATGTAATAAAAAATCCATTCACCTCTGGGATAGTCTATTTCTGCAATAAAGCTCCCATCCGGCTGTTTTTCGTAACACCCAAATTCCTCATATACCCTGTAAGCCATTTCCTGTGATAAATGAAGCTTAAGCCGTACATATTCCTCATTAAAATAATCTTTCCCTGTCAATACGCGCTCTGGAGCCTTGTGTTCAACCGTATCGCCTGTTGTTTCAAGCTTCTTTATCCGCCGCAGCTTAAAAAACCTATAGTCCAGACGGTCTTTGCAGTATCCATACAGATACCACGCACCTCCTTTGAAGCACAGCTTCAGAGGCTCCACCCTCCTGATGCTTTGCTCACCCTTCGCATTTGAATATTGGAACATGACTGCTTTTTTTCTGAATATAGCAGTTTTTAAGGTCTGAAACAGCACAGCCTCATCATTGTGATTACTCCATGAGGAAAAATCCACTTCTATCCAGTCAGCATAAGATTCGCCAAATAAACTGCTGAATTTTTGCAGAGTTTTATTCTCAGCGCTTAGGTCCACAGCTCCAACAGCTCTTAGTGATGAAAGAATATTTTCCCTTTCTTCGTCAGTCATCACCGCCTTATCAAGAACGAAATCTGATAATAAAGAAATGCCTCCGCCTTTTCCACGACTCATATAAATGGGAATACCCGCGGAAGACAATGTCTCAACATCCCTGTAAATAGTTCTGACTGACACTTCGAATTTATCGGCAAGTTCCTTTGCCTTAACATTTTGCTTTTGAAGCAGAATATATATAATTTCAAACAATCTGTTTATTTGCATTTTTTCACCCTTTTATATTATCATTCGCAACATCAGTTTTTATTTAAACTTCCACTGTCAATACCCTTTGTATAATCATTTCAAAAAAGACATGCTGACGTTTAATCACCATGTCTTCATTTATATATTTTCAGAGACGCGGGATGCTTCAAGTATATCATAATATCCCTTACTAAAAACGGAAACTATTTCAAAATATTAAAATCTTAGCTCATCTTCTTAGATAAAACTTTTAATCAATAGTTCACTCTCAGTACCATTATAATATTTATAGAGAACCTTAGTCTAGCCTGACTGGATCTTTTGCATTTATGAAATGATTATACAGCGTCTTAGGCAAGGATTTTTGAAAAGTTGAACGAACTATATTTTACTATAAATTAATTCTGCAAATTGTCCGTATTTTTTTACTTCTCTCAGGCAAAATCTCTTCAACTCTTCTTTTTGTGAAAATAATGGTATTCCCATCCCCAACAACACAGGAGCAATCTGTATTATCATATTATCAACCATATCATTGTCTAACAGAGGGGCTAATATTGTGTTACCTCCAACAATCCAAATATTTTTACTCTTCTCTATTTGTTTCACAAATTCAACAACATCACAATTCACAGGAATAAATTCCCTGACCGATAAGCTTTCAGCATGTGTAAAAACATAATTTTGGGTAGTCGGATAAATACTGCCGATATTTTCTATGTTTTCAATTTCATTAAATGTTCTTTTGCCCATTATAGTAATATCCATGCTTTTATAAAAGCTTTCATAATCAGTTTCTTCTATTGCACCAGTTTGATAGAGCCATTCCAGGTTATGGTTTTTGTCAGCAAGATAGCCATCCATAGTTATACAGCCGTAAAAAAATACACTCATTTTTTAAATCCTCCTTTGATAAACTCCTATTTGTCAGCATACTATAACTCAGCTATAAATCGGAGTTTGACTGTTATACAATATCTGTTCTTTCAAGAAAATATATAGCCATTTCAACATTCTCTCCATTTTCATTGGAAATCGTATAGGTCTTACTTCTTTGGAAACCATTCTTCTCAAGTAATTTTACTGACCTGATATTTTCGGTATGCAAATCTGCTATAATTTTACCTAATTTCATACCCCCAAAGCCATACTTAATTACTGATTGTACAGTCTCTTGCATGAACCCTTTCCCGTGAAAGAGTGGTAAAAGATCATATCCGATTTCTGCACAAGTTCCATCTTCTGAGATATTCCAAAAACAGATGCTGCCTATAAACTCTTCTGTTGAAGTTATCGAAATTGACCACATAATACATTGGCCACATTCTAAGTCATGCTCTATTTTTTGAATATAACCTTTGGCCTCATTAATTGTAGTATACTGTTTGATTCCTGTATATTTAATAATATCACAATTAGACCGAAGTGCAAATATTCCGTCTGAATCCGACTGAACTAATTTTTTAAGCGTAAGACGATTCGTTTTTAATTCTGGAAAAGGCCAAAACCAAACATCATCCATAATTTCCCTCTTATTCATTCTTATTATATTAATTATCAGCAGTTTCAAACTATACAAATTATAATTTGTCAATACATTAATTACCATCGCGATTAAGTAATCAAAGCACTTACATATATTTCTCTTTATATTCCTGCGTATGCTCAATCAAACAAATACGAACTCCATTTGGATCCAAAACAAAGGTCATACGTCCCACTGTCGACGGAATGACAGGTCCCGTAGTTTCATATCCTTTTTCTTTTAAATACCTGATTGTCTCATCAAGATTATTTACATCCGTGCCAATAGAATAAAGCCCCTCTTCAAAGTTTGTATTTTCTATTAACTCAACGCTTGCACCATTTTCACTCTTCATAATTGTAATGGCGCCACCGTCGGGGGTATCTACGTGATAACCTTCTTTAAAGCCTAACACATCTCTATAAAACTTGATAGATTCCTCCAAATTTTTCACGATTATTGTTGAATACTGTACTTTAATTTTCATAATCTTTCGCCTCACATTTTCATCTTAAACTATAATATCTCTATTACAAATTCATTTTTTATCTGCCTAGCACAAAAAACAATTAGAACGACTCTATATGTTCATATCTAGACAAAGGAACTGAAATTTAGTAGTCTACCCCTTGTGATTTAACTTTTTAGTTTTTCTATGGTTCCCGCATAGTTACATGAACCATATTGCCCGCCTGTTTCGCAATTTTCGAACGGATATCTTTGCGCAAACCAATGATATGGCATGGTGTACCCATTCTCACAACCTGCCCGTCATACGGCTCGCCGTCAATTGAAATTTGACGGGTACAGATTACGTTTATTTTTCATGCTATATTATTGTAATAACCTAATCCATTTTTTTTGCCTGTGTGTGTAGAAGCATTTCGCCCAAAGATAGATTAGCGGCGTTTTCCACCCTGCGTAGATTTCTACTTCATCCGTATATTGTGTTTTTCCGTCTTCAGTTGCTTTCAGCTCGGTGGAGCAATAATATAGTCCAGCGAGATACTCGGGGATTTCAATTCAGTATTGCTGAAGGAAGCACCGGAAAAGGCCCGACCTGGTGCTTTGCGTAGCCGTTTCGCATTTACTTCCTTGACCTTCTGCACAACCCCAAACAATTTCGCTCATATTTTGGTTCGCATAAATTTACTTATCCTAATAGGTTAGCTACAAATTGGAAATTTGTCTAACTGTTTAAACTATATGTTTATTTATTTTCATCTATTGCTTTCATCAACTTTTCAGGGAAATTAGGTAACTTCCATAAAGATGGGTCTTCAAAAGCTCCATACCAGTACACTTTTTCATAAATAGCTGTATTAATTATAACATAACAATTCGTATTTTTCGATGTTTAATTTAGTAAAGATAAAAACCGCCAACAATAAAATCCCAGAAAGTATGGGTATGGTTGAGTTTGTTGCCACCTCGGCTAAATATAGGGAAAGATGTGTAGTATCAGCTCCAGCAGAATTTCCGCCTGCCCAATCTCACATTATTACGATATTTGTCAAGTTTTTATTAATTTTAAAAAAGTTCTTGCAATTGATTTTTAATGGCCTTATCCTTTATTTGAGGATATCCTTTATAACCCTGTCTTTGACAGTTGAGAGAAAATAAAACCTTGAGATCCATTGTATTTACAATGAATTTCAAGGTTTCTATGTGTTGAAAGAAGTGCGTAATGTTTTTAGTTTTTAGATTCTTTAAAAATTTTTTTCATTTGTTTTGTAGATACGATTTGATAGTCTGTTCTAAAGCCGAATGCTTCATGCAAATCATCCGTTAAGGCAGTACGAGTATATGTTGGAATATAACCTTCCCCTTTTAATTCGTAGAAATTCATTTCTTTTAAAGTAGAAAGAATCTCATGGCATGTATATTTTTCTCCTAACTTTTTTTCAAGTAGACGGTAAATAATAAGTGAAATAAAGCAGGTAGTAAAATGTGCAATTATTCTGTCATCACGACTTAAATAAACAGGTCTTGCTTTGAATTCACTTTTCATAATTCTAAAACATTCTTCAATTTCCCAACGTTTTCTGTTAATTTCAGCAATTTGAGAAGCATTGTCTTCAAGGTTGGTGCATACAGCATAGAATCCATCAAATGCTTCTTCATTTACAATTAAATTTGTATCAATGCTGTATATTTCCTTCTTAGCAATTTCACCCTCGGGCGTGCAATGTGTTTTAGATATAAATCTTTTGTAATCATTAGAATTACATTTTTTAAGTTTTGCAGGATTTGTTTTAATTACCTTTTTAGCACGTTCAATTTGATTATTACGAATTAAGTGTTGATAATTCTTGTATTTTAAAGAATAAGTCACTATTAATTTTTGTTCCAGTCCATCTTCTTTAATCCAACGTTCTTTGTGAAAAATCTTATCCTTGTACTTTTCTTCATCAAGATTTGAAATATCATAAACTTCATTATCATTTGATAGATGCCAGCCGTTTGTATCCAGAGCCCATTTCTTAAGATGTTTTTTTAACTTCTTGACAGATTGAGTTGTGATAAAAGCTCTGCCACCAATATTATTAAAATTTCGATTAGTATTAGACGCAAGACCCGCATCAGTACACACAACAAATTTAGAAAGATTAAAATCTGAAAGGATTTGTTCTTCTAAAGGTGTCAAGGTAACCTGTTCATTAGTATTACCTTTATTGATGTTAAAAGCTAAAGGAATGCCATCACTATCCATAAAAAGACCCATTTGTACAATAGGGTTTGGCTTATGATCTTTTCCAAAGCCATACTGTTTTAATCCGTCTTCCTGTTCAATTTCAAAGAAATAGTTTGTGCAATCATAATAAAGGACACCAGTATTTCTTTTAGAAACTTTCAAACTATTTTTATATAATTCAGATTGTATAAAATCTGATTCTTTTGCAATGTATTCAAGAGCACGATAAATATGCTGCAGCTCAAAGTTTGGCTGTTCAATAAATTGTTTAGATAATTCATTAGTCGCAAACTTGGAAGCCGGAAACAAAATTCTTCCGTAGGAAAGTCTTGAAAGTATTGAATTAAAGTCAAATGTAAATTTGTATTTATCTGATATATAATCACATATTTTATGTAATCCTAAAGCATAATATATTTGCTGGAGAAAGAGATATCCTCCATTAAAAGAGCGTTGAGTATTACTATCAATTAATTTAGAAGGTGAATATTCTGCCATTACAACAGGTTCTTTTCCCTCTTTTTCAATACGAGTTAATTCTTCAACATATTCTTTTGCCCATTCATATGGATCTTTATCTCCAAGCTTATTTTTTAATTCATCATAGGTGCCTAATTTTTCAACGATCTTAGTAGTCCTTTTATTTTTTTCAATAACATCCTTAATTACATAAAATGATGTTGCATTTTTTGATTTAGAAAATGAAAGCCTCATAACAATAATCCCTCCAATCCTTTATATTATACCACATTACGACACAATACGAAAGATTTATTTTTAAAAATTGACAAAAAAATAAAGCCTTTTCAATGACTTTAACATTTTTTTTATTATCCAACTGTCAAACTCCCGTTTCCGCCTGCCCAATCTCACATTATTACGATATTTGTCAAGTTTTTATTAATTTTAAAAAAGTTCTTGCAATTGATTTTTAATGGCCTTATCCTTTATTTGAGGATATCCTTTATAACCTATTTAAAGGAGAAAAATGTATGAATCATGAAAAAATTAAAGAGCTTGAAAAGACAATAAACAGTGACTATAACAATATCACGGGGATTATTGCACAAAAAAACGGCATAAAATTATATGAAAACTACTTTAATGGATATACTGCCGATAACGCCATTCATGTGTATTCGGTCACAAAGAGTGTTTTTTCCGCGTTGATTGGTATCGCCATTGATAAAGGACATATCAAAAGTGTAGACCAGAAGGTATTGGACTTTTTCCCGAACTACACTGTTAAAACAGGCGAAAAAACAATACAGGGCGTTACGATTAAAAATTTGCTTACCATGACAGCTCCATATAAATATAAGACAGAGCCCTACGAAAAATTTTTCTCAAGCCTGAACCCGATTCAAGATGCACTCGATTTATTAGGCGGAGATGAACCTATAGGGGAATTCAACTATTCTGCCATCGGAGGAACCCACATTTTGTCAGGTATCCTTGTAAGAGCGACAGGTCAGTCCATACTTGATTTCGCTGCAGAAAATTTATTCTCGCCGCTGGGGATCAATGTTACGCACAGCGTGGTGCTGCGTAATAAAGAAGAGCATATCGCCGTTATGAATGATAAAAACACCAGCGGCTGGGTTGTTGACCCGCAAGGGATAAACACGGCAAGCTGGGGCCTTTTCTTGACACCTGCGGATATGGCAAAAATAGGTCAGCTGTATTTAGGCGGCGGCATGTGGAATGGCGAACAAATTGTACCGGCCGGGTGGATAGATGAAAGCACAAAGGAACATAGCCGCTGGGGCGAGCTGTCTTATGGCTACCTATGGTGGATTATTGATAATAAAGAGCATATCTACGCCGCCTTGGGAGATGGAGGGAACGTAATTTACGTCAATACAAATAAAAATCTGGTTGTTTCTATCGCTTCTCTTTTTATGCCGGACGCTAAGGACAGGATAGGGCTTATTATAGAGCGTATTGAACCAATATTTGAGGATTGAGCATAACGAATCCCCAGAACCTTTATATTATCATTTCAAAAAAGACATGTTGACGTTTAGTCACCATGTCTTCATTTATATATTTTCACACTGCTATTGTGCCGGTATAACTTCTCTTATTTTAATTCCGTTATTTTTGAGTTTTTCCACCAGCTTATCAAGGTTCTCACACTCAAGTCTTATTGAAATCTCCTTAACATCCATTAATCCCGTATCCATCTGTACTATATTCGTAATATTTGCTCCATGTTTATATATTATTTCAGAAATTTTTGCAATAACACCGGAAAAATCACTGGCCAATATTACAAGCTTGGCATCATGCAAACCAAAAACCTTGGTAATAATATCAAAAAGAGCTTTTTGTGTCAAAATTCCTACAAAATCATTATTGTTATCCACTACAGGCAAGAATCTTATTTTCGAATTAAAAAATATTTCTGCTGCCTTTTCAACAGGAGTACTGTCTTTTATCGCTTCAAGAGGAGTTGTTATAAATTCCGCTACAGTTTTCTGAAAAAATTTATTATAATCTGTTTCCCCTGATTTGAAAAATTCATCATAAATAAATTGTTTTGACAAGAAGCCTACAAATTTCTTACCTTCAACCACCGGTAAGGATAAAAAGCCGTTCTCTTCAATTATTTGAATTGCTTTCTGTGCGGTATCTTTTGTAGATAAAACTGTAAGCTTATTTACTGGTAAAATAATTGGCCTTATTAACATATTTTCCTCCTTATTTCATTCTATAATTCATTATTGCATAAGTTTGTATTTTCATCAAGTAAAAACTGATGTATTTCCTTAAAATATGCCTTCAATGTCTTCTATGATTCAGGCGAAAAAATATTTTTTTTACTCTCTCCATCAAATAGGTGTATTCTTTTTAAATCAAAACTGATTTTTATACTTGCTCCTTCTTTGATTTCTTCCTTTACTGGGGATCTTGCTGTTATTTTTTTTCCGAAGCAGTCAAAATGAACATATGCCTCATACCCTAATGTTTCGGTTATTTCATGCACCGCATCAATGCTGGGCCATTCATTTTCTGTACCGTACCTTACATCCTCCGGCCTTATGCCTGCTATAAGATCTCTTCCCGTATATTTTTTCAGGATTTCTTTGTCATATGATGACCCGGTTAAAGGCAAAATAAAATTCCTTGTCTTCAGAAGAATGTTTTCTCCATAAACGGCAACTGCTGCTTCTATAAAGTTCATGCGTGGCGACCCGATAAAACCCGCTACAAAAATATTAGCCGGATTTTCGTAAATGTTTTTGGGAGCACCTGTTTGCTGTATTATTCCATCCTTCATCACTACTATCCTGTCCGCCATGGTCATGGCTTCCTCCTGGTCATGAGTCACATAAACAAACGTGGCTCCAAGCTTCTTATGAAGCTTTATTAACTCAATACGCATCTGCATTCTGAACTCCGCATCCAAATTGGACAAAGGCTCATCCAAAAGAAAAGCCTGTGGTTCCCGTACAATTGCCCTGCCTAATGCTACCCTTTGCTTTTGGCCTCCGGACAGCTCCCCTGGCTTTCTTTTCAGCAGCTCCTCTATGTGAAGCATTCCTGCTGCATGCGTTACTTTTTCCATGATCTCGCTCTTGCTTGCTCTGCGCATTTTCAGCCCGAAGGCCATATTGTCAAACACCGTAAGATACGGATAAAGGGCATAATTCTGGAATACCATGGCAATATTGCGATCCTTGGACCTGACATTTCCGGCGGCTTGCCCCGCTATATATAAACTTCCCTCCGTGATGTCCTCCAATCCGGCTATTACCCTGAGCATTGTAGATTTTCCGCAGCCGGAAGGACCTACAAGAACAACGAACTCACCGTCATATATATTCAGGCTTATATTTTTCAGAGCCGTAATATCTTTTGAGTATTTTTTTGTTATGTTTTCTAATTGTATAGATGCCATAATTATGTCCTTTCACGCATGTTAAAATTGTTTATAAAACAATCAAATATAAAATATACAGGCAATATGAGCCAGTACGAGCTGCCATACCTTCCGTATTGCGCACCTGATGCCGCGGCTGTATAAAACATTATAAATGCAGACACAATCTCAACGGCCATAAGCCTGTTCAAGGTTTTATTTCTCACACGCCCTAAAGCTGCCGTAAAACAGGCGGAGCTTAGCAGTACACAAGCAGAAATATAAACAAAAGATTTTCTGAAATAATTGTCAAAAGCGTACGTTCGCATTAATCTCAACCCATTTAAATCATTCTTATACTTTTCGATAAGCCTGGTCCAAAAATCAAAATCAGACCATTTTGCAGGGATAAAATTTCCGGGAATTTCAAAGTAAAAGCTTCCGAAAAAAAGGCATATACATATCCATAAAATTAGAAAAAACGCATAACAGGCAATGACTATGCACCCTTTTTTGTATTTCCCGGCGCAATAAAGACCTGACAGTATTCTTCCGCACATGAGGACAGAAACAGTCATGGGCGGAAATACCAGAAAATTGCCAAGCACAGTCACCAAATCAGAATAGTTTATTGATGAGTCTGCACCGTGCGAATTTTGAAGTATAAATTTTTCAATCTGAACGTCTGATTCATCTCCGGCAGCCTTTGGATCCATGTCCAGTGAAACGAAACTCATGCCTCTTTCGTAATCATCCTTTTTAACTGCAATTATCCCAGGAATATTGTCCGTGACGCAAGTTACTTTATATGAAATGCCGTCTATATAAACGTCTTTTCCCAAAACATCACGCGAACCCCAAAGCTCATACGCCTTATCCCGGGACATTGCACAGCCTGAGATTCCGCATAACCCAAACATGTCTTTTCCATCTCCCCACATGTATATGACATCCGATTCAATACTCACTCCCAGGTTGCTGTCCTCTATCTCAAGATTATAATCATGCCTCCACGCGGTAAGCTTTGAGTCCGCCCCTTCTGCCTGCTGCCTCTTGCGTATTTCGTCCAAACTGTCAATAGCAAGAGGGTTTGTTTCGAATCTAAGGCTTATGCCGCCATATCCCATGCCCACCTCACGGTATCTTCCGACCCCACCGCTCCACAGCATGCACCCTGTAAAAATGAGGAGTATCGTCGGCAGCAACTTCATGTATCTTTTCATTTCTGTTTCACCCTTACCCTGTCAGATTCTTCTATAGGCTTATTGCTTGACACTATTACATTCTCATCATTTAAACCTTTGACCGCCGCACTTGCTCCGGCTTTATCCAGTATCTCTATATTTACTCTGTATGCGGCGTCCTCGTCTCCCATGACGGTATTAACTTTTTTAACCGCAAGGACATAGTCCCCTTCCGTGCTGCTTCTTACAGCACTTAAAGGGATAACTTTTTCATATTCCACCGTAGATTTTACATGTTTCATGGAAGCACCCATGCCGTTGTATAGCTCAGCGACCTTTGGTATTTTTACCGCTATTTGCAAAGTATTTTTATCGGCTGCCGAAAACTTCACCCATTTCACTTCTGCATCCTTTATGGGTATTTTCTGCCCTTCCAAGGTTATTTCCACCAAGTCTCCGGGTCTCATATATTTTGCCTTTTCTGCATCCTCATCTGCATTGAAATAATACTCCGAGTCTTCCGGTATAATGGAAATAAGATTCCCTCCTGAAGTTTTTTCACCAACTTTGACAAATATCTCATCTGCCGTACCACTCATTTCGGCGCTTATTACGGAAGCTTTTTCAATAAGTTTCTTTAAAACACTAACTTCCTTATTTTTAAGCTGAATCTCCAATTCGGCGGCCTTCTTGTCTATTTCTGCCTTTTCTTTTGCCATCTTGTTGTCTGCCTCTGCTTTTTCTTTTTCATCAATTGCCGCCTGCAGACTAAGTTCGGTATCCTCCACCGCCCGCTTATCCGCTTCAAGCGCGGTTCCGCCGTTTATTTCCTTGTTAAGCTCCATATCATCCAAAGCTCTTTTAAGCTCTGCCCGGGCTTTTTCAACAGCTTTGTCACCTGAGAAATCATAAGTATTTAAATTAAGGCTTTGTTTTTTTAATTCCAGAAGCTTAAGCTCCGCCTCAGCAATAATAAGCTGTTCCTCTATATCCTTATTGTCAAGAATAATCAAAGGCTCCCCTGCCGTTACGGCCTGTCCCGGTTCGACATTTATCTCCTGAATCCTAAAGCCTTCCTCCGATGAAATATATATTTTTTCCCACGGCTCCACCCTTCCTTCGCACAATGTTTCATGGAACAGCTTCCCTCTTTTCGCCTTTTCCGTATATACCTTTACGACCGCAATGGAATCGGCAGCTCTTGAGAGCATGGTGAAAAGCAGCATTAATGCAAAGAAACCCACAAAAGCCTTTGCATAAAGCTTTTGCCTTATTTCCTTTTTATCTTCCTTATAATTATATGTCATAACAGCTCCTTTGCATCATTCCTTCAAACCTGAAGCACGTATGCCCTTTTCCAGATATTTTTGCCCAAATAAAAATATAAGCATGGATGGTATTATCATTAAAACCGACGCGGCTAAATACAGTCCGCCGCTACTGGAAGCAATTTCAGGCAGAAACAGCGAAAGAGGCCACAGGAATTTATCTTTCATAAAAATAAGAGGCTGCTCTATAATGCTCCAATATTCCAAAAACCCTAAGACAATTATTGATACAATACCGGGCACTCCCATTGGAAGACCTATGTAGATAAATATTTTAAACTCACCGGCCCCGTCTGTTTCAGCAGCTTCCATAAGCGCGGCAGGCACCGCCCTGAAAAACCTGTACATTATAAATACGGGAAAGGTTGAAAAAACAGCCGGCAAAATTATACCAATATGTGTATTCAAAATTTTAAGCTTATCTAAAACTATATAATTGGAAACCATTGTAACCTGAAAAGGCATGAGCATCAGCGCCATATAAAGAACCAGAAGCATATTTTTAAACCTGAAATTGTACCTGGCGAATCCCCATGAGGCCGGCACACAAATAAGCAGCTGCCCCGCCAAAACAGGGAACACTATTTTGCAGGTATTCCAAAACATCACAAAAAATCCCGGGGTGTCTATTAAAAGCTCCACGTAGGGTCTTAGCGTGGGGTATTGAGGTATGACACTCCATCTTGCAGTATTTTCCTCACCGGCCTCTTTAAGCACAGGTGATAAATTCTGTGAAAATTCATCACCGCTCATGAAAGAGCCGCCGGCAATCATTGCTACAGGCAGCCATACGAAGACAGAAAAAACAACCAGTACAATTATATTTATATTAAAAAATTTTTTCACTCTACCGCTCCTTTTCCAATACTCTTTTCATCAAAATAACCAAGGTAAAAATAATACCTGCCATAATTACTGCACCCGCACACAGCTTATCCATATTCAATGAATCAAACCAATTGTTAAACAGATGCTGCAGCATATACATGCTTGTATGAGGATATTTGCCTCCCACAAGATAGGCTTCACGAAAAACCTTGAAGGAGTTAATAAGCGATAATATTCCTATTATGAAGAAATCCTGCCTTAACTCCGGCAGCGTTATGCTAAAAAACTGTCTGGCGCGACCCGCACCGTCAACGGTGGATGCCTCATAAAGGCTTGGAGAAATGTTTGACAGAGAGGCAGCCCATAAAACCATATCATAACCTGCATTTTTCCATATATAGCACACAACCATTATGTAAAACGCCATACCTGTATTCATAAAATCCAAAGCCTTACCTCCCATAAACAGCAGCAGGCTGTTTACAATTCCGTTTTTATGGAACGCAGCCTTCCACAGGAAAGCTGCCGAAGCGGACGGCAGCGCCATGGGTATGAGCATTGTCGTTTTAAATAATTCAGCACCCTGTTTGCAAAGATTAATCATAACCGAAAGCAGAAGTGACAGTGCCATAAGGACAGGTATGCATACGGCGGTGAATTTTAGAGTATTGAGTACCGCCAGCCTGAACGCATCATTTTGTAACACAGATATATAATTTCCCAATCCTAGAAATTCTCCGCTTATTCCCCCATAAAATGATCTTCTCAAAACATCAGCAAAAGGTGCGGCTGTAAATATACCTACCCCCAGCAAGCTGGGAGCAATGAATAAAAAGGCGTAAAGCCCTTCTCTCTTTTTATTCTGCCAAGTAAATTCTTGTCCTTTCAATGATGCGGGAAACAGCTTGTTCAACATCTTCATCTCCCGCAAAGTATTCCTCAGTTTCATCAATAATCATCTCCAATAGAGTCTCATCCGGAACATATGGTGTTTTTACACTCAGGCACAGCTCCATAATCTTTTTAAGCTCTTCAGCAGAAGGCATGGGGCCCATAAGCTCCTCCCCCGATTCCCCATGGTTGTTCGTTATTCCGAAGTAAAAGTCTTCATTCCCCTTGCCTTCTGCTCCGTGCTCCAGGGATTTTATGTTTACAGGGAAACCGTCATAGGTTTTTGCATTTTGAACGGAGGGCGAGAGCATAATTTTAACGAATTCCTCAGCCATGTCAAGCTTTTCCGTTTTGGTGTTTATTCCTATAATATTAAGCGGTATGAATACATTCTCCGCCTGTCCCGGTAAGGGTAAAGCCACTCCTCCATTTCTTTTGGCAATTGCCAGTGATGGAGAATTTGCGGAATTATAGCTTTTTAGATTGGAACAATATGTATACGACCTCCCGAATGCCCAGCTGAAAACATCATCGGTGTTGCCCATTGAATCAATTACAGCCTGTGCTTTGGGGTCAGAGCCGGTACCTCCCCATTTTCTTTCATCCTCTTTTTTCTCTTTCTCCATGAATTTACTGCCTGAGTCATAAATTTCCTTCACCTGGGTTAAAAATTCCACAATACTTTTTTCATCTAATTTTCCATCTCTATCAAACCATGCAGGTCCGCTTGACAGGCTGAAAATTTTTAATAAATCCTTATAAGACGAATAGGGGACTACCTGAATATCGTTATGAGACCTTGCAAATTCCGCAAGAGTCCTTAGGTTTTTAACATTCTCTCTAAACTCCTCATCTATCCACATAGAAGGCACCATAATTTTTGCAGGCAGCGCAAATATTTTTGAATCCGCCTCATATACATTCACCGCCCTGTCCACGAGCTTTTCCCCGCCTTCGCTGACTTCCTTCACCACGCCAGACAAATCCGACAGGATTCCCTTTGATATATATGATTCAACATTCATTCCATCCATCAATATAAGGTCGGGGCCCTTTCCGGCCATAATTTCCGTATTCAAGGCCTTTACGACATCCTCCTTCGTTACAGAGGATTCACTGTCCAGTCCAACTCTTATATTAACCCTCGTATTAGGATTTTTTCTCTGAAATTCCCCGGCAGACTGTCTCAGGGTACTGGTTTCCTCAAGAGTGTAAACAGTAAGCTCTGTACCGGGCAGCGTGGATATGCTTTCATCGTATTCATATTTAAAAATGCTGTTATTTGCCTCGGAATCGGCAAATAGTATATAAAATTCACCCGGCTTTGCCTCTATGGCACCATCAAAATACATTGACGGTATAGACAGCGATGTGAGCTCTCCTTCTATTATTTTTTCCCACAGACTCCCTCCCTCCGCAAGCCTGTACATACCGCTTCTGTCCGTAAGGTATAAGCTTCCTTCGCTGCCCTCCGTCAGTACTGCATCGTGGGTTATATTGTCATAGGCTACGGCCTTTTTTTGCTCATAAGTATCTAAATCATATACGATTACCTGGGAGGAACCTTCGTCAATTATAAATAAGCTGTTTCCCGAAACAGTGAATCTTTCATCATTTTCTCCGCCGTAACGGTTTTTGTATTTACCCTCCGGCGAATACTGCACGATTCCGTTTCCCACTTGTGAAAATAGCAGGTCTCCATTTTGGGCAACTTCCATTTTTGTCATGTAAACCTTCAATTCCTCCACAGAACTTCCCTTCCATTCCATTTTTATTTCCTCAAGCCTATCTTCCTCAGTAATCCTGTAGACCTTGTTATAGACCTTGCTGCCCTCCTCAGACCCTGCCCATGCAAGCAAATACTTATTGTCCTTGCTGTCATATGCTATGCTTTCCATACTGTATTGCTTTTCAATCAGCTCAGAAAACCATGGTATGCTTTCATGCTCATAGTTTATACCGTCTTTTGTATTGTACAGCTCAACCCATGGGGATTGACCGAAATACAAATACAAGTCAAGAGAGTCATCAGATTTTTTAACGGCAGTCACAGCTTTTATACCTTCAGCTGGGTATTTTAAAGCCTTTTCCACATACCTTCCCATTGCAGGCGGCCTCTCCCCGCCTGCCGAAGCTCCTCTGTCGCATGATGGTAAAATCAATAAAATCACTAGAAGCATAAGTAATAAGTACATTGTTCTTTTTTTCATCTTTACTGACATTCCTTTCTTTATTCTGATACATAAATCAAAATTATATATTTTTATATTTGATTCTTCTGCTGCCGTTCCTCAGTGTTAACCTGCCGTCCAGCTGCCCCGCATATTTACAAACCGTTTATACCTGATTATAATATAGTTATCTCTAAATAACCTCAAGACGGTTTAAAGATTATTTAGAGACAGATGTTGTATAATACAATATCATTTATTACATGAGAAAAGTGAGGGGAAAAATGAGGATACTTATTGTTGAAGATGACACGGAGCTGTGTGATGCCGTAAAATTTCATCTTGAGCAGGAAGGATACACTGTAGATACATGCTGCAGCGGAGAGGACGGGTTACACTTTATAAAGCAGGAAGCCTATGACCTGATACTTTTGGACAGGCTGCTGCCCGAGCTGAACGGCATGGACGTTCTGTCACGCGCCCGAGCTCTCGGTATAACCGTCCCTGTCATAATAATAACCGCTCTGGACGGCATAGGAGACAGAATTGCCGGCCTGGATGCCGGTGCGGATGATTATATTGTTAAGCCATTTGATATAAACGAGCTCCTGGCCAGAATAAGAGCCGTAGGCCGGCGACCGGCGCAGTGGGAAAGCACGAATAACATAATATTGAAGGATATAGAGCTTGATCTGATGAGGTGTACCTTGAAGGGCCCTTCTAATAAATGTACACTGTCCAAAAGAGAGTCGGAACTGCTTGAAATTTTAGTGAGAAATCAAAAACGCATTATTCCCCGATCCGTCCTGTTGTCCCGCGTATGGGGCCCTGATGCTCCCGTTGAGGACGGGAATCTGGATAATTACATACATTTTCTTAGAAAAAAGCTTAAGTTTGTAGGAAGCGGACTTTTTATAAAAACAGCCCGGGGCATAGGTTATTCAATGGAGGTAAGCAATGCTTAAAAAGCTTCGTATAAAATTTACCATCATATATATTCTGACCACAGGTATAATTTTAGGCTGTCTTTGCGCATGGTACCTATATATGTCAGAAACCCAGCTTAAAAGCCAAAACGGCATAACCTTTCAAAATAATATAAACTCAATTGTATATAAGCTCCAAAGCAGCAAAATTATCGACAATACATGGCTTTCACAGATGGAGGCCGGAAATATGCTCATAATTCATATAGAGGACAACCGAAAGCCTCTGCTGTTTAAAGGCGCCTTCAAAACCGGCATAAAAAGAGAGCTTCTTATTGAAAAAGCCCAGAGAGAAGCATTGAAAAAGTACAATTTTGATATTAATATCCCTCCCAGATCTGCCATAGATGTAAACAGTATAACCTTTGAAATTAAAGGCAGCGAGAATGAACGCTACCAGGCGGCGACGGTAATCATTCCCTCTTCTGATGGGTGGCAAAGCCTTACTCTTATCAGGGATTTAAGCATACAGAAATCGGATATGATGTACAGCCGTATCATGTTTTTTACAGCAATCACAGTTGTCATGATATCATTATCAGCATTCGGCTGGTGGTTTTCGGGAAGAGCCATAAAGCCCATAGACATAAGCAGAAAACAGCAGACGGAATTTGTGGCTTCGGCCTCACATGAACTCAGGTCTCCCCTGGCCGTGCTGGGTGTAAGTGTGTCCGCACTTGAAATATGCGGGACCGAGGATGAAAAGAAGAAGTTTTTAAACACCATAAAAAATGAATGCAAAAGAATGTCACGCCTTGTGGATGATCTGCTTTTGCTTGCCAGTGCCGATTCAGGCACCTGGTCCTTCCAGGCAGGCGAGGTCGAACCTGATACTCTTATCATAAGTATTTACGAATCGTATGAAGAAATTGTTAAAGCAAAAAAACAATCATTGACATTGGATATTCCTATGGAGCAGCTTCCTGTCATAAAGGGAGATTTTCAAAGGCTGCGGCAAGCATTAGGCTGTCTTTTGGACAACGCCGTGTTCTATACGCAGACGGGCGGAAAAATCATACTGGGAGCCTGTAAAACAAAACGATCCCTGCTCATTTACGTTTCTGACGACGGAGCAGGGATACCGGATGAATATAAGGAGAAGATATTTGAAAGGTTTTACAGAACAGACTCATCACGCAGCAAAAAAGAGCATTACGGACTAGGGCTGAGTGTCTCAAAAGAAATCATAAGGATGCACAGGGGAAAAATCTATGTACGAGACACTAATGGCGGCGGCAGCACCTTCTTTATTGAATTACCCTGCCCGTGGGTTGGATAACTACTTCATCCGTATATTATCAATATAAATTAACGGACTAGCCTAAGCAATAAATTCATTCCGAAGGATTTTCCATGATACCGATGAATAAGGGCAGTCCGTTTTCCAAATCAACTATGCCGTAAACAAACGGTCTGTCAAACACAACTCTCTGAACTCCCACGGGCATGCCTGTGAACTTAACTTCAACAGATGTCACCGCTGCAGCTTCAGTACCCTTTTCATCCACCTTTATAAAGGTTTTATGTTTCACATCAGATATGTACAAATTCGTATTCCTGCTTTTCTGCATGAAGGAAAAGTCGGCATTGCCGGGCTCGAAAGCAATTTTCATTCCCATTTTGGACAATTCGTCAACCAGACTGTCTTCATACCTGCTCTCAAACTTAGGAAGAGAAAGCTCAAGGTTTTTTGTTTCCTTGCTGCCAATGATTTCTCCTATTTTTAATGGCGAAAGCTCATTTATCATTTCTCTGGCAGTCTTGTCCTTTCCGGGCATTAAGGCAAAAAAAGCAAATTTATCACCCTTATATGGCAGAACTATCCCTTCGGCACCTCCGGACTTAAAATAATCCATATTTCCGCTGCGGCTCATGAAATCCGCATCGACGACTCCCTGAGGAGAGTTAAAGTCCTGCTTATAAGTTTTATTTGAACTGAAAGGCACCTTCCAGTCACCCTTGAAATAAACGGCATTTATCAGGTACATCATAACATCTTCGCTGATTTTGTCAATTATTTTATCAATGGTTTTATTTGTTGCATCACTGACCCAGCTGTTGATTTCGTCCGTTGCTTCTTTATTCGCAAAATCAAGACTTTTTACAGCTGCGGAATAGTAGTCCGCATTTTTTTGAAGAAATGTTTCATCTGCTTCAAATTCTTCTCTGTACCAAATAGAATTTGCAATAGTAAGGTCGATAGCTTCATCATCATCTTCATTTAAATAATTCATCAGCTTTTCAATCTCTGCATTTAAATCATCTTCTGTAATTTTTTCCGAGTACAGTGTATTTCCAATTTGTTCTTTTGTCAGTCCTGACGCTCCGTTTTGAGTCATAGCCAGTGCAAGATAAATGGATACGGGTGATATCATTATATTACCGGAATTCTCACTTGATTTTTTTAAAATATCCCACGAAAAACTTAAATATGCCCTCTTAAATTCTTCACTCACTGAACCTGCAATTTCAGTACCTATATCACTTGTATATCCTTTCATCAAATCTTTGGATAATCCCGTGCAGCCAGTAATCGTCATCGTCAAAATAAGCAGGCATGAAATAAAAAACTTCTTATTCAATATGACCACCTCCATACTTATTTTGACGATTTATTTTGTGTTTTGTTCCCTGATTTGTTCAAAAATGACATTTATCTTCTGGTTAGCTATGTTATTGATATAACATTATCGCAGCATAGTCAAAATTCACTTCTTTTATCAGAATTCGATACCCTTCCTTGCCTCAATACCGTTGTTGTAGTAATGTTTAATCTCTTTCATCTCAGTTACCAGGTCTGCAATATCAATTATTTCTTTATGAGCGTACCTGCCGGTTATAACAGCCTCCACATTGTACGCCCTGCCTTTTATTGCTTCCACAGCTTCCTCAATTGTAAAAAGTTTGAAATACAAAGCTATATTCAGTTCATCCAGCACAACAACATCATACTCTCCCGATTTAAGGATGTCCTTCATCCTTTCAAGCCCATTCCTTGCGGCGTCTATGTCCTCTTCTGACGGCTTCTCATAAATAAAGCATCTTCGGCCGAACTGTTCAATTTCCAAATTGTTTATAAATTCAATGCATTTCAGTTCACTATACTCCATGCCCTTGATAAACTGCCCGAAAAAAACCTTTTTGCCTGCGCAAACCGCCCTGACCGACAGACCAAGAGCCGCTGTGGTCTTGCCTTTGCCGTTTCCTGTATAAACATGTACATACCCTTTTTCCATAATTCACCTGCCAAATTAATTTATATATAATTTTACCACAAAAATCATAATTGAAAAAACAATTTTGCCATTTAAAAAAATAATACCGGACATAACCGGTATTAAACATAATCTGGTGTTGCTCATTTATTTCTGAAGCATTGCCACAGCCCTAATCTCAATGGTACAGCAGTTTTTAAACTGTTATTGTCCCGCATGAAGTTATCAGCAGAATTTTTAGCAGCATACGAAAATCACCCAAATCCTTATAATAAACGCCTGTAATACTTGGAGGTTGTTACAACAGCGTTATTTTCGCAGAACTCCCATTAATTATCACCCAACCCAGTAGATACAAATCCCGCTAAATTAACCGTTAGGTACAAAGCCCACTCTCCGGTTCTTCCTGGACACCATGGATTAAGGCCGGTAAGCAAATACTTCATACAAAAACACCTGCATTTTCTACACGAAAAATACAGGTGAAATAATTCTATATTAACCTAAAAGATTATATAATTATTAATGTTATCCTGTATATTATTTTTCGTCGGAAAATAATACCACGTAATTATTTAACCACATATCCTGACTAAGCCTCACCGCTTGCTCCGCCTTCCCGCTTCAGCAGTGGCACATTGGAGTTCGCTCCGCAACACAGTAACCCGATTGTCCGGGATTCACACCCGGTTCCGTGATTTAAATACTATATGCAAATGTTCTTGTACATATATTCTACCATTAATTAAATGCTATGTCAACAATCAGAACACATGAAGAATGACACTTCCTCAAAATCCTCAAGAAAACCATATCACCCTAATTTCCACCCTATTGACCTGTTTTTCATATTTACAAAATCAGCATACAAACCCTTTTCCTTCATGAGTTTATCATGGTTGCCGCGCTGGACTATTCTGCCTTCTGACAGAACTAGAATCTGATCCGAATTTTTAACCGTTTTCAGCCTGTGAGCAATCATGATTATTGTTTTATTCCTTGTAAGTTCCGCTATAGCATCCTGCAGATGCTTTTCATTCTCAGGATCCACATTGGCCGTCGCTTCATCAAGTATAATGATGGGAGCATCCTTAAGAATCGCCCGTGCTATGGAAATGCGCTGCTTTTCGCCGCCGGATATGGTTGCTCCCGATTCCCCTATAATTGTATTGTATCCGTCGGGCAATGTTTCAATAAATTCATGGCAGCAAGCCTTTTTTGCCGCTTGAACCACCTGTTCGTGAGTAGCGTCAGGCATGCCAAATTTGATATTGTTTTCTATGGTATCATTAAAAAGATATACATTTTGAAATACCATGCTTATATTGCTCAGCAGACTGTCAAGGGTATAGTCCCTGACATCTCTTCCGCCTATGCTGACGGATCCCTTATCAACATCCCAGAATCGTGCTATCAGGTTGCATATGGTAGTCTTGCCGCCTCCGGAAGGCCCCACAATGGCTGTTGTTGTTTTTTCCGGAATACAGAAGCTCACATCATCAATAATTTTTCTGTCACCGTATGAAAAAGTAACATTAACCGCATCAATGCCAAAATTTTCAGGATTAAGCTCAATACCTTCCGTATCCATAACCGGTGTTTCGAAAATCTCCGATATGCGGTCAACAGATAAATCAACTATACGCAAAAGTGCGGAGTACATGCCGGCAGATTCAAGCTGCCCGTATACTATAAAAGAGGATATGATCATAAGCAAGGCATTTATAAGACTCATGCTGCCATTCAGGCAAAATACCACCGACAGTGTGATCATGAGAAGCGCAAACAGCTTAAGTACAACCGTCTGCCCGCACATATAAGGTATGAATTTCTTTTCCAGCAAATAGCATATTTCATTTGCTTCATCTATGCCTCTGTCTACTTTTTTATTTGCCTGCTCAGCCAGGTTGTAGGATTTTACAACTACAATTCCCTGCACATACTCCAGTACCGCATCCACCAAAGCTATGTCCGATGCGGTCTTCCGCGGAGATATCTTTGACGAAACCTTCTGCATACCTCTGTTTACAGTCAAAAAGGCAATAATCCCCAGGAATGATATAATTCCCATGCGTATATCAAATATAAACAGCATACAAGAAATTATAACGGTAGTGATCATTCCCTGCAGGTACATAAGTATGACGCGTGTTGCTACATCCTGAAGATTCTCGCAAGTGTTTGTGGTAATGGATGTAATATGCCCAAGATTATTCTCGTTAAAATATCCCATGGGCATGTATTTCATGCGTTCACCGATTTCCACACGTTTATCGGCACACATGGTATAGCCGGCTATGGTCTGCTGCATGGTAGTTATATTTTTTGTCAATGCGCTCCCCATGATGCTTACTACCATTATGATCAAACTCGTCCATATAACATCAGGTGTCATGGTATCTTCAATAACTGCTCTAAGTACTATGGCAATAGCCATTATCCTCATTGCCTCAAATACTGAATTAATAACAGAAAAAATCATGGAAGTATAAAAACGCTTTTTTTGCTTCCCGGAAAAATCAAAGAATTTTTTAAAAATTTTTATCATGCCGATACCTCCCCTGAATCCTTTGCTTCAACATGCGCCTCCCACATATGACGATAAAGTATGCATGAATTTAATAATTCATCATGTGTTCCTTCTGCTTCCACTGTTCCCTTGTTTATTACAACAATCTTATCAGAATCTGTTATTGTGGAAAGCCTGTGTGCTATTACCAGAAGAGTTTTACCCTGTACCAGTCTTGATACCGCACTTTGAATAACAGCTTCATTCTCAGGGTCTGTATATGCTGTGGCCTCATCAAGAATAACTATGGGCGCGTTTTTCAGCATGGCCCGTGCAATGGCGATTCTCTGCCTTTCACCTCCGGACAAATGCCCGCCGGCTCCTCCCGCTATGGTATCATATCCATTTTCCAGCCCCATAATGAATTCATGGCATCCGCTCCTTTTTGCCGCAGCTTCCACCTCCGCGTCTGTTGCCGACATGTTGCCCATACGTATATTATTTCTGACTGTATCATTGAACAGGTAATTGTCCTGGGATACATATGCTATCATGGAATTGAGCTGTTCTAACGGAATATGCCTTATATCGGTTTTTCCTATAATAATTTTTCCTTCCGGAACATCCCATAAAGAAGCAACCAGCTTGGCAATTGTGGACTTACCGCTTCCTGACGGGCCTACCAAAGCTGTAACGGAGTTTCCCGGAACAGAAAGATTTATATTCCTTAAAACCATATTGTCTTTATAGGCAAAGGATAAGTTTTTAATTTCAATATTATAACCGAAAATTTGAACAGTCTTCTCCGGGCGTATTAAATCATCCAGGGACATGACAGCCGTAATATCATTGACAACTGTCCTGATTTTTCCAAGATCATCCGAATATGACATGGCCGTAATAAGAGGTGTCATTATTCCAAGAGAAAGAATAATTGTTAAAATAAATGTTTCCGCACTCAGGCTGTCCTTCATAAATAAATACGAACCGAAAGGAAGCACTCCCACAAGCACCGCCGGAAAAACCGACATAGCGGCAGAAAAATAGACTTGAGTTCCTTTCATCCAGTTAATTGCAGAATTTGCTGCTTCTCTGGCAGCATCAGAGAACTTCTTATATGAAGATGCACTTTGATTGAAGGCCTTGATTACCTCAATGCCGTTAATGTATTCTACTGCTGTTGCATTCAGGTGCTTGTTGGAATCAACATAATGCTTAAATTTAACCTCATAATCCTTCATCATACCCATGTAGCAAAAAAGTCCCAGGGGCAATGTCAACAGTGAAATTAATGCCATGCGCCAGTCTACGGCAAAAAGATAAATTATTATGCATATAGGTCCCAGAATATTGGCTGTCATCTCGGGGAGAATATGTGCCAGGGTTGGTTCAATACTGTCAACCTTTTCTACAATGATGTTTTTTATAGTTCCCGAAGGAGTATCCAGCAAATATCCCATGGGAAGCTTTACAAGCTTTTTTGTTAGACGCTTCCTGACTCCCGAAATAACCGCAAATGTTGATTTATGTGATAAAGATGTAGATATTCCGTGAAATATATATCTTAGTATCCACAAGACCGCACAGGTTCCTATCCAAAAGAAATAGTAGGACATCAGCCTGTTGCTCTGCAGCAAGCCGATAATTATTTTTGTAATTGCATAGTAAGGGGCAATTCCGCAAAAAACTCCTGCAACTGCAAAAATTACCGAAAGAACGTATTTTTCCTTATATGGCTTCGCCCATTCAATCAGCCAGGAAACAGCACTTTTTTTATTTACTTCCGTCATCTCATTCCTCCAAATTAAAATTTAATTAATAAATATAAAATTAGTTTACACTAACCCATATTCATAAAATCATGAAACATAAGTAAAGTAATACAATATTAAGTTAGTTTTAGCTAACCGTTAGTGAAAAATTTTTATTCCTCAAACAGCCTCATCCAGCCCGCTGTATAGAACATATGAAGCTTATGGATATAGCTTTTGGCATGCTCATAGGACATATCATGCTCAAACACCTCTATAATCCCTTTAAACAGCATGCTTGAGAGATTATGGCTTAGCTGGTCATCAATCTCCACCGAAAAGAACATATTTTCCTTCATCAAATTCAAAAATTGTTTTGTGGAATCAACCTCAACTGAAATAAATTTCTCAAGGTAGGATTCATATTTTGTGCCGGCAGATTTGCAGAACAACAGCTTAAACTCATCATAATGCTCATACATATAATCAATCATGTCATTCAATGCTTCTCCGGATGCTTTCCCCAGGCGTTTCCGCTGAATATCGGGCCCATCCGCAAAATAATTCTTATGGCATTCCACATAATAATCGAAGAGCTCACCTGCAGGTTCTGAAACTATTGACTCAAACAGATCCTCCTTGCTCTTAAAACATCCGTAAAATGCTCCCAGGGTAAATCCCAGCTTTTTAGATATCTGCCTCAAAGACGCATCCTTGAAGCCCTTTTCCAGAAACTCCTTTTTTCCCGCCTCCAGAAATTTTTCCCTCGTATTGGTTTCCTCCATGTAGTAACACCTCCTTTCAAAATATAGCACCGATATATATCACTGCTATATTATCACAACAGCCACATGAAGTCAATATATATTGTGTTAATTTATAAACATGAAATAAAATCAGAATATGCTCCTTCCTATAGTAAACAGCTTTATTATTGAACTGTCTGCTATAGGGGAGCATATCATAGGCTTAACTCAGCATCGTCTTTTTTATTTCAGAGCCTTTTTCATTAATTAAGTTCTAACTTCTCAAGCATTGAATTTATCATTTTAGCGGCTTCCGCACGAGTTGCGGTTGCTACAGGAACAAATACATTATTTCCTCTGCCGTTTATAATTCCGCCTTCAGTCATGTAATAAACTGCTTCCCTTGCATAACCGCTGATTTCCCTGTCATCTGCAAACAAAAAATCTGACTGCTCCCTGGTCAATTCTTTTCCTACATATTTTATATACCTTACAAGCATTACCGCCATATCCTGCCTGCTAATCTGCGCGAACGGATTAAATTTATTACCGTCCCCCATTGCAACGCCCTTTTCATTTGCCCATTTCGCATATGAAGCAAACCAATCATCAGTTTTTACGTCATCAAAGGCTGACACAGAATTCATATCAAGATCATCGCCGCTCATTTTTGATAGAATTGTTACAAATTCCGCTCTTGTTATGCCATCCTCCGGTGCAAAGATGTTTTCCGTTCTTCCGTTTAATATACCCCTTTTGGCAAGCTTCATTATATGCTCATAAGCCCAGTGACCTTCATGGACATCACCAAAACTGATTTTAATACTTGTATCATAGCCCACGGCAAAATGTGACAGTGAATTGACAGTAAAGCTGAATAGTTTGGATTTGCCGTCATACTTGCTCTTTTCTATTTTCTCGGTATTTCCCTCATCCGTAATTCTGTATACTGATAATTTATACACATTCTCATTTCCCGCATCGTATGGAATATGGCAGTTAAGCTCTCCTTCTCCGAATGATCTGATATATTTTCCGTTTGAATATATAGATATATTGTATATCTTCCTGTCATCCAGCAGTTTCTTAGTATCTTCCGTCAGGTTATCGACATTTGCCTCAACAAAAGAAATTTCGAGCTTCTTGGTTCCATACTGCTCAATTATACTTTTCAAGGCTTTTGACTCCAAAGTCATCCCCCACATATCCGAACTGATTATGAGAGATAGTTTATCTTTATTCTTCAAAGCTTTCATTATTTCTTCAGATATTTCCACCTTCAGGCCCTTTGACCCTTCAGGGAGCTTTATTTTCATATTTGCTGACATTTCGTCTTTATTTTCGATATTTCCCAAAGCCTGTGCAAAAGCTTTTGCCTCCTCTGAAGTAAGCTTAGCCTCTGCTGTTCCGTCTTTATCTTTTTTGGATTCGATTTCAGCTGTAACACCAGAGCGGTCTATTTTAGGTGTAAATATCTGATTGTTCCATTTTTCGGAGCCTTCTTCCTGAGTATAGTCATCGGTGTAGTGCCAAATTATGTCATCACCATCACTTAATGAATACGCCCTGAGTCCTACATTAGGATGTTTGCCGTTAACGGTATACATCCAGCCCGATGGCTGACCGTTATCAAACTCTCCCAGTGACAGTCCATCTGGAGTTATAATACGACTCACATAATTATCCTCGGCACCTATATAATCGTACCCGTTTTCATCCAGCACCTTAGTGAACACGTCGTATACCTTTGAGCCTTTATTGATTTCAACAGTGATTTTTGGTATCCAGGTCTTAAGATTTCCCTTCCTTAAAGTCTGAATCGTTCCGCTGCCTCCGTGCTTTACAGCTCCCAACAATTTGAATGTCACGGTGATTTTCTCCCCGCCCCCGGGTCCTCCCGGATTTGTTTCGGCTTCTTTTAAGCTGTTGTATGCGTTTAGTATTTCAATGCATGAATTATTTAAATCAGATGCCTTCGCTTCCGTCTGCATCAAAATGAGAGCGGCGGCTTTAAGAGCATTCTCGAACTGCAGGAAGCTGTCAGGTGTATAGGAAGATTTCTCCGCAAATTCCGGCAGCTCTACCTCATTTAAATCCTTGATTGCTTCCATGAGTCTGAAATAAATGTGGCCGTTGCCTTTTATATCATTAACTTCCTCTGCTGACTTTTTGGCTGCTTCAAGTGCGGATTTCTTATATTCCGGCACCTGTTCTGAAGCATTTTTTAAAGCTTCTTCTCCTTTTCCTATAGCGTCAGCAAGCTTATTTTCATCCAGGTACGTTCTCTGCCATACGTTGCTTCCCTGAACGGCATCGCCTAAGGCTATTACAGCGTCCTTGTTGAATCCCGGATTTATCAAAGCCCCATTTTCGTATTTATCATAAATTCTACCATCTTCAAGTTGGTATCTTTTTATTACATCCAGCGGATTCGAGCCGTTTTTCGTCCAGCGCTCGGAAGTTAAGTCCTCTCCTACGGCCACCAAACCCGAAACTACGCACGAATGAGTAAAAATATTATAGTCATCATACAATAAATGCTTAAAGTATCCTGCATGTTCTCCGTCTTTAACTTGCATCGACTCTATATTTGTCAGTGCTTCTTGTATAAGAGCCTCAACTTTAGGATCATCCATATGATTTGAAGATGCAGCCAAAGCCCAGCCTCTCATATCCAAATCAAAGGTCTCACTGGCCGCCTGCCCTGCAACTACATTGATTAAAATCGGATCATAATCAGCTCCTGCGGCATCAAGAGCCATCAGTGCCCATATGTTATTGCCCCAGCCGCCGAAAATTCCCTGATTTTTTATTCCTATTTCCTGAAGTTTTTCAACATAATTTATACCATTATAATTATAAGGGTTTTCCCCTGTAAGTATAAGCTGCAATATTATAGCGCCATAGTCAGTAGCCTGGTAGGTAAGAAACATTCCTCTTTTATGCTTGGTTACATCATACACCACATACTTTGATACATCCTTATCCATGGCTGAAACACCAAATACGCCCCAATATGTCATGTTAGACACATCATGTTTGATTATTTCATCAAATCCTTTTGATGTTTTCTCCGAAATAGGCAGTGCATATTCTTGTGTAGGTGATAATCCGCCTTTCAAGCTGACTGAAAACTTTTCATCTGAAACATTTTTAGGTAAAATATCTGAATATGAATAACTTTTCGCATATGTATGTCCAGATATTTTCACCAACTCATTTATTAATTTCAAATCAGAATATGCTTGTACTAATTCTTGCGAATATTGTTTTGCATCAGATATTGAAGATTTTCTGTTGCTCCTTAGGAAAAAGCTTAATTTTTCAGCGGCTTTTTTAAAATTATCTATGCTTTCTTCACTATAACCACTTAAATCAGTAAATTCAGGAAGCACATCTATATTCAGGTTATTTAATGCACCCCTCAGATTAAAATATTTCTCGCTGAAACTTCCTCCTGCCGTAACATTTTTTGCATCTAGTATTGCATTTTTCAGAGACTGCATAGATAGAGCAGAATACTTTCCTGTTCCTGTTTCATAAACTGTTTCGGCGGTATTCAGAAGCATATCAAAATCTGCACGTGTCAGCTTAATTCGCTGCCAAAGACTTTTTTGCGTGATTACATCCCCCAACACATTTAATCTGCTTACTGTGCTGTATCTTCCATTCTTAACCGCGTCATAAACATTAGTGCCGTTTTTTATGTACTTTTCGGAGAACAGGTCTTCACCCAGGGATACAAGAGCAGATACCACGGCAGTATGCTCCATCTCATCATTTCCAAACATACCATTTTCATTTTGTATTGATACAGCATAATCCGTAAACTCATCGGCTATATCCTTAATAGTTATTGCCGAAGGGCTTGTTGTTATTGCTGAATAAGTTGTGGCAGAACCGTAATCAAAATTGTTTGCCAGTGAATTTACAGCCAAGCTTCTGTAATAAATTGAACTTCCGGTGGTCGTGATTGAACTTTCGGTCGTTGCAATTGCCGCAATATTTTCAATAAGCGCACTTTCCGGTTTTTCTCCTAAAGCATTAAGTGCCGCAAGCACAAAAGGTTTCCCGCTATATTCATCCTTATGGGACTTTAAAATATCAACATAGTTTTTGCCGTCATAATTATACGGATTTTTATTTGTAAGAATAAGCTGTATAACATTCTTGGCACAGGTTTCGGCACTTTCTTCATCAGAAAGACTGCTTACCCCATATCCTTCCAAGCTTCCGGCAACATTGTAAACCGCTCCAAGTCCTTCAAACCCCAGTCCGGAAATATCCTCACCATATTTGTCTTTTAATTCTGTTAATTGTTCATCAAGAACTCCTGTCAGCCTGCTTATTATTTTACTCTGAACGTTAACTTTAAATTGTACAGTTTTGTTTACAGTATCATCACCAGAGCCATATTTTAAGCTTATTTCAGCTGTTAAAACTACGTTTTCGGTCCTATCTTCAGGAAATCGGACTATTCCTTCATCGCTTACTATATCTGGTGCTGAAGATTTCCATACAACCGACACCCCCTCCTCGTAAGGCACTGGCAGATCGATTTTCCCTGTATAATTATTATCGTTCCCCCCTTCAGGATCAGCATAAACATCAGTGGGTACTTCCAAGCTGTCGGCTATGTGCAATAACTTTTCCACCGCTTCGGCTCTCGGTGACTTTATGCGGGTATAAGCACTTTCACCTGCAAGGAAATCTCCGAGTGCAATAAGTACCTGTTGGGTTTCTACATTTGTTGATAATTTTGGTTTAGGTTCATCATCATTATAATAACTTTTATAGCAGCCATTTTCCTTTTGCTTATCCTTTAAAGATTGAATCAATTCGTACTCTTCAATCTTATCAATTTCCCCGCATGATAAAAATGCAGGCAACCAATAAGACGCAATACTTGAGCTCATACCTTTCTTCTCTTTTAATCCACCTTCAACACTTTCAGCATATTGATAAGCAACATCTATTGCATTAGATATATAATCACCAATAACTACATTTTTCCCATCTATTTCCACAACAAATTTACAGTCCGTATAATTTGACAACGATGTAACTGCAACAGCAGTTATCTGTATGTTTCCACCCGTTAAATTAAATGGTCCAAAATTTTTATTATATATCCTTGGAATAAATAAACTTCCCTTAAAACTACCGTTAGTTGTTCCTCCCATGAAATACTGAGAAGCAACCAAGGCTTTTAAAGCTCCTATTCGCCCCTTATTTGTATTTTCCTCATAATTTGGCCATTCTTCCTCATAATCTTTTCCGTAATACGCATCAAGAGCCATTATGGCTTTTGCCTGATATGTCGAGTTCTCTGTCTCATCAAACCAGCCGTTGTCATTTTGCTTTTCAAGTAGTTGAGCTATTAAAGGCGAAGCATCCATTTCAAGAGCTAAATAATCGAATATTTGATCCGTAATCTCCGCTACTTCTGCCCAGTCTTTATTTTTCTCATATGTATATTTAGAAAATGATCCAGTATCAGTTGTACCAAATCTGTCCTTATAGCTGTATACACTATCATCAACGGCAATTTCAAACTGGTCAATGTCAATTCCTGCTGATTTTAGCGCAAAAGCCGAAAGTGATGTATCCAATCTTGGTTTACCGCTTTCCCCTTTTGCAAGGCTTAAAAAATACCCTTCTATTCCTTTTTTTATATTTTCCGCTTCATCCAACATGGTTTTATTAATACTGTATCCGTACACCTCGTACGGTATCATAGTCAGCACCATAAGGATGCTTAAAACCACAGAAATGATTCTTGAGCATTTTAGTCTAATATTTCTCTCCATTTTTCCCTCCTTGATTTATGTTAAGTTAAATAAATAAAGTAAAAAAGGGAAGTTGCATCACGGTTTGTACCGCTATGCAACAGCCCCTTTTTTACTTTATTTAGAAGCAGGAACGGGACCCGTCCAATTCTCTTCATATTCATTGTATGATATTGCAACAACATCATTATCGTTAAGTACAACTGAGCTTGAATACAAAGAAATCGGACTGCCGTTTACTTCTATCATCCATGCATATCCGGTCATGGTGTAATACCTGGTATTTCCGATATCATACCACGTATAGCTTGTCACTTCAGGATCTAAACCGTCAAATCTGTCAATATAAATACCTGCAGGGTTTGAAATAATATCCCAATAATATGTTACTTCAGCAGTACCAAACCCCGGATTGTACTGTTCATACGCCTGTAAAATCGCATCCAGTACGGTAGGCACAGTTATAGCATAATTGGCCGATGGGTCTATGTAGAACAGATGTTCAAAATCATCAGGGTCAAAGCTTACCTCTTCCGTTACATAAGTTTCGCCTTCAATCGCAAAGTTAACAGTTGCATCAATATTGGGAACAATTGGTTGTGCATACGCCGTTACCGACATCAACACAATCATAACCACTGCCAAAAGCAGTATCAAAGATTTTTTTACATTTTGTTTCATGAATATCCCCTTTTTAATTTATTTTATAAAAGTAATTTCGGTAATTTATCTTGTGTGCACCCATGATATTTTCGGAAAATACTTTTATATTCAATTTAATCTGACTACCCTTGCTGACAATTTATAAAACTAAAAAACAAAAACACCTGTGTATTTTCCAACGAAAAAACACAGGTGTTATCACCAGTATAATTTTAACGCAAATTATTTTTCGACGGAAAATAATATTACTGAAATTGCTTAAACATGTATCCTGACTTTGCTTCACAGCTTGCTCCGCCTTCCCGGTTTCCCAGTGGCATACTGGAGTTCGCTCCCCATTACAGTAACCCGATTGTTCAGGATTTGCACCTGATTCCACAGTTTAAACAAAATATTCTGTTATCTATGTATTAATAATATCTATATTGTACCACTCAAACCATATACTGTCAACACCAATTAAAATGAAAACATTACTCACTTTAACTTAATATATTAAAGATTTTATCCCGTTTCAACCAAACCATACTTTACTTTTATCCTGTCCAGCTTTTCCAGCATTGGTTCACCTGCAAGCAGGAGAAAAAATACAGTGGCAGCTGCGTGTATTAAATCGAGGGGAGCTCCCATCACCCATGAGGTGACAATGGCAGGCCATGTGACCTTGTACTGGAACATCAATACCGAAGCCGGATTCATTATACCGCCATAGACGAAAAATACCGCGATTCCTCCGAACACTGCAAGAGATACCACGTCGCGCCTCAGCAATCCTTTCTTGAACAATACTCCTGACAAAAATCCTATAATGCCCATGGCAAACATCTGCCATGGTGTCCAAGGTCCCTGACCGAAAATCATATTTGACACAAACATGGTAACAGCTCCCACAAGAAATCCGCTTTCCCCTCCGAAAGCCACTCCTGAAATAATTACCATTGCAGCTACAGGCTTGAATTGTGGAAGCATGAAAAACGCACCTCGGCCTGCGACACCAAGAGTACAGAGCACCGCAATAACCACCAGTTCCCTTGCCTGAGGTTTTCGTCCCTCAAATATCATAACAAAAGGAATCATAGTTTCTAAAATAATGAGAAGGGATATAAAATAATATTTACGATCCCTCAAATAAAATGCTCCGATAAAAATAGTCAGTGGAATCAGAAGCAGTATCAAAAGCGCTGCGGCGGCAGTTCGTTTTGAAAGGCGCCTTTTGTCCACGGGAACCTGCAGGGCAGACTGATGAGTATACATTCCTCTTTGAAATACAGACATAAAGAATACCGTGGCAGAAGAAGCAAACAATAAAATTAAAATTATGTATTGACGCTGATCCGCGTTATAATTAAAATTAATCAAATCTATGCTGCCCGTAAGACCTGACCATGCAAAACGGGATATTACAGGGAAACCTCTGTACCCGGTCACTGCAAGTACAATAAGTGAAACCAGGGCAGACACTGCTCTTACCACACCGGGAAAATTTTTTTTGCCCTCTTCATGTTTCTCAGACAGTTTTTCTACGGAGTCATCCATGTCCTCATCATAGATTTCCTCTGAATGCTCAGGCAAAATCTTGCCTCCACAGGCAGCTATTATATCTTCAGCCGTCACTGCTTCCGGCAGCAAATGTCTTGCCATACGGTTTGCTGCTGTTGTATAAAAGCTGTTCCCTGAAAAAAACTCTCTGGGTGTACCCTCCGTGACAATTCCGCCGTCGAAAAACAAGGCACAACGGTGTGCATATTCGGCGCAGAACTCAATATCGTGGCTTACCATTATAACCGTGACACCCTTAACCAGAAAACGCTTAAGAATAATTGCAAATACCTGCTTGAATTCCGCATCCATTCCTTTGGTTGGCTCATCAAGAAGCAGGATTTCAGGCTCCAGCAAAAGAACTTTTGCCAGCGCCGCCCGCTGCTGCTCTCCTCCCGACAGGTCATAGGGATGCCGCTCCAACAATTGGTCCAGCTCACATAGGCGGGATACGCGGCACACACGTTTATGCCTCTCATCTCCGGACAGTTTCCTGTTTTTGAGCATTTCGTATAAGTCCAGCTTCACTGTCTTTTTAACAAAGAGAGATTGAGGATTCTGAGGAAGTACCCCAAGCATACTGTTAGATTTCTCACTGTCAGGTATATTAGAAATTTCTTTCCCTAAAAGCATCACCTCTCCTCTGTAAGGCCGGTTTATGCCTGACAGCAGGGATAATGTGGTTGTCTTTCCGGTACCGTTTCCTCCCAAAATAGCAAGAATCTCACCTGGATATGCGGAAAATGACACTCCCTTGACCACGTCAGGCAGTTCCTTCTCATACTTGAACCAAGCTTCTTTGAGCTCCACTGACGGACTTTTTCCATAAGATGGAGAAGAATTATTGTTTATTTTTTCGGGATTCAGAGGATGAATCTTTACAAAGGAATTCAACCACTCGCGCCCGTCTCTTACGGTAACAGGACAATCAAAAGTGTTTGGCACTCCTGCATAAACACGCATGGGCACAGGCATGGCAAGAAACATCTTATGATTCTCTCTGCCAAGCATATGGCCTACCTCTTTAGGTATGCCGTCAGCAATAATCCTTCCCTCGTCCATAACCACCACCCTGTCTGCAAGAGGAAGGGCTTCCTCCAGACGGTGCTCCGTCAATATTACAGTGGTCCCCAGCTCCCTGTTTATCTTCCCTATAGTAGAGAGAAAATCAGCAGCCGCTATGGGGTCAAGCTGGCTGGTAGGCTCGTCAAGTATGAGCACCGACGGCTGCATGACCATGATTGAAGCCAAGTTAAGGAGCTGTTTCTGCCCTCCTGAAAGTTCTGAAACATTTTTGTAAAACCAGCCCTGTATTCCGAAAAAAGATGCCATTTCCGCAACACGCAGCCGTATGGCAGGAGTGTCATACCCCAGGCTCTCCAGTCCAAAAGCAAGCTCATGCCATACTTTATCTGTGACAATCTGATTTTCGGGACTCTGCATAACAAAGCCTATAAGCGCAGATTGTTCACGCTGATTCAGCTCATCAAGGAGCCTTCCTTCAAAAAAAACACTGCCGCTTTTATCCCCATGAGGAGCAAGTACGGTTTTAAGCTGTCTTAAAAGAGTGGTTTTACCACATCCGGAGGGACCGCATAATACCACAAACTGTCCCTTCCGTATACTGAAGGAAATGTCGTCAAGAACAAGTCTTTCCTGCTGGGGATAAGAAAACATTAAATTTTTGATTGTGTAGCTTTCCATTGGTGCTCCTCCACTCTGTCAACAATAACCGGGACAAGACACAGTCCCATGTAAGCAAGCCATAGGCTTGTACTAAAAATTTCCGGAGACCGTCCCTTCATAGTAGGAAAATACCTCCACTTCAATCCTCCCAATATGCCTCCTGTCAAAACAAAAATACCTAAAATAAATATTACCGCCAGGGCTTTTTTATCCCTTTTATTGAGACGGTAAATTGAAAATGCGGTGCGCCCCTCTAATCCATATCCCCGGCTTTTCATGCTGTCTGCCGTTTCAATGGCATTCTCCAGAGCCCAGGTAACCATTATGGACAAAATCGTTATGCCGTGACGTGCCCGCTCTATAACTCCGCCGTTTGACACATCACGGCCTATGCATCTCTGGGCTTCCGATACCTCCCTGATGCGGGCCTTGAATCTGGGCACAAAGCGCAGCGATATTGACAGTATCAGGGACAGTGACGGTATTATCCTGCCGAACAGATATACAAACTTGTCTGAAGTCATGATTTCATTGTAGCAGGTAAACCAGCACACCATTGCTGCCAGCATGGCAGAGGCAGCAATGCCGTAGGCAACAGACTCAAGGGTAAGAGGATTTCCCGTATAAAGATATGTCAATATGGTGGCTCCCTCATGATTAAAGGCAGGATTAATAACAGCCGTAACTGCCAGCATGGGGAGAAGTACACCAAAGTTAAATCTAACCGCACGCCTCCCCTTGAGGAATATGGAGTAAACAAAAGCACATACCAGAGAGATCACCAGGCATACAGGATGCATAAATATCATTGAAAAAGCAAATACAAAAGCAAAATACGAAAAATTCACCAGCGGATGATAAAATGAAAAAGCATCTTGCGTATTATTCTCCTGCTGTGGCATAAAATCCTCCGACATCAACACCCAGATCACAAGTGTAAACCCATTCTATTACATCCCCGTCCTTTAGCCCATAGCGTGAACAGCCGTAGTTGGGAAACCATCCGTTAACCTTGTACATCCAGCCTGAAAGCTCTCCGCAGTCAAATTCGTAAAGATTGTTTATACCCTCTATGTACACCGAATTGTACATGGGTGTATTTTCAAATTCCATATGTATTTTTGCTTTTTTCATTTCACGCTGCAGCACATTGAACACACTTTCCCCTTCATAGAAGGTAACCTCCGTGGCAGGTAATATCACTCCTTCCTCAGGTACCAGTTCAACCTTCTCCGTGTCAAGCCAGTCAATATTGTCTAGTATGGTATCACAGCGCACGGAAATAGTGCATTTATATTCGACATCTGATATTTCAACACTCTGAGGCTCCACCGGCACAGGTTTTCCTTCAGGCACCGGATTCGTCATATATTTATCCTTGCCCGTAGCAGCATCAATGATCATTCCCTGGGCTTCGGAGTAGCTCTTTGATTCCTTTTCAACTCCCGGAGAGGATGCTCCGTCTGCCATATCCTTTGCCAGATCTATCTTATCAGATGCTGACATCCCTCCTTCAATACCTCCCGTACGAGACTCAGCATCTTCATCAGGGCTTGCCGCTGCCCGGCTGTCAAGTTCACCGGCAGGTTTTTCCGCAATATCTGTTTCAGAAGCATCATATACCTCAGCTAAGCCCAGCTCTACTGCAGGTTCATCATCCGAAGCATTTTCAGTCTGCTCAATATCAGGTATACTTTGTATTTCCTCTGATTCTTTATCGTCAGGCTTATCAGCATAAGCTTCATTTGAAGCCCACGAAGGCGAAGTACTCCAGCCCCGCAGACCCGGAGCACCTCCACCATACCAGAATGCCGCAGCAAGAAAAATAACTGTTAATGCAGCTGCTATTACTTTATTTTTTGTAAATTTAAATTTCAATTTGTTTCCTCCATTTAAATCTCATCAATTACAAAAGATTTGCCATTCCCAGCATATTGAACACCATTTGTGCTATTTCACATCTTCGAATCAATGCACCAGGCTGTATTTCCAGCTCAGACTGGTCAAGGATGTTCTGATGATAGCAAAACGCCAGTGATTCCCTCGCCCAATCGTCAGTCTTTACATAATCCGCAAACTGCGCCAGAACATCACGAACAGTGCCCCCTTCAACATCGGTATTTATTCCGCACAGTCTTGCTGAGCGTGTAATCATTGCGGCCGCTTCCTGTTTTGTTATGGTTCCGTTTGGATTAAAGGTCGTATCCGAATTTCCGTTCACTATTCCATAGCTGTTTGCAGTGCCTATATAAGGAGCATACCATTCATTTGATGCAACATCTTTAAATTTGCCGTTAGTCTTGGGTTCAAGTCCCAGTCCCTGAACAATTATTGCTGCAAATTCTGCACGAGTCATCGTAGATTCAGGTTCAAAGAATTTTTTAGTCTTGCCAATGATTATCCCTCTTGATGCCAATGATTCTATGGCAGCCTGATTTTTATGGGCATTTACACCGGTAATATCGTCAAAGGTACGTCCTGGTGTAATTATGGGTTTTGAAGTTACAGCGGAATTCTTTCCGGGAAGACCGCTTCCCACCGCAGGACCTGATATTGAACCGTCTATTTTCAGCGAGTCACTCATACGGTACAGGCTGCCCTTCCCATCCCTGAGGCGCTGTGCCGCAATAAGCCCGTAAAATGCCTGCTCTGACGCCATCTGACTTGAGCCGCTTCCACCCTTTGTATGTAAAAATCCGTTGCCCTTTGAATAAAAGGTCAAAAGATTATCCAATGATGTTTTTCCGCTTTTGACAAACCTTGCATCATCAAGAGGGACACCAAGCTCTGCCAGCGCAACAATTATCTGTACGCAGCTTTCAGAGTTTTCTGCATCCCAACTGGAAAACCCGCCCTTTTCATCCTGCATTTTAGATAAGCATTCCAAAGCCTCCTCTATAGCCTTTTTTACATCTGCCCTGTCTTGATACTTTGCAAGAGCCTGCAGCGCCATCCCTGTTATATCAGGGTCTGATACCACATCACCAGATGCTGAAGCGGCAGTATTCCCAAATAACGACCAGCCTCCGTCAGGCAGCTGGCACTCAAGAATTCTCTGTATGTACATATCACGGGTTGCCTGAGTCTCGAAGTCCGGATTTTGAGGCATAGGATAATTTCCCGAATCAAGGGCTATAAGTGCCCAAATAGGACCGTTCAGTCCCTGCCATATGGTTTTATTATAATCTCCAAGCGGCGTCAGAAGATTATACCCTGCGACATTGGATGGATCCTTGCCTATTGCCGTAAGCGCAACTATAAGGCGTGAATACTCGGTATATTTTTTATCATGCAGATTTCCTTCTAGTGATTTCACGTATTTTTCAACTGCAGAGTAATATTTTTTATAATACTCCTCCGGAACCTCATATCCTGAACGTGCAAGGCCCAGAACCGCCCATTCCCCGCCGGTGGACCCCACCTGTGGATTTGAAACTGTCCTGTACATATATTCCGCCGTATCCTTAATTGCGGCATCAAGAACTGCATCGTCCGCCGCAAATGCAGGTATAATACAACTTATGATCATAATTAGCATCATATGCAATGTTAAAGACGCCCTCTTAATTTTTCTCATAACTCTCCCTCCAAATCATCTTACTTAAATAAAAACACCTGCATTTTCTTAACGAAAAATACAGGTGTGTTTTTCTGCAACCCTAAAATGATATCCTGCATTATTTTTCGTCGGAAAACAATACTACGCAATTATTTAAGCACGTATCCTGACTAAGCTTCACCGCTTACTCCGCCTTCCCGCTTTCGCAGTGGCCTATAGGAGTTCGCTCCGCAACACAGTAACCCGATTGTTCAGGATTCTCACCTGATTCCGTGGTTTAAATAAGTTATATTATGCAAATGTTTTTATTTTTTCATACATATTGTACCATTGATATAATTTCATGTCAACTGTACAGGATAATAAGCATACTCGAATCTGATTATAAGCATTCATTAGCTTTGCAGGGTTAAAAAATTCCAAACGTCTATATTTCCTCTGTGAGATAACTTTTATACCCGTCTCCGAACACCTCATTCGCACCTGACACTATGAAAAACGCGTCTATATCCTCCTCCTTTACAATTTCCCTGATTTTCGTATAGTTATATTTTCTGCACACACACATAATAACCTTTTTATCACTTTTCGTATATGCTCCCTCAGCTTTTAAATATGTAATTCCTATATCTATTTCATCAAGTATTCTTTTTGCTATTTGTTCCTGCCTATTGCTTATTATATACAGCAGCTTTGCACTGTCTCCACCGTACAGGACAAGATCCAGCACGTAGTTGCTGATAACAATGGTAATTGCTGCGTATAGTGCTATTTCAACATTTTTTAATATGACAGCTGATGCAGTAACAATCATTGCATCTGTAATAATAAATATGGTGCCGCTTCGTATGTGCTTATATCTCTGCCTCAGAGCCCTTATAATTATATCGGTTCCGCCGGTTGTGGCACCCTGCCTGAATACAACTGCCATTCCTATAGCCATAAGGGAACCCCCTGCAGCGCCGGACAATAACAAATCATCCGTTATGATGCCGTATTTTAATATGATATTTTCATTCATCAGATTCATAAAAAACGATGAAGCAACAGTAACATACATGGTTGATAAAATAAATTTAATCCCGAATTTCCACCATCCGAATATTAATATGGGGATATTTATTAAAAGAACAAGAGTTCCTGTTTTTAAGCCCGTCAGGCTGTTTATTATTATGGCGATTCCAGTCGTACCGCCCGGCGCAAGGTTGTTTGGATCCAGAAACACCGAAATCCCCATTGCATACACAAATGACCCGAAGGTTATCAATATAATTTTGATTAACATTGCTTTTGTTTTGATATACTCTTTCATATAATTCCCCTTTTCTCTGCTTGATTACGTAAGTCAGCCTGAATACTCCGTTCATTCTGCGAGCATTTAGCTATACAGGTAAACAAAAAGCCCCTTGAACTTTCAAGAGGGCAGTATGCAAATAAAAACACAGAAATAATTCTGTATAATTACAACATTCCATCGCCCGTAGAATTATTGCATATAAGCAGGCAGGTATTCTGACTCGAGCATCATCATCATTTTCGCCTTCCCAATTTCTCAGTGACATTCTGAAAATGACTACTCTCTTACAGCGGCGGGACCGTGCGGGAATTACACCCGGCTTCCCTTTTAATTAATACATACGCATTAAACCAGCTTACGAATATTCAGTTGCTACAATGCAAAGTATATCACCAGAATAGGATTATTGTCAATAAGTACCAAATGAATCCGCAGCATATTTTTCATTATTTCTTAATAATGTCTTAGTATTATGTCTCAACAAATATTAAAATATATTAAAGTTTCAAAATCATAAATAATCCATTTCAATATCCGATTTATATCAAAGAAACAGCCTGCATAATGCCTGTAGACTTAAATACCTTCTTAAATACATCCCAACCATTTTGTAACATTTTTAATAAAACCCCATAAATTAGTCTAAGGATACATTGTTTCCTGCCGCTAACTTATGAAAAGTTATCTTTCTTAATAAAAATTTGAATATCCTATTGCATTATCAAATTTTTAGGTGTATAATGTGATAAATTTTAGGTACGCCTAAATATTGGAGGGTATGATATGACGCCAAATAAAGAAGATTATTTAAAAGCTATTTACAAGCTCGGAGGCATGAAAGAGCTGGTTAACAATAAACAAATTGCGGATGAATTACAAATTGCTCCTGCTTCCGTGACGGAAATGCTGGGGAAGCTTAAGCGTGAGGGGCTGATATATTATGAAGCTTACAAAGGCTCTCGTCTGACACAAGAAGGAATATGTGTTGCAATAACTCTGGTTCGAGGTCACCGGCTTTGGGAGGTATTTCTGATGCGTCACTTAGGATACTCATGGAGCGAAGCCCACGAGGATGCGGAGCTTTTGGAGCATGTGACTCCATCTCGACTGACAATGCGGCTTGATAAGTTTCTGAACTTTCCTGCCTACTGCCCACACGGCAGCGCGATACCTACCACTGACGGACAGATTGACAGCACGCCGCTACGGCCGCTTAACCTGTTGCCTGTCGGCGAAACTTCACATATACGCCGGGTAACGGAAGAAAAGGAATTGCTGGATTATTTGCAGGCAGCCGGAATCACCATTGGAAGCTCTGTGCGAATTGTGGAGGCAGGAGCTTATGAGGGTCCTTTTACGCTTGATATTGACGGCAGATGTATTCAAATCAGTTATAAAGCCGTCTGTCAAATCTATGTGGATGAGACAGTACGGCCATAACGCCGAATATATTATTTCAGGAGGTTATATGAATCAAAAAATCAAGGCCCTCATGGGCACAGTTTTAAGTCTTACATTATTATTTGCGGGCTGCTCTGTTCCCGCATCAAACACAGATTTGTCGGAAAATAAAATAAACATAGTAGCGACCACAACCATGCTTGCGGATTTATCCGCTGTTATAGGCGGAGAACAGGTCACTGTAAATGGCTTGATGGGTCCGGGTATTGATCCTCATCTCTATCAGGCCAGCGCAGGTGACGTGTCATTGATGCAGAAAGCGGATGTTGTCGTATACAACGGTCTGCATCTGGAGGGTAAAATGGGTGAAATCTTCGAAAATCTCACCAGACAGGGATCTACGGTCATTTGTATTGAGGATGGCCTGGATGAAGATAAGCTGCTTGCCTGGGAAGATGACAGTTCGGTGCATGACCCTCATATCTGGTTCGATGTATTACTGTGGAAGGATGCCGCCCAAACTGTCGCAGATGGGCTTTCCAAATCTGATCCAAACGGCAAGACCGAATATCAGGAAAATTTAAGCTCCTACCTGAAAGAACTGGATGAAGCAGACATATATATCCGTAACAGAGCAGCAGAACTGACAAAAGAGCAAAGGGTGTTGGTGACGGCTCATGATGCTTTCCAATACTTTGGAAAGGCGTATGATTTTGAAGTTCGAGGATTGCAGGGCATCAGCACAGATTCGGAAGCAGGAACAGCGGACGTTAGCGAGCTGGCAAATTTCATTGTAGAACGGCAGATTAAGGCAATATTTGTGGAATCCTCCGTTCCTCCCAAAACTATAGAAGCATTGCAGGCAGCAGTCAGGTCCAAAGGCTTCGATGTTGCCATAGGCGGCGAACTGTACTCCGATTCTCTGGGTGATGAAGCTTCCGGTGCTCCTAACTATATTCTAACTGTCAAAGCAAATATTGATACCATTGTAGATGCTTTGAAATAATGGAGGGATTAAAATGGAGAAACAAAGTTACGCGGTGGAGGTAGAGGACCTTACCGTCGCTTATAATATTAAGCCTGTTCTTTGGGATATTGACCTCAAAATCCCAAAGGGAAAACTTATGGCAGTTGTAGGCCCAAACGGTGCAGGAAAAACAACACTGATCAAAGCCATGCTGGGACTATTAAAGCCTGTGGCCGGTACGGTTCATTTTATGGATGGAAGCGGTGATGTGCGTGCGCTGAAAAACCGTATCGGATATGTACCGCAAAGCGGCAGCGTAGACTGGGATTTTCCGGCCACGGTGCAGGATGTGGTGCTGATGGGCTGCTATGGCAAGCTGGGCTGGATCCGTCGTCCCCGCAAAACAGACACAGAGCTTGCACGGCAAATGCTTAAAAAAGTAGGCATGGAGGAATACGCCTCCCGACAAATCAGCCAGCTTTCCGGAGGACAGCAGCAGCGAGTATTTCTTGCCCGTGCGCTGGCTCAGGAAGCAGATGTATATTTCATGGATGAACCGTTTAAAGGTGTGGATGCCCAGACGGAACGTGCCATTGTAGCGCTGCTGAAGGAGTTGAAAGAACAAGGAAAAACTGTTGTAGTGGTCCATCATGATTTGCAGACTGTGCCTGATTATTTCGACTGGGTGACACTTATCAATCTGCGTGTGGTAGCCAGCGGTCCGGTTAATGAAGTATTTCATGAAGAAAATCTCAAGAAGACTTACCTCAGCTCCACTACGCTTCTGAGGAGCGTGGTTTAATGGAAAGCATTCTGACTTTATTTCAGGACTACACCTTTCAAACCGTGGCGATTGGTTCCGCACTTTTGGGCATAATCAGCGGTGTACTGGGCAGTTTCGCCGTCTTGCGCAAGCAAAGCCTTCTGGGTGACGGCATATCACACTCCGCTCTGCCCGGAGTTGTCATGGCATTTATTCTGGCAGGCAGCAAAAATACGGAAATTCTTCTTTTGGGAGCTCTTGTTTCAGGTCTTATGGCCACGCTTTTTATTGTAGGTATAGTAAGGCACACCCGCATCAAATTTGACAGTGCATTGGCTCTAGTGATGTCTGTCTTCTTCGGGCTGGGTCTTGTACTGCTGACCTATGTGCAGAAAATTCCCAACTCCAATCAGGCTGGACTGAAACGCTTTATTTTCGGTCAGGCATCCACGCTGCTGCAAAGGGATATTACTCTTATGATTGTTTGCGGACTTATCCTGCTTGTCTTGGTATTGTTGTTCTGGAAAGAGTTCAAGCTTTTTACATTTGACAGTGATTTTGCAAAGAGTATCGGTTTTTCTCCTGGAAAGCTTAATCTCCTGCTGTCGTTTATGATTGTAGTAGCGATTATTATCGGGTTACAAACTGTAGGCGTTATCCTGATGAGCGCCATGCTGATTACTCCCGCAGTAGCAGCCCGGCAATGGACGAATACGCTTTGGGGAATGGTAACACTATCCGCTTTGTTCGGAGCTATGTCAGGCGTTGCAGGAACCGTGTCCAGCTCCCTTGTTCCAAAGCTGCCTACGGGACCGGCGATTGTGGTGTGCGTTAGCTTAATTGTCCTGATAAGTGTGTTGTTCGCACCGGGCAGAGGTGTGATTCATCAACTGTATAGACGCAGAAAAAACCGGATTTTATATAAACTGGAAGGAGGTAACTGTAATGTCTCCGCAAATTGAGATACAAGTCATTGCTGTGATCGTAGCGGTAAGCTGTTCCCTACCGGGTGTATTCCTGGTACTCAGAAAGATGTCAATGATGTCCGACTCAATTACACATACCATACTGCTGGGCATTGTAATTGCCTTCTTCGCCACACATGATCTTTCGTCACCTTTATTAATTGCAGGTGCCGCACTGATGGGCGTTTTCACTGTTTGGATGACAGAAACACTCAGCCGTACGCGGCTTCTGGCAGAAGATGCTGCCATCGGTGTTGTATTCCCTCTGCTTTTCTCAATTGCCATTATACTGATAACCCGCTATGCCGGTTCTGTGCACCTGGATACGGACTCAGTGCTTTTAGGCGAACTTGCTTTTGCTCCCTTTGACCGGATGATAGTGGCAGGTGAGGATATAGGTGCAAAGGCTATTTACACTACAGGATCACTTTTATTTATCAATCTGACAGCTATAATCATATTCTTTAAGGAATTGAAGGTTGCAACCTTCGATCCCATGCTGGCTGCCGTGCTGGGTTTTTCACCGGCACTGGTGCATTACGGGCTGATGACGCTGGTGTCCCTTACAGCCGTAGGTGCATTTCAAGCGGTAGGCTCCGTGTTGGTGGTAGCTTTTATGATCGGACCGCCTGTAACGGCTTATCTGTTGACTGATGATTTAAAGCGTATGCTGATTTTAAGCGGAGTTATAGGAGCGGTGAACGGAATTCTCGGGTATCAGGCGGCAGCTGTGCTGGATGCTTCCATTGCAGGAAGCATGGCGGTGGTAACAGGATTTAGTTTTCTTGCAGTGTTTATTTTCACTCCAGGCAGAGGACTTCTCGGAACTCTCTTCAGACGCAGAAAACAGAAAATCGAATTTGCAAAGGCTACACTGCTCTTTCACCTTTATAATCATGAGAGCAGTGAGGAAGAAACTGCTAAACCAAAAGTTGAAGCCGTACAAATATATTTCCACTGGAGCACCGACTTTACTGCAAAAATAATTAAAGCACTTGAATCTGACAGATACATTGAACTTAATAAAGGTTTCGTAAAATTAACTGATGAAGGCCGCACAGCCGGTCTTTACAACTATAATGCCTTATTCTCGTAGCAATTAACACAGTATGAAATGTCTGAAAATAAGAAATAGCCTTCTACGCTAGATTTTAAACCGGTAGGGGGCTATTTAAATTTTTCATACATATTTTTGAGATATCCTAATAAATAAATATAGACAAGTTGTTTTTATTTAGGAGGAGCTCATGAAAAATTGTTTTACCAAATGCATAAAATATTTTACTGTTTTTATAATTATTTTGCTTGTATTTCAGGAAAGTGGATTTTCCGCGAATCTAGGAACTGAAGCAATTAAGGTAAAAGGAATACGGGCAAGAGTAACAGATATAATAAGTGAAAAAAAGGACTGTCAGCTTGTAGAGTTAACTATAACAGAAGGTGATTATATTAATAAGAAAGTAAAAGCTGAATTCTACCCTACATATAGATTTTATGGAATCACACTTAAAAAAAATGATTCTGTATTCTTGAATCTTACTCTTGATCAAAATAAGGCTGTGCAGAATATTACTATTACAAATATTGTTCGTGACAAATTTATGATTTATCTGTTTGCGGGATATGCACTGCTGCTGCTTATAATAGGAGGATTTAAGGGACTTAGGGCAATATTGTCTCTCGTCGTTTCATACCTGGTAATTATAAAAATACTTTTCCCTCTGATTATCAGAGGATATAATCCCATACTTGTAACAATTGTTATTTCTTCCGGCATTACTGTTTTGGCATTGATTTTAATCGGTGGTTTCAATATGAAAACCACATCCGCAATCCTCGGAACACTGTGCGGATTAATAGTTGCGGCAGTTATTGCAATTGAATTCGGCAGTTTATCGCATATAACAGGAGTTATGGATGACGAATTCTATTTATTGAGCTACCTTCCTCTAAATTCTTCATTTAGTTATCAGGGATTGCTTTTTTCGGGCATAATCATCGGTTCACTGGGAGCTGTAATGGACGTTAGCATGTCAATTGCCTCCGCTATAAATGAATTGAATGAGAACTCACATAATATGAATACATTTAAGTTAATAGCCGCAGGGATGAATGTGGGAAGGGATGCAATAGGCACAATGACAAACACTCTTATTTTAGCATATATGGGAGGTTCAATTTATACGATGATAATTTTGGTTGCGGAAAACACATCTTTAATCCAGCTTATTAACACTGAAGCTATAGCGTCAGAAATTTTAAGATCCATGGCCGGAAGCATAGGTCTTATTATCACAGTTCCGGTTACAGCTATTATTTCAGGTTTGCTTATATGCCGTAAATAAATAACCTCATAGTTATTTTGGAAACTGTAAAATTTACGCTCTTTGTAAAAAATATATTTTATTTATTAAGACATAAATTATAAATAAATGTTAAAGATAATTTATAACACAATAAATGTATATGAAATATAAGGAGAACAATATGGGAAAACACAATTCAGACAGCAAAAGAGAAACAATAAATAAAATGAAAAATGATATTGAAAATACTAAATTTAATTACAGACAAACTGAAAAATTAATGAATAATGTTGATGATGAGGCGCTAAAAACAGAGCTTCAGATTAAAAACATGAGAAGAGAACAGTCTTTAAGAAACATGAAAAATGACATTCAAAATGAATACGATAAAGAAAATAATTTTAAAAATAATATCAGATAATAACATAATAATGACCTCCGCTGTTAGCTGAACCGGAGGTCATTATTATTAAGATCTGTTTTATTTCTTTTCAAATGCAAAGTAATAGTCCTTCTCTTTTTTTGTAACAGCAAAATCTTTATTATAAAGGCAGCTTTCAATTCTCGGATAAACGGAAGGTATAGCTGTCGTTATCAACATTCCGTCTTCTTTTAATAAGTCAGTAATATCTTCAAAAAACAGCTCAGGGTTTATAAGTTTATCTGGTTCATTTTCAAATACAATTATATCGTATTTTCTGCTTCCGAAAAATTCCTTGGCAGTTTCAGCCGGAGCATAGATGCAGTCCTCACATATTGTGTTCAGGTCGGGTATGCTTTTCTCATTTTCGGAAAGATAAAACAATTTTACATCCCTCAGTCCGGTTTTACGGAATTTGTTTTTTATTTGAAGGAGGGAAGCTCCGTAGGACTGTCCTATGCCAAGGATTTTTATATCTTTTTTCTCCCTGCACTTTGCAAGATTTACTATATTAAAATCAATCATGCCGACATTCCAGGAATGCACACCGAATTTATCGTAGAAAAGACGCATGTTTCTTTCGGCAATATTGCTTTTAACGTATTCTTCATTAAAGGTTACTGAGCCGAAATGATGGACAAAGGTATCTCCGGCAAGAATCAGCTTATAGCCTGCACGCCGTACCCGAAAACTCATGGCGTCATCATCATATGCTCCTGGATTGAAATCCTCATCAAAACCCCCGAAAGCTTTCTGCAAATCTGTTCTGAAAAGACAGGTATAGGTAACAAGCTTCATTCTCTCTTCCCAGAGACTAGGATTGCTTTTATTATATATTTGGGCTATTTCCTGCATTTCATCCAAATCTGTATATGGCAGGGATATCTGCTGGTAATTTGAGGAAGCGTTGCATACAGGCACAACCATTCCTATTTTCGGGTCTGATTCCATACATGTTACCAGATTCTTCAGCCAGTTGGATGTTACAACAATATCATTGCTAAGATTTAGGGTGTATTTGCCTTCTGCCTCCCTAAATCCATAATTTACTGCCTTATCAACTCCGATATTTTCAGGGAAGTTGATCTTTTTAGCATTGGGAAGGCTGTTAAAATAATATTCGGTTCCGTCCTTTGAGCCGTTGTTGATTGTTATAAGCTCATAGTCCACATCCGAAGTATATTTAAAGAGGCTTTCGATACACTTCATTGTATAGTCAAGATGATTGTAAGCAAGGACAACAATGCTTACAAGAGGGGCTTCGGTCTTTATATTTGACGTATATTCCATAGTCGGCCTCCTTATTTACTATTCTCTTCCATAAATTTATCTATCGTATCTGCCATATACTCCAGCATTTTCTCTGTAAGTCCCGGATATATGCCTATAAAAAACGTATCGTTTAAAACCTTTTCTGTTTGTTTCAAATCTCCGCTTATACGACAGTTAATATTTCGATATGCGGGATGTCTCAATATATTGCCTGTAAAAAGCATACGAGTTTCAATCTTATTGTTCTCAAGGAATGTTACAATATCCTTTCTTGAAAAACCGCTGCCTTCCCGTATAGTTATGGGCATGGAAAACCATGAAGGGTCTGACTTCGGAAGTTTTCTTGGGAGTATAAAATATTCCTCATGTTTTTTCAAAGAATTATAAAGCATATTGAAATTTTTTCTCCTTGCATCACCAAAAGCAGGAAGCTTCTTCAGCTGCTCGATACCCATGGCACATTGAATGTCAAGAGGCTTCAGATTATATCCTATATTGCTGTAAACATATTTATGGTCATATCCGTCCGGGAGTCCTTCAAATTTCTGCTCAAACCTGTGGTTGCAGGCTCCTTTGGGGTTTTCCTCCCCTGTTGAGCACCAGCATGCTCTTCCCCAATCCCTGATGGACAGTGCCTGCCTGTAGATGTTCAGATTGTTTGTCAGCACCGCACCGCCTTCACCCATGGTGATGTGGTGCGCCGCATAAAAGCTGTAGGTTGATATATCTCCGAAGGTTCCGCAAAGTTTTCCGTCATAATATGACCCCAGTGAATCACAGGTATCTTCAATGACATAAAGATTATGGGACCTGGCAAAATTCATAATTACATCCATTTCTGCGGGATTGCCCAGTGTATGAGCGAACATGATTGCCCGCGTGCGGTCCGACAACGCCTGCTCTAACTTCGATGCATCAATATTGTACGTTCCTTCTTCCACATCTACGAAAACGGGAACTAATCCGTTCTGAATTATTGGATTCAGTGTAGTGGGAAATGCAAGTGCTGTTGTTATTACCTCATCCCCTTTATTAAGAGGTTCTGATAAATTAGGAGAGCAAAGGGCACTTACCGCCACCAGATTTGCCGAAGAACCGGAATTAAGCAGGAGACCATATTTCATACCCGTAAATGACAGAAAATCTTCAATGAATTGCTCGCCTTGCCTTCCCAGGGTAAGCCAAAAATCCAGCACACTGTCTATCATTGCCTGCATTTCCTTTTCGTCAAATACCCTGCCGGCATAATGCACTTTTGATTCTCCGGGGATAAAACTTTCCGCCTCTTTGCGGAGTTCATATATCTGTTTGGTTTTCTCGAGAATAGCCTCTCTGAGCTTTACTTCAGACTGCATAGTCCACCTCATAATTTATAAAAGATTTATCAAGCTTTCGCAGACAAATTCAACATCGGCTTCTGTCATATTTGCTGCGGACGGAAGTGAAATTCCCTTTTCCTCAACCATAGCCGCAACCGGATTATCATAACGCTGCTCAAATGCAGGGAAACTGCTCATGCGGGGAAAAGCCGGCCTTGCATGAATGTTCAGAGCTTTGAGTCCGCTTAATATATTGTCTCTTTCGTCTCTCGTATGATTTTCAAGCAATATGGAAGGATAGCAATAATTGCTTTTGCAGCCTTCTTTTTCACGCAGAATTTTAATTCCGTCAACATCTTTGAGCCTTAAATAATAAAGGTTAAAGGTATTGCGTTTTATTTCCATAAGTTCATCCACGCGTTCAAGCTGTGCAAGAGCAAGTGATGCGCTCAGATTGTTTATGGTATACTGGAATCCCGGCATGTCGGACCAGAATACGGCCTTTCTGTCTGTTCTTCCCATGTTGGACAGAAGCTGCGCCCTTTTATATATTTCTTCATTATTTGTAAGGAACATGCCTCCCTCACCGCTTGAGGTCATTTTTGCTCCCTGGAAACTGAAGCAGGAAACATCGCCGAAGGAGCCGACTTTTTTCCCCTTATATTCTGCTCCCACAGCAGGTGCAGCATCCTCAATTACATAAAGATTGTATTCCTTTGCTATTTCCATTATCTCTTCCATTTCCGCCGGGTGTCCGAAGGTGTGTACCAGCATAATTGCTTTTGTTTTTGGATTGATTGCTTTTCTGATTGAATCAGGATCAATGGCCCAGGTGTCAGGGTCTATATCCACAAAGACACATTTTGCTCCTGTATAAAGTATCGCATATGCTGTTGCAACCCAGCTGAAATCCGTAACAATTACTTCATCATCTTCTCCAAGCTCCAAGGCAGCAGCAGCCAAATGCAGGGCATGTGTACAGCAGTGAGTTGCTATTGCATATTTCACGCCTATATATTCCGCGAAGGCCTTTTCAAGTTTTTTTACATAGTTATCGTAATTTTCATACCAACCGTTTTGAAGTGCATCTAAAACATATGCAGATTCCTTCTCCGTTATTGAAGGACCCGCAAAACTTATTTTCTTATTCAAGTTAATTACCTCCGAGTAACAATTTAATACATAATTTTTTCGAGCTGCATAACTGTATATGTTTTATCAGAACTGTCACTTACAGCCACGCCCTCTTCAATTATGTAGAAGCCGTTTCTTTTATAGAATTTTATAGCATTCAAATTATCCGAAAACACACGAAGACGTATGTTTTCAAGCTCCAGTCTTTCTAAGCCCCAATCAATCAATGCTCTGAGAGCAAATGTCATCATTCCCGGCATAATGGATTTTTCTCCTCTCAGTACCGCATCCACTTCGCAGCACTTTTCATCAAATACAAAAGAAGAATAGCCTATATGCCCGATTTTTAACAAATCAACAGAAATGATCAGAAAAAGTATCCTGTCATCCCGTCTGATTATTAAATTATCAAGCCATTTTTCAGTGCCTGGAGCAGTTGCGGTAAAGCTATCCGCAGACATAGAGGGGTTCTCATTTCGCCACTGGGCAAACAGCGAAGCACAGCCCGGCATGACGGTTCGGAAATCCTTTATAATGGGTACCAGGTAACCGCAGATGCTGTTTTTATCATCATAGATAGGAATACATTTCAATAAATCATTTTTATTTTTACATTTAAAACTGTCAAAAATATCTTTTATAAATAACTCATATTCATTCAAATTATTTTCCTCCTTTAAAAACTGAATTGCCGTTGTATGGTTTAATAATCATATTTTTTAAAAATTCCTCGCGGTCTATCATCGGTTCCTGTTCTTCAACCGGTTTGTTCACTTCAAGCTTTGGATAGGCATAGGTATGGCAAGGCAAATCTATATCAATTAAAACAGGTTCATCGTTATGCAAAATTTCTGTTAAAGCTTCATAGTCCTTTTCTTCCTTAATACGTATATTCCTGATTCCGTAAGCATCGGCTATCCGGCAGAAATCAGGAGCGGCATAATCAATGACAGTGGCATTATAGCGGCAGTCGAAATACATTTCCTGAAAGTGACGTATCATACCCAAGCTGTTGTTGTTCATTATGATTATTTTTACCGGAATGTTGTTTCTTCTGACCAGCTCCAGTTCCTGTATATTCATTTGTATGCCTCCGTCTCCTGTAAATGCCGTAACAGGACGGTTATTTCCAGCATAATACGCTCCTATGGCACATGGCAATGAAAAACCCATAGCCCCCATTCCTCCGGAGGTTAAAATACGCTGTTCCTTGCCTGCATAAATGGACTGTGCTCCCCACATTTGGTTTTGACCAACATCCAGGCAAATAATGTCTTCAGGATTCATCATCTGTGATAATTTTTCCATAATGTAGTTCGGGTCACTGTAATTTTCGTTGGTATACGTGGGGTATTTAGCTTTGTATTCTTTGACTTTTTTCACCCATTCTTCCCTGTAGGCGTTGATGTGTTCCGTATTGTTCCAAAGTTCCCGCAAAAATGCTTTTACATCTGCACGTATTGGGTATTCATCAGCTTTAATCTTTTTGGAAAGCTCTCCTTCATCGATATCTACCCGGATAAGAACTGCTTCGCGGGCGAAGCTTTCGGGTACTGTTCCTGTTTGTCTCGTATCAAGTCTCGTTCCCACCGCGATTACAAGATCGCTGTTTGCAACAGCAAAATTTGCGGCACGGTTTCCGTAGGTACCTATCATACCTATATGGTATTCGGAATTGTTATCAGCCGCGTCCTTGCCCATAAGAGAACATACCACAGGTATTTTAAGCGAATCAGTGATTTCATTTAGTAATTTTGAACCTCCCGACAGGCGTACGCCTCCCCCGGCCAATATAACAGGCCTGAGGGCATTATTTATATGCTTTATGACAGGCTCAATGTCAAAATGCGGGGTAAAATCATCATGAGGAACAAATTGCTGTAAGTTTTGCTCTGAAATATCAGCACGCTGAATATCCATTGGTATGTCCAGGAGCACCGGCCCCTTTCTCCCGGAGGTTGCAATATATACGGCCTTTTCAAGCTCATATCTTATAGAACAGGGCTCTGTTATTCGCACGGCATACTTTGTTATGGGCTTAACTATGCTTACAATGTCTGTCTCCTGGAATCCTACCTGTCTCACAGGCATATCATCCTTATATTCGTATGTGTTGACCTGGCCTGTCAAATAAATGCAGGGGATGGAATCAAAATAAGCACTCCCGATTCCGGTAATAAGATTTGTAGCACCTGGCCCGCTTGTGGCAACAGCTACACCAATGTTATTTTTGGTTCTCGCATAGCCCTCGGCGGCAAAAGCCGCACCTTGCTCATGATAGGTATTTATATACTTTATATTCTTATATTTATAAAGTGAATCTACCAGATGTGTTACCGCACCTCCCTGGTACCCGAATACGCAGGTGCATCCTTTTTCTATTAAAAATTCTACTATATAATCAGATAATTTCATTTATATCAACCTCTCATATCAATCTGCAGTAATTTGCTATCTGTTTTATACATATTTCAAGAACATTTCCGTTTTTGTATTCCTTATACCACTCCAGTGTTTGCTTCAAGGTATCTTCAAGTGAGAGGCGCTGTCTGAAGCCGAGATATGTTTTTGATTTTGTGCAGTCTAAATTCAATAAACCGGCTTCATGAGGAGCGTGAGAACCGGACATATCCTTCCATTGTCCGCTGCCCCATATCTCAATAACCTTTTTGACAATATGACTTACGGAAACAATCGAATCAAAATCAGGGCCGAAATTCCATGCGCCGCTATATTTTATCGGATCAGCCAGCATTTTTGATGCGGTGAGCAGGTATCCGTACAGAGGTTCCAATACAAATTGCCACGGGCGAACAGAATCAGGATTTCTCACCTCTATTGCCTCACCATTTTTAAGAGCTCTTATGCAGTCGGGAATAATTCTTTGGTTAGACCAGTCTCCGCCTCCTATTACATTTCCGGCACGTACGGAAGATACAGCCATATTGTAGGACCTTCTGTATGCCGATGATACAATTTCGGCGCAGCCCTTGCTTGCACTGTAGGGGTCAAATCCGCCCAGTGGATCCTCCTCCCTGTATCCCCAAATCTGTTCCCTGTTCTCGTAGCACTTGTCGGATGTCACAATAATACAAGCCTTTACGCAATCGGAATTTCTGACACATTCAAGAAGATTCACAGTACCCATAATGTTGGTTTCAAATGTTTCCGACGGAAGAATGTAGGAAGTTCGAACTATGGGCTGAGCCGCCAAGTGAAAGACTATTTCAGGTTTATATGTTTTAAAAACTTCATCCAAATGTTTTTTATCCCGGATATCGCCGCGTATATCTGTTAGTTTGTCATCAAGTCCGCACAAAACAAAATTGTCAAGGTCGTTAAGAGGGTCGAGAGCATATCCGATTACTTCGCAACCAAGCATCGACAGCCAGACAGACAACCATGAGCCCTTGAATCCGGTATGTCCCGTTACAAGTACTCTCTTATCTTGGAACGCACCGTCAAATTCCTTGCTGAAGTCTATTCCCAATTTTTCCATGGAGCCTCTCCTTTTTCCCACATTTCATTGACGCGTTCAATATCCTTATAGGTATCAATTGCTGTCCAGAAGCCATCATGATTAAAAATTGATATCTGAGAGTCCAGGGCAAGCTTGTGCAGGGGTTCCTGCTCAAAAGCACAATCATAATCCGGTATATAGTCGAATATCTTTTTGTTTAAAACCATAAAGCCCGCATTAACTCTGTCTTCAAGTACAGGCTTTTCCTTAAATGATGTCACAACACCGTTGCTTGTCTGAAACACTCCAAAGGGTGATGTAGGCTTGATTCCGGTTAAAGTTGCAATTTTACCGTTTTTATGGTGTATTTTATATAACTCATCAATGTTCACATCGCTGAGACCGTCTCCGTATGTCAGCATGAAATTATCTGTATCTATATATTTTTCTACCTGTTTCAGACGAGTCCCTGTCTGTGACTCCGGACCCGTATCAACGATAGTCACATTCCATGCATCATTATTGCCGGTATGAAATTCAATATCGGCATGTTTTTCGGTAGTTATTGTAAAGTCATTGTTAAGCCAAGGCATTTCAACAAAATAGCGTTTAATCATGTCTCCCTTATATCCTACACACAATATAAAATCGTTAAACCCATACTGTGAATAAGTTTTCATAATATGCCAAATGATAGGTTTATCACCTATAAGAACTAAGGGTTTCGGACGAAATGCAGTTTCCTCGCGCATACGGGTACCTTTTCCGCCGCAAAAAATTACTGTCTTCATGGCAGTACCTGCTTTCTTTTACATTTTTTAATAAGACAACTCTTATATTTTACATTATATGCGAACAGACTTGTTTAGTGAATTGCACAGAGCTATTGTGTAAGATTTTTATCTGTGCGTCAATTTGGTGCCATAAATAAAAAAAGATATCAAAGTATTTAAATTCACATATACTAAGAAGTGATAAAAGTCATAATTATTACGCTAATACATTTAATCAAATATGATTTTATTAATATAATATCTAAATTTTCAGGGAGAAAAGAAAATGAATAATGTTCTTAAACAAGAAATTTTACCTTCCATTGACGATAAGCAGGTTTCTCCGCTAGCAAGCATAGTGGTACTTGCATACAACCATCTGGATTATACAAAACAGTGCATCGAAAGCATCTATCAACATACCTCACATATTGATTTTGAGCTTATAACTATTAATAACGGTTCTAAAGACGGTACGGAAGAATATTTCAACAGCTTGCCGAACACAAAGAAAATCAGTTTCAAAGAAAATATCGGGGTTTGTAAGGCAATTAATTATGGTATCAGGGTTTCAGAGGGAAAATATATATTAAATATCAGCAATGATATTGTGGTTACTGCCAAATGGCTGGACAATCTTCTCATATGCATGGAAACAATGCCTGAAATAGGAATGGTTGTTCCTGTATGCAATGCTTCCTGCAACTATCAGCAGATTAATTTACCTTGTGACCGAATGGATGAAATACAAAAATTTGCTGAAAATTATAATATAAGCAACCCTAATAAATGGGATGAGAGAATGAAGCTGTCAACATATGCAGGAATTTACCGAAGCGAAATTATGAAGGCCCTGGGTGGATTTGACGAAGACTTCAACCCCGGATGCTATGATGATGATGCAATATGCTTCAGCATCAGAAGAATGGGATATAAAGTTATTCTTGCAAAAGACACTTTTGTCCATCATTATGGAGCGAAAACTTTCAACGAAGAATATGATAAAGACAAAACTCTTCAAATAAGGAATAAATTAATTTTTATGTCAAAGTTCGGAGCAGACCCGTATATATGCGGATTAATTGACTATAATGTAATCAATCTTCTCAAATTCAGCAAAAATACGGATAATATAAACATACTGGGAATCGGAAAATCTTATGGTACTACGATGCTTGAACTGAAAAATGAATGCAGGCATCACGACAATAAAAATGTAACACTTGACTACTTGTCGGAAGAAGAAAAAGCTATGAAAGATTTAAAAACAATATGTAATAAATGCATTCTTGGTTTTATCGACAATGTTCAAGACTACTTCGGAGGCACGTTATATGATTATATTGTACTGGAGAGCGAGTCACACAGCATTCAAAATATAGAATCATTTTTTGTTACCTTATATAATCTTTTAAAACCCGGTGGTCAGATTGTCTGTACAGCAGCAAATCAAGAGATTTTCAAAAAAGTAACAGATATATTTTCGGACTTGGGTGCCGACTTCGTCAATCAAATCAACAATTATTATTTATGCTTTTCAAAGCCTAAAACTTTAATAGCCTCAAAATATTAAAATTTGAGTTCAAAAAAATTACAATAATGTACTGTTGCATTAATATATGATATCTTGCAGTCTCACTCAGGATGACATATTTCTTAATGCAACAGACCTTTTTATTTTTCCAGATAAACGCTCAGACAATATTCTTGTGATTATTTTCTTATATCTTTGATTTTATTCTCAATTAAACTAAGATTATTGAGCAGCCGGCTGTCATTGGGAGACTTCTCCACAGCTTTCTTTGCATAGTCAAGAGATTTTTCATACATTCCTAGATAATAACAGCTTATGGAACCAAGATCGTAAGGTGTATGATCCCATGAGTATCCCATGTTTACATAAGTAGAAGATTTTTCTTTAATTTTCAAAGCTTCTTCCACAAGATAAAAAACTTTGGCCCAATCCTTAAGTTCGTATGACATTTTGGCAAATTCAACATAAGGATCCCTCATTCCGGGACACTCCGCAATTGCCCGATAATACCAGGAACAGGCTTCTCTGACATTTGAAAGCCTGTAATATGATAAAGCTATCCACCTCATAGAGGCGCATCTCTCTTCTTTCCAGACAGATGATTTAAGTGAAAGATGCCTTTTCAAAGTCTCAATGCATTCTAACCATCTTCCGCCATACATATACTCTCTGCCTAAATAATATGTTGAACGATCGTCTTCCGGCGATTCCTTTACAGCAAGTTCCAGCAGCGGCAGATATGAACTTCTCGACTTTTTGTTATCGGGAAAATGATTAAGGACCATTCTGTCTACAAATACTTGTATCTCCGGCTCTTTTCCAATATACCTGATACATTCATGAACAGGATAAACCCACTTGTAATCCTTTCTTGTATGGACTTTGAAATAATTAAACTGGACATCGGGAGAGCCGTCTCCTTTAAAACTCCAATTATATATATATCTGCCCATCTTTGCATCAGAAGTCCATGCATCTTCAAGACGTTTACGCCATCCACTTTCAAATACTTCATCCAAGTCTGTACACACACATATGTCTACGTCATCCGGCACATGATCAAGTGAAATATTTCTAGCGACGTCAAATCTCCATGGATTTACTTTTTCAACATATACGGTTGCTCCTCTTTCTCTTAATCTTTCAACTGTTCCGTCATCCGAACCTGTATCGGTTACCACAATTAGATCAGCTTCGTTCATGGAATCAATCCATCTGTCAACAAACTGTAATTCATTTTTGCAAATTGCATATACGCATATTTTGTATTTGTTCAAAGAATCCCCTCCCTGTTACCTGTTGAGTTTCATTTTAATAAGCTCAAGATTATTCTTCAGCCTCTGGTCTTTTTCATTCATCTCACAAGCTTTCTGTGCGAACTTATATGAATTTTCATATAATCCCAGATAGTAAGAAGAAATAGCTCCGAGATCATAAAGGGTATAATCCCATGAACTTGTTTCAAGCAGATAGTTTCCTGATTTTTCTGTAATCTTCAATGCTTCTGCAACCATAAAATAAACAAGAGGCCAATTCTTCTCATCGTATCCCAACTTAGCCATGTGAAGATACGGCTCCCGTACTCTCGGACATTCTGCTATTGCCCTGAAAAGCCAATTCTTAGCTTCTTGCAGATTTCCTTTATCCTTATAGCATTTTGAGATAAACCTCATGGCGGAGGCTCTTTCCTCATCCCATGCATTTTTATGAATTCTCAGATAATCAGTTAAAGTATTAATACATTTATCAGGCATATTATAATACATATATTCTCTTCCCAACCAGAACATTCCGCGATCATCCTCTGGGTTTTCAATAACCGACAGCTCCAGCAACGGAAGATACTGGCTGCGTGGTTTTTTTTCATCAGGATAATGGTTTAATACCATGTCCTTTATCCATACCTTGTTTTCTTTTTTTACTCCATTATATCTTAAAACTTCATGAACCGGGTGCACCCAGCGGAAACCATGTCGAAGATGAATTTTCTCCATAGAAAATTGTTTATTTGGAGTACCATCCGCATTGTAACTCCAAGTGAACGTATACATTGCCTGAGTGGTATCATCATTCCATGAAGTCTCAAGCTTTTCTCTCCATCCTTTTTCAAACACTTCATCTAAGTCGTTGGAAACACAAATATCCGCATCTTCAGGAACATGGTCCATTGCTATATTTCTCGCCACATCAAATCTCCAAGGATCTACTGTTTCTGTATATACTACAGCACCTCTTTTTCTAAGCTTCTCTACTGTATTGTCTGTTGATCCCGTATCTGTAACAACAACTAAATCAGCCTCACCTACGGCATCCATCCACCTGTCCACAAACTGCTCTTCATTTTTGCTTATTGCATAGACACATATTTTATATTTTTTCATTTAATCACCTATATAAACTTATTGTAAGGTCCGGAAAATCCGGACCTCACTTTTATTATTCATGTAACAAGATTCTGGCAGATCAATATCTGCCAGTTTCTTATTGTGACACAACAAGTTTCCCGGGTATCCAACAACAATCATGTTCCTATTTTTTATACAATATTCACACCTGCACCTGCAAAACCACTAATTATGGTTGCAATGTCAATGCCTGCGGTAACTGCTGCAGAAAATACCATCATCAAACGAGTTCCGGCGGTAACAGGAATTGCAAGACCTGTAGTAACTCCGCTGGCACTTGTTCCTATTGCAACTAATCCGGTAAGCGGCGGTGCCAAGGTTACGGTTGCTCCGGCAATAGGGGTGAACGTATCATCAGGAGTAGTTGAACTGTAAAGCTGAGCTGTTATAGTGACTGTACTTCCTACTAGTGTCAAAGCTGCTCCTACGCTGAAATAAGCAGCGATAGAAGTAATTACTCCGTCTCTAGGCATAGAGAACGCTAAATTATTTAATCCCGTAGTATCAATAACTCCGCCGACAATTGCGGCTGTATCGTTAGCACCAAAGCCTATTAATGCCTGAGTTCCTGCCAATCCACCTAAAACAGTTGTAAGTGTGGCTATAGGTCCTGAAGCAAAAGGTATAACAGCACCAGCACCTGCCGGACCTGTTGGACCTGTTGGACCCGTCGGACCTGTCGGGCCTATCAAACCT
>DFOA01000036.1:128175-128305 GCA_002381185.1 Firmicutes bacterium UBA3553 | reverse complement strand
CAAACCTGTCGGACCTATTGGACCTGTCGGACCTGTGTCTCCTGTCGGGCCTATCAAACCTGTTGGGCCTGCCGGACCTGTTGGACCTATCAGACCTGTTGGACCTGTCGGACCTGCCGGACCTGTCGGA
>DFOA01000036.1:0-128110 GCA_002381185.1 Firmicutes bacterium UBA3553 | reverse complement strand
TATCAAACCTGTCGGACCCGCTGGACCTGTCGGACCTGCCGGGCCTGTTGCTCCCTGTGCACCCATGGGACCTGTCGGGCCTGGAATTCCTTGAGGTCCTTGCGGTCCCTGAGGACCTTGTGGCCCTTGAATTCCCTGTGTCCCTTGTGGACCTTGCGGGCCCTGAACTCCTTGAGGACCTCTCGGTCCGGGGCATCCCTGAGGACCTCTTGGTCCAGTTGGACCTGTCGGTCCTACAAGCCATCCCGGGCCTGGACCTGGACCAGGGCCAGGCGGACATGGGTCGGGAGGGCACGGATTAGGCAGGCAGGGGTCATATGGGGGACGCGAGCAAGAATCGAAGCAATTACAATCTTGCCCAAAGCATTCTGCATCCTGAATATTTCTATTTCTATATCTCATAATTTTTCCTCCAATAAAAAATACACTACCTTTTTATTACTTCGCTATTAATAGCTACTAATAATATATGTCCCATTAAATAAGGTGTTACTATAATTATTGTATATGTAATATGAATATACAAAAAAATATACAGGTATTTATACCTGTACATTTCCTGACGTTATTTTATTACAACTTTTCCTCTTTTTTATCTCTTAACATAAGTTTGTTAACTGTTTCTTTTACATCTGAGTTGTTTTCAAGAATGTCATACATTGCAGTTACTATTGGCATTTCAACCTTTAATTTTTTAGAAAGCTCATATGCCGCATATGTGGTAGGAATTCCTTCTACAACCATTCCGATTTTACTGATTGCTTCATTCTTAGACATCCCCTGTCCTATGAGATAGCCTGCATTCCAGTTTCTTGAATGCTTGCTTGTGCAGGTAACAATTAAGTCCCCTATTCCCGAAAGACCGTAGAAAGTATGTATATCAGCACCCATTGCAATTCCCAATCTAGCTATTTCAACAATTCCTCTGTTCATAAGAGCTGCCTTTGCATTGTCACCATAACCGACACCGTCGGATATTCCGGCACCAAGTGCAATTATATTTTTTAATGCTCCTCCGATTTCTGCTCCAATTACATCCTCATTTGTATAAACTCTGAAATATGTTGACATAAATGCATCTTGTATTTTTTCCGCAACATCCTTGTCGTCGCATGCAACAGTGATTGCCGTAGGCAATGAAAGTCCGACTTCCTCTGCATGTGAAGGGCCTGAAAGCACAGCAAAGCTGCAATTCCTTGTCTCTTCGTTTACTATATCAGAAACTAAGCACATTGTACCTATTTCAATACCTTTGGAAGCATTTATAATTATTTTATCTCTTTTGTATTCCTCACTGATTTGTTTTAAAATGCTTCTTATCATTTGAGTCGGTGTGACAATCAAGAGGATTTCGGCATTTTTTACTGCTTCGTCTATATTTGATGTAAATACAATATTTTCAGGAATTTGCACTTTTGGCAGATACTTTTTATTTACTCTTTCTGTGCTAAGCGTCCTGCATTGCTCTTCATCCCTCAGCCATACTGTCACTTCATGTCCGTTTTCTGATAAAAGCTTAGACAATGCAGTTCCCCAGCTTCCTCCGCCAAGCAGTGTTATTTTTCTTTTCAAAACATCATCTCCTACAATTTATTTTCTTTTCCTTCAAAAAGTCTTTTTATATTTGCTTTATGTCTGTAAATAGACATGCTTGCTATGAATAAACAGAAAATGAAAAGCTCTAAATCAAATGGCCTAACAAAAATAACTGAAACTATAGGTGCCAGTGCCATTCCAAATATTGAGCCGAGAGATACTGTTCTTGTAAATATAATAATTATAACACCTAACACAACACACACAGATGTTAAAAAAGGATTTACAAATACCATGACACCAATAGTTGTTGCTACTCCCTTGCCTCCCTTGAAATTTAACAGGACGGGCCAGTTATGTCCAATTATGACTGATGCTCCGGCTACATATGCACCCGTTTGATCTCCAAAATATCTGCCTAATGTAACTGCGGCAACACCCTTTAAAACGTCTCCCAAGAAAACCATTATTCCTATTTTTTTGCCGAATATTCTTAAAGCATTTGTTGCTCCTGCGCTGCCGCTTCCATAATCCCTTACGTCTTTTTTTGTAAATAGCTTACCTAAAATGTAAGCAAATGAAATGTTGCCTAAAAAATAAGATATGATTGCGATTAAAATAAATTTCATATTTGCCTCCGTTAAAAACAATAGACTTGCGATTGATGAGCAGTGGATTGAGAGATGGATTTGCTATTGATAAAAGATTTTTCGCGCTGTGCAGCGAATCACATCAATTGCCCGTCTATCGCTAATCCATAGCTCATCAATTGCTTACAGGTTATTTTCATTTTTGCTTCTAAATTCAATGACAATAGGTGTTCCTTTGTAATCGAAGGATTCACGTATTTTGTTTTCTAAATATCTTTCATATGAAAAGTGAACAATACTTGAGTCATTGACAAATACCAGAAACTTAGGCGGATTAACAGCAACCTGTGTACCGTAATATATTTTAAGTCTTTTTCCTCTTACTGTTCTTGGCTGGTTCATAAGAACAGCCTCAGTTATAATGTCATTTAAAACACCTGTTGAAACTCTCAGGTTTCTAAAGCTATAAACCTCATTTACTTCATCCAGTATTTTGTTTACTCTTTGTCCTGTTAATGCTGAAACTGTCAATATAGGAGCATATGTTGCATAAGCAAAACTCTTTCTTACTTCTTCCTGGAATTCTTTAAAAGTACTATTGTCTTTTTCAATCAAATCCCATTTATTAATAACAATAATCATCCCCTTATTGTTGTCATGAGAATATCCTGCTATGCGTATGTCCTGGTCTGTTATTCCCTTGTCTGCATCAATAACCAAAATACATATGTCAGCCCGTTCTACAGCAGTAAAGGCTCTGAGCACACTGTACTTTTCAACTGTTTCACTAATCTTGCTTTTTTTTCTGATGCCGGCTGTATCTATTAAGGTATATTTTTGTCCATTTCTCTCAAACTTTGTATCTATTGCATCTCTTGTAGTTCCAGGGACGTCGCTTACAATAACCCTGTTCTCCCCGATTATTCTGTTGATAATAGATGATTTTCCGGCATTTGGCTTTCCTATTACAGCTATCTTAATGCTGTCGTCATCATCGTCAACGTCCATTGTTTCATCAAATTTTGAAATTATTTCATCAAGAAGATCTCCTATTCCCAAAGCTTCTGAAGAAGAAATGGATACAGGCTCACCGATTCCTAAGTTATAAAATTCAAAAACATTATTGTCATTAACGAACTTATCCATCTTATTAACGACTAATATAATTTCTTTTTTTGATTTTCTAAGCATCTGAGCAACTTCCATATCTGCTGCCGTAACGCCTTCCTTACCGTCAACCATAAACAATATAACATCTGCCATGTCAATGGCTATTTCTGCCTGCACCCTCATTTGGGAAAATATTGTATCAGTTGTATTTAGTTCAATCCCACCTGTATCTATCAATGTAAAATGATTATCCAGCCATTCGCATTCTGCGTAAATTCTGTCTCTTGTAACTCCCGGCGTATCTTCTGTTATAGAAATTCTTTTTCCTGCTATTCTGTTAAAAAGTGTAGACTTTCCTACATTTGGTCTGCCTACTATCGTTACCACTGGTCTTGCCATCTTTTCCTCCGTTTATTTCGTAATCAGGTTAAGCAATGTTTCGCCATCCACATCACAAACTGTTACTTCTGTATTCAATTCTTTCTCTAAATCTTGTATGGTTAAATCATCTAGCATAACATTATTGTCGTTAATCATATTTCTGGGCAATATTATATTTTTATAATTTTTGTCCTTTAACTGTTCAATAATATCTTTTCCTGTCGTAAGTCCTGATACGGTTATCCTTTCACCAAAAAAATTATTGATTATTTTTACCACATTTATTTTTAAAGGTATCTTTTCCATTATTTTTTCGGAAAGATCAACCATTAATTCATATGCCGCAGCCCCGGTTACAAATGCAACTTCATCGGCAATCGGCTCACTGCCTTCATATTCATCCAATAAGTCTTCAATCTGCTGCTTAAACAGCCTGCACATTCCTATGCCGTTTTCCAGTTGATCAAAGTCCTCGTAGTCTTCATAGGCTGGAAAGCCCATACCACTTGTAATATAAAATTCATCAGCTATAAAAATAAACCTTGTACCTAATTTATCATATAATTCATTTTGAAGCCCGGTTACTTGCTTCACTAATTCTGAGGAACTGTCCTTGTCAAAAGGTTTCAGCTCAGCAAGTCTGTCTCTGAATTTAGTGAGTCCCACCGGAACGACCGCAACACTCCGAAGACCCGGATGAAGAGAAGATAAATCTCTGATGGTCTTATCGAGCTGATCCTTATCATTGACATCTCTTACAAGCACAATCTGACAGTCTACGGTTATTCCTGCATCAATAAGTTTTTTCAAATATTCTAAAATATCTATATCCTTATCATTGCCCATCATATACTTTCTTAAGTTTGAGTCGGTAGTATGTACAGATACCTTTATAGGGCTTATTTTATATTTGATTATTCTTTCAATTTCTTCGTCTTTCAGATTAGTGAGAGTTATAAAATTCCCGTAAAGAAAAGAAAGCCTGGTGTCATCATCCTTTAAATACAAAGTTTTTCTCATACCCTTCGGCATCTGGTCAATAAAACAAAAAATGCATTTATTGGAACACACCTTTATATTGTCCATAAGAGGATTTTCAAATAAAATTCCAATGTCCTCATCATATTCCTTTTCTATTTCCAGCTCCCATATTTCTCCGTTTGGCTTCCTCACTTCAAAAAGAACATCTTCGTCTGATATTTGATATTTATAATCTATATAATCTTTAACGCTGCAGTTATTAACTGAAACCAGTTCATCACCGGGTTCAAGTTCCATTTCTTCTGCAATTGAATTTTTTAATACCTTTACTATAATATTTTTCATCTATATTTCCTTTATATGCAATTACTTCACTGACATTTTATCATAAGTGCATCGCAATTCGGCCTGATACACCGATACAATAAATAAATCCGAAACAAAGACGCGTCTTTGTTTCATTAGTGGTATTTATTATAACATAACTGTTTCATTGGCTGCAATGTATTTTTAAACAATCTGGACTGTCTTCAAGAAACAAACACAAATAAAAACTTGTCATAATTCTCTTTGTATTTTTATCATTTTTTGGTATAATATTATTATCATCCAGAAATTTCTATAAATTTCTGACAATTAATAAATAGAGGTGTGCAATGAAATTTAATGAATATGAATACAGACGACCCGATTATGATATCATTAAAAGTAAGTACGATGATTTACTGAACTTATTCAACAACTCGAACAGCGCTGATGAGCAATATACATATGTACAGAAAATAAATGAACTTCAAAAAGAAACAGAAACAATGGCTCAGCTTGTAGCTATAAGGAATTCCATCAATACCGCTGATGAATTCTATGACAAGGAAAATGAATATATCGATATGATATCTCCAAAGCTCCACGGCTTACGAGTTGAATTTTACAAAGCTCTTTTAAACTCAAAGTTCAAAAAAGAATTAACCAAAAAAATCCAGCCTCAGCTTTTCACCATTGCTGAAATTGAAATCAGAACATTTTCTGATGAAGTTGTTCCTCTTATGCAGGAAGAAAACAAACTCGAAAGCGAATATTCCAAACTAATTTCGTCAGCACAAATAAACTATGACGGCAAAACATTGAATCTGTCTCAATTACAGCCGTATATGGAATCAATGGACCGAAGGGTGAGAAAGGAAGCCCATGAAAAATGGAGCAGCTTTTTTATAGAAAATGAATCCAAGCTCGATATGATTTATGATAAAATGGTCAAGGTAAGAAATGAAATAGCCGTTAAGCTTGGATTCAAAAACTTTGTTGAGCTTGGTTATCTGCGAATGGGAAGATCTGATTATAATGCAGACGATGTAAGGAATTTCAGAGAACACGTTTTAAATTACATAGTTCCGCTTTCAAATGAATTAAGAGAAAAACAAAGAAAACGAATTGGTGTTGATGAATTGAAGTATTATGACATTCCTCTAAACTTCATGTCCGGGAACCCGGCTCCAAAAGGAGGCAGAGAATGGATAATGGAAAGAACAAAAAAAATGTATGAAGAGCTTTCTCCTGAAACTGGTGAATTCATAAATATGATGATTGAAAGAGATCTATTTGACCTCGAAACAAAAACAAACAAACAGGCAGGCGGATATTGCACATTCCTCCACAACTTTAAATCCCCGTTTATTTTCGCGAACTTTAACGGAACTCAGGATGATGTGACAGTTGTAACCCATGAAGCAGGTCACGCATTTCAGACATACGAGAGTCGATTCCTTGACGCCCCGGAATTCAGCTTCCCCACTTCAGAAGCATGCGAAATACATTCCATGAGCATGGAGTTTATTACATGGCCTTGGATGGAAATGTTCTTTGAAAATGATATTGACAAGTTTAAATTTTTCCACCTTTCAGATTCCTTAATGTTTATTCCATACGGAGTTACGGTTGACGAGTTTCAGCATGTTATATATGAAAATCCGAATATGTCACCTGATGAAAGAAAAAAGGCATGGAGAGATATTGAAAAGAAGTATACACCTTACAAGGATTATGCCGACAATGAATTTTTAGACAAGGGAACATTTTGGTTTAAGCAGGGTCATATTTTCTTCGGACCGTTTTACTACATTGATTATACATTGGCACAAATTTGTGCTTACCAGTTCTGGATTAAGTTTAGAGATGACAGAAAAAAAGCATGGGATGATTACATGAACATATGCAAGGTTGGCGGAAGCCAGTCATTTTTAGAAATATTAAAAACGGGAAATTTACAAAGTCCATTTGAAGAAAAAACAATAAAATCAGTTTCATATCAGATTAAAAATTATTTAGACAATATAGATGACACCAAGCTTTAAAACATACTGCCTTGAATTAAAAAAAGCCTTTATAAGGCTTTTTTTACTTAATATCATTAATCCTGTTGAGGAGCTTCTACTGGACATACGCTAGCGCATGCTCCGCAATCAATACAAGTTGATGGATCTATTTGATATTTATCATCACCTGCTGAAATAGCGCCTACTGGGCATTCTGGTTCGCATGCACCACAACTAATACATGCATCAGTAATTTTGTAAGACATTAAATTTCACCTCCCCCAATATCATCTTAATAATTTTAACACTATTTGTCCATATTTAAAAGAACTTTTTAATCAAAAAGTAAAATATTTTATTAATGTAAAATTTAGATACTATATATTAAAGCATAAATTATTGTTATTTTTCATAAAATATTGTTACTTTTATAACATGTGCATAAATTAAGTTTATTAATTTAAATTTTTACATCACATTTTTTTATGCCTATTTTCCAACTTATTGTGGGGCTTTAATCTGTTTTCCTTATTAAACTAATCTTTTTTAATATTTTCTTATTTTAGTAAATTTATACAACGTTTTCATCTAAATATTGAAATTTCAACCTTTTGTATTTGACTTATCTATTTTTATTTGTTACAATATTATCAAACATCAGAAGGGAGATTTAGCAAATGGATTTTATTGAAATTATTGTAAGTAAGGTAAATGGAATTTTATGGGATTATGTATTAATTTTTGGTCTTGTAGGAATTGGTTTATATTTTTCCGTAAGACTTGGCTTCCCGCAGGTAAGGCGTTTCGGTACAGCAGCTAAAAGAGTATTTGGCGGAATTTTTAAAAAAGAAAAAAGCAAAGAAGGAAGTATGTCATCATTTCAGGCTTTGGCAACAAGCATTGCTGCTCAAATTGGTACAGGCAATGTTGCCGGCGTTGCAACTGCAATATCCTTAGGAGGACCGGGGGCTGTATTTTGGATGTGGATTTCTGCATTCTTAGGAATGTCCACTATATTTGTTGAAGCTACATTGGCTCAAAAATACAGAGAAACTGACAGTGATGGCCAATTGGTAGGAGGACCTGCTTATTACATCAAAAATGGATTAGGTTCAAAGGGTCTGGCAGTATTTTTTGCTGTAGCACTTATAATAGCTTTAGGATTTATAGGAAATATGGTTCAGTCAAACTCAATTGCTGATGCAGTCAGCAGGGCTTTTAATATTCCCCAAATCGCAGTTGGTATTTGCATTGCAATTATTGCAGCATTGATTTTTGTAGGAGGAATGAAAAGAATCGCATCTTTCGCTGAAATGGTTGTTCCTGTTATGGCCGCAGTATATATTTTAGGCTCAATCATTATTATAATAATATTCAGAGAAAATATCATTCCTGTTTTTAAGAATATATTTGTTGCGGCATTTAATCCCGAATCCGTTGTCGGAGGCGCTGCAGGAATCGGTGTTCAGCAAGCTGTCAGATTCGGAATCGCAAGAGGACTTTTCTCTAATGAAGCAGGTATGGGTTCAACTCCAAACTCCCACGCGGTAGCAGATGTGACTCATCCGGCTGAACAAGGTCTTTCAGCTATAATTGCTGTTTTTATTGATACAATATTGGTATGCACCGCTACTGCAATTGTAATATTGGCAACAGGAGCTAACAATCTTGATGTAGTGGGTGTAGGAGTTACTCAGGGAGCTTTTAATATTGCATTTGGTCCCATAGGTGAAAAATTTCTGGCTGTATGCTTGACATTCTTTGCTTTTACAACTGTTGTGGGATGGTATTACTTCGGTGAAAACAACATTCGTTTCTTATTTAAAGGTAAAACCGCAATACGCATCTACCAGGTAATAGTATTATTATTTATAGTTCTCGGCTCATATCAAAAAGTTGACTTTGTATGGAGCTTAGCAGATATGTTTAACGGAATTATGGTTATTCCAAACTTAATTGCAATATTCGCCTTGTTTAAAGAGTCAAAAACAATGCTTAAGGATTACGATGAACAGAATCAGAAGGGTGTACGATTAAAGTACCAATATGAATTTCAAGATAATTAATTAGAAGATTAAAAAAACCNNGGTTTTTTTAATCTTCTAATTCTTTTAATTCTTCCAAATTGACGTCTTCCTGTTTATGTTTCATAACGCCTTCTTCTATAACCTTAAGGTCCGAACCGCTGATTTCTTCAATTTCAACCGTTCCATCCGGCTTATTAACATTGACCTTTGCAGTTTTAAATAACGGATTTATATCAAGAACTATTCCTACCTTGTTTGTTCCTGCAACTTGAACTCTGTCCCCAACATCAGGAAGTTCTTTTATATTTTCTTCATATACTTCATGTTCATAATTTAAGCAGCACATGAGTCTTGAACATATGCCTGAAATCTTGGCAGGATTCAACGATAATTTTTGTTCCTTAGCCATCTTTATTGATACAGGATAAAACTCACCCAGAAATGATGAACAGCACATAGGCCTTCCGCAAGGACCCAATCCTCCTATCATTTTAGCTTCGTCCCTTACACCAATCTGCCTAAGCTCAATTCTGGTTCTGAATATCGAAGCAAGGTCTTTTACAAGTTCTCTGAAGTCGATTCTTCCATCTGCCGTAAAATAAAAAATAACCTTATTGTTGTCAAATGTGTATTCTATATCAACAAGCTTCATTTCCAGTCCGTGCTCTTCAATTTTTTTCAGGCACAGATCAAAAGCGATTTTTTCTTTTTCTTTATTTTCTTGATTGCATTTTATATCTTCTTCTGTTGCAAGCCTTAAAACTTTTTTCAATGGTTGTACTATATCTTCTTCCTTCACCATTTTGGGTCCTACAACAACCTGACCGTACTCAATTCCTCTAATAGTTTCTACTATTACATTGTCACCTTCATTAATCCACTTCTTGTCAGGGTCAAAATAGTATATCTTGCCAGCTTTCTTAAATCTTACGCCTACTACCTTTATCATTTAAAGACCTCCTGAATCTTTAAAAGCATATTATCTATTGCAAGTTTATAGTTAACATTGCTCTTTATATTATCACTGGTGCCTTGCATAATCTCAATTAAATCGTTATTGCCTTTCATTAACCGCACATGCATTTTCGCAAGCTGTATATAATCTTTATTTATTACAAGATCATCCAGGTTGTTTTTCACAAACATGACGTCTCGTATCCACATCATTATAATTTCGATGATTATATCTATATTATCTTTATTCTCTTCAAAGTAACTTTCTAATTCATAAATTATTTCCGAATCTGCACTTATAATTTTTTCAAATAATTTAATAATTTCTGCTCTCTTACTCAGAATGCCGTCATTTCCGTTAACTATATTAACTGCCCTGTTCAATATTCCTTTTGAGTATTCGGCGGCTAAATCTGTAATTTCATCAGATGTGCCATAATTTTTTTGTAAATATGTCTTTATTGTTTCCTTGCTGACATTCCTGAACTTCACAGTCTGACACCTTGATACAATGGTAGGAAGCAATAGATTAGCGTTATATGTTAAAAGTATAATAACAGAGTCTCCCGGAGGTTCCTCCAATGTTTTTAAAAATGTGTTGGCAGCCTGAGCCGTCATTTCATGGGCACCCTTTATGATATACACCTTTTTATCCGATTCGTACGGCTTCTTATAGACTGATTCTATAAGCGTGTCTATTTCTTCACGTTTTATTGTTGTTTCATCATTGTTTATTGTATGCAAATCAGGGTGGTTGCCGGAATTGATTTTAATGCAGCTTAAGCATTCGTTGCAAGGGTTTGAAGTAAAGTTTGAGCATAGCAAAGACTGGGCAAATACAAGAGCTAAATCATATTTGCCCATGCCTTTTGGTCCTTCAAATATATAGCAGTGGGATACCTTGTTGTTATTTATGGATTTTATTAAGGATGTTTTAATTTCTTCTTGTCCTGCTATCTGGCTGTAAAGCATATTATCATCACCTAAATTTTTTCAAACCGTTCAACATTTGTTACAAATACAACCGCTCCTCCAACAGTAACTTCAATTGTCTGAGGTAAATATCCGCCTACTGTGCTAAAAGAACTGGGAGGTATTGCTGCCGTAATTTTCTTTTTTAATTTGCATATTTTTCTGATTATTTCTATTTCTTCATCAACTCTGTCGTCCTCAACCAAAGAAATTATAGTTGTGTTTCCTGAACTCAAAAATCCTCCGGTTGATGACATCTTGGTAGAAGAAAAACCATTCTCTCTCAGTGCGGATATCAGTTTATTTGCATCATCATTTTGAACTATGGCAGTTATCGATTTCATAATTTCCTCCTTGTAATTTCGTTATATTGAATTAATTATTTTTTTTATTTCATAAAATATTTCATCAATAGTTCTTTCAGCATTTATTGTCTTTATTTCGGGGAAGAACTGTATAAGAGACTTGTAGCCTCCATACACTTCCTTGTGAAATGAAATATCTTCATTTTCAAGTCTGTCTCCCCCATTGATATTAAGTTTTCTTTTTAAACCTTTTTCGGGATTAACATCCAGAAGCAATACCATGTCAGGTTTAAGCCCATCAATGGCAAAATCATTGATTTTTTTAACCTCTTCAACCCCTAAGCCTCTGCCTATGCCCTGATAAACAAGACTTGAATAAACGTATCTCTCGCTTATAACAATTTTGCCTTCATTAAGCCAAGGTTTTATTTTTTCAGAAACAAGCTGTGCTCTAGCCGCAGCATAGAGCAAAGCTTCTGTTCTGTAATCCATTTCCGTATTGTTTTTGTCCAGAATAAGTTTTCTCACTTTTTCGCCTATTTTAGTTCCGCCGGGTTCTCTGGTAAATTCAATTTCTCTGCCTTTTCCCCTGTAATAATCGCCTATTTTCTTAGCCATTGTACTCTTGCCGGAACCATCCGGACCTTCTAATACTATAAAGATTCCTCTCATTTAACAACTCTCACTTGATTGTTTTTGTCGACACCATTTACGTTAATATTATTATCAAGCATAACTTTAACATAATCTATAGTGTCCTGTATAATTATCTCTCCTGGGCAAACCAAAGGAATTCCGGGCGGATATGGTATAATGAATTCCGCAGCAGTTCTGCCGATTGCATCATCCATATTTACCAATTCATTTACCGCATAGAAAGCCTTTCGCATTTTTCTTTCATGCTGCAATTGCGGGAAAGGTTCTATTTGAACAATTTCTCTTTTTTCTTTGCTTTGGCTTTCTTCAAGGTAGATTTCTTTAACTGCGTCGAATAATCTATCTATATCTTCAATTTCATCAGTAGCAGTGATATAACCTACAGTATACTGCAAATCTGCAAATTCCATTTGTATTTTATATTTGTATCTTAAAATTTCCTGAAGTTCAGTTCCTGTTATGCCAAGCTCACTCATACTGATAACAGCTCTTGTTGCATCAAAATCATAGCATCCCTCATTAATAAGAAAATCATCTTCTAATACATTGATTCCCATACTTCTGAGTTCCAACGTTCTTCTTTTAAATACTTCTATGTTTCTTTTCAGTCTTTCTTCACCATGTTTATTCATCCAATGTACCGCATTTTCAATTGAAGCCATCAGAATATATGATGGAGATGTAGTTTGAAGCATTCTAAGCATTGATGCTATATTGCTTCTGTCAACTCTGTCTGAACATACATGCAAAATCGAACCTTGTGTCATGCAAGGAAGTGTTTTGTGGGTACTTTGCGTAACTATATCAGCGCCTGAGCTTTCAGCTGAAGGTGGCAATAAATCCTTACAAAAATGTAGGTGTGAACCGTGAGCTTCATCTATCATAAGAATTTTATCATACTTATGAACTATTTCGGCTGCTTTCTTCACATCAAAGCAAATACCGTAAAATGTAGGATATGTTAATACTACCATCTTCACATCCGGATTATCTATAAGCATTTGTTCAAGTTTTTCTAAACTTATACTAAAATTTAGACCATGCTTCTTATTAAATTCCGGATATAAATAATGTAACTTTAAATCTCCTAATATACAAGCATTATAAACGGATTTGTGACAGTCTCTCTGCACAATTATCTTATCTCCGGGGTTAGTACACGCCATTATGGCCGATATGATTCCACAGGATGTCCCGTTGACGACCATATATGATTTTTTAGCACCATAAGATTCAGCAATATAATCCATGGCATCTTTTAAAAAACCTGTCGGGTAATGCAAATTGTCTGTACCTAAAGTTTCTGTTATGTCATAAAAATTCAGATTGTTTCCTATTTCGTCTAAAATACCATTTTTACCTTTATGACCAGGCATGTGAAAATTCGTATCTACTTCGCTTCGATACTGTTTAATCCCCGAAATAATATTAAGTTCTTTCATTGTTTATCTCCCGTTAAAATTACTGATACTTAAATAAATTTATATTCTAAATTTATTGTTGTATATTGGGATTAGTGCTCATCTCCTTTTTTTTATAATGTTACTGCTAAAGCAGTCATTTAATAATGTTGGTGTTTCGTTTTCTTGAAATGCTTTTAGTGGTGTGAACAGTTTCTACAATTAAAACAACCATTATCGAAAATACCATGGCTACAATTGAAAAAAGAACAATGTATTCTATCCACATAATCTACCCCTGTTAAAAAATACTACGCTATTTCCATTATGAAATCAATGTGCGTTAATCATATTATATAACAGCAGCAATTTGTTGTCCAATAAAACTTCATTATAAGAGTAAATTATCAGCAATTGATTATATTATTTGCTAAATCAGAAGTTTTACTACTAACAATGCAATGAATCCAGGTATTCCCAAAATGCCCAGCATCAATGCGGTTACCTCGTTCACTCCAATATATGCACCTGTATATTTACCAAAATAATTGAAAATCATCAGAAACAAAGCACCTAAAAGCGAATTAAGTATCAATCTGCCTAAAAACTTCAGCGGTTTTACAAAAATCCAGGATACCATAAATATTAACATTATACCAGCTGAATAAGCCAAAATAATTCCTACATCTGCTATACCCACAGGACAACCTCCTACATTACTTTTTAATAAATATTATGAAGTTGTCCCTGTTTTTATGCTATATGATAACAATTACATACATTACATTACAATAAGGCTGTTGTCAATAATAAATTTATTTTTCAACTCAATTTTTTTCGTTGTTTTCAATGTTCGGCACTGTCTTTTCATCTGTAGGTTCCCTAAGGCCTTCTGCTGATTCAAAAATCGGGTCTTCAATCTCTTTTTGCTCTGTTTCAGTTTTCATACGCCCAAACGATTTTTTAAACTCATCAGGCAGATTCATATATTTATTCACAAATAAAGTTATCATGATTCCTACAGTAGTATCAATAACTCTGTTTAATGTATAAAGTACATAGCCTCCCTCATGGTCTCTTGTAATTAAAATACCTAAATATACTACGCAGCAAATTACAACTGACTGCTTCATGTCGATGGTCACACATATCTCTATTAAAATAACAATGCCCAAAGGAATTATAAAAATCAATAAGTCTTCATGCGCAAACGTTGTAACAAAAAATAATACAAGACCTCCTGCAATACCGCCTATAATCGTCCCAATCACTCTTTCGGCACCCTTTTTAAATGAATCAACAATTGTATTTTGCATGCAAATTACTGCTGCTATGCATGCCTGAATAGAATTTTCTCTGTTTAACAGTTCAAATAACAGCAAACAGAGAAATACCGACGTAGATGTCTTAATATTTCGCATTCCTATTCTGGGAACCATAATATCCTCCAATTGATATATATAATAGTTTACCCATAAAATTATACACAAATCAAATAGATTTTAAATTTACTTAAAAGGGTAAATGTATTATAATATAAAATGAAGAATAAATAAATGATGTTTAAGGAGAAAAAAATGGATAGATTGGTCGGAACTGTAGTCAGGGGTTTAAGAGCTCCTATAATAAGCAAAGGTGATGATATAGCACAAATAACCGTTGATTCAGTATTAAAGGCTTCCGAGGCAGAGGGATTTGCATTAAAGGACAAAGATATAGTAGCTGTTACAGAGTCGGTAGTTGCAAGAGCGCAAGGCAACTACGCAACTATAGATGATATTGCATATGATGTAAAACAAAAATTTGAAAGTGATACAGTGGGATTGATTTTCCCAATACTAAGCCGAAACAGATTTGCTGTTTGCTTAAGAGGAATTGCAAAATCATTTAAAAAAATATATTTAATGTTTAGTTATCCATCTGACGAGGTAGGAAATTCATTCATAGATTATGATATGCTGGATGCCGCAGGAATAAATCCCTGGAATGACATAATTACAGAAAAAGAATTCAGGAGTCTGTTCAGCAATACAAACCATGTTTTCACAGGCGTTGATTATATTGAATATTATTCTGGATTAATCAGAGAAAGCGGGGCTGAAGTTGAAGTAATTTTTGCAAACAATCCAACAAGCATTTTAAAATATACTGACAGCGTATTAACTTGTGATATTCACACGAGACAAAGAAGCAAAAAACTTCTGAAGACTGCGGGGTCCAAGACAGTCTACGGTTTAGATGATATATTGACGGCATCGGTGAACAATAGCGGTTATAACGAAAATTACGGTCTGCTGGGTTCAAATAAATCAACGGAAAACTCAGTTAAATTGTTCCCTAGAAACTGTAATGAATTAGTTAATGACATACAAATCAAATTGAATGAAGTAACAGGAAAAAATATTGAAGTTATGGTTTACGGTGATGGAGCATTCAAGGATCCTGTGGGCAAAATCTGGGAACTTGCTGACCCTGTTGTATCCCCCGGCTACACTGAGGGTTTGGTCGGAACTCCTAATGAGCTAAAATTAAAATATCTTGCAGACAATCAATTTGCAGGTTTAAAGGGCGATGAATTAAAAGCTGCAATTACTAAATATATTGAAAATAAAAACAGCGATTTAAAAAACAGCATGGAATCACAAGGAACAACTCCAAGAAGACTTACAGATTTGATAGGTTCTCTTTGTGATTTAACTTCAGGCAGTGGAGACAAAGGAACACCGATAATTTATATTCAGGGTTATTTTGATAATTATTCTGTATAATTTTTTAAATGGACCTTTTGGGGACTGAAACATCCCCGAAAGGTCCTCAAAAAGTCTTGCTATCTAAAGCTGAATTGGCTTATTAAATTTTGTTTGCAGTTCCATAATTCAGGAGAAAGGTCCACGTAATAGCTGTGAGGATTGATAAATCTCTTTACTTCGTTCCACAAATTGTCTACCTCATTTTTGCAGTATAATCTTATCTCATTAAGACTTGGACTTTCATAAACGCATTGGCCGTTTATGAATATTGGAACCTGCAGATTCTTAGCATAGAAATTTGTTATTTTCTTCTTTTTCCAAACATGGATTTCATCAAATATAGTATATGGCTTTGTATCATCAATAATTTCGTTTGACATTGCAACAACATCTGCAATTGGATTATTGGCTTTTTTGTCATATAACCTCCAAACTTTTTTATAGCCTGGATTAGTTATTTTTTCTTCATTCTCAGACAATTTAATCTTAGGAATTATCTTACCTTCATTTTCAACGGCCACAAGCTTGTAAACACATCCGAATACCGGCTCTGATTTGGCTGTTATAAGTCTTTCCCCAACTCCAAAGGAATCTATCCTGGCGCCTTGGTCCAACAAATCGGTTATAATAAATTCATCAAGGCTGTTTGATGCAACTATGCCGCAATCGTTAAGACCGGCTTCATCCAACATCTCTCTGCATTTTTTACTTAAATATGCAATGTCCCCTGAATCTATTCTCACGCCTTTCAGTCTCTTGCCCATTGGCTCCAGAACTTCTCTTGAAACTCTTATAGCATTAGGAATACCGCTGTTTATTACATTGTAGGTATCTATTAGCAATGTACAGCTGTCAGGATAATTTTCAGCATAAACCCTAAACGATTCATATTCGCTTTCAAACATCTGCACCCATGAATGGGCCATCGTTCCAAGTGCAGGTACTCCAAAAATTTCGTCAGCCAAGGTTGTTGCTGTTCCAACCACACCGCCAATGTAAGCAGCTCTTCCGCCGTATATGGCTCCGTCATAGCCTTGGCTTCTTCTTGCACCGAATTCCATTATGGGCCTTCCCTTTGCAGCTCTGACAATTCTATTTGCTTTTGTTGCAATCAGGCTCTGATGATTGATTGTCAGTAAAAGCATTGTTTCTATAAGCTGGGCATCTATTGTCTTGGCTCTTACCGTAACTAACGGTTCTCCCGGAAAAACAGGTGTACCTTCAGGTATCGCATAAATATCACCTGTAAATTTAAAGGATTTAAGATATTGCAAAAATTCTTCTTTAAATAAATTTTTGCTTCTCAAAAATTCTATATCATCGTCTGAGAATTTAAATTCCTTTATGTACTGTATGACTTGTTCTAATCCCGCAACAATGGAAAAGCCTGCTCCATCAGGATTTTTCCTAAAAAACATATCAAAATAAACTATATCATCTTTCATGCCATTTGAAAAATATCCGTTAGCCATTGTGAGTTCATAAAAATCCATGAGCATTGATAACTTTCTGTCACCAAAATTATTGTAATACATTAATATTCTCCTGTTAATTTATTTTTTCCACTATTTCTATACCGCTTATATGCATATTGTACAACGCGAATAAATTCATAAGATAGGCGTCATGAGAACCTCCATCATATGTTTCTACAGTATTCATAGGCACTATCACTCTTTTGTTTTTATTGTTTTCATTAAAGTATGCTTTTATGCTTAATGCAAATTGAAGTACGCATATATCTGTTACACAGCCCGTAATGATGAAATTGTCAACTTCATCTTCATATTTTTTTAACCATCCCTGAAATCCCTTGCTGTAAAAACCATTTGTACTGTTTTTTTCAACATAAAAAGTTACCGGCCCTTCTGAATATTCTGTTTTCAATTCAGAAATCAATTCAGCTTCATTTGTTCCTTTTATACAATGGGATGGAAAGTACCTGAATTCCTGAGAATCCTTTTCATGATTGTCTAAAAAAAACAGTTTTTTATAGCCTTTGGTTTTTTTGTTCAGTTCATCAATATTGTTTACAATAGCCGCAACACGCGGTGAAGATAATGCACCGGAATATACAAAACCAACAACCATATCTACAACAAATAGTGCTGTTTTGTCTTTATCCAATGATTCTAAATCAACCGTATTTCCTTTTAGCTCCTGTTCTATTTTTTCTATAGCTTTCATAAAATTATCCTTTATTTATTGTTTTATAATTTAATACATACATTATAGTTCTAAATATTATGTTTGTCAAAATTAATTAAATTATGATTATAGATAAAAAACAAAGACCGTGCGCAACGTCAGCACAGTCTTTATTATATCTTTATTATATCTTTATCCTATTTTTTTTCCAATACTGTCAAATCTCCCTGAATTGCCTTAGTAGGACATTTTTGAACACATACCATACAATGTGTACATTTGTCGTAATCTACTTTAGCCAGGTTATCAGCAACATGTATTGCATCAAAAGCACAATTCTTTTCACAGATTTTACAGCCGATGCATCCTACTGAGCATACATCTTTAACAGCCTTACCAAAATCTTTGTTGTGGCATCCAACAATAACATTATTTTTGTATGGAACAAATTCTATTACTGCTTTTGGACATTCTTCAATACATTTACCGCATGAAGTGCACTTTTCTTTATCTATGACAGCTAGTCCGTCTATAATTTCAATTGCATCGAAGTCACAAACAACCACACAGTTTCCGAATCCAAGACATCCTCTCTCACATGATTTTGGTCCGCCTTGAACCGCTGCAGCGGCTTTACAGTCTCTGACTCCGTCATATTCATATTTCTTTGCAGCTACACTGTCACAGCCTTGGCACATAACATGTGCCACCTTCTTTTCAGTTTCTCCTGCTGTAGTTCCCATAATATCAGCTATCTGCTTATGTTTTTCACTGCTTGCAACAGGACATCCGTTAACAGGCGCTCTTCCCTCTGATATTGCTGCTGCCATTCCATCACAGCCGGGAAATCCGCAGGCACCGCAATTTGCACCAGGCAAAATATTTCTTATTTCAATGACCTTCTGGTCAACTTCTACTGCGAATAATTTTGCAGCTACTGCCAGTAATACTCCGCATACTACTCCTATACCACCTGTAACTGCTGCTGCGCTAACTATAACCATATTTCATACCTCCTATAACTTCAATCCTGAAAAACCCAGGAAGGCAATAGACATTAACCCTGCTGCTACCAAAGAAATAGAAGACCCCTTCAGTGATTCGGGAATATCAGCATTATCAACTTTATCTCTAACACCTGCAAACAATACAATTGCAAGCAAGAATCCTAAAGATGTACCAACAGAATTTACCATTGCTTCTACGAAGTTGTATTCTTTTGTAATATTTATAATAGCAACTCCAAGCACTGCGCAGTTTGTAGTAATCAAAGGCAGGAAGATTCCTAAAGCCTGATACAAACCAGGTGCAGATTTTTTCAAGAACATTTCAACAAATTGTACCAATGCTGCTATTATCAAAATAAATACAATTGTCTGTAAATATCCTAAACCCAAATTATCCAAAATGAGTTTCTGAATAATGAATGTAATTATTGAAGCCAATGTTATAACGAATATAACCGCAATACCCATACCTGTCGCAGTATCTATTTTCTTAGATACTCCAAGGAATGGACAAATACCTAAAAACTGAGAAAATATAATGTTATTTACAATAAATGATGTAATAAATAAACTAATTAATTCCATTTTTTTACCTCCTATGCTTTCTTTCTTCTAGAAAGGTAATTTACAAGACCTATTAATAAACCAAGGGCAATAAATGATCCCGGTGGCTGTACCATTATCATCATAGGCTCATATGATTCCGGAAGAATACTGATTCCCGCAATTGTTCCGTTACCTAAAATTTCTCTGACAGAACTTAAAACAACCATTGCAACTGTATATCCAACACCCATTCCAAGTCCATCTATTATTGAATCCATCACTCCATTTTTAGAAGCAAAGGACTCTGCTCTGGCAAGTATTATACAGTTAACAACTATTAACGGTATAAATACGCCAAGGGCTTGATACAAAGGGTATGTGTAAGCATGCATCAACAAATCTATAATTGTAGTAAATGCAGCTATTATTATAACGAAAGCCGGTATACGGACTTCATCAGGTATAAATTTTCTTAAAAGAGAAATAACAATGTTTGAGCCGGTTAAAACCGCGATAACTGCCACGCCCATTCCAAAACCGTTTATAAGTGATGTTGTAATTGCAAGTGTAGCACACATACCAACCTGCTGAGCGAAAATAGGATTCTCTTTTCCTATACCATTTTTAAATATTTCTAACTTATTCATTTGGACCTCCTATTTCAAATATTGGCTATATACAGATATGGCGTTATTAACAGCACTTACAAATGAAACTGATGATTTTGTAACACCCGATATAGCATCATAGCTGGAAATTTCAGAACTTGCATCATCACCAACAAACTGATTCCAAAAATCCGGTTCGGCTGTTCTCGAACCCAGTCCAGAAGTTTCGCTGTGTGCAATTACACTCATACCTGTAATTTTGCCATCTTGGCCGATACCAATATATAATTCCATGTCTCCGCCATAACCTGGTACAGTAGAAAGAGTTTGTACAACATAACCCATGCTGTTTCCTGAACCGTCTACAGCTGTCAATAAATCTACAAATTTAGCATTTTCCGCTTTAATAGATTCTACCAATCCAGCATCTTCAAACGGAACAAATGTATCTGCTCCCGGAGCCACAGCCTGTATAACTTCCGGGCTCATGCTGGCGCTCAAATCATTCTGTTCAATTCTGTCCTTTGTCGCATCATTTAACCAGGCCAGGACACCCGCTGATACTGCTGATATTATAAATAAAACTCCTGCCAGTCTTATAAAATTATTTTTCATTCTTTTTACCTCCTGCTACTCCAAATACCTTTGGCTGAACATATAGATTAATCATTGGAGTAAGGATATTCATAAGAAGGATTGAATAAGAAACTCCTTCCGGATAGCCGCCGACTTTTCTGATAAACATAGTGAGTGCACCGGCTCCTATTGCATATATGATTTTGCCTTTGTCTGTAACAGGGCTGGTTGCATAGTCAGTTGCCATGAAAAATGCCCCAAGCATTAATCCTCCGCCAAACAAATGATATGGTAATAAACTTGCACCATCTGTAAATAGCGCTATTACTGCGACTGTTCCTATATAAACAGCAGGAATTATCCATTTAATTGTTCCTCTGTATATCAGATAAATACCGCCTAATATTAAAAGTATAGATGAAGTTTCTCCTATAACACCCGGGATATTTCCAAGAAGCATGTCCGCAATTGAAGGTAGTTTAGCTGCTGCTCCGCTTTTAATTATTGTTAAAGGTGTTGCTGAAGATACCGCATCTGTGACCGGGTCAATAAATCCGCCTGCCACATGAGAAGACCATGAAGCCATTAAAAAAGCTCTGGCTGCCAATGCCGGATTTAAGAAGTTAAATCCGATTCCGCCAAATATTTGTTTTACTATTGCTATTGCAAATGCTGAACCTACTACAGCTACCCACCATGGTGCGGTCGAAGGTAAATTAAAAGCTAATAACATACCGGTAACTACTGCACTTAAGTCAGTAACAGTTATAGGTCTGTTCATGAATTTTTGGCAAGCAAATTCTGTAATTACTGCCGAAGCAACAGAAGCCACCACCAATATTATTGAATTAGTTCCAAAATAAAATACACTTGCTACTAATGCCGGTAATAAAGCAATAATTACATCAAGCATTAACTTTTGAGTTGTTTCATCATGTCTAATATGAGGTGACGATGAAGCAATCAACTTATTTTCCATCTGTTTTTCCTCCTATTTAACCTTTTTGCGTCTTGCCAGTATTTCTTTTTTTGCTACGCTGATTGTTTCTTTCAATGGCCTCTTAGACGGACATATGTAAGAACAACCGCCGCATTCTATACAGTCTGCTGCATGATATTCATCAGCAGCATCAAAGTTTTTCTGAATTGCGTATCTGCTGATTTTGTATGGCATCAGCTGCACAGGACATGCTTCGACGCACCTTCCGCACATAATGCAGTTTGATGGTTCAGGAAGATCAGCTTCCTTTTTGTTAAATACAAGAATCCCTGACGTACCTTTTATAACAGGAACTTCGTCTGTAAATTGAGCAATTCCCATCATTGGTCCGCCGTTTATAATCTTGCCCAGTTCTTCTTTGTACCCACCGCATTGTTCAATTACATCTTTAAATGTTGTACCTATTCTCACGTATAAGTTCTTAGGATTTTGAACAGCACTTCCAGATACAGTTACAACTCTTTGAACTAAAGGCATACCTGTCTTAATAATATTGCCTATTGTAGCAACAGTTCCGACATTTTCTACAACACACCCTACTTCCATAGGAAGTCCGCCTGATGGAACCACTCTGCCTGTTACGGCATTTATTATTCTTTTTTCATCTCCCTGAGGATATTTTACTTCTAAAGGAGCAACCTCGATACCTTCTTCGCCTGCTACTGTTTTTTGCATCACTTCAATTGCATCGGGTTTGTTTTTTTCTATTCCGATATAGCTTTTATTAACTCCCAAAGCTTTCATGATTGCTTTAACACCCAATAAAACAAGCTCTGGTTTTTCAAGCATAATTCTATGGTCAGCAGTTAAATATGGTTCGCATTCTGCACCGTTTACCAACAATACATCAATTGGCTTGTCCTTTGGAGGACTTAACTTAACGTGTGTAGGGAATGTTGCTCCCCCCATACCTGCCATGCCGCCTTCTTTTATGATTGATAAAATTTCTTCTTTTGTCAGACTTTCTACATTTCCTTTAGGCTGAACAGATTCATGTACTTCGAACTTTCCATCAGATTCTATTACTACACAATTAACCTTAGAACCGTTAGGTACATAATGTTGTTCGACTTTCTTTACTGTTCCTGATACGCTTGAATGTACCGGTACTGACATAAAGGCTTTTGATTCACCTATTTTTTGTCCTACTTTTACTGTATCACCTACAGCAACCAACGGGTCACAAGGTGCTCCTATATGCTGTGATAATGGGATAACAACAATTTTAGGATCAACTGCATCTTCAATAGGCACATTTTGTGTTAGCGTCTTGTTTGTAGGTGGATGGACTCCGCCCTTAAATGTAAACAATTTTGTGCTCATAAATTTCACCTCTTGTTTTAATTGTTTTATATAATATATTATATAAAAGTTATTTAATAATCAAACAAATCGATTATAACAGATTATAGAATACTTTTAAACACCTTTTTTATTTATTTTTTAAAATTTTATCATTTTTTTTAGGAATTTGCAACCAATTGATGTGATTTCCATAAGATTCCTTGTTAAATAGTTGTTATACTTCGTATATTTTCATTTACATATTCCTTTATCCAAAGCATGACTTCATTGTCCTTAATGTTGCTGCCATTAAGCAATTCCTTTATCTCAGCTGTATTTAAAATGAATGTGTCTTCGTCGGTTTTATGTTTGTATAATAATTCACATTTTTCCAAAGAGTTAATAATTGTCATAATTGTGTCACCCATATTTCCCAAGGGAGATCTGTCAATATTATTTCTTTCAAAATGACATTCAATCAAAGTTCCTTCTCCAATTTCTGAATTTATATGAAAAGAACCGTTACATCGTTCACAAGCTTCCTTAAGCATGGGTATACCCAGCCCTACCTTTCTCGTTGTCCTTGTTGTAAAAAAAGGATCTGTTGCATGTTTTGTCATTTCACTGCTCATACCAATCCCGTTATCTTTTATGGCAATTTTTAATCGGTTGTATTTTATACTGTCTTCTATATTAATTTCTATTAATGTTGCTTTCGCTTTGACACTGTTCATTACAATATCTAAAATATGCATCGAAATTTCTTTCATATCTTCTCCATTCGCAGGTTATAAAAATAGGGCGCTAAGCCCTACGCATATCATTTAATACACAGATAATTATAAATTTCCTCTATATCGTCTAACTCAATGTAGTTTTCTGCTTCTGAAATATCAGTAAGATTATGTGCATCTGAATTTTTCAAAATATTTAAATTTTTTATTAATCTTTTGTCTATATCTGTTTTAGTATATATTTCTACAAATTTAATCTTGATATCAGATGGTATAAATCCTAACACTCCTAAAATGCCATTCGATTTTTTGTCAATATGGGCAGGGACCATTATTCCATGATATTGCTCAGTCAAGGTGCACAGCTCTGTCAATGAATAACTTGATGCGTTAATCAGAAGTTTATCCAGGGTACCAATAATCTCATCACTGCTGTTATAAATGTTCTGCTGCCCAAAAATAGAAGGTATATTGCATATATCGGGAAGAGAATTATATATTAATTCTCCAAATTGCTGTGCATTATAAATGTCTTTGAAATAGCAAAGAACGTGCACTTCTTCCCTAGTTGCTACCTCAATACCAGGCACCAGCTTTATGCCGGCTTTGTTGCATAATTCCACTACTGCAGACAAATTCCCGGTTGTATTGTGGTCTGTTACGGAAATAATATTTAATCCTTTTATATATGACATATTTACAATATTATTCGGCGTCATATCATCATTGCCGCAAGGTGATAAATCCGAATGAATGTGCATATCATAAAAAAGTTTCATTTTATTCCCATGTTGTACAGTCTGCATGCAATCTCATAAGCACTTTCATTTGTTTTAAATATAGGTATGTCAAGTTCTTTTGCCTTTTCTATTGTTTCCCGTTCAACTTCCATGTTTTCAACCACAATAATACATGACAAATCCAAAAGCTCTGCAACCGCTATAGTGTTAATATGGGTTTGAACAGTTATCCATGCATAATTTTGTTTTGCTTTTGACATTACAATGCTGAGCAAATCGCCGATGTAAACTCCTTCTACATTTATATCCTTTTTTGATTCAAATAAAATGCCGAGCTTCAATTGTTCCGCGAAATTTGAAATTTCCATAGTACCTCTCCTATACTTTTCCATTTGCTCTTAGAACTACGCAATCATACAGCGTTGACTCATTGTTATACACGTCTTCTGCATGGGCATAACAAGTTGGAGCACCGCAGGACCCGCAGTCAAGCCCCGGAAGAGCATCATAAATTTCTTTTATTTTTTCTCTTTTTACAACTGCTTCTTTCATACTGAATTTGCTTGGGTTTTCATCTGCTTTAAGTTTGAATTTAAATATTCCTTCATCATACATTTCATCAAATCTTTCGGAGTCAACATTCAAGCTCTCATCCTTTGTGCTGCTTAATATATAATTAATATTACTCTGAGCAATAAATGGATTTAAAACATTGAAAGTTCCTCCGACACATCCCTGGACACACGCCAATGTTTCTACAAAGTCAACATTGCTTAAATTACCGTTTTCAATTTCATCTAAAATTTGAATGATATTTTCCATTCCGTTAACTGCAATGTAATTTGTTAATCCTGCAGATTCTGATTGACCTCCTGATACAGCCCATTTTGTACCTTTAAGTGAAGGATATGAGCATAATTTATCATCACACTTGATAATCTCCCTGTACAATTCTCCGTAAATTGTATTAAGTGGAATAACCCAGTCAACACAAGGATTATAATCACCAACAGGATCAGTCACTGCAAGAAGTTTTGCAGGACATGGCGAAATATAAAATACACCTATTTCTTCATCCTTCAAATTGAATTTTGTCTTTGCCTTTTCTCTTGCAATCATAGCTGCAATAACCATTGGCTCCTTAAGTAAAATTAAATGATCCATCAGAGAAGGATATCTGTTTTTAATTAACCTGACTGCAGCAGGACAATTTGTTGAAATAAACGGTCTTATGCTCTTTTCTTCATCAATCTTCCTTTTTATAGCCAGGGCAACCATTTCAGCCGCCCAACTTGCATCATAAACATAGTCAAAGCCAAGCTTTAAAACCGCGTTTTGAACCTTGCAAATGTCAGTTCCTTTAGGGAACTGACCATACAGCGGGGTAGATGAAATGGCAATTTTGTACTTATATGACGAAAAGTGCATTTCTTCGCACCATTCAATAGATTCAGGGGTATACGCTCCATAAGGACATACTTTTACGCATTCTCCACAATGTATGCATTTTAAATTATTTATAAAAGCCTTTCCGTCTACCAGGCGTATGGCTTGTGTAGGACATCTTTTCATACAATTTGTACAGCACTTACATTTTTCCTTATCAAGCATAATCGAAAAATTCATGTATACCTCCTACAATAAAATAGTAATTTTAATAACAGTACCCTCTCTGCTGGTAGTTATATCAAACTCATCTGAGTACTTCATCATGTTTGGAAGACCCATACCGGCACCAAAACCAAGTTCTCTTATGCTCTCGGGTGCTGTCGAATACCCCTCAGTCAAAGCTAAGTCCACATCTTCAATTCCCGGTCCCACGTCTTCAGACATAATTATAATTTTATCCTCATATAAGTCACAATGGAGTTTTCCTCCGAAAGAATGTATGACGATATTTATTTCTGCTTCATAAGATATGATTGCTATTCTTCTTATAATGTTGGCATTTATCCCCATCGACTTCAGCAAATTTTTTATTGTGCTAGATCCCTTGCCGGCAGTCATGAAATCATTTGCAGCAATGTTAAAGCTATATCTTTTTAAAAAACCTTCAGTCATCCGATTCTATTCCCTTCATGCCATTTAAAACCAACAATCCACATGTTTTAAACATAGTATAATTTGTTGCAAGTACAGTAACAGAATTTTCTTCAGCTAATTCCAGTATTTCCTTGCAGGGTCTCTTTCCTCTCACAAATAACACTGTCGTCATGTCCATCATTTCTGCCGTCCTTATTACCTGAGCATTATTTAATCCGGTAACAAGCAAAGAGTCACTGTTTGCATAAGCCAGAACATCGCTCATCAAATCACTTGCAAAACCACATTGAATATCCGTATCTTCACTGCTGAAATCAGTCAATATATCTGCATTTAAAATTTTGGCTATTTCTTTAATTTTCATAACGTCTCCTACTCCTAAATATTTAATTTCATTAAAATCGAAGCCTTGCCACCGACATATACGTCAATTAAGCCATTTTTTTCAGCAATTTTTACATATATAAGACTTTTTTCATTCATTGACTCGCCTTGAATAACTTCTGTTGCATTAGAAATTACGTCTCTCTTGTACAAAAGACTGCATAATGCGCCGTTAGATGTTCCTGTAGCACATTCTTCATTTATTCCTACCCTTGGAGCAAAATTCCTGGCATATACTTCACCGTTTTCAATAGTATACACATGATAACCGACAACATCCTTTTCAGCCGATAAAACATTAATCATGTTCAAATCAACACTTAAATTGTTCAATATGTGTCTCGTTTTAACCGGCACCATTATATCCTTTAATCCTGTAGATACTATGGTTGGATATATTTCAGCACATTTAAGTCCTATATTATTTTCACTTGTATTTAATGAATCCGCGATTCTTTTCAAGTCTTGTCCGATGAGCTCATCAAAAATTTGCGGCCTTTGCTGCTGCATTAAGACATAATCCACATTGCTGCTAAATTTCAACTCGATTCCCAGATTCCCTGCTTTTGTGTTTTGGTACACTTTTATATCTTCATTTAGACCTTTAATAACACCTGTAAGCCCTAAATAATAAAATGCAGCAATTGTAGCATGACCACAAAGATCAACTTCACAAACCGGGGTAAAAAAACTTAAATCAAAATTTTTTTCGTCCTTCTGCAATATAAAAGCTGTTTCAGATAATCCTATTTTTGCAGCAATTTCCTGCTTTTCATCATTTGTTATTTGTTTGTCAAGTAAAATTACACCCGCACCGTTTCCTCCGGTATTTCCACAGGTAAAGGATTTCAAAATTGCTCCTTGCATATTGCACCTCAATTAATTATATTACTATAATTATAATCTAAACAGGAAAATATTACAAGAATAATTAAAGTCCGAATTTTTTATATTATTTCCATACACTTACTCAATATTCCATAATTTTCATATAAAATTTCTCTTTACAAAATCTTGTCCATCACATATAATAATAAAGCAGTTCGCGGTTGTGGCGGAACGGCAGACGCACTAGCTTGAGGGGCTAGCGAATGTATATTCGTGGGGGTTCAAATCCCCCCGACCGCACCAAAACAGGCAAATTATTTTTAGCAGCAGTTAAAAATATATTTGCTTTTTTTATATTCCTAACCCAATTTGTTCGTATATTAATTTTAATGTTGAAGGTTGTTGGTTCAGAAGTATATAGATTTCGAGAGTTTTGAACATAAAATTCAAAACTCTCGTTTTTCATTTATTCGCGATATTTTTACTGAGGTTAAATTTTTGGACAGTTTACATCAAGTTTTTTTGATATAATTAGAATAACAGAATAAATTGCTATTTTGTTGGTAAGAATACAACTTATAAGTTATACAGTAAAGAAAATAATGTAACAAAATATAGATTTTGTTACATTATTTTCTTATGATTATTATAATTAAACTATATTTAATTGTCAAATTTAATATATCTTCTGTCCGCCTAAATATTTCTTGTCATTATATTAGGTCAAAGCTGTACAATAGAATATAATTCATCCTTCTGATCTTGATTGATTCCTATATACCGGAGAGTGACGCTTGGAGAACTATGATTAAAGGTATCCATGATTAAACCAATATTGTATTTGGAAATTTTGTATGTCCAGTATCCCCATGTTTTTCTCAAACTGTGTGTACCGAAATTTTCTATATTCAGTATTTCAGCAGCTTCTTTAAATACCCTGTATATCTGTATTCTTCCGACATATCCACCCTTCTGACTGGGAAACAAATAATCATTAAATGCTAAAGTTTGATGAAAAATATAACACTCCAGTGATTCTCTCAGGGTATTGTTTAATTTAATTTTTTTCTGCTTTCCTGTCTTCTTTTCTCTCAAAATTAAATAATCTTTAAATTGATAATTTTTATTAAATATATCACATACTTTAATAGGAATAATATCACTAATTCTGAGTCCGGTGTTAATTCCAAATTTAAAAATCATTGCATATTTAGGATTACTCCTACTTAAGTGTTGATAAAATTGTTTGATTTTTGCTTTCTCTCTGATTGGCTCAACAGTCATGCTATCTTAATTTCCTCCAAATTTACCTTTTCTTCAAATTATATAAAACAAATTATTATTCCAATTGATTTATACAGAAAAATCAATTCGACTTTAATGAATCCCTTGAAATATCGTCTCTTTTTCTAATAAATAAAGCAACAAAATCTATATATTGTTGCATCTTGTTTTGCATAATTATGTTTGATTATGTTGTTAACAAATATTGAAAGGAGTGAACAGTATAATGAAATATTTTAGTTTGAGAAACTATTATAACATTAATTCTACTTTTAGCAAATATGGAAAGGGGGCAACAATATAATGATATCCTTCAGTTCAAAAGACTATTATAATGAGAGTGGAACTTTATTGCTGGCAAAAGGTGCGCCAATCACCTTGGAAACACTTAAAAAACTGCAACAGTATAAGGGAGTTGATTTATCGGAAGTTAATTTAAACTGTGAATCAGAAAGGAAGAAATATGTTGAGCAAACCCGTAAGCTAAAAGAACGGTTCAATGTGACAAATGATCTGGTAAGTGACATATTAATTAAAATCTTGTTCGAATCAAAGCATAAACCTTGGTGGATGTATATCAATACGCTAAGTAATTATATAGATTGGGTATATACTCACTCAATTGATGTAGCAATGATTTCCCTAATAATAGCAGCAGAATTGAAATATTCAAAAAAATCCCTGATGGAATTAGGTATAGGTGCACTTCTGCACGATGTTGGAAAACTTTTAATTCCTAAGCGCATTTTGCAAAAAACCCATCCGTTAAATGAAGTAGAAAAAATAATCCTCAGTCAACACTGTGAACTTGGAATGGACTCCATAACCGGCTGTTCACTTTCAGAAGCAAGTACCAATATTATCATCCAGCACCATGAAAGGCTGGATGGAAGCGGGTATCCGAACAAGTTAAAAACGGAACATATTAGCGAATATGCGAAAATTGTTATGATTGCGGATTCTTTTGACGCGATTACCGCTGGGCGCCCATATAGAAAAGCTAGAGGTCCAGAGGAAGCACTAAGCATTTTGAAAAATCAGGATGAAAAATTTTCAAATGAATATTTGGAGGTATTGGAAACTATATTAACTTAAAATGATCGTTTTTTTATGCCCAATCCTTGAAAGTTCAGTTCCACACATAAATGCATCTTTTATTGCATAACTTCTCATAATTTTGCCGCACAAAGCTGGTTTGCATTTGCAATTGTTTTTTTTATGTATTCTAGTTTTTTATTTATGAATATTATGTCTGCATCCTGAAATACTAAACACGAATATATTTTGAAAGGAGTTTTATTATGTCACAACTAAACCAAGTTGAACTACAGAACCTGCGTCATTTGATTGGCGCCCATGATACTGCCTGCCAAAAATTGCAGGCCTATGCCGAGCAAGCAACCGATCCTGAAATTAAGCAGTTTTTTCAGAATGGTGCACAGGATGCAATGAAAACCAAACAACAACTGCTAGGATTTTTGAAATAGAGGAGGAAATAAGTAATGATACAAGAAAAGATAATGGTCAACGATGTTCTTTCATCTGTAAAGAGCAGTCTGACGTTCTACGCTAACGCCATTTCTGAATGTGCGAACCCTTCGTTGCGTTCTACCATTCAACAGATCCGTAATAATGATGAGACATCGCAATATAAGCTGTTCCAGATGGCACAGGCGAAAGGATATTATATGCCGGCTCTCATGGCTAAGGACGACGAAGTGCAACAGACTAAATCCCAGCTTACTGGTCAGTAATAAAAAATGGAGACGGTTCTTTTGATTCATTCAAAAGAACCGTCCATTTTTTATTATTGAACTCTTATATATTGTCCGCTTACATATCCGTCAGTTCCGTTATAATTAATTCTGTACCAATCTCCGGACTGCTCTGTTATGTTCACAATTGCGCCGTTTGGTGCCATTCCGATAATCGGTGCATTCGTTGATGGACTGTTTCTTATGTTTAAATAACCGCTTGTTAAGGTAACTCTTCCTGTACGTCCTGTTCCCGGCTGTGCAGGCTGAGTTTCTGTTCCTGCACCACTGAAATATTCGTTTACAGAATCAGCTAAAGCTCTTGCGATTGCATCAATATTATTTTGTATCCAGTTTGCATCCTCCACATTGTCATGAAAAGCAACTTCAATCAATACCGAAGGAGCAGATGTGCCGGATACTTCTCCCAAACTTGTTGTTGATACAGCTCTTACCTGGTTGGGAAGGGGATAAATTTCTCTGAAGTTCTGAACCATAATATCTGCCATCCTTTGTCCGTCCGAACTTCCCGGATAATAAAATACTATTGTTCCCCTGTTGCGCCCTTCCAGTCCCGGACCTGATGCATTAGAATGAATTGCTATATGAAAATCAACGTTTCTGGCATTTGAATCTCTCATTGAAGAACCTGCCGTCATTTCAGGAGTATTTCTGTAATAATTTATGCCAAATTGCTCAAGGTACGGTATCATTGCATCAGCGACTAAATTCATAAAATATTCTTCGCTTCCTGCGCCTGTAATATACGGATTATATTCTTGAGTAGATGGACTTAAATACACTGTAGGCATTATAACCCTCCGTTTCATTACTGCTTTTATATTCATTTTATGCATTCCTTATCAATACTGTTCTTAATTTATTTAATTATCAATTAATTGTTAATACCACATATAATGATAAGGGGGAGATAACATTGTTTAAGCTATTTGACTTTTTAAAGGAAAACATATTTATACTTATATTTATATTTTGTATATTGGTAGTTGTATTTTCGATATAGTAAAACGGAGTTAGGTCTGATAAAAGGGCAAGCCGCGGTTTCCCGCGGCTTGAGGCAAAAAATTTAAGAGGCATTTATAAATTCTCATTTACAAATGTAATTCTATTATACATTATTATTGATTTTTTTCAAATAATTTTTTTATAAATAAGTGATATTTTTCAATCTTATTTATTAAATTTAATTAAATTATAATTTTTTCTGATGCTTTTTTCTATTAAGTATCTGTTTTCTTCCAATATTCCTTTTAATCCCATTAAAATCAATAAAAGATAAAGATAATTTTCGTACATATGTATGATTACCAAAAAACATACAATAAAAAATGTATTCGTCATTATCATATACCTGCATACAGCTTTTAAGTCCAAAAATACTTCCAATACCGACTTGCAGATATTCCCTCCGTCCAAAGGAACAATGGGAATCATATTCACAATGGCCAGAAATAAATTGATGTCTGCAAAATGATTGTACCTGGTATTTTTAAATATTAAAAACAAGCAAATATTGCATGCAGGTCCTGATAAAAATAAAAATAACTTTTTAATAAAAGCAACTTTTTCTAAATCAGTATTAAGATTAAACCCAAATAAAGTAATTTTGAATTTAGCAAATTGAATATTTAAAATTACCGCAGAAATTAAATGCGCTGCCTCGTGGACAGCTAATGCAATTAAAATGAGCATTACATATTATTCGTTCATATTAAACAGCTTAGTTGGATTTAAAGATTCTCCGTCTTCCCATACTTCTATATGCAAAAGCATATTCTCTTCATCGAGAGCTCCTATAATTTCTCCTTTTGAAACCTTATCTCCTTCACTAACGAATGCTTCTTTCATCTTCCCGTATATTATTGTCTTGCCATCTTCCTCAATAACCACATAATTTGAAAGTTTTTCATTATTGCCTAACTGAGTTACTTTTCCGTTAGAAATAGATTTTATTGATTGAGTATTTGACACAATATCTAAGCCATGATTGTAATATGAAGTTTCCCCAGATTTACTTAATCCATAATTCTGATATATCCTTCCGTTAACAGGAGCAGCGTATTCAGAAGTGTCCTTTGATAAAAATGGTATTTTATTCTTTACACCTGTCATAAAATCAATGATTGAGTTCCCAACTTCTTTCGGTTCAATGCTTTCGTTCACTTTTTCATCTGCGGTATTTAGAAAATGTCTGGATAAGTCTGAATCCAGCTGCTTTGTAACAATAACAGCTGCCACCAGGACTATGCTGAATATAATCTGCAATGCTAATTTTTTATTAAACTGATCTTTTCTCTTTATGCTGATTCTTTTTCTCGTTATTTTATTCATTTCACCCACCCCTTCCGTATATTTTATTAAAATGTTACAAGCTTTATTACTAAAAAAAAACAAAAACCTGATTCAGTCTTTGTTTTTATAGAAATATAGTTAAATTAATTTTTTCGACGATGATTTTAACAGCCTTATTAAATGAATTATCTTCCCTATCAAACAGAAAATCATAATCCGCATTTAAATACTTGCTGTTTTCTTCGATTATTACATCCATGTCTATTTCCGTCAGTTTATGGATGTCCTTTGCATTCATCGCCGTTCCTTTTTTAGCATTTTTTCTGTTATATCTGTTCAGCACCGCAGAAATTAAGTCAACATTAAATTTTTGAGCTATATATTTATTCCGGTTAATTTCCTTAATGCATGAGAAATCATTGTTGTTTACTGTTACTATATTGCTGATTATACTAAAATTAATGTAACTGGATGATATTTTGTCAATATCGGCAATAATTATATCATATGTTTTTTTAGCTTCATTGATTAATTTTGTAAATGCAACCAGTGTTATATCTTTTAGCTTATCCGCAATTCTTGGACAGGGAAGCAGTGATAAGTTTTCATTGATTTCAATTACCGCCTGATCTAAAGAGCATGTTTCGTCTAAGGCATCTTTAATGTCGTATATGATGGCTTCATTGACATTTAAATACTCTGAAATTTTCTTTTTTCCTGAGGATAAATCCATAAGAAGCACCTTTTTACCATTTTCAGTCAATGCAATTCCTGATTTGATGCAAATAATTGTCTTTCCTATAGAATTCTTTTGTGATTCTACCAAGACTACCTTTCCCATAATAACCTCCTTGTACAATGGATGGGCAATTGATGAGCAATTGGTTAATGCCATGTGCCGAAAGCACATTTATAATCAATCGCCACTCCATTGCTAATCCATTGACTGTCAATTGCTAATCAATTGTTCTTGTTCTCTCCGTATAGCTTCAAATATTCGCCTATTACTTCCCTTACAATCGGAGTAGGATAACGTCCCGACCCACCTTCAAACAACACACATGCAACTGCGATTTGAGGGTCATCGTACGGGGCAAATGCAACATACCATGCAAAGTCATCATAGGGCTTGCCTGTATCAGGGTTTGTTCCTTGATTTTGGGCAGTACCTGTCTTGCTCCCTACTTCCACAGGAAACTTAGAGTAGGGTTTTGCACTGTCATCCAGGGAAACAAGTCTCATGCCTTCCTTGACAACATCCAAATAGCTGTAATCAGACAATCCAACCCTTTCAGATTCTCTTTCAGGCACATAATCCGTTTCTTTTCCATCATAGGTTTTTATCTCCTTGATTATGCTTACATTATGTCTGTATCCGCCGTTTGCAATAGTAGCAATATAGTTAGCCATCTGCATTGTCGTGTAGGCGTTATTTCCCTGCCCGATGCTTATGTTTAAATTGTCACCCACATTCCATACTGCCTGATTCAAGTATGTGTATTTGATAATATCTACAAGTGGAACATTGTAGTCATTTACCTTTTCAGGATTCAGCCTCAATGCTTTTAAATTGTCATATACCTCTCCCCTGGTAAGCGGTTCATCTCTGTCCACCCAGCTTACAATTTCCTCAACAATCTCATTTTTCATTCCGGCGTCAATTTTGTATCCGTTCTCCAGATATTTTTCGATGTTAGCTTCAAGGAACATTCTCAAATATACCCTTATGTTTATTTTTTTACCATCAATGCTTGGAACTCCCCCGGAAGTTTCCTGCGGAATATCTATTTCAATGCCGGTTTTAGAGTTAAGTCCGAATTTCTCCGCCATTCCAATTATATCCTCTGCCGAAACTTTCACTGTATGAGGCTGATGTGTAGCAAGATTCTCACCCAATACTGTTGTATAGAAATAGAAGTTGCATGAATTCATTATTGCTTCATACATCGTCTGTTTACCGTGGGCTCCCCCAAACATATTGTAAATCCAGCAGCTGAAATGCCTGTCACCTACCTCCATCGTTCCTGCACAATAAACAGTGGTATTTGGATTAACTCCTTTTTCCAATGCTGCAAGTGATGTAATCATCTTAAATGTGGAACCCGGCTGTATGGCGGAAAGCATTGCAATGTTATAAAGAGGCCTCGGAGCCAGAGGATTCTTGGAGTCACTCAAGAGGCTGTTCCAATCCTCCTGTGATATGCCTGTTGCAAACATATTTAAGTCGTAGGAAGGGTAATTTGCCATTGCAAGAACCTCGCCTGTCTTAACATCCAATGCAACCAAAGCGCCTGATTTGGCATTTACATATTTATCCTTAAATACAAAGTCCCCCCATTCGCTTTCAAAGGTTCCTCCGATTTGTATTTGTTCCAATCCTTTTTTTAATGCATCTTCAGCAGTTTTTTGAAGCCTATCATCAAGGGTAAGATACACATCATCTCCCGGAACAGGGGCTTGACTCGAAACAGATCTTATGGTTTTTCCCACATTGTTAACCTCAACAGTCTTCTTTCCCTTTTCACCTCTTAAATAACTCTCGAATTTTTCTTCAAGCCCTGTTTTTCCTATTATATCGTCAGGGCTGTAACCTTTTTCAACAATGTAATCCTGAACCTCATAATCCTGAGCTATTTTCCCCAAATACCCTAATGCATGAGCTGCAGTATCATTCTGCGGATAAAATCTTAAAGGTTCTATTTCCACATTTATGCCGTTAAGTTCATGAGACCGCTCAGAAATCATTGCAACTGATTTTTCTGATATGCTGTAGCATATATCTACAGGGTGATATGAAAGATAACTTGTTTTTTCATATCTTTCACGAATAACCATCATATTTCTCATATCATAATCATTTATTTCAGAGCTTATTTCCAATGTTTCCCGAAGCATTCTAAATACTTCTTCAGCTGAATAATTTAGTTTCTCCTCTTTCCCCTCTGTCTTTACATTTTTCTCTATCCAGTTTCTTTTGTCCCTAATAGGAGTATATTCCCACTCCGCTATGGAGATAGACGGGTTTTCGTGTTTCAATAATTCTATTTGTGAATAATACTTGATACTTTCATCTGTTATTAAGTTCTGAAGTATATCGTAATTTTTAAATGAAAGCTGCTTAATAAAGCTATATGGCTCTGTGCCTGATTCCATGTTGTGCTGGCTCAAATATTTAGTTTTTAAATCGTCATCCGTGTATTCATATGAACCGTATTCACCGTTTTCAACAAACCGAACAGGTAAGTCTGGGTATATTTCCTTCAATCTTTCAATTAACAATGCACCGGGCATTACTTTTCCATTTTCAGACTCATACACTGCCTGGAGCAGGCTGTCAAGTGAATACTTCATTGTAAGCAGCACAAAATCATCCTTGGCTGATGAAGAAGGTGTTATTTCCTCGTGATTTGCGTTCAGGCTTCTTTTTATATTTTTATAATACTCATCTTGTACAAAGGAATATTCTACCAGCTTTATGTTTGCATCAAGTCCCTTTGAAGATATAAAGTCAAATGAAAGTTTTCTGATTTTAGAATTAGAAAACAGTCCTGATAAATATTTGCTGTTTTTAACCAGCAGCTCTCCGATTACCCTGTCAGCTGTCAAATTTTCATTCATAGAGTTTTCTTTAAGCCATTTTTTTATGGGATCCTCTTCAGATTCAACCATTTCTCCGTTTGATCCCTGCTGGCTTAATTGCTGATCACTTTGAGTATCCGAAGCATTATCTTCTTTAGTTTCTGTGCCTGTTTCTTCCTTTTTATCTATGACAGAAAACATAAACTGATCATTTTCCAATTTAACAGGAACCTCCATATCTCTTAATATGGTGTCCAAAACCCTTTCCTTTAAGTTAAATTCTTCTCCATAAATTGATGATTTAAAATTCAGCCATTCATTAATGTTATCCTTCACTGCCTGAATTACTTTTTCTTCTGCCGACACATAGGAAACAGTTTCTGCCGTATCAGTTGTAACTGCTTGGCTTTCCTGATTATCAGAAACTACATACGCCTTTTCTTTTGATTCATCAATGTAATCAAATGTATCAAGTTCTATGGGAAATTCATCAATGGGTCTTTCTCCATTTTTGTCAAGTATTTTGGATAATATATATGATATTTCATTGAAGTTTTCCGGATTAACTTCATCGGTATACATTTGTACTGTAAAGCTGGATACATTGTCCGCCAAAAGAACGCCGTTTCTGTCCAAAATTTTACCTCTGGGGGCTTTTACAGGGATATCCTTTATCTTTTTTATATCTGCAGTTGCTCTGTATTCTTCACCTTCAACAATGGTCAAAACAGCCATTCTGAACCCCAAAACACATAGCATGAAGACTATTATCATGTATAAAATATTGTATCTGCTTTTAAAAAACTTTTGTAAGCTCAATTTTCTACCTCTTTGCTATTTTATATTCAATTTATCGAATATTGTAATTATAAGTTTAAGTACAAAAATAACCAGCACAGTATTGAAGACAATTTCAATAAGAATGCTGCCTAAAATACTTCCTGCACTTCCTACTCTGTATTTTAAGAAAAACAATATTATATATAACAAAAAATGACAGACCATTGTTGCCAGTGCAGTAACAGTTGTATATGCAGCATAATTTTCTCTTAGCATATCATCGCTGTAGCTTCCTACTATTGATCCTATAATAAAATATATCAGTGTATAAACGCCAAACACATCATAAATCATCGCATCATACATTAAACCTGTTATAATGCCAAGTATTCCGCCCGTTATACCATCTGTCATCAATGCAAATATAACAACCACAATCAATGAAAGATTTGGTACAGTTCCTAATATATTAAAAAAACTAAAAAAGGATGTCTGAATAATAAAACTTACAACAATAATAGCAGTCATTAAACTAAATTTTTTCATTTAATTACTACCTTTCACTACTATCTGTCTACCTTTAAAACATATACTCTGCTGAGTTTTGTAAATTCCACAGACGGCTCTACTACAATTCGCTGTGTCGATGCATCGGTTGTAGGAACGACTTCTTTAACTGTTCCTATATATATATCGGGAATATAAATCTCACCTATACCTGATGTTACCAATGAATCGCCTGCATTCGCTTTTGCCTTGCTGTTAAAAAAGTATCCCGTTATTGTGCCGTCAATACTCCCCTGCATTATTCCACTTTCATCGCTGTTAATATCCCTGAAACTTATTTTGCAGTTTCCGTCCAGAATTGTAATAACCTTTGACCAGTTTGAAGATGTTTCTGTAACTACCCCCACAAGGCCCATCTGCACAACTCCCTTGTCAGTTTCAACCGCATTTATCACAATGTCGTTTTTCTTTAAGCCGTCTTTTTCGCCTTTGTCTATGGTTAATCTGCTGAACCAGTTTGAATCATCAAGTGCAATCACTTGTCCAACCACGTGGTTATATCCAAGATTCTTTTTCATTTCATATTCAATTTCCAAAGCATCGGATTTATTTACAATGTTTTCTAATATTCTGACCTGTTCCTGGAGTTCGTGGACAGTATCAGTCAACATGTTGTTTTCTTCACGCATCTTAACAATATCCTGAATTGAATAGAATGAATTTGTCACTGTCTGTCCAGTATTAAAGGCAATTTTTTGGAAGCCCGAAACCACGCTTCCAAAAAAACCTAAATTAGTTCCATCAATTCTTCCTATAGAAGATAGACCGATTAAAATAATCAGAATAAAAATTGTAAACAAAAATAAAATCTTTATAAAATATTTTTTCAAAAAATTCATTTGCCCACCACTACAGAGATTCACATATTTTGCCTGCTCCTAAAGCAACGCTGTTTAACGGGTTTTCAGCAATGAAAACCTTCAGTCCTGTTTCTTTTTCAATATAAATGTCTAAGCCCTTAAGAAGGGCTCCTCCTCCGGACAAATAAATTCCATTGGAATATATATCGGATGATAATTCAGGCGGAGTTTTTTCCAAAACTCTTTTAATGGCATTAACAATGTTGTTTATTGTTTCAGTAATAGCTTCTCTTATTTCATCGCTTGTAACTGTTATATTTAAAGGGAGTCCCGAAACTATATCCCTTCCCCTGATTTTCATTTCCTGAGAATATTCACGTTTAGATTTATCATCACCATTCTCTTCACTTTCATTATAGTTTAATGCATAAAACTTTTTGCTCGCATTTCCTATTGTCATTTTAATTTTTTCTGCAGTAACAAGACCTATTTCCATTTTATATTTAAGCTTTATATAATCCTTGATATTGACATCCATATCATCTCCTGCTATACGGAGAGAATCAGAAACAACGATGCCTCCTAATGATATTACCGCTATTTCTGTTGTACCGCCTCCAATATCGATAATCATATTCCCAATCGGTTGGTCAACATTAAGTCCTGCTCCTATTGCCGCTGCCATAGGCTCTTCCACAAGCTTTACCTTTTTTGCTCCCGAGTCGTATGCTACTTCTTCTACAGCTCTTCTTTCAATAGAAGTAACCCCCACAGGCACACAAATAACAATATTTGATTTAGTAAATCTTCTTTTGTTCAATGCCTTGTCTATAAAGTATTTAATCATTGCTCTTGTAATTTCAAAATCTGCTATTACGCCGTTTTGCAAAGGTCTTATGGCACTTATCGTCTTAGGTGTTCTGTCAAGCATTGCTTTTGCAGATTCCCCCACTGCACATACCTCGTTGGAACTAACATTTATAGCCACAACCGAAGGCTCATTGACAATTATGCCTTTATTGCTGACATATACTAATGTATTTGACGTTCCTAAATCAATTCCTATTTTTTGTGTAAATATATCAAAGAATCCCATATTTTTTTCCTTTCAGTATTGTATTAAAGTAATCCTTCCTCTTTAAAACTATAAAACACGCCATCACCGATTATTATATGGTCTAATACTTTTATTCCTAATATTTTCCCGCATTCATCAAGCCTGTTAGTCAAAACAACATCTTCATGGCTGGGTTCTGATTCTCCGCTGGGGTGATTATGTACAAGAATTATAGAGGAGGCTGAATTAACAACAGCTTCGGAAAATACTTCTCTTGGATGAACAATGGATGAGTTCAGACTTCCAACAGATATTTCAGAAACCTTTTTTATGTTGTTTTTAGTATCTAATAGAATAATTTTAAAATATTCTTTTTTGTAGTAGCGCATTTCCTCCATCAATACCAGTGCTGCATCGCTTGGGGAGGAAATTTTTATTTTTTCAATTTTTAATGTGCTTATTCTTTTGCTTAATTCCGCTACAGCCATGAGCTGAGCTGCTTTCACATCGTTTATTCCTTTAAAGGATTTAAATTTTTCAACTGTTCCTTCTGCTATGTTTCTTAGTCCTTTTCCATCTTCATTCAATATCCGCTGCGAAAGTTTTACAACATTCTCTTCCTTGCTTCCCGTCCTTAAAATTACTGCAATGAGTTCTGAATTAGACAAATTATTTGCTCCATATTTAAGCAATTTTTCCTGAGGTCTGTCATCCTCAGGTATTGATTTAATGGTATAATTAGTATTGTCCATTTTACCCTCCAATATGCAATATACTAGATTTGTTCTAAAGCAAATTATGAGAAAAATGTTTTGTCAATAGGCAGTTAAGTTTCGTTACAGGCAATCCCTTAACATTATTATAGCATCCATGGATTTCCTTTACCAAAAGCTCCCCGCATCCCTGTATCCCGTATGCGCCTGCCTTGTCTTTGTATTCACCTGTATCTAAATATTTTTTGATAAAATCATCTGTAAGCTCATTAAATTCTACAACAGTTTCTTCGTAATCAACCACTTTTTTGTTGTCTTCATTGTCTATAATGCAAAGACCTGTAAAAACACTGTGTGTTTTTCCGGAAAGTGATTTTAACATTTCAAATCCTTCATTGTAATCCTTTGGTTTTCCCATTATTTTATCCAAATAAACAACTGTGTCTGCAGCTATTATGATTCCTTTGTCCTCACACGTCTCTGCTGCTGCCAAAGCTTTTGCCAAAGCAATTTTCATAACAGTTGTCTTCGGCAGATCATTTTCATCAACAATTTCTTCTGTGTCTGTTGAGTAAATTATTATGTTTTCTACATACTTTCCCAGCATTTCAATACGTCTGGGAGATCTTGATGCTAAAATTATATTTTTCATATTTTATCCTTAAAGTTTCTTATAAGCTATTATTGCAATTAAAATGCCTATTATTCCTGCTACGGTGAGATTGGCACTAAATCCGAATGTCACTGAAAATATGCTTAAATCCAATGTAGCCGGTCCAAAACCGATTGATTCACCGTAATTTAATACAGGGAGATATCCGGAAAATGCCTTGCCTAATATTGTGCCGATTATGACCGAAGTTAAAATCAGCAAAATAAGATAAATTGAATTTCCGCCTTTTCTCATATTATATTTCTCTCCTAGTTCTTAATAAGGTTTTATTTAAGTTATCAGTTACAAAAATAGACGTATATCCGACAAAGCAACCGGTAAATATACTTACGAACGACAAAACAGGCAGATAGTAGTACAGATTTGCTGTGCTGAACAATATTGCAGCAACCGAAATTTGTGAAGCATTGTGAGTCATTGCCCCCAACACACTTACTCCTATTAAGCTTAATTTTTTAAAGTATTTGCAACCTATGCTCATCACTATTGTGCTCATTATTCCGCTTACGATACTATAAATGAATGTAACTGGATTTGTTGCCACTAGCATTAATAAAATACATCTGATGACAACAACCAGCAGTGCATCCTTAAAACCAAACACAACTATGACTGACATTGTCACAATATTTGATAATCCAAGTTTGGCACCAGGGGCAATGTAAGGAAGAGGAATCATTCCTTCAATTATGCTTAATATCAAAGCTCCTGCTGTTAAAAGCGATAAAAATATATATCTCTGTAATTTATTCATAATGTTCTCTTTTCTAACTTTTACTATTTCACAATAATATCTACTTCTGTCTCAGTGCTATCCTTGATTTGCACCATTAGCCTGTTTGGAAGACAAACTATAATTTCGCCGTCATTGCTGATTTTTCCCTGATGCAGGCATATCTTGTCAGGACATGTAGCTTCATGAATCCACACTTTTCCGTCTTCAATATGTATGGTGTTGAAACCGGAATCTGCTTCAACTTTAAATTCTGTTTCATAATCGTCAGTCAATGTATATTCACCAACCAGCCGGTTGTCTGAGTAAACATAAGCTATTTTTTGACCCTTATCTGAGGTATTAATACCTCCGTAAATCAAAACCAGGACATTAACCACAATTATAGCCAAAATTAAAACAATGTCATATCTGTTAATTTTATTTCTCATGATAATCCTTTTTCTCTCTTTATAGATTATTTATTTTATCATCTATTTAACATTATTTCAAGCTTGTATAATATATTTTTCTTCCTGATTCTCCATATTTTTTAATGGTATCGGAAACACTATTGATGTTTTTTCAATTTTATAAATATTTTAATTGTTTCCTTGTTATTTTATATAAATCTGCTAAAATAAATTACATACTTTTTGATAAAATAATAAATTGAGGTGAATCAATTGCTGATATATAAAATTTTTCATGACAAACTTTCAGAATCAACTTTTGATGAGTTTGAGAAAGATGAAAAGTGCAAAGATGAGAATTGCAGATACTGGATTATGATGACTCCTAAAGAACTTGAAGAAAAAAATGAATTTTTTCATTTCAATTATCAGACAATCTATGACTGCATACATAATGAAGATGCCCCTAAGCTGGATATATATGAAAATTACAGCTTTGGAATATTAAACATAATAGGACCCGATGAAAGTTTTTTTTCGGTAACTGAATTAAATTTCTACATCACTGATAGCTGCCTGGTATTTGTTTCTAAAAACTATCCGGATATATTCAGGGAAATTCAAAATGACATATATAACAAAGGAAGCTTAAACATTAGCACTGAAAAAATTTTGTATAACCTGATTGATAAAATGACAATCAAGGATTACAATATGCTGTCAAATCTGGAATCTGAAATTTCAGAAGTCGAGGAGGATGTACTGGAAGGTAAGACCAAGGATTATGCAAAGGACATTGTACTATTAAAAAACAAGCTTTTATTTTTAAAAAAACATTATGAACCACTTTTGGACATAGTTGAAAATTTAACAGAAAATGAAAACAAGGTTCTTGATGAAAAATCAATCGCATATTTTGTGATTTTGTTTAACAGAATTGAACGTCTGAACAGAAAGGTAGGAAATTTGCGTGATTATGTCACTCAAATAAGAGAATCATATCAGGCACAGCTTGATATTAATCTGAATAACACCATGAAGCTTTTCACTGTATTGACGGCTGTATTTTCTCCCCTGACACTGATTGTCGGCTGGTATGGCATGAATTTTACCACAATGCCAGAATTTCACTGGAAATACGGATACGTCTTCGTAATTTTTTTAAGCCTTGCAGTTTTGTCATTCTGCCTCTGGATATTTAAAAAGAAGAAATTGTGGTAATGGACAGAGGGGACGGTTCTTGGCGGACACATTTTATGTGTCCGCCAAGAACCGTCCGAGACCGCTGAAAAAGTAGCCATTTTTTCTCGATATTTATTAATATTCTAACAATATTTTAAATTTTGATTAAAAATTCTATTTTTAAAACCAAATATACAAAAACTAAGGATAGCTATGACAGCTATCCTTTTTATATTTACTGCTATTGCGGCCAATTTAGATTGTATAGACACACTTAATAGGCCATATCCTCTTGCTCGACATAGTCCATGATATCTTTTAAGTTCTGCATTTTTACCTTCGATGGAAGCTCTTTTTTTATATTTTTCTAAATATTCCTCAGTCTTCTGATATTGTGATATTTCATAAAATTCATTAGTATTAATACCAATTTTTAATATTTTTCTTGCAGCCTTATTTGCACATTCATCATGTTTAGGGCAATTTTTACACTGATTTAAATCAAAATAATATTTATACCCTTCTCTTACTTCATCATTTTTATTTGGTTTAGATTTATAGTATTTTTTATTAACAGTTATATTACCTTGACTACATTGCCACTCATCCGAATCCTTATTATATGAATATTTACTTTCGTCAATCCTATAAACTGATGCGCTTACTGGTATATATGCTTTTGCTTTAATTTCATCTATAATATTCAATATTGGTTTTCTAAAATATGCCTTATCTCCAAAAAATTCATTTATCTTTATCCCAGATTTCAAGGTTTCATCTATCAATTCTTTAGCATAAGTTCCATCTACATATGCTCCATCTACTGTTCTTACTGCTGTTATTATTCTTTCATCTGTTGTCATAACAAATTCTGTTTTATATCCAAAAAAATCTTGTGTATGACTTTTACGGCCAACCCTTGCATCTTCATCTACTAATGAACGGATACCTTTTTGATTTAGAAACTTTGGATCATTTAATATTTCTTTCGCCTTGTTGATGATTTCTCCTGTTTCAACATTTTGGCCGATAGCATTTTTGCCATCTTCTGCTTTATCTATTATTGTTTCTAAATATTCCTTCATTACTTTTTTTGCTTCTTTGTGATCTTCAATTTCTTTGTAATTTGGAACTTCTGGTAGGTTTCCTAGAACCTCATTATTTTCTTTTTCGTAGATCTTAATTATTTTTCTTGCCAAATGTTTCATTAATCTTTCAGGAGTTTTCTTTATTGTATTTGCCTCAATATGAGTTGCATCAATGCTTACTCCAGTCCCTTTGATTATATCTTTCTCGACGCATTGCCTTACAATTTCTGTAATTATATCATCCAATGTTGATTCCTGCAGGCGTAATGTTCTGAATTTAGATAAAAGGCTCTTATCAGGAAGTTCATCTTCTGGATTAATTCCAAGAAAGTACATAAAGGCAAGATTTAAATTAGCCTCTTCAATAACCTTTTCATCTGAAAGATTGTATAAATGTTGTAAAAACAGTAATTTACACATTAATTCCGGTTCCTTTGCAGGTCGTCCAAAGTTTTTACAATAACTATCTTTAAGTAGTTTATTGATAAAACTAAAATCTACCACAGAAATTATTATTTTTAATATATGATTTTCTGGAATCTTATTGTATAATAGAGAATGTAAGGACATTTGTTTTTGCATTTGTCTAAGCATAATTAGCCTCTTTGTTGTATTTTGTTGGTTTGGTCACTTACATTATACCATAACAGGAGGCTTTTATCAATTAAATACCTTGAAAATTCATACTTAATTGAACTTTTTATTTCCAATTAAAAAAGATAATTGAATACATTATCCAATTATCTTCATTTTATTATGACTTTTTCACTGGTCTCGAACCGTCCCCTCTGTCCATTTTTATTTCTCTATTACCATAAAATCCGTAACAAGTCTCGCAAGCTTGTTATCTTTGTCAAAGCCGTAATAGGTTGGAAATGTTCCTTCATTCCAGCCGCTGGCAAATATTACAATATTTCGTCCGGTTTTTTTATCTATAATCATGTCTGCACATGAACATTCGCTGTTTTTCACTGCATCTCTTACATTTTTTTCATATTTATCAAGCTCTTCTTCACTCATAACGTCCAAAATTTCCATAACTGATTCATCCATGAAGCATCCCAGGCCATTTTCCACTTCAAAGCCCATAAATTCATCATGTGCAAATCCTTTGGCAGATTCGCCCTTTAACAAGGCCATCTCCCATTTTACAGCGTCGTTGTCACTAAATCTAAGTTCTGAGGCAACAGTTTGTTTTTTTCTGTTTTCGGTCTTTCCAACATATATGTTAACAGGATATGTACCAGGTTTAACATGCTCTGAATAGCTTTCATCATCATACATCAAAATAGGATCAGTTGCAATTATTCTTCCGGTTGACAGCTTTAATTTTCCTGCTTCAATTCTTTCTATCTGCATCCTTCCAAATTCAGTATCAATCATTTTAGTGTTGCCGTTTGTTATATTAAGCACATCAAAATTAATATACATAGTATGCTCCTTTGCTTATTTTTTTCTTTCATTGAGTATTTTCTTCAATTCATCCATAAAAGTGTTTATATCCTTAAACTTCCTGTAAACAGAAGCAAATCTCACATATGCAACATCATCTACGCTTTGAAGTTCATTCATAACCAATTCACCTATAACTTCTGTAGACACTTCATTTTGGAATGTGTTTAAAAGCTGTTTCTCAACCTTATCTGCAATGCCCTCAATTTGTTCAAGACTTACGGAACGTTTATCACAGGCTCTGATAAGGCCGTTTATTATTTTATCTCTGTTATACCCCTGCCTTGTTCCATCTCTTTTAATAACCACAATTTGTGTTTCTTCTATTTTTTCATAGGTGGTAAAACGATGACCGCATTCCATGCACTCTCTGCGACGTCTTATTTTAAAACCGTCATCAGTAGGTCTTGTATCTACAACCTTGCTTTCTGAATAATTGCATTTCGGACATTTCATAATAATATTCTCCTTTTATTGATTTTACTAAAAAACCTGTTTAAAGTAAACAAAATTATGAAATTATTTTAAATTGCCCATAAATTTACTTTCATCTATTATAAATCTTTCATGTGTACCTTCACCTATTTTCTTATCCTCATCATAGGCATCAACCTTAAAAACAAGTCTTTTTCTGTCGACTTCAACCAGTTCAGCTTCAGCCCACACCCTTTTTCCCACTGCAGTTGCGCTGATGTGCTTTATGTTCACGCTTATTCCAACTGTTGAGAAGCCTTCAGGCAAATACCTTTTAACAGCATTCATAGAAGCTGCTTCCATGAGGCCTATCATCATGGGTGTTGCAAAAACTTCTGCTGCTCCGCTGCCGAATACTTTTGCCGTATCATTCATTGTTACTGTTTTTTCCTGTTTTTCTTTTAATCCAACCACTAAATTAAATTCCATAATTATCTCCATTTCTTACTATTTTACCAAACTTTGCTATTAAATATACAATTTTATTAAATTATTTATTAATATGGATGTTCATGCTCGTAAGTGCAAATTCAATGTTTTCCCCACTAAATATATCAATTATTTTAAAATTGATGTCATTTTTTATTTCCATATACTCTTTATAATCGGCCGTATTGGTCAAATACTGAACTGCAATCTCCATAGAACTTGAGCCGAAATTAGAAAGTTTCACAAGGGCTGAATCTTGTTTAACCAGGGGATGTCTATCAAGCATATTTTTAATATTATCAATTAATATTTTCAGTTTTTCCGGAGGTGTCCCGTAGGAAGCTCCCAAAACAAAGCTTACTCTTCTGTTTTCTCTTATGCTGAAATTAATTACCTCTCTGTCAGCGAATCTCGAATTCGGCACAACCACTAATTCTTTCTCAATTGTTCTTATTTTAGTGCTTCTGAGGCCAAGCTCTTCAACTGTACCTTCAAATGTATCAACCTTAATCCAGTCTCCAACGCTGAAAGATTTGTCAGTAAGTATTACAAATCCTCCGAAAAAATTCTTTATTATATCCTGAGAAGCAAGTGCCAGAGCAGCACCTCCTATTCCCAGCCCTGCAAGAATGCTGCTTAACTGTTTGAAATTAAATTCAACTGCTATAGCAACAACCGCTATAATTATAATTACAGATTTTATAAGCTTGGACATAATAGGAAACACGGTCTTAGTCATCTGTGCCTTTTCATTTTGGATGTCTTTTAAATAATTGGTATTTAAAACCTCCGAATATGAAGTAACAATTTTCAGCAAGACATTCGTCACTGTTATTATGATCAAAGCTCTGTATATTCTGTTTATAAATAGATATAAGGATGCATTAAACGGAAAAACTATTAATCCTAAATATATTGCCGAGCAAGTAATAAAATTCAAAAGAGTTTTTTCAACTGAATCAACAATTAATGAAATATTTTTTAAATTGTACTTATTCGTAAGCTTTCTAATCAATTTTATTATGATGTTTGTTATGAAATTTCGAAACATCAAAAGAGCCATAACAATAAAAAAAGATTTTATTATTGTTGGCGCTTCAATACTGCCTGTAAATATCATACTGACCCTCCTTTGTTTTTTATTAATTATATAATAATTTTTATAATTTTAACAGGCTTCATCACCAATTTATTTGCCCGCTGCCACTCACATAAATTTGGATTGCGCTGTATAAGACCTACCTCCATTTTTCAGAAAAAACACTCTGAAAAACGGGTTTAGGATTATAAAAGAGGTTTTGGTATAACAAAACCTCTTTTATCAAATAACTTATTGTCTCTTTAATGCTTCAACAGGCGGGAGACTCGACGCATTTATTGCAGGATATACGCCAAATAATAACCCGGATGACAAAGCAACAAATACTGCAATCTTTACCGAATCAAAGCTTACTACTGCGGCAAGACCATAGTTGGAAACAATCTGTACCGCCCATGCTCCGATTACAAGACCGACAACACATCCGATTATACTTACATAGACTGCTTCAAGCAAAAACTGAATCAGAAGGTCTTCCTTTTTTGCTCCCAATGCTCTTCTTACACCTATTTCACTGGTTCTTTCAGTAACCGCAACAAGCATTATGTTCATAATTCCAATACCGCCTACCAGCAATGATACTGCCGCTATTCCTCCAAGCAATACTGTCATTATACGGTTTGCCTGATCGGCTTCTTTAACCAGGTTGTTTAAACTTGTAATAGTGAGAGGCTCTTCTCCCTTTTCAAATACATTTTCGTCTTTTCCCGGAACTTCTGGCTCAGGCTCAGGCATGGGCTCAACAGGCTCTTCAACAGCTACTTCTCCGCCGCCGTTTGGATTTTCCTGACCCTGGCTGTCAGCAGGACGTATATTATTTCCAAGGCCGACTTTTCGTTTGAAAATCCTTCCCAACTGTACCATTGCAAGCTCCGCGTCTTCAGCACTGTTGGATTTTGCCCAAATTTCCAGGATATTTTTTGTATTTGCAATTTTCATGGCAGATGTATATGGTATAACTATTTTATCATCAATGCCGTCGCCTTTGCCTTCTCCTTTTTCAGAAAGCACGCCGACTATGAGATAATTAATACCGTTTATTTTAATTGCCTGGCCCACGGGGCTTCTTCCGTTTAATAAATTGTTTGCAACATTGTATCCTAATACCGCAACAGGAGATCTTTGCTTTACATGGAGAGAAGTAAAGAAGTTGCCTGTCATAACCGGATGATCTTTTATTTCAGGATAATACTGGTTTACACCTACAATATTCATTTTACTTTCATCTCGTCTCCACCTTACAGGTGTTTCTTCGGTGTAAACAACAGGCGTTGCATATTCAATTCCTGTAACTCTTTCAGGTATTTCTTCGGCTTCTTCGGCTTCAAAAGTAACATTTTCGGCATTTGATTTAATTACTATAACATTTTCGCCGAGGCTTTCAAATTGAGAAACTATAGACCTTCTCGCTCCTTCGCCGATGCCCATAAGGCTAATAACAGCAGCAACTCCAATTGATATACCAAGCACGGTAAGAAATGTTCTCAGCAAATTGGATTTTATTCCGTCAAATGCCATTAAGGCAGAAAATTTCGTTCTTACAAGAAGAGATGAAATTTTTCCTTTATCTTGCATTGTCATCACTCCTTATTGATTTGTAGTTGGCAGCAGCGAATCATTCTCCGGCACGGACTGGCTCGGCATTAAATCCTTAGTGCTGCCTGTAACAACGAGCTGCCCCTCCTCTAAACCGCTTAAAACTTCGACATACTTGTTATTCATTAAGCCTACTTCTATTTCTACAGCCTCAGGTTGATTATCACTGTTTAAAATTTCAACCTTCTGTATTCCGTTTTCTTCAAATACGGCTTCAATAGGCACAAGCAGAGTATCAAATGCCTCTCCCGAATTAACGAAGCAGTTTGTATTCATTCCGGGTCTCAGGCCTTCTCTTCCCTCAACTTTTATTTGAACATTGTAAACAGTCTTTCCGTCTCTGTCTGTATACTGATCGAATCTCATTACCGTGCCTTCAAATTTTTCACCCGGAAGCGCATCCACCGTTACATCCACAGGAGCATCCTGTCTTATATAAAGAACATCAAGGTCAGACACATTAGTGTTAACATACATTTCATTGGTGTTGTACATATCCATTAACTGCAGTGACCACTGGTCGCTTGAATCAGATGCCTGTATGGTATCACCCACATTGTAATTTACATATGAAACCATTCCGTCGGCAGGAGCAGTTACCATAAGCTTTGTAGTAAGATCTGAAACCTTGTCTATTTTTTTATATATGTTTTCAATTTCATCGTTTATGTCGTCAATTTCTTTGTATTTTGCACTGATAGCATCTACATCCTGCTGTATTGATGCTGCCACATCGTTTCCTGCAATGCGCACCAGTATATCTCCTTCTTCTACAAATTCATTGGCATTAACAGGGACTTCAGTAGCAATAATGTTTGTATCATCATTGCTGGAATAAAGAGTTGTATAAACCTTTTTCTCATTCACATATGAACTAACTGTTCCGTTATATGAAAATGCTGTGCCGGGAAATCCGCCGCTTTCTGTGTAAATTCCTGCAAGCATGCCTTTTTGAACAAGACCCGGATTATCAGCCTCTATTTCTCCGTTATGTACATATGTCATGCCATCGGCATTTGGTACGGCATTGGAATTAAGCTTAGTTATCTTTCCCATGTAAAAACCGTCAAAAGCAGTCTGGGAACCTCCGCCTTCCAATGGTTTCCTGAACTGCAGCATGACTTTCTGACCCACTTTTAAGTTTTCATACTCGTATGTATTTACCTTAAAGGAAATTTTAACCTTGCTGTCATCAACAATTGTTCCGACTAAAGCATTTTCAACTCTGTCTCCTTCTTCAATTGTAAAGTCCAGGAGTCGTCCCTTTATAGGTGCGCTGATAACTATGCCGTCAGTTGCATTGACCTGATTAATATCAGTGATATTCCTGTTTATTTTCTTTCCCAGATCACTGATGCTTTTTTTTACGGCTTCATTTTTTTCCTGTATATCTTCCTGCTTTTTCTGTATGCTCTTTGTCAAATCATCCAGTATATCCCCTAAATTGGAAGCAGACAGTCTAACCAGATTATCACCCTTTTTTATCATTTGGTTCGGGCTTACAAACACTTCTTCAATAGTATATGTAACACTTACAGGTGACCCGTTTGAGTCGGTAACGCCTTCAGGCTTAGGTGCGGTAATTGATCCGCCCCAGTTTCCGTTTAACTGTCCTGTAAGATTAACCCCCTGAACGATATCCCCTTTTTCCACCGGCTTTGTGGAATACCTCGGCCCTGTGGATACCTGAGAAGAATCAGGGACCAAATGTTTGGCGGTAAAAATACCTCCAAAAAATACTATTGCTAAAACAACTGCGATTGAAATTACTTTTTTATACATTTACTTTACCTCCGCTACTTTCATCAGACACTATTTCGCCATCCACCAATCTGATAATTCTGCTGCCGTATTCGGCAATTTCCTCTTCATGTGTTACTTGCACGATTGTCATTGATTTTTTTTGATTTAATTCAATAAATAACTCCATTATTAAATCTCCGGTTTTTGTATCCAGGGCACCGGTAGGCTCATCTGCCAGTATAATTGACGGGTTTCCCACTATTGCCCTTGCTATTGCAACTCTTTGCTGCTGACCGCCGGACATTTGGGAAGGCAAATGGTGCATTCGCTCCTTAAGTCCTACCTGCTCTAATGCATTTTCAGCAAGCTCCCTTCTTGTCTTGGCGTTCATTCCTCTGTAAATAAGAGGAATTTCGACATTTTTTATAGCATTCATCCTTGGAAGCAAATGAAAATTTTGAAATACAAATCCAATGAACATATTTCTTATTTCTGACATTTTCGAATCGCTAACTTTATCTACAAGGTTACCTGACAGTTCATAAGATCCGCCTGTGGCTTGATCCAGACACCCGATTACATTAAGCAGGGTAGACTTTCCTGAACCTGAAGGTCCCATAATAGAAACAAATTCCTTTTCCTTTATGACAAATGATATATTCTTTAACGCTTCAACCTGAATCTGGCCAGATTTGTAAAGTTTGGAGACATTCTCCATTTTTATGATTTCCATATTCCACCTCTTTTAAAGAACAGTCCATTTATATGACGTAAATTGTAGTAAAAAAGTTCTGATAATTTAATTATTTCTTAAAAATTTTTTAACAGCCTGCTAGCAGCTTTTCGGGGACGGTTCTTTTTGGGACTAAGCTTAGNNAAAGAACCGTCCCCGAAAAGTTGGTCCCCGCAAAGATATTTCTGCTTACTTAATAACATCTATATATACGGAATCTATCCAAACCTTGTTTTTTCCTTCATATTCTACATAAATATTTAACGAATCGGCATCTGTTACGTTTATAGGAACCGTAAATTGAGACCATATGTCATTTGAAACTTTAACAGATGTATGAAAATTAGATGTCAGCGAGCCATTCTTATATGCTTCGAGAACAACCTGCACAGTCACCTCAGATTCAGATTTCATTTTAGCTGCTATTCCAATCTGTTTTTTTAGCATATAATTAAATTTTTCATCCTTGAAATCTACAGCAGCAAACAATGCTTTTGTTTTTTCCTCTCCTTCATTGGCCACTACCAGCGAATTCTTGCCCTCAACATAAATATTACTGTCAACCTCAGCCTTGCTGCCTGTATATCCAATGTTTTTTAAAAGCTTATCGTTAAAATACATTTCTGTTGAATCTGATATTTCAGACTGGGTTGTCTGAGATTCTTCTGAAGCACCTTCCTCTGGAGGCGGAGTCACTTCAGAATTTCCAGTATTGTTCTGAACATTGTCTGAATTTGCTTTTTCGCCCGTAGATAACTTCTTTATTAATTTATTTCCTGCAAGAAGTACAATAACAACAATCAAAATTGAAACGGCCGCCCTTATTATTTCTTTCTTTGTAAAATGATTACTTGGTTTATTGCTTGGCTTGGGCGGATTATTATCATTTACAAATATATCGAAAACAGAAGTGTCATCTTCGGGATAAAGATCTACAGCTGCTTCTTCATATACAGTCTTTAAATTTTCAAGCTGATTAAAATCTGCTTGTTCCTTGGCTTCCTTGCTTTCTTTTAAACTTTTATCATTGGACAATGCTTTTTCTTTGTGATTGTCAATGCCGAAAATCATGGAATATATCGGAGAGTTCTTCATTTCTTGCAACACATCATTTGGAAATATATACTCTTTCGTCAGACATCTGACAATGATTTTTAAAATATCCGGCGCAATAGCGTCAGAAATATTGTAATCAAGGATTTCAGTGCCTGAAAAAATAAAATGAATCATATTTCCCAATCTTTTAAAGGTTTCATTGTCTGCAATGTCATATTCCTGCTCGAATATAAGATTGCAGTCCACATAGACTCTGTTGTCAGAATCAACATATAGTTTATCTACATCAAGAATTTTCTGCTGCACCACATCTGTCATGTTAAATATATTCTGTGCAAGGTTTATAACATTCTCCGACAAGCCGAATTGCTGTTTTAAAGTTAAGTTATTTGTTAAGTATTCTCTTAATCCCTTGTGTTCGGTTTTTAAGGGCTTAGTATATATGTATATGCGGTCCTCTGTATTGTAGCATTCCAAGATGTTGGATGAAATACTTTTTAATTCTTCTAGATTTATTAGATTTATAACCTTTTGGCTTGTTATTATATTGCTGTAAAATATGTCGCCCGTATCATTATCCTTGCACTCCAATACCCTTTGGAATACATTTTCAAAAATAGTGCGGATAATCTTATAATTATTATTCATAAGCCACCCTCCTTATATAGTAATCCAATTATATATTAACAATAATTTCGACAAAAATAAAGATATTTTTAATAATATTTTAATATTTTGGAAAATTTTTGAGTCTAAATAAATATATCAAGGATTATGAACTTAAAAAATGATTTCAGAGCAATATAATAAGGACGAATTCATCATTCGTCCTCATCGTTTTTTATTTCGTATTCTACATTCTCTACAATGTTTTCTTTTTGTTTATGTTGCTTTTTATCATTACTGCCATAGTATCTTTTTGTTTTACCAACAACAACACTGAGTAAGTAGATGAGCATTACTGCATCGTCAATAATGCTGAATCCCAATATAGGGGCAGGTATTAAGTCTACCGGGCTTAAGATATAAATCAAAGGTAGTATAATCCACCATTTTTCTTTAAGCGGTATGTTTTTATCAAACAAGAACTTGAATATCAAATAAAATCTGTTCATATTACAGCACAAATTCTCTGTCCGGAAGTTTCCTCTGCAATTTTGATACGAAATTATTTGCAGGATCTTTTTCTCTCGAACTGCCTAAAACAATGTGTGTGATTTGCATTTCATCTGCAAAATCTACAACCGTTTTTATAACATCCTTTGATCTTTTAACCGTTAACTCCGCTCCTACATCCTTTGTAATTCTGAATAGATATTCTAATGCATCTCCATCGCTGAAGTTATACAATAGTTTATCATTTTCATTTACCACATGCAATACATAAAGGTTGGCTGAATGCTCTTTTGATAACTCTGCTCCTTGCTGTATGAGCTTCTCACATGTTTTTTGCTGCGTAACACATACCAATACATTTTTATGCATCGTTATTCTCCTTAAATGGCGGGAATATGTGGGAATTGAACCCACCCAGGACGGATTAACGCCCCGCGACTGATTTTGAAGACCAGGAGGCACACCAGCACCTATCTATCCCCATCGGAACTAATGATAACATACTAAAAAAATTATTTCAAGCATTTATTTTTTATACTGATGTCATAAACATCAACATCCTTATCCGTAATGCCTAATTCCATAATTTCTGCCAGAGCAGATACTGTGTCCAAAGAAGTAAATACATTTACGGAAGCCTCTATTGCTGATCTTCTGATTCTGAAGCCGTCAGTATTTGAATCATTAGCTTTTGTAGGAATATCAACTACAAATCCTACACTGCCGCTTCTTATTAAATCAATAATATTAGGTTTTTCTTCACTCGCCTTTTTAACAGTTATCGCACTAATTCCGTTATCATTGAGATATTGGGCTGTTTTCTCAGTGGCCGCAAAATTATATCCCTGTTTGTCTAATTTTAACGCAACAGGCTTAAAGTTTTCTTTATCTCTGTCTCTTATGGTAGCAAGAATTATTTTATCTTTGTCAGGCATTTTGAATCCGGCAGCCGTAAAGCCTTTGAATAGGGCTTCATTGTAACTTTTACCCACACCCAGGACTTCGCCTGTTGATTTCATTTCAGGGCCAAGACTGACTTCCACACCATCCAGCTTCTGTGTAGAAAATACCGGAACCTTTATTGCAGCCAAATCAGTTTCTTTAAACAAGCCTGTGCCATATTCCATATCTCTTAATTTTTCTCCGAGCATGACTCTTGTTGCAATTTCAATCATCGGAATTTTCGTAACCTTGCTGATATAGGGCACCGTCCTGCTTGAACGTGGGTTTACTTCGATTATATAAAGTTCATTTTCATATTCAATAAACTGTATATTTACCATACCGACCGTTTTTAATGCATTGGCTATTTTTTTTGTTATTACGGCAAGCTTCTCTTTTATTTCACTGCTTAAGTTTTTAGGCGGATATATTGAAATACTGTCTCCAGAGTGTATCCCTGCCCTTTCTAAATGCTCCATAATACCGGGTATGAGCACATCTTCTCCATCACATATGGCATCGACTTCTATTTCACGGCCAACAAGATATTTGTCAATCAATACCGGATTTTTTGAATCACTGTTGAACGCACTTTGCAGATAATTTTCCAGGTCATTCTCTGTGTATGTAATTTCCATTCCCTGTCCTCCGAGAACATATGAAGGTCTTACAAGAACAGGATAACCTATTTTTTTAGCAGCCTCCTTGCCGTCCTTCATATTTGTCACGGCTTTTCCATTCGGTCTTTTGATTCCTAAATCTTCAAGAATTGCATCAAATTTCTCCCTGTCTTCTGCCATATCTATTTGTTCAGGGTCTGTTCCAAGTATAGGAATATTTTTTTCTTTAAAGAAGTTAGCAAGCTTAATTGCAGTCTGACCCCCAAATTGGAGTATTACTCCGTCCGGTTTCTCTTTATTTACAATATTAAGTACATCTTCCTCAGTCAAGGGTTCAAAATAAAGTTTATCGGCAATATCAAAATCTGTGCTCACTGTTTCTGGATTGTTGTTTACAATTATTGTCTCAACGCCGCATTTAGCCAGCGCAAATATACTGTGCACAGAGCAGTAGTCAAATTCAACGCCCTGGCCAATCCGTATGGGACCTGAGCCTATTACTAAAATCTTCTTTTTATCAGATATTTTAACCTCGTCATACTCATCATAGGTTGAATAGTAATAAGGTGAAACTGCTTCGAATTCTCCGCCACAGGTATCAACCATCTTGTATGCGGCCACAATATCGTTCTTTAATCTCATTTGGTAAATTTCCTCTGGAACGGAACTTATTAAACCAGCTATACCTTTATCGGAAAATCCCATTTTTTTAAGCTTCTTCAGCCAGTTGCAATCAAGTTGTTCTATGGATGAATTTCTTAATAGCTCTTCCTCTTCAACTATATTTAATATCTTGTGCAGAAAAAATTTATCAACGCCTGTAAGTTCTTGAATTTTTCCTATGCGGTAGCCTCTCCTCATAAGTTCTGCAAGGCAAAACAATCTTTCATCATCGGGAGTCTGGACTCTTGCCTTTAAATCAACCATGCTTTTTTGTGCTATTTTTTCGCTGTACAGGGTGTACTGCTTGATTTCAAGTGAACGCACAGCTTTTAAAAGCGCCTGTTCAAAGGAACTTCCTATTGCCATAACCTCGCCTGTAGCCATCATCTTTGTTCCGAGCGTTCTCTTAGCCCTGAAGAATTTATCGAAAGGCCACTTTGGAATTTTCAGCACAACATAATCCAGTGTCGGCTCAAATGCTGCATAGGTTTTGCCTGTTACCTGATTTATAATTTCGTCAAGATTGTAGCCCAGAGCTATCTTTGTTGCCACTTTTGCTATGGGATAGCCTGTGGCTTTAGACGCAAGGGCTGATGAGCGGCTGACCCTTGGGTTAATTTCGATTACTGCATACTCAAAGCTTTTTGGATTTAAAGCAAGCTGGACATTGCATCCTCCTTCAATTCCAATGGCATCAATTATTTTTATTGATGCTGTTCTGAGCATTTGGTATTCCACATCAGACAGTGTCTGTGAAGGTGCAACTACAATGCTGTCCCCTGTGTGAACTCCTACCGGATCAAAGTTCTCCATGTTGCATATGGTAATACATGTTCCGTTTTTATCCCGCATTACTTCATACTCGATTTCCTTCCATCCTTTAATACTTTTTTCGACTAAAACCTGCTTATTCATGCTGAGTTGAAGGCCTGCGGACAGCACTTCAACAAGCTCTTCTTCATTGTTGGCAATTCCGCCTCCCGTGCCTCCCAGTGTATAAGCAGGGCGTATAATTATGGGGTAGCCGATTCTTGAAGCAACATTAACTCCAGATTCCAAATCCGTAACTATTTCTGAATCAACAATGGGCTCATTAATTTTATTCATCATATCCTTGAACTTTTCCCTGTCTTCACCTGTTTTAATTGATTCTACGCTTGTTCCTATTACTTTCACTCCATATTTGTCCAATATTCCCTTATCGAAAAGCTCCACGGTCAGATTAAGTCCAGTTTGCCCTCCCATACCGGCAATTACGCTGTCCGGTCTTTCCTTAGCAATTATCTTTTCAACGTATTCTGCAGTCAGGGGTTCAATGTATACTTTGTCTGCAATGTCGGCGTCTGTCATTATGGTTGCAGGATTAGAATTTATCAATACTGTTTCAATTCCTTCTTCCCGCAATGTCCTGCAGCACTGTGTTCCTGAATAGTCAAATTCGGCTGCCTGTCCTATAATAATAGGGCCTGAGCCTATAACCAATACTTTTTTTATATCTTTATTTAACGCCATAATTTTTCTCCTTATACATTTTTACAAAATCATCAAAAATTATATTTGAGTCATGGGGACCGGGGGACGCTTCCGGATGATACTGAACACCCATAAGAGGAAGTGTCCTGTGCATTAATCCTTCAACTGTTCCGTCATTTATATTTATATGGGTTATTTCCAAATCATCCGGCAGGGATTCTTTGTTAACAACATAGCCATGGTTTTGAGAAGTTATGCTTACCTTGCCTGTTTTTAAATTTTTGACAGGGTGATTGCAACCTCTGTGTCCGTACTTCATTTTTTCCGTCTTTGCTCCAAGAGCAAGACCTATTATTTGAACCCCCAGGCATATGCCCGCAATAGGCAACTTGCCTGCCATGAATTTTACCATATCTATGACGTCAGATAAATCTGTGGGGTCACCGGGACCGTTTGACAGAAAAATTCCATCGAGATTATATTTCATCAATTCTTCCGCTCCCGTGTGGGCAGGAAAAATTGTAAGAGAACAGTCTCTTTCAACTAATGAATTCAAAATGTTTGATTTTATCCCAAAGTCTAAAACACCTACCCTTATATTTCCTTCACCCATGGTTTTTATTTCCTTCGTGGTTACCATATCAACAGCTTTACTGTTTGAAAAGCTTCTTAAGTAATTTTCTATATCTTCGCTGCTTAAATCTCTTGATGTTATTATTCCTTTCATGGTACCTGAATCTCTTATTATTTTAGTCAGTTGCCTGGTATCAATGCCCTCAATTCCGGCTATATTATTTTTTTGCAGATAAACATCCAAATCAACCTCACATCTGAAATTGTTCGGAACCTTGCACAATTCTCTCACAATAAACCCCTTAACCTTTGGTGAATTTGACTGCAGATCATCCAAGTTTGTACCATAATTTCCAATTAAGGGGTATGTCATTGTAACTATCTGCCCGTAATAAGACGGATCCGTCAATATTTCCTGGTATCCCGTCATTCCTGTATTGAATACAACCTCTCCTACAGCATCTGATGCTTTTCCGAAGCACCAGCCTTCAAAAATCTGTCCGTTTTCAAGTATTAGCCTGCCTTTCATATTTTCCTCCACAGTCATATTTATTAAAATTTTGTATGACACAAAAAAATAGCTGCCGCATAAGCGACAGCTATTTTTTATATAATATATATTCTTTTATATTAATATACTTCTCAGTATTTAATTGTACCTGGCATAATTTAAATTTTTTCATAATTTGAGAACCTCTGATATATTTTCTATAAAAAAATACCATAAGTCTAAAGTTTTGTCAATATGTATTTTTAAAATATATTTAAAATATTTTTTCAAATTCTAATAAATAATTTAATATAAGTTTTTCGAAGTTTTACTTGAGGTTCAATCTAAACCCATATCAATGAATATTTCTGAAATAGTAACCCACACCCCATTTTGTGAGTATATATTCATAATTTTTATTTTTGTTTTCTATTTTTTCTCTCAGCCTTCTCACATGGACATCAACGGTTCTTAAATCGCCGAAATACTCATAACCCCAAATTATTTCCAAAAGTTCTTCTCTTGAGAACACCTTTCCGGGGTTCGTTGCAAGTAAAAGCAACAAGTCAAATTCCTTTGCCGTAAGATTTATTTCCTGTCCGTGAAGGCTGACTTTTCTTCCTAATGCATTTATAATAAAATCATCAACCACAATTGTCTGTTCGTTTGGTTTTTGCGTTAATCCCTTTGTCCTTCTGAGAATAGCTTTTATTCTTGCTTTTAATTCCAATATGTTAAAGGGTTTTGTAACATAATCATCCGCACCGTATTCCAAACTTAATATTTTATTCATGTCTTCGTTGCTTGCAGTCAATATGAGAAGCGGAACATTTGATATTTCTCTTATTTTTTGACAAACTTCAAGTCCATCCATATCAGGTAGATTCAGATCAAGAACCACTATATCAAATTCATTCAATGAAATTTTTCTTAATGCTTCATTGCCTTCAAGAGCTGAGTCAACTTCATAGCCATCTTGCTCCAAGCTGTACTTAAGCCCTTTAATCAATAAAAGCTCGTCATCTACTATCAACACCTTCATTTGTTACGCTCCCTAAATTATTTTGTTACAAAAATTAAACTTTTAACTAATCTTACATTGAACTGCAGAAATTGTCAAGGAAAATCTTGATTCATCAACCTGTCAGGTACTGAAATTTAAAACAAGATTCTGTCATTTCCAACCCTTTTGGTGACCCTTTGCATGTCGAAGTGCTCAAGAAGACCGATTGCTGCTTTTCGGTTGGTATTTAATAAATCTCTGTATTCTGCCGCAGTAATTTTTGAATTTTTCTTAATAAATTCAATTAACAAGTTTTTAGCATCGTTGTAAATTTCATCTGTAGTTATACCGACCTCATTAATTTTAACCAGCTTTTTCTCATCAAGCATTAAAGCGATAATTTCTTCAGCTTTCTTGTTGTTGGTTTTTAAAATCAGATCTTCCTGCTTTACAAATTCAAATTTAGCTTCTTCCAAAGCTTTTATTATGGTGCTTTCGCATTTTTTGTAAACATCATCATATTGGATTTGGAAATAAGGCAGGGATATATATTCTCCTTCTTGTTTTATCAACCCTTTTTCAGCAAAGGAATTTATTACAAGATCAAATACATTCTGTTTCAGCTTAGGAAGATACCTGCTTTTTATTTCAGACTTCTTGGCTCCCTTTGCATATTTGTTGTTTTCATGATAATTATAAAGATATTTTTCAATACCTTCCTCCATTTCTCTCTCATAACTTTTGTGCCATATATATTTGTCATTTTTCAGACTGAAGGAAGTAACTTTTTCTTCTTCTTCCAAAATCTCAACGCTGTTTTTTATTTCTTCCTCTGCTAAGGCCGTAATTTTTGCTATTTCTGCAACCGTTGGAACATTCTTTGAATTTTCCCTTATGATTTTTTCAATTACGTCTGTGCTGCTTCCCTTTTCTTTAATCTTTAGCTCTTCAATGAGCTTGTCGTCAAATCTTTTCTTTTTAAGCGGCACAGGTTCAATTATTTCTCCTCCTCCTATTGTTTCCATGGGAGAATAAAATCTCACAATGAACTTGTCTCCTCTTCTTACGGCCACCTCTTCTTCCAGCCTGAGCTGTGCATAGCAGCTTTCCCCGGGAGAAAGCTCATCCCTGTCAAGGAGTACAATTCTGCACAGAATTTCCGAAGTTCCGGTATAAAGATGAAGCCTTGAGCGGTTTTCTACGATTCGCCGTGAGCTTTTCAACAAATTTAATTTTACATCCAACATCATTGTGTTTTTCATTGAATTTACAGGCGCAATTACACACCCTCTGTAAATTTCTGACTTCTTAATATTGGATAAATTTATTGCAGTTCTTTGTCCCGCAAGTGCTTTTTCTGCATCATGGGAATGAACTTGAATATTTCTGATTTTGCTTATTTTATTAACTGGGTATATTTCTACTTCATCACCTTTTTTCAGACTTCCTGAAATTAATGTTCCTGTTATAACCGTTCCAAAGCCTGTTATGGAGAAAACCCTGTCAATGGGCAGTCTCGGAATTGTGTTTACATTCCTTTCCTCCACCTCAGTTTCTGTTTGCTGGACTATTATATTAACCAGATTATCTATGCCGTAGCCTGTTTTTGATGATACCTCGACAATGGGGGAATCCTCCAGAAATGTTTCCTTCAATCCTTCCTTTATATCCTCCTTGACAAGCTCAAGCCACTCAGGGTCTATTAAATCATACTTTGTAAGAACTACAATTCCTTTTTTTACTCCGAGAAGATTAAGTATATTTAAATGCTCAACCGTTTGAGGCATCATTCCTTCATCTGCGGATATGACTAAAAGGACCAGGTCCATTCCTATTACTCCGGCAAGCATATTTTTAATAAATTTTTCATGACCGGGCACATCAATTATTCCTGCTTTGTTTCCGTCAGGAAGATCAAAATAAGTAAATCCTAAATCTATGGTAATACCCCTTCTTTTTTCTTCTTCCCATCTGTCTGTTTCCCTTCCGGTCAATGCCCTAATTAAAGTGGTTTTACCATGATCGATATGTCCTGCTGTGCCAATTATGATGTTTTTCATTTTACCTCCGCATCATTTGAATATGTTTTTAAAAACTTCTAATATTATTTCTTCTTCTCCTTCAAGAATGGTTCTTAAGTCTATGAGGAAAAAGTCATTTACTACTCTTCCGACTACAGGTGTTTCCATGTGCCTCAATTGTTTTTCAAGAGCTGCGGTAGTCATATTGAGCGGCCTTATGGATAAGGCGAAACTGTTTATTCTCTCAAGGGGCAGCGAACCTCCACCTATTTGGGATTCACAGCCCTCTACGGTAATTTCGCAGTGTTCTCCAACTTCGGCAGTAAGTCTTTTATGCAATGTATCCGCATGATTTTTTATGTCGTCAATACTTCTGTTGATTAAATTCAAAACAGGAATATTTTTTACCGCTCTTTTTTCATCTATGTATTCATGGAACACGCATTCTAAAGCTATGGCAGTAAATTTGTCTATTCTGAGCGCGCGAGTCAGCGGGTGTTTCTTAATTTTGTCTATCAGCGCTTTTTTCCCGACTATGATTCCTGCCTGCGGTCCTCCCAGCAGCTTGTCACCGCTGAAGCAAACAATATCAGCTCCTGCTTTAATAGATGCCTGTACTGTCGGCTCATATTCAAGACCGTATCTGCTTAAATCAACCAGCACACCGCTTCCGATATCTTCAATGACAGGAATACCGTGCTTGTGGGCAAGCTCCGCAAGTTCCTCTACGGTAACTGATTCAGTAAATCCGACAATTTTGTAATTGCTTGTATGTACTTTCAGCAGAGCCTTAGTTTCTTCATTGATTGCATTTTCATAATCATATAAATGAGTTTTATTGGTTGTTCCCACATCCACCAACTTGCATCCGCTTTGAGACATTACTTCAGGCACCCTGAAAGATCCTCCTATTTCAACAAGCTCTCCTCTTGATACAACAACTTCCTTATCCTTACAAAGAGCTGAAAGTATCAGCAGGACGGCTGCTGCATTGTTGTTTACAGCCATGGCGGACTCTGCACCAGTTATTTTGGTGATTATTTTTTCGAAATGTGAGTATCTGGAACCTCTTGCACCTTCCCCCAGATCATATTCCAGGTTTGAATAGCCGGTAACCAGCTGTTGAATCCTGTCCGCAGTATTTTTTGAAATAACTGCCCTGCCCAGGTTTGTATGCAAAATGGTTCCTGTACCGTTTACAACTCTTTTCATATTAAATGATGTGTAGCTTTTAACTTCTTTTTTAATATCTTCAGTTACACTGTCAATTTTCTTTTCAATTTCCGTTTCATTATTTGAATTGTTAATGAATTCTCTTAAATTATCCGTAACCATTCTCACGGATTCCAAAACATATTCTCTGCTTATGTTATTGCAAAGACTTTTTATTTCGTCAGACTCCATAAGGACATCAATCTTCGGAATTAATCTGTAGTATTTGTTTTTCTCCATTATAGCTCCCTTTCGTTTAGGATTACTCTTTGATTATAATGTATTTATCCTTTTTTTCCGTAACATTTCCTACAACAGCAAATTCGGTGTCTAGACTTTCCCTTAATTTCCCCAGAATTTCCTCCGTATATTTTTCATTTACAGCCAACAAAAGTCCTCCTGATGTTTGAGGATCAAATGCTAAATCCACATAACGCTCTTCAACGCCATCAACACATACCCTGTCACTGAAATATTTTCTGTTTCTGTAGGCTCCCGCAGGCACAAGACCCATTTCTGCATAGTCAAACACATTCCCTATAACAGGAACCTTTTTTATGTCTATTATGAAAGTTACCTCACTGGCTTCTGCCATTTCCGCAGAATGTCCCGCAAGGCCGAATCCTGTAATATCTGTGCAGCAGCTTACAGGATAGTGTTCAATGACTCTCTTTGCGTTTTTGTTTAGAGACGCCATGACATGAATTGCTTTATTTTCTGTTTCCTTGGAACACAATTCAGCTTTATATGCAGTATTTATTATGCCTGTTCCCACCGGTTTTGTAAGAATCAGAACATCTCCGGATTTTGCTCCGTAATTTTTTAAAACTTTGTCCGGTTTAATGAAGCCTGTCACACACATACCGTATTTCGGCTCATCATCCTCAACAGAGTGTCCTCCTGCAATTGTAGCCCCTGCTTCTATAACTTTACTGGCACCGCCTTTTAATATTTCAGCCATCACATCAGGGCTGAGGCAGTTTGGAAATCCTATTATATTTAATGCCAGAGCCGGTTCCCCTCCCATAGCATAAATGTCGCTTAAGGAATTGGCTGCTGCAATTTGTCCGAAGGTGTACGGATCATCGACAACAGGAGTAAAAAAATCCACAGTCTGTATCATTGCCAATTCATCATTTATTTTATATACGCATGCATCATCGGAGGTTTCCAAACCAACTATCAATTTATCATTTTTAAATTTAGGCAGCTTGCTCAAAACTTGAGCAAGGGTCTCAGGACCTATTTTAGCTGCTCAGCCTGATGACTTTGTCATTTGCGTAAGTCGTACGTTTTCTATAGACATAATGCACCTCTCTAATCTATTGTTATAAGTTCTTTGATTTTCTCAAAGGTTTTTTCTCCGATTCCTTCTATATTTTTAATTTCTTCTACAGAACCAAAAAGTTTTGAACTTCTGTAATCAATTATTCTTTGGGCATAAACTTCACCTATGCCCGGCAGTGACATTAACTCACTGATTGAAGCCGTATTAATATTTATTAATCCGGAGCTGTTTGAAGAGCTTTCAATTTCGCCTTCTGCCGGAATGTATATCTTTTCTCCATCCGATATTTTTCTGGCCTTGTTGAGGTTCTTAGTATAGGCATGCTCTGTCAAACCTCCTGCCATTATTATGGCATCATTGACTCTGTCTCCATCTGTAAGCTGATATACTCCGGGATTTTTTACCGCCCCGTCTATATCAACAAATATGTAACCTGAAGTTTTTACTTCTGTTAATTCTTTATCTTCACTCACGGTTTTCTCAAATCCGGTAAAGATCATTTCTTCTTCCTTGTCTGAAAGTTTAATCCCCACAGCAGTCATAATTAATAATGCAATGATTAAAACAATCACAAGTCCTTTATTATAAAGACGATTGTTCATAAAACCCCCATTTTTGCAATTATTAGACATACCACAAATACATTATACATTATTTTATTAAAAAATCAAAAATTTTTAATTACAAAGCCATTATTTTCTGCTATACTATTATTTGATTTGTATTAAAAGGAGTATACAGATGATAAAAAAAGTAATTGCCTGTCTATTGATATTTTCTATTTTCATATTAAATACAAGCAGAGTTTATGCAGAACCTAATTTATTATGTACAACAGCAGTGCTTATAGATGCAAATACCGGAACCATACTGGCAGAAAAAAATGCAGATCAAAAAATGTATCCTGCGAGCCTGACTAAGATAATGACAGCCATACTGGCATTAGAAATGGGAGAACTATCTGACATTATCAAAGTGGATGATGATACACCCTATGAAATTGAGGGAAGCCACATTGCGCTAGAAGCAGGAGAAATACTGACTTTAAAGGATATGCTTTACGCATTGATGCTGCCTTCAGCCAATGATGCCGCCTTAGCCATAGCTAAGCATTACGGCAAAAGCGAGAAGGAATTTGTAAAACTTATGAATGACAAGGCCAAGGAACTGGGTGCTTACAACACACATTTTGCAAATCCCCACGGTCTTCATGACGATAATCATTATACAACAGCAGCAGACCTGGCATTAATAACAAAATATGCCATGAAAAATGAAACTTTCAGGAAAATAGTACAGACAGAAAGATATGAAATACCGCCTACAAACAAAAAAAATGAAACCCGGTATTTCACAAACTTAAATAAATTAATTTACAATTCAGGTTCTAATCAAATTTATGTTGACGGAGCATACATAAGTCCCAAATATGAATATGCCACAGGAGTAAAGACCGGATATACCCCGGAAGCAGGCAACACGTTGGTTGCAAGCGCTGAAAAAAACGGTACCGAACTAATTGCTGTTGTCATGAACGGCGTATCTCTTGAAATGTATCAAGATGCCCACAACCTGTTTAATTTTGGATTTAACGAATATGAAAGTGCAACATTGATTAATAAGAATACATTTGTTCAAAATATAAAGGTTCAAAACGGCGACAGCAAGGAAATTTCCGCTATAACAGAAAGTGAATTCAAAACGCTGATTAAAAAAGATTCCGCAAAAAACATTGAATCAAAGGTTATGATTAATGAAATTACTCCTCCCCTTGAGCCAAATGATATAGTTGGAAAAATTGATTTCATGCAGGACGGTAAAGTTATAGGCACCGTAAATTTAATAACACCCACACAGGTAAAAAGCACTTTGACGGAAAGCTCCGGCAGCGGATTGTTCTTAAGCGTTGTAAAATTTATAGGAGCTGTAGTAATTTTCGCACTATTGGCAATATTCCTGTTAAAGGTTTACAGTGACATAAGAACTAAAATCAACAGAAGAAAAAGACGCAGAAAGTATAACAGCTGATATAGAAATCATCGCAAAATCAAACTTATAAATCACAATAATTTTAAAAAGATTGCCCGAATTTGACTTTTATGTACCGTCAAAATTCGGGGAATTTTTTTTGATAACCTTCATATGTCTCACAGACATACATAGTATCAAATTTTCTGTATGAAAGTGCAGTATCTCGCTATGCTTCGTTTAGGAAAAAAATATCCTCCACCTTCAAATTTAATAATATAGCAATTTTCATTGCCAATTCTAATGTAGGATACCTTAAACTACAAATCTATAAGAAAAAAGTCAATCGAAAGTTCGCTAACTTTCAATTGACTTTAATTCTATTTGTCACTTAATGGTTAACTTAGTGACTTTAGTCTCTGCAGTTAGCTTTCTTACATCCGCAAAGGCCGGTTTTATTTGTCGTTATTTCAAAATTTAAATACTACCATAGGCCGTATCATTTACGTAATTGTAGACATCCTCGATAGACGAACCACCAGAATATGTTGTATTAGGTGTTCCACTGTCAAAAATATTTTTAGCAAAAGTACTGTTTGAAGATTTAAGAGTAGCTATTGTTCCATCTGCCATTTTTAAGTCCGTCTTTTTGAAACTAGCAAAAGTGAAGCCTGCTCCAGTTGGAACGAGACACGAATCATTATCTTCAGGATTAATAGCAATGCAGAGTTCTCTAACAAAGTTACATCCCTTCTTCAGTTCAGTATAAGCTGCAGAATATATTTCCCCACCAAGACTAGCCGAGCCACCCCCAGCTACAGTTGCCGTTATGGAAACTCCATTTGTATACAATCTTGCATTAAAAGTGAGTGTGCTTCCCATTTTGGCTGCTGAAATTTTCTGTTCTTTCCACTCTCCAGTCTTAGAGTTAGGACCATAAAAAATCCAATAAACTCCATCTTTATACATGACTCCTGCATCAAAACCAAATCCACCGGTCTTAGAATGAAAACCGTACATAAATTCAGGAAACGCACCATGTCTTCCTGGTACAGTATTAGCTCTATATGTTGCTGAATTAGGAAGGACTAATTCTGATGTAGCTTCAACAACATAAGACCTCAAAGCATCAGTTCTTCTTTGAATAACGTGTACTCCATAGTTTGGCATGATTAAAAACTCCTTTAATATGATTTTGTAATTGCAATTACATATATTAAAGAGAGATTATTTCTCAAAAAGTAAACCTGCCTCATCAAAATTTTTTATAAACTTTTCTATAACTTCATCATCCATCCTTAGTTTTTTATCTATATTTTCCGTAAGTTCATTGTTAAGCAAGACAAATTCCTTGCCATTGATTATAAGATTTTCATCAAATGTCATATCTCCATCCCAATTGTAGCCTAAATATAAGAAAAACTCATCATCCTTGAAACTTATATTAAATAACCTTCTATTAAATATTCTTTTAGTTACTGTCAATCTCAATTGATAATGTTTATACCAAATCCCATCATACCGATATACATTTGATATCTTATTTGTTAAAGCATCCTTTTCGCTGGGGAAATACACAAAATCGCCATTCTTTTTAAAAACGAATGTTCCATAATCAGAGTTTTCAGCTATTGTGCTCAAATCTTCAAATATAACATTATTATACCAAGCTTCTTTACCTCCAACAAGACCTTCCGATACAGGTGTACCTCTTTCATTATAGTTTTTATGTTTGCTTTTAGCCTGATATCCCCATATTAAAATTAATACAATCAATATAATGATAAACATTAATAATATTTTCTTTTTCATGTTGACTCCCTATTTTATCATTTTTAAATAAGACGTTTCTAAGTTAGAATAGGTTCCATGTACAAATTTATATTTTTGAGCTTTGTTTTGTAACCGCACAATAACAAAGCGTATTGTAGACACCGGGACGTTTTATTCAATCATCATTCTTCATTGCATATGTCAAGGGGACGGGGTTGTTGTCATCACATCGTCGACATAGAGGCTTAGTCTTATTTTAATACTACATCCTACTGTATACTGAATATTTGAGTATCTCCTAACAAAATAATTTTTTTATTATCAACAATTACTCCACCATTATTTGTAATTGCATATACTTTATCTTTTTTCTTCTCAAGTACCTTTTTTATGTATTTATTTTGCACTTCAGTTCCTTCATAGTGGACTTCAATATCAAAGTTGTTAATCATGTTTAGTCCTGTATTGTATGAAAATGCCGGATAATCATCATCTGGTGTGATATGGTATTCTAATATTTGAACCATTGCACCTGCACTACTGCCAATAATAACACCTGTAAAACTTTCAATGTCATCAATTAAGTCAAACTCTATTAAGCGTGACATCATTTTATCTGGTAACCCTCCGGTTAAAAATATAATATTACTATTTCTTATCTTAACTTTAGCATTTTCTTTTGTATCTTTAAAATAGTTTATCCAATTTATATTTTCTTCTTTAATTCCATAATTTACAAAGGGTGTAACAACACTTTCATAATATTTACCATTACTCTTACTGTATGAATTCTGCCAATCTTTATCACTACTTATTTCATCACCAAATGAAAACGGAATTATTAAAACCTTCTCATCAGTATTTATATATTTTACTACTATCTCTTTTGCCCAATTTTCATGAAAATTATATAGGCTAAATAACATATTTACCATACATATCCCCCTATTATAATATTTAAGGGCTTTTCAATAAAACCCTTGTTAAGAATTAATAAGACATAATGTCACTTGATTTCCTTTTTCATTAATAGTTTCATTACTTATTATACAGCAGAATCATTGAGACTTCAATTATTTAAACCGCTTTAACACAACTTTGACTAATGGTCGTTTATGTTGATTCCATTGACTTCAAATAATTGATATGCTACTATAAAATTATGATGCGGCAAATTAGTTTACTTGTTGCTTATTAACCTATAAAATAAATAGGCGGTGCGAAATGAGCTACGGTCACAGGCTTTTCTTTCATAAAGATATTTATAATCTAAAAGATACAGATGATCTATTTCTTAATGCAATTTTGGAAAATATAAAGCATCATACCGATAAATGTCAGGACTATGCAAAAATAATATCTCATCAGGGTTTTTCAATTAAAGATGTAAAAACAATAGAAGATCTATATAAAATTCCGCCTATACCCACACTGTTTTTAAAAAATCACACTCTTTATTCAGCACCGCAAAATAAGCTTATGCTTAAGTCTACTACATCAGGCACCAGCGGTAAGGTCAGTGAAATAGCTCTCGACTTGCCATCAGCATGGAATGGTCTCGGCATGGTACTGGGAACATTCCTCACGAATAAATTAGTATCATTTTATCCGACCAATTACGTAGTATTGGGATATCAGCCCTCCAAAAGAAATAAAATTGGTGCGGTTAAAACCGCCTATGCTACTACATACGCTGCTCCTGCTATTCATAGGGAATATGCTCTGAAAGATACAGGAACAGATTATGTCCTTAATATGAATGGAATCAAAAATGCTTTGCTCCGTTATGAAAAAATGGGTCTCCCAGTCCGTTTCATGGGATTTCCGGCATATTTTTCGTTTTTATTGAAAGAACTCATTTATTCAGGAATCAAACTTAAACTTCATCCTAAATCCCTAATAATTTTAGCAGGAGGCTGGAAAAACCTTTTCACTGAACAGGTAGATAAGACTGCTTTATATGAAATGTCACAAAGAGTTTTAGGTCTGGGCAATGACAGGATTAAAGAATTCTTCGGTGCTGTGGAGCATCCGATTGCCTATTTTAACTGTCCGAACCATCATTTTCATGTCCCCATATACTCAAGAGTAATCATTCGTGATTTAAATATGCAGCCAGTGGGATACGGAGTTCCCGGCATGTTAAATTTAATCACACCAATGATGGCAAGTATGCCGTTTGTGAGTGTCATGACAGATGATTTGGCAATAATGCATCCTGGAGAAGAGTGCGGATGCGGTATAAGCTCCCCGTATTTTGAAATCCTGGGACGTGTGGGGCTTGGAGATATTAAAACATGTGCGGCGAATGCTCTTGAGTTGCTGGACATAAAGAAATGCGGTGTGGTATGAATCTGGTAAAAGGCAAAATCCTGGATACGAAAGAATGCGATAATATATTGGATCATCTGGAGCAGGATATTCTAAACACGTTGAGCAATGGAAGACTTGATGCTGAAACAGTTATTAATGCCTGCAACAAGGTTGTGTCCGATTTGGATGAGGCATACTATATAAAGGCGATGGCCGGATTTGGAATTGACGAATCAATGGGCAAAAGTTATATCAGTGAGATGCGCAGTCTTTTCAGCAAAGACAGCCTGCTCCACCGCGTTAAGGTTGAATTAGGTGATATGTTAGGTAATCCTGTTACATTTAATCCTCCGCACAAAGAATCTGCCGTCACCCGAGAGATTCTGCCCCTTGGTGTTTTGCTGCATGTTGCCGCCGGAAATGCTGACGGGTTACCGGCATTCAGCGTATTGGAAGGGCTTCTGACCGGAAATATCAATATTTTAAAATTGCCTGCAGAGGAAGGCGGCATATCGGTACGTCTGTTGCTCGAGCTTATAAAAGCAGAACCTCTTCTGTCAGACTATATTTATGTTTTTGATTATTCATCCAAGGATATCCAACATATAGAACACCTGATTTCTGTTGCAGATGCTGTTGTTGTATGGGGAGGCAAAGAAGCTGTGTCTGCTCTTCGGAAGCTTATTCCTCCGAACATTAAGCTTATTGAATGGGGGCATAAAGTAAGCTTTGCTTATGTTACAAAGCAAGGTATAACACAAGTTGGACTTGAGGGTCTTGCAAAAAATATCGCAGAGACCGGACAATTGCTGTGCAGTTCTCTGCAGGGAATTTTTATTGATACGGACAACATGAATGATCTATATGAATTCTGTAACAGATTCCTGCCAGTTTTGGAAAATGCAATCCAACAAAATCCTCAGAAAATCGGAATAGGCATAAAATCTCAGGTTGCACTTAAGCTGTACGCGGAAGAGCTGGAAGGCATCTATAAGAACAGCCGGATATTTAAAGGCAGCAATTGCAGCCTGATTACATACACGGATAAAATAATTGATACATCTATTCAATTTGGTAACGCATGGGTAAGGCCGCTGCCTCGGGCAGAACTGCTTCACTCTCTGCGCCCATATAAAAACTACCTTCAGACAATGGGATTACTTTGTAGTCAATCAGAACTTGGTGCCCTGTCTGATATGCTTTTTAAAACCGGTATTGTACGGGTTTGCTCCGGTGAAAACATGTCTTCGTCCTATTGCGGAGCTCCTCATGACGGAGAATACCCCTTAAGGCGCTATACTAAAATTGTAAATATTGACACTGGCGGATTTAATTAAAATCTCCGTAATAAAAAATTCAGGTTTTCACCTGAATTTTTTGTATTTCAATATTAATTCTTAATTAAATAACCGCTATGGCTTCGATTTCTACGTTGGCATCCTTTGGAAGTCTTGCTACTTCAATGCATGCTCTTGCAGGTTTAGCATCACCGAATACTTCCGCATACATTTCGTTAATTAAACCGAACTGATTCATATCTTTAATAAACACTGTGCATTTTACAACATCTTTTAAAGATGCTCCTGCCTGCTCTAATATGGCTTTAACATTCATTAAAGAAATTCTTGTTTCTTCTTTGATGTCCCCGCCCTTGTAAAGTTCACCTGTTGCAGGATTAATCGGAAGCTGTCCTGAAACATAAATTGTATTTCCTGCTTTTATTCCCTGTGAGTAAGGTCCTACCGCTGCCGGTGCGTTGTTTGTCTGTATTACTGTATTTGACATAATGCCCTCCTATTTCCAATTATTTATTCCATATTGTTCAACATCTATTGAGTTGTTATCAAGCCACAGGGATTCCAAATCATATACTTCTCTGTCATCTCTGTGAAAAATGTGAACAATTATGTTATCTGTTTCTAATAAAATCCATCTTCCGGTATCAAAGCCTTCCTTGTAGTAGAAATCCATACCTTCCTCATACCCCTTTTTCAGTACCTCTTCTGCAATGGCAACTGTCTGCCTTTCGTTGTTTCCACTGCAAATTATAAAGTAATCTGTTATGGAGCTGGTTTTTGATACATCTAATACTGTAAAATTATATGCTTTTTTATTATCGCAAGCTTTGAGTATTGTTTCTATATTTTTATGGTCTTGGTTCATTTTACCTCCTAAAAATTTTAACGTTATTAATGAATCATTATCAAGCTCTAAATTTCTCATTTTAACATATTCAATGGTGCTTTCCAGCGACATAATTATTGCTTCATCAATATTTGAATAGGCCTTTTTACGGAGTTCGCCAACACCCTCATATTGCCGTCCCGGTTCAATCTTGTCTGCTATGAATATTATTTTTTCGAGCAATGTCATGTTTTCTCTGCCGGTTGTGTGGTACATAATGGCATTTAATATTTCTTCGTCCTTTATATTGAAAATTTCTCTTGCCAGTTTTGCGCCTGTTTTAGAATGAGTCAAATTATCCTGACCCTTCGTCATTTTTTTGCCGCAGTCATGAAGAAGCCCTGCAATTTTAGCTTTTTCTGCATCTGCATTATAATGAATTGCAAGCCTTTCTGCTTCCTCCATGGTTCTTATGCAGTGGTTGTATAGCTTAGGATTAAAGCTCTCAAGCTTTTTTTTCAATTCATCTATATCCATATTTCACCTGTACAAATTGTTTTTAGTTATATATTGCTCCACAGATTCCGGCAGCAAATATTTTGCGGATATACCCTTTTTAAATCTTTCTCTTATTTCAGTCGAAGAAATCTGAAGCATTGGAATCTGAAGAAGATCTATATATCCGTTTAAATCTTTCCTTATTTCTTCGATTTTCAACTCAACACTTTCTTTATCCATTCCAGGCCTTGATACTGCTATAAACTTGCATAGCTTCAAAAGCTCTCTGGGTTCATGCCAGTTAGGCAGGTCTGTAACCGCATCGGTTCCTGTTATAAAGTAAAATTCTGTGTCGGAATATATTCTGTGTAATTCTTTTAATGTGTCTAACGAATAACTTTTGTCAGTTTTCCTGATTTCTATATCGGATACAATAAATTTATCATTGGACATTGTAGCTAAAACAGTCATCAGATATCTGTCATTGCAGTCAGCTATTATTCCTATTTTATGCGGAGGATTGCCCGCAGGAACAAAAATTATTTCATCTAATTTATAAATATTTAAAGCTTCGTTGGCAACAACCAAGTGTCCTAAATGGATGGGATCAAAGGTGCCTCCCATAATTCCAACCCTTTTCATTTATTTTAAGCTCCTTTTAACCTTTACCATGGTATAAACAATTGAAATTATACCAACTGCTGCATAGATTGTCAAATTTTTTGATACATCTACGGATATTAATATTAATAGTTTGCCTAATGATACGCCCAATATTCCTGCAAATATATACGGGAAATATGTTTTTATCCTGCTGCTTTTAACAATATTAATTCTTTCTATAAGGCTTTCTCTGCCTTCATAATATCCTTTCATAAAACCTGTGTAGGAAATATTCAATATGGTTAACGCAAGAATTATTATGGGTACTAAAGACACAGTAAATTTATTGTCCAGGCAAAGCATTATGGACATTGAAATAAAAATGGGAGTTAATACAACCTGAGTGTATGAATCTCCAAGTCCAGCGGCTATGCCCATCATTCCTTTTTTTATAAACATAATATTGTCTTCATTATTGTTTTTTGATTTAAGCTCCTCCAAGGAAATAATATATCCGTGTATAGGAGTTCCCATATTGGGCTCAGTATTGAAACCCTCGCTGTGTCTGTGGATGGCTTCTGCAATTTCACCATTGCTTGTATACAATTTTTTAAAAATATTTTTCATGCTGTGTGCAAATGCCATTCCCTGAAGCCTATCGTAACTGTAACAAGAATGAGAAAAGTTCATCCACACAAACCATGAATAGATTAAATCTTTTTTATTTATTATACCGTAAGCTTTAATTTTTTTATTATCCGACAGCAACCTTTTATTTGCCAGCATTAAAATAATTCCTGCAACAATTAAAAAAACAATATATGAGTTTGGGTTGGTCAGAAATGTAATTAAAATTGCAGCAGCAAAAATCAAAATACTCTTTTTACTGCCGATTTTATAAAGTATAGTCCACGTTGAAGATAAAACTAAAAAAAGACCTGCCAAAAATAATGCATTTTTAATATTAAATATAAATTCCTTAAATAAAATCATCACAAATACAGCCGCTAGTATGACTGCCGTACTCATAACATATAAAAGAATCTGGGGAAACAATCCGTCATAGATGCCTATGTCAGGATTATTTCCTACTTTAAATTTATTTTCGTACATTTTGACAAATACCGAGTTAATTTTTAGTCTGTACTTCCAAATCAGTATCCCAAAAAATCCGAAAGGATATGCAGCAGCTGATGCTTCCACTGGTGACAGCTTGAACAAAACGGCCGCAAGGGCTGCAATTATTGCCGTCAGGCATTGATCCCCCTTAAGAGATCCTCCCGTAGAAACAAAATCTATGTATATTATATTAACCACAGCTCCCGCTGTCATGCCAACATATGGTTCGCCCAGTATCAATCCGGTTAAATATCCTGCAAGTACAGGTCTGTACACCGTATAGTAACCCACACCAAAAGAAAGGGCAGTACTGCTTGCCCAAAAATATAAAATGCTTAATAAAAAATAATCTGTAATATCCATATTTTCCCTAATCCAGCATCAAGCTCTTATCGCCGGGAAGCATCTTTATTTCAATTTCTGTTTGTTTTGAAATTTCTTTTAATAATTTAAATTCATCATGACTTAAATGAACAGAATTATAGTATTTTTTTCTTTCGGGGCTGCTTCCCAGGTTTCCTAAATTAATTTTATTTAATTTAACATTTGATTCAAGCAATTTTTTTATATATTCAATATTTTTTAAAAGAATAAGTATTCTTGAACCTGCATCATCTTCATTTAAATAGTCTGCCGCATTGCTGCACGCAAATACATGTACTTTAATATTATCAGGTGCAGCATTTTTTATTAATAAAGTCATAAATTCATCGCTTGCATATTCATCATCAATGATGACTACTTCATCTGCCTTGAGATAAGGTATCCAGGAAACAATAATCTGACCGTGCATGAGCCTGTCATCAATCCTGGTTAATACTATATTTTTCATTCTTCCTCCGTTAGTCTGTCAAGAATTTCTCATTGACAAAGACTATGCTTTTCTTTCCGTTTTTAATTATTTTCTCAGCTATTTCTTCTAAGCTGTATGTATCCCTGTTCACAGCTATGTCTATAAACAAAGGAAAATTTATACCCGTTATATGATAAAAGTTATTGTTTTTCATTGTTCTGGAAACTGCATTAAATGGACTTCCCCCATACATGTCGGTAAAAACTATTAAATCACTTTTTGTAAGTCTTCCGACAGCCTCTTCAACCTTGCGTAAAAGAGATTCGAAGCTGTCACCTTGTTGAAACGAAATGCTCTCTGCATTTTCAATTGATCCTATAATTAATTCTGAACTTTTTAATAATTCCTTTCCAAAATTACCGTGTGTTACAAGCAAAATATTTATCATAACTTCAACTCCTTTGTTATAACAATTGTTCGGCAATCAGCAGGCAATTTAACTCCCTCTTCTCACGATTGCTTACCTGTTGTTAATTATCGTATTATAGTCTCTGTGTTATTAATATTATAGCATACAATTATATTCTTTTCATAGCTTTATATTTCTTGTGCTGACCAGCCTTCTTTTGTTAATAACTCTAATCTGCCAAATCCCAGAACTTTGACAAGATCATGCATTTCTTCAAACTTGCAGTTAATTCCTTCTGCAGTATGTGCATCTGAGTTTATCATAACCGGAATCTCTTTTTCCTTAATCATCTTTAAAATAAACGTTGATGGATATTGTTCTAAGGTGTAGTTTCTTGATATGCCTCCTGTGTTGATTTCAATTATGGATTTCGTATTTTTAATCGTATCTAGACATTTTTCTATAGCTATTATATACCAATTTTCATTTTCATCAAACAGCAAATTGTTTTTATTTAGTTTTTTAATCAGATCAATGTGCCCTATTACAGGTGGCTGATACCTTTCTGCCATTTCCGATATCAGATTGTAGTAAGCTTCAACCGCCAGCCTTACATTTCCATGGAAGTTTTCTTTTATTCCCAAAATAAGTTCTTCAATAGTATAATCAATAGTCCACATCCTTCCTTCTCTGTTAAGCTTGCCCATAAAATGCACAGAGCCTATGTAATAGTCCAATCTTCCCATTATAGACCGTATACGCTCATCAAATCCGACTCCTGGTATGTAATCAAGCTCCATACCTAAAAAAACGTCTATTTCATCCATATATTTTTCTTTCAGTAAAGTTACTTCTTCGATATATCTTTCTATATTGCATTCCTGAATATTCCAATCTGTAAAAAAAGGAACGGGACCATGGGTTGATATTCCTATAGATTGAAATTTACATTTAATTGCCGCTTGTATCATTTCTTCTGTTGTGCATTTACCGTCACAATAAACAGTATGCGTGTGTAAATTTGTAAAATACATCATTAATCTCCTATCGGTAGTAAATATATTGTAAATGAAGTTATTAAATTAGTAAAGAAAGAATTAATAAATTAATTCACCGAATGTAAGCTTCTTACGTATATTAATTATAAGAAATCTCTACAAAAAAGAATTGGAGGATTATATGAGTTACCAAAATTATTATAGAAATAGTATGCCTCATTATGATTCAATGCCCTTTAACTGCAATCAAGGTTATTTTCCGGGCATGATGTCATATGGATATCCTGAAGCATACATGGCAAGAACTATGCCTAACATGCCTAATATGCCTAATATGCCGGTGCCTGATAATATGATGAATGAAATGCCGTTCATTCCTGAAACGGAAATGCCGTTTATGCCTAACGGGGATATGCCTGCATTGCCAAGCATGCCCGGTAATGGCACTATGCCTTTAATGCCGGAAGACGGTAATATTTATCCAGGAATTCCCGGATTCCCAAGTATGCCTGGAATGCCGAGCATGCCTAGTATGCCCGGTATGCCGACGATGCCGACAATGCCGACTACGCCGACTGGACCAACTGCGCCGACTACACCTCAAACTCCAGGAACTCAAACACCCACAGCGCCTCAAAATGGCACATCATCAATGCCTGGAATGCCGCAGATGACATGTGAACAGCTTATGGAAATGATGAGACGTATGAATTGTAATATGAACAACATGAACAATAGCACAAACAATAACACCAACAATTCCAATGATACTTCTCGAAACAGAACAACAAGATAAATGAATTAATTATATGTAATATTCAAATGTGCACATTTGAATATTACATATTTATTATTTATGTAAATATCTAATTACGAGTCGAATTTTATCACTTTTTATATATTTCCAAAAAAATAATTTAATATTTCCTAATAATTAATTATTTAATAAAGTGTACATACAGTTTTTTCACTTATGCTGCATATAATGTATAACTCTGGGGGTGGTTTTTTGATAGAAAATGTATTGCAGCTTTTATTTCCATTGTCTATTTTTATTTTTGGTTATATAACAAATGGAAGTTCGTTTCCACAGCCTTTGGGCAAAGAAGAGGAAGCTGAGCTGATTCAAAAATCAAAAGAAGGCGATTTGGAAGCAAGGAACACTCTTATAGAAAGAAATCTCAGACTTGTAGCCCATGTAATTAAAAAATATAAGACTGTGGGAATTGATCAGGAGGACTTAATTTCTATAGGAACCATAGGCTTAATAAAGGCTGTATCCACATTTGACAACAGCAAAGGTATACGTCTTGCAACCTATGCAGCCAAGTGTATTGACAACGAAGTACTAATGACAATAAGAAGCGATAAAAAACTTAAAAAGGAAATTTCCCTTCAAGGGCCTTTGGGAACTGACAAGGAAGGTAATAATATTTATCTTATTGATATTATAAAATACGAGGGGGAAGAAATTGTAGGAAGACTTGATAAAGAAGAGAAAATTAAGGCTCTTGACGAAATTCTCGACAAGACCCTGCAAAAAAGGGAAAAAACTATTATTGAAATGCGTTACGGCATAAGAAACAACGAACATAAAACGCAGAGAGAAATTGCCAAGCTTCTGGGTATTTCCCGTTCATATGTATCTAGAATTGAGAAAAAAGCTTTAAAAAAACTTTATGATGCTCTTATATCTAATGTTGGGAGTTAATACATAAAAGGACAGCGGGGACGGTTCTTTCCCCGCTGTCCTTTATTCTTCTACTTTTTTTCTTAGTATGAAATTCGGTTCAATTTCTTCATCTATTTCCATTCTTACAATTTGCTGAGCGTGAGGAGCGGAATCAATTTTATTTCCGTTTTCATCCTGCATATTTTCTGCAGCAATTTCAAAATGACTTCCCTTTGGACCAAAGCATTCCAGCAAATCTCCTTCAGAAAATTTGTTTCTTTGCTCTATAATAGCTGTCTTATTCTCTTTGTCATAGGATCTTATTATACCTACAACATCATATGTCCTGATGTAACTGCTGGATGTGTAAAGCTGTCCATCCTTGTACGGATTCCCAAAGAAAAATCCGTATGAGAAATCCCTGTGAGATGATTTTTCAAGCTCTTCCTTCCAATACTGTGTGTTTCTTTCACTTTCAGATTTTTCCAGTTCATCTAGTGCATTTCTGTATGAACGTACTGCTATTGCAGTATAGTATTCACTTTTGTTTCTTCCTTCGATTTTTAAAGCTTTGATACCCAGGTCCTTGAATTTCTGCAGGTGCTCAATCATGCACATATCCTTTGAATTCATGATAAATGTTCCTTCATCATTTTCTTCGATAGGATAATATTCACCAGGTCTTTTTTCCTCAACTAGGTTATATTTCCATCTGCACGCCTGCGCACAGTCGCCTTTATTGGAAAATCTTCCTGTCATAAAGCTTGACAACAAACATCTGCCGGAATAGGATATGCACATTGCACCATGTACAAATGCCTCAAATTCCAAATCCTTAGGTGAATTTTCAACTATTTCTTCAATCTCTTTAAAGGAAAGCTCACGGGCAAGGACAATTCGGTTAACACCTTGTTTGTACCAGAAGTTTGCTGCATGATAGTTAGTTGTGTTTGCCTGTGTTGATAAATGAATTCTCATATCAGGAATTGTCTGTTTAACTATTTCAATAATACCCGGATCAGCAACTATTAAAGCGTCTGCTCCGATTTTCTCAAGATATTTTAAATACTCTTCAATACCTTTCAAATCATCATTATGAGCCATTATATTAACTGTTATATTTGATTTCCTGCCATGTTTATGGCAATATTCAATACCTTGTTCTAAATCCTTATTTGTAAAATTTTTGCCTCCTGCTCTCATTCCCATCGATTTGCCGGCAAAATAAATTTCATCTGCTCCATATTCAACTGCCATAATCAACTTATCCAGGTTTCCTGCAGGTGCTAATAATTTTGGTAACATACTTTCTCCTTTATTTAATTAATGTAACTGCTAATCCGTCGCCCAGCGGCAATACGGATGTTATATATCTGTCATCATGTGAAATATATTCTAAATAGGTTCTCAAATTTCTTACTAATGTTTTCTTTCTTCTGACCACCAGGTCGTCAGTTGCAATCATTCCCTGATAGAGCACATTATCAGACAGAATAATTCCGCCTGATTTCATCTTTTGACAACATTTATCGAAAAATGTCTTGTAGTAACTTTTTGCAGCATCAATAAATGCAATGTCAAATGTTCCTCCGATATTGTCTAAGATTTCAACTGCATCACCGAAGTGAACATCTATATTTTTTTCCAGGCCGAAGCTTTTTATATTTTTTAAAGCCTCATGGTAGAATTTTTCGCTTCTTTCCATAGTTACAATCTTGCCCTGATTGTTCATTACATGACTCATAAAAATAGATGAGTATCCCACATTGGTTCCGACTTCTATAATGCTTTTTGCATTCACCTGATTAATAAAAAGCTTTATTAGCTGCCCAACTTCCTTGTGTATAATGGGCAGCGCTCTTTCTTCACATTCTTTTCTGAATACTTCAAGCTTTTCATTTTCATCAGGAATCAGGTTTTTTATATAACTGTCAATATATTCTCTGTTTATATTATCCATTTTTACCTCAAATACTCATTTGCAGCGTTAATATGCTCGTCATAGTCCTTTGAAAAATAATGTGAACCGTCACCCTTCGCAACAAAAAATAAATAATCAACGTCTGCAGGCTCTAAGACCGCTATTATTGACACTCTGCCCGGAGAATTAATAGGTGCCGGTGGCAGACCTCCAATAACGTATGTGTTGTACGGTGAATCAATTGCTATGTCTTCATATGTCAGTCTTTCCTTCCATTCGCCATGAGCATAATTTACCGTTGCACATGACTGAAGTTTCATATCAATATCTAAACGGTTTAAAAATACCGCTGCAACCTCATCTCTTTCTTCATCAAGCAAAGCTTCCTTTTCAACGATGCTTGCAAGATTTATAACTTCCTCAAAACTTAATTTGGATTTTTCCATTCTTGGTTTTATTTCATCTTGGTAGAATTCATCAAATTGTGAAAGCAATACTTTTATTATATCCTCTTCAGATGAATTAATATATACATTGTAGGTATCCGGCATCAAATAACCCTGAAGATTTTGAATATCAGGATTGTCTTTTAAAAATTCAAAATCATCCTTAAATATCGAAGCATTATTCATAACCTCCAACAGTTTGTCATAATTTAAGCCAAGCTGTTCTGAAATTGACTTTGCCGCATCTTCCAATATCAAACCTTCTATTATTGTAATATTAGCAGTATTGCCTGAAGATCCTCCCTTTATTAACACTTGAAGCACTTCATCAACATCCATATTTTTTGACAGTACATAGCTTCCCGCTTTCAGCAATATGTCGTTTTCGGTTTTTTCTGCATAGTATTTAAATGCAAGTGTATTTTTGATTAAGTTATTTTCATACAATATTTGTGCAATATTATCTGTTGTGCTTCCTGAAGGTATTTCTACTACAATTTTAGTATCATCCGTTCTGTCCACTGCCTCTAAATTTTCATTAATATAATTATTGACGAAAAAATAGAGAAATACTGCCAGAGCTGAAAAAGCAAGGACAGCAAAAAGTTTTTTCATAAAATCCTCCATTGTTATCAAAATCCTTTAAATTATACAACTTTTAATTAATAAATACAATAAAAAGTTGGTTCTTGTGTTTCATGAGTACAAATTTTTTTCATCTATGAATAATATTTAATAATCGAGTCATAATAATAATGCTTATTACTTTCAAGAGAGGGTTGGTTCTATTGGACTTGATAAGAGGTAAAATTGAACATGAGTAACACTCCTGAGAATAAGATTACTGAAAAATTACGTGAAGTTAATAAAAGAGATGTCAATTTACAATTGACCAACTTAAATGGAAAACTTGAACCGGATTTAAATATTCTTTCCAAAAAAGAGAATACAAAAATGGTCGAGAAAAAAATTGTAAATAATAAGCCGTCTCAATTTGGACCTATATTAGGTGTAAACTTTCACATGATTAAAAAATAATTGAAGTAATAGGCACTTAAGCAGCCGGTGAAAATTCACCGGTTGCTTTTAGTTTGCTAAAAAATTAAAAAGGACATTCGTCCTTTTTAAAATTCAAAATTATTCATATCTGTGAACTCTTCCGGTTTAACTTCAACAATTATCGGAAGTATCATAGGATTTCTTTTGATTTTTTCATAAATGAAGCTGCTTAATGCATCCTTAATCGTCATTTTTATGTTGTTCCATTCTCTTACATTGGCATCTTCACATTTTGTGAGTGCTTTTCTTATAACTGTCTTTGACTCTTCAATCAGGTCAATATTTTCTCTCACATAAATGAATCCTCTTGACACAATTTCAGGTCCAGAAAGCACCTTGCCTGTTCCTCTTTCAGTTGCAAGAACCACAATTATCAATCCGTTTTCAGATAACAGCTTCCTGTCTCTCAGCACTATATTTCCAACATCGCCTACTCCAAGTCCATCAACAAGTATGTTGCCTGAAGTTACGGCTCCGTTAATTGCTATTGATTTAGTTGTAAGCTCAATAATGTCTCCATTCTTGCCTATTATAGTATGATCCTCCGGAAGACCTAATTCCTGTGCAAGCTTTGAATGCTGCATCAAATGCCTGTATTCACCATGAACGGGAATAAAAAACTTTGGTCTGAGCAAAGTCAGCATAAGCTTTAATTCTTCTCTTCTGGCATGGCCGGATACATGAACTTGCGTCAAGGCATCATAAAGCACATTTGCTCCTTTTTCATAAAGCATGTTTATAACCCTTGATACAGTTTTTTCATTGCCCGGAATAGGATTAGCTGAAATAATCACCAAATCTCCGGCCTTAATCTGAACCTTTTTATGGTCATTGTTAGCCATTCGTGTCAGCGCAGACATGGGTTCACCCTGGCTGCCTGTTGTTATAATAACTACTTCATTGTCCTTATAATTTTTCAAATCATTAACATGAATCAAAGCTCCTTCGGGTGCATTCAAATAACCTAGCTCCTGTGACACCTTTACCGCATTGACCATGCTTTTTCCTGATATTGCAACTTTTCTTTGATTAGCTACAGCTGCATTTATTATCTGCTGCAATCTGTGGATATTTGATGCAAATGAAGCCACAATTATTCTGGATTCACAGTTTTTAAATATTTCCATGAACTTGAGGCCGATAGTTTTTTCTGATTCGGTAAATCCCGACCTCTCAACGTTTGTGCTGTCAGACATTGCCAATAGTACGCCTTTTCTTCCAAGCTCAGCAAATTTACCTAAATCTATAACCTCATCGTTTATAGGAGTATAGTCAATTTTAAAATCACCTGTGTGTACAATCACCCCTATTGGTGTATCTATTGCAAATGATACAGCGTCAGGAATGCTGTGATTGTTTCTTATAAAGGTTACTTTAAAGCATCCTAAATTGATTGTTGAACCTGCCTGAACAACATTAAGCTCAGCATCTTCAATTTTATGCTCTAAAAGTTTATTTTCAACAAGACCTAATGTAAGTCTTGTGCCATAAATAGGCACGTTCATTTTTTTCAGAAGGTACGGAATTGAGCCGATATGGTCTTCATGACCGTGAGTAAGGCATATTCCTTTTATTTTGTCTTTATTCTTAATTAAATATGTTATATCAGGTATTACTATATCAATACCAAGCATTTCATCTTCCGGGAATGACATACCACAGTCTATTACGATTATATTTCCGCCGTATTCTATGACTGTCATATTCTTCCCTATTTCCCCCAAACCTCCCAGGGGTATAATTTTAAGTTTGTGTTTCTTTTCTGTTGCCATCATCATTCTCCTTATTTCTGCATTGACTGCAGATTCCGGTGAACTTGACTACGTGATTTAATATTTCAAAATTGTATTGTTTTTCAATAATATCTTCCAGTGAATTCATTAAGTCTTCCTTGACTTCAATTATTTTACCGCATTTTTTGCACAACAAGTGATGGTGCTGATGAATTTCATTGCTGTTTGGAGACAATATTTCATATCTGGAACAGCCATCATCAAAGTTATGCTTATAAACCAGCCCAATTTCCTCAAAAAGTTGAAGTGTTCTGTAGATTGTAGCAATTCCCATATGGGGGTTCTTACTCTTAATAAGTTCGTAGACTTCCTCAGTACTTAAATGTTGATTTTTATTTTCATTGAGTATATCAAAAACCATGCTTCTTTGAGTGGTAGTCTTATACCCTTTATCTCCAAGTGCTTTTATTAAGTAATCTGATTCGTACATTATCTCACCCCTAAATAGAATTTTGATTTAATTAAATTAAATCATCTGCTATTCCCTCGTATACTTCCATTACTTCCTTAATTTCCTCTTCATCTTCAACCTTGACTAATATTCCGTTGCCGTCTTCTGCTTCTTCCACATAATATATCATACCCTCGTCAGAGTTAACTTCGTGAAGAACCGCATATAAGGTATCGTCAATATGAAAAGTAGCTTCAACAACAAGTTTTTCTGTCTTCCCGTCTTCATTAATCAATTCAATAATGTTTTCTTCCATATTACGCTCCTTTTATAATTTTTTACGCTGCATATAACCTGACAGAATATGAACTGCGGCTAGTTTGTCTATGACTTCTTTTCTTTTTTTTCTTTTAACATCCGCATCTATTAGCATTCTTTCTGATATTGATGTGGTAAACCTTTCATCCTCAAGCTCTATTGGCAAATCAACATGATTTTTTAACTTATCTAAAAAGTTAAGGACCTTTTCTCCCTGGATGCCTACAGTCCCGTCAAGCATCTTTGGAAGGCCTGAAACTATTTTAGTAACCTGATACTCGTTGATTATTTTTTTAAGCTCATTAATATCATTTTTTATATTTGTTCTTTTAATTGTAGTCACTCCCTGTGCAGTAATCATCAATAAATCACTGACAGCAACACCAATTGTTTTGTCTCCCACATCAAGACCCATCAATCTTTCCATAGATACCTCATACAATTTTGATATAAAAATCCGTACATTCACCGGCGCAGTAACTGCATAAAACACATTTGTTCATATCAACAACACATTTGCCGTCAATTATATGAAGTGCGTTTTGTCTGCATTTTTTTGCACATTTTCCGCAACCAATACACCACTCTTCTACTACGAGAGTGCGCTTTTGATTTCTAATTTTATTTTTTATATTAACATTTAACTCATTGTTTTCTAAATAACAGATATTAGCATCAATTTCTTCTGTTGTGCTCATACCTACCGCTATGGAATCAACCTCTCTGATATTTTGGACAAATTCAAATGCTTCTTTTGGCCGGTTTATCAGATGTCCGCCCCCATAAATCTTCATTGCCATAATAAATTTATTGTTTTCCTTGGCATTTTTAACTGCATGTATCATATCTTCAATGGTACCGTCTTGTATTCCGATACCCTTCATGTTAAAAAGAGGAAAAACAAATTCTATTTCCTTAAATCTTATGCTGTCTCTCACCGCCTGAACTCTATGAGTTGATATTCCAAAATGCTTTATTATACCTTGTTCCTTATATTTCATAAAGCGTTCAACGGCTTCATAATGACCTAAAAAATTATTTCCGTTTTCCTGCTCATGGAGCATAAAAACATCCAGATAATCTGTGTTTAATTCTTTCAAGGCTTTATTGACACTATATTCTGCAGTCTTCTTGTCATATGCATAGCTTTTTGTAGCTAATGTTAGTTTATCCCTGTCTTTGTCTTTTATGAATTCTTTTAATATATTATAGTTGTCATAAAGCTCGGCTGTATCAAGAAAATTTATTCCTTTTTCATATGCGTAATTTAATAGATTTACCTTGTTTTCTAAAGTATCAAAATTTTGTAAAATACTTAACGACAAAGTTCCGTAGCATAATTTTGATACGTTTTCTTTTTCAAATAAACTTGTATATATCATTTTATTATCGGTTTTTCCCTCAAGGTGATTTAAACAATACAAATAGAGCAGTATATTTAAATATACTGCTTATATCTTAAAGGTCTATTACATCTAAATAAACATTTAATAACTCTTCTAACAGTTCGTCTCTCTCAATTTTTCTTATTAAACTTCTTGCGTTGTTGTGATTTGTAATATAAGTCGGATCTCCGGACAATATATAACCTATGAGCTGGTTATTAGGATTGTATCCTTTTTCTTTCAATGACTCATAAACCTGAGATAATATTTCCCTAGCTTCATTTAATGATTCCATTTTGTAATCGAACTTTGCAGTATTATTTACATTACCATCCATATAAACCACCTCTTACATCTTAATACATTGTACTACAAATTTGTAATAAAATCAACATAAACTTCAACAATTGATTGGCTATGGATTTTCAATGGATTGGCGATTGGAAAAGAAATATCAATTGCTAATCCATTGTTCATCAATTGCTAATCTATTGTACGTCTATAATTTTTTTCACTGCCTCTATTGCTTCTTCTATTTTTTGCGGATCTTTTCCTCCTGCCTGGGCAAAGTCAGGTCTTCCGCCTCCGCCGCCTCCAGCAACCTTAGCAGCTTCCTTAACCATATTTCCCGCATTTACTCCTTTTTGGACTAAATCCTTTGTAACTGCGGCCACAAACAATACCTTATCACCTAAATCAGATGCTAATAATACTGCGCAGCTTTCATTTTTATCTTTGATTTTATCAGCAATTTCTCTTAAATTATTGGCTTCCTTATCTTTCAATTTAAGAGAAAACAGCTTGATTCCGTTTATTTCTTCGTATTGATCAAGTATTTGATCCAAATTTTTCTTCAGGAGTTCATTGTTTAACTTTTGAATTTCTTTTTCTTTCTCTTTTATTTCTTTTTTCAGGGTATTTACTTTGCCAATAATATCTTCTTTTGAAGTTTTCATAACCGAAGACAATTCATCTGCTAATTCAGTAAGCTCATTTAAATAATTCAAAGCTGCTCTTCCTGTTATAGCTTCAATTCTTCTTATTCCTGACGCAATGCCTCCCTCGGAAACTATTTTAAACATTCCTATTTTTGCAGTCTCATCAATATGAGTTCCACCGCAAAGCTCCTTGCTGAAATCTCCTACGCTTACTACTCTTACCATTTCATCGTATTTTTCATCAAATAATGCAGTGGCTCCTGATTTTTTTGCTTCTTCAATGTTCAATACATCTGTATTAACTGTATAATCATGAAGAATTGCCTCATTTACACGCCTTTCGATTTCCTTTAATGTTTCCTGATCAACAGCTTCAAAATGAGTGTAGTCAAATCTCATTCTGTCCTGTGAAACATATGAGCCTGCCTGATTTACATGGTCTCCAAGCATATCCTTCAACACTTTATGCAAAATATGCGTACATGTATGGTTCTTTGCAGTATTCTTTCTTTGATCAGAATTAACCTTAGCCGTAACCTTATCGCCTACTGATATGCTTCCTTTAACAACATTTGCTTCATGCAGATGAATAGTCTTGTTATATTTCTTAGTATCCGTAACTGAAGCTTCTGCTTCATCTGTAACAATTTCTCCGCTATCTCCTGTCTGTCCGCCGCTTTCTGCATAGAAAGGTGTTTTATCAAGAACTATTGTACCTGATTGGCCTTCTGAAATTGTGTTTACCAGTTCACCATCAACGACTATTGCAATTACTTCCGCAGTATCTGTCATTGTCGAGTAACCTGTAAAAACTGTTTTAGGAACGTCAAGACTGATATCCTCATCCTTCCAGCCTGAGCTTCCTGTTTTAGATCTTGCTTCCCTTGCCATTTGTCTGTGCTCATCCATTATTGAAATGAAAGCTTGTTTGTCAAATTTCATTCCGTTTTCAGATAATATTTCTTCTGTAAGCTCTGATGGGAATCCATATGTGTCATAAAGTCTGAATGCCACATTACCATCAAGAACATCTTTGTTTACTTCTTTTAATAAATTAATTTCCTTCATTAAAAGCTCAAGACCCTGATCAATTGTAACTTTGAATCTTTCTTCTTCCAGCTGAACAACCTTCAATATGTAACTTTCCTTATCTCCAAGCTCAGGGTAAGCTTCTTTCCATTCATCTATTACTACCTTAACAGTCTTTGTCAAAAATTCATTATGTATACCAAGAGATTTTCCCTGTCTTATTGCTCTTCTTATCAGTCTTCTTAAAACATATCCTCTTCCTTCATTTGAAGGTATTACACCATCACCAATCATGAATGCCGCTGCTCTTGAGTGGTCACAGACAATTTTCATAGAAATATCTTTTTTTGCATCAGAGCCATAAGTAACATTTGATATTTCAGAAACTTTTTTTACAACAGATAATAACGGTTCAACGTCAAATACCGTAGGTTTGTCTTGTAATACACAAGAAACTCTTTCAAGTCCCATTCCTGTATCTATGTTTGGATTTGGCAGAGGATGATATACACCTTGTTCATCCTTGTCAAATTGAGTAAATACAAGGTTCCATATTTCCAAGAATCTGTTGCAGTCACATCCGGGCTTGCAGTCAGGCGAACCGCATCCCCTGTCTGCTCCCGTGTCATAATAAATTTCCGAACACGGACCGCTGGGTCCAACCTCTAATTCCCAGAAATTGTCTTCCTTGCCTAGTCTTACGATTCTTTCTTTTGGCACTCCTGCAACACTGTGCCATAAGTCTGCGGCTTCATCATCATCCAGATATACAGTCACCCACAGTCTGTCCTTATCTATTTTCAATACCTCGGTCAACAGCTCCCAAGCCCACTCTATAGCTTCTTTTTTAAAATAATCTCCGAATGAAAAATTTCCGAGCATTTCAAAAAATGTAAGATGTCTTGCTGTTAATCCCACGTTGTCAATATCTCCGGTTCTTACGCATTTTTGAACTGTCGCCATCCTTTTGCACGGCGGTGTTTCAGCTCCCGTGAAATATTTTTTCAGCGGCGCCATGCCTGCTCCGATTAATAGAAGACTTTTATCATTTTTGGGAATTAATGAAAAACTGTTTTCTGTTAAATGGCCCTTGCTTTTAAAAAAATTCAAATATTCTTTTCTAATGTTATTTATGGAAAATCTATCTAATGTATCCATTATTCCTCCGTTTTCTCGTATTTCCGTTCTTTGACTCTTATTGCGAAAGCAACAAGGTTCCCGGGTACCCAACAGCAATTTTTAATTGCGTCGTTGGGCGGGTTCTTATTATGAAATTATAATGTATTCTTTCCCGAATTGTCAACTATATTTCAAATTTAACAGCTATAAATAATATATAATAAAGCGGAGTCAGAATTTTCTGAGCTCCGCTTTTTTTTAGTGACAGTGAATATCTTCGTCATCTTCCGGCTTGTAGTTTTCCAAGCCTTTTATTGATTTTCCTGTTTTTTGCGAATAATCATATAATGCCGATTTAACAGCCTGTTCTGCCAATACCGAGCAGTGAACCTTTACAGGAGGAAGTCCTCCCAATGCTTCAATAACTGCTTTGTTTGTAAACTCTACTGCTTCATTTATGCTTTTTCCCTTTATAAGTTCAGTTGCCATGCTTGATGAAGCTATTGCCGAACCGCAGCCAAAGGTTTCAAATTTTACATCCTCTATAATTTCATCATCGTTTATTTTTAAATATATCTTCATTATATCTCCACATTTGGGATTGCCTACCTGGCCAACTCCGTCTGCATTTTCAATTTGACCTACATTTCTTGGATTTCTGAAGTGATCCATGACTGTTTCTGTATACATTTATTTTCCTCCGATATATGTTAATAAAATTATATTACTTGTTATATAAATCCGCATCGTTTTTAATTGGCGACATTGCTCTTAATCTTTCAATTATCTTTTTCATGGTTTCTACCGTGAAGTCAATATCTTCTTCTGTTATTTCTTCACTTATGGTGAAGCGGATTGAGCCGTGGGCTGTTCCGTGGTCAAGTCCCGTTGCCAGAAGAACGTGTGACGGATCAAGTGAACCTGATGTACATGCAGAACCGCTTGATGCAGCAATGCCTTCCATGTCCAGCAGCAATAATATTGACTCGCCTTCAACATACTTATATGAGAAATTCACATTGTTTGGAAGTCTCATGGTAGGATGTCCGTTAAGGATAACCTCAGGAATGTTATTTTTAATATCCTCTATGAACTTGTTTCTTAAAGCCGTAAGTTTTTCCACATGATGATCAAAATTTCTATTGGCAAGCTCAACAGCTTTTCCGAATCCCACAATATTCTGAACACCTTCGGTTCCTGCTCTTCTGCCTCTTTCCTGGCCTCCTCCGTGAATGAAATTGTCAATTTTAACGCCTTTTCTTATAAACATACCGCCAATTCCCTTAGGTCCGCCTAATTTGTGTGCTGACATTGACAATAAATCAATATGCTGTTTTTTAACATCTACTCTTACGCTTCCCAATGCCTGAACAGCATCAACGTGGAATGTAATCCCGTGTTCCTTGGCTATTTCACCAATTTGTTCTATGGGCTGAATTGTTCCTATCTCATTGTTTGCAAACATTACGGATATAAGCATTGTTTCAGGTCTGATTGCTTCTTTTAACTCTTCCAAATCTATCAAACCATATTTATCAACATTCAGATATGTTGTTTCAACTCCGAATTTTTCTAAATACTCACATGTGTGCAGTATTGCATGATGCTCTATTTTAGTAGTAATTATGTGGTTTTTTCCTTTATTGAAATTTGCGAAGGCTGTTCCTTTCAATGCCCAGTTGTCGGATTCGGAACCTCCTGCTGTAAAATAAATTTCTTTTTCGTCTGCATTAATAAAATCAGCAACTGTCTTTCTTGCATTCTCAATGGCTTCTTTTGATTTTCTTCCAAGCTCGTATAATTGAGATGAAGGATTTCCGTACATTTCATCAAAGTACTTTTGCATTTCATCTATTACTTCTTTTCTTACTCTCGTTGTTGCGGCGTTGTCAAGATATAGTTTCTTGCTCATTTATTTTCCTCCGTTAAAATATTTTTTTGCTCCGCTTGCATGTCAGCCAAAGTTATATTATCTATGACATTATTTATACTTTTTTCTATCTTCTCCAATATAACCCTCGTAGCACAAATGGATTCTCTTGAACAGACCTCTTTATTTATGCATTCTGAAGTTGTTATATCTCCTTCCAGTGTTCTTAAAATCATCCCCACCGTTATTTCATTTGGATTTTTAGCAAGGAAGTACCCCCCCTGAGGTCCTCTCACCGTATCAATATAACCACTTTTTTTAAGTTTAGCAAAAAGTTGTTCTAAGTAACTTTCTGATATATCATATTTATCTGATATTTTTTTCAGAGAAACAGGCCCCAAACCGTAGTTCAGTGCAAGTTCAAATATCGCCTTTAATCCATATCTGCCCTTTGTTGATAAAATCATATCTGCTCTCCTCCTAATCAATTCCTACTGTTTTAGTAGGGTACAAGTAATTATATTATACCCCACTAAATTTGTCAACAATTATCATAAAATAATTCAAAAAAATGGTACAGTACACAAATTTCATTCTGAAATTTAGTGGACTGTACCAATTTCTTATTATGAAAGCAATTTGTAAACCGTTCTGCCGTCTTGACTTGCTTCCAAATATATATTGCTTACAGGATACTTTCCCTCACATTCGTTTAATATGATGTTCAATGTATTTTGGCCTATTGCTCTTATGCACAAATCACATTCTCCCTTTATACTGAATGGAGTTTGAGATACCCTCATATTTCTTACACCATATCCCTGCAGTTTATTAAATGCCGCGACAGCGTAACTTCCATGCTTAAAGGTTATAATATATACTTCCATACCATTCCTCCTTATGATGCTGAAACCCTTATACTATTTTATTAACAATAATACATAAGGTTACAAAGGAGGAACAACGTTAATTTAAATACTGCAGTTCATCTTCATTTTCATAAATATTTAACTCGTCTTTTAAAATCTCCAAATTTGATTCATAATCTTCTTCGGATATTTGATTGCTGAACAGCAGTTCATCTAATTTATTCTTGCTGTCTTCAAATATGAATATTTCCTTGCAAGGCCAGATTGTATTGCTCTTTTTATTATAAACAGACTTCAAAATTGAAACATTAATTTCGTTTTCATCTAAATCAATAATAGTACCCATAAGATAAAATTTATTGATTTTGATGTTATGCTTCTCAAATAAGTCTCTGATTTTTCTTATAAATACATAGTGTTTTCTTTTTATTTCATAAGATACATTTTCATTTAACACTTCTTCCTGCAGGTCTTTATTATAAAATTCTGCTGAAATGTCATATTCCCGATTTTTGTCAAACTTATTAAAATCAATTTTGCTTTCTAAAATCTCAGCAACACTTAAATCCGTTATATCTGATTTAAATAATTTATAATTCATAGTACCTCCTTTAACCCTGCTTCAGGTATTCCAGGAATTTTTTAATCCTGCTTTCATACCCGGATTCCTTGGGTTCATAAAAACTTACGTTTTTCAAAGTTTCAGGAAGATAACTTTGTTTAACGTAAAATTTGTCATAATCATGAGGATATTTATAGCTTAATCCTCTCCCAAGTTTTTCAGCTCCTCCGTAATGTGCATCCTTCAAATGCCGCGGTACTTCCAGTGAATGCTTTTCAACTGCATCCATCGCCCTGTCTATGGCAATAATTGAAGCGTTGCTTTTAGGTGCACACGCCACATATAAAGCAGCCTGAGCCAACGTTATACGTCCTTCGGGGAATCCGATTATTTCCACTGCCTTAAAGGCATTCACCGCAACCTCCAGTGCCCTTGGATCTGCATTTCCCACATCCTCTGAAGCACATATGATTATCCTTCTTGCTATGAACTTTGGATCTTCGCCTGCCTTTATCATTTTTGCAAGCCAAAATACAGCCGCATCCGGGTCTGACCCCCTCATACTCTTAATAAATGCAGAAATGGTGTCATAATGACTATCTCCATTTTTATCATATTCAATCTTCTTCCTTTGAATGCATTCAACAGCTATATTTATATCAATTTTTATTTTGCCGTCTGCTTCTTCGGTAGTTTCTACTCCAAGCTCCAGAGCGCTCAATGCTTTTCTTATATCTCCGTTGGAATTTTCCACTATGTGTATTAACGCCTCATCATCCAACTCGACATTTTTTGCACCATATCCTCTTACCTTATCCGATAAAGCCTTTCTCACAACCGTCTTAATATCTTCACCGGTTATTTTTTTAAACTCAAACACCAACGAACGGGATATTAAAGCCTGATTCACTTCAAAGTAAGGATTTTCAGTTGTCGCCCCAATCAATATAATAGTGCCGTTTTCCACATACGGCAGCAGTGCATCCTGCTGGGCTTTGTTAAACCTGTGAATTTCATCAATAAAAAGAATAGTTCTTTTGTTGTATATGGACAGCTCATCAACAGCATAGCTGATTTTTTCCTTAATATCCTTAATTCCGCCGGTTACCGCATTTAATGTTGTGAAATTATTGTTTGTATTTTCGGCAATAATTCTGGCCAGAGTTGTCTTTCCTGTACCAGGAGGACCGTAAAAAATGGCTGAAGAAAGCTTGTCAGCTTCAATTGCTCTGTTTAGTATTTTACCTTTGCCGACTATATGCTCTTGTCCTACAAAATCATCAAGGCTTTTAGGCCTCATGCGTTCTGCAAGAGGCCCTTTCTTATTAATTGAATTTTCATATTGCATTTCAAATATATTCATTGTATATCCTTTTACATTACAAAAATTAAAGCTTTCTTCCTATGGTAAATTTAAGAGTATTTTTCTTCATTTCTTTTTTATCATAACTCTTCAAAATGAAAAAAGACAAAGCCAATGATGCAACGGAAGCAACAGCAGAAATTATATCTTTATCGGGATTGTTTCTGAGCAATAGCTGAAAAATCCCTATAGTTGCCAGCATAATTATAAACGGTATGCCGTAGAGCATTGCTATCTGCTTTAATAACACTTCATTTTCAGTGGTTATTTCAACATAATCTCCCACCTCATAATCGCCGGTTATATCAGTTTCAAAAATAACACTCGGCTGCTTGCACGCTGAGCTGCAGCCCTTGCAGTTTTCACCGCAGGCGGATATTCTTTTTACCGATACTGTAGCTTTATTTCCTTCTAATTTTTCTATCTTGCCTACTTGATCCATTATCTTCTTCCTTCCTGCTGACCGACCGTAGCCGCACGGTATCGTTCTACTTCAGCTCAGTTACTTCAACACTTAATTCTTTCAATTGCTTTTCTGAAGCATATGTGGGTGCTTCTGTCATCAAGCATGTTGCGCTTTGAGTTTTAGGGAAAGCTATAACGTCTCTTATGTTGTCTGAGTTAGTTAAAAGCATCATGAAACGGTCTAAGCCGTACGCGATTCCTCCGTGAGGCGGTACCCCGTACTTGAATGCTTCCAGTAAAAATCCGAATTTTTCGTTAGCTTCCTCATCAGTGAAACCCAAAGCTCTGAACATTCTGTTCTGCAGTTCCCTGTTTGTGATACGGATGCTTCCTCCGCCGATTTCATCTCCGTTTATTACTATATCGTAGGCCTTCGCACGTACCTCTCCAGGATCAGATTCAATTTTTTCTATATCTTCATCAACAGGGGATGTGAACGGATGATGTTTTGCAACATATCTGTTTTCCTCTTCGTCGTACTCAAACAACGGAAAATCAGTAATCCATACCAATTCAAATTTATTGTCATCAATGAGCCCTTTTTCTTTTGCTATTTCAATTCTTAAAGCTCCAAGGGAAGTATTTACCACTGATTCCTTGTCAGCTACTATAAATACAATATCCTTTTCTTTTAATTCAAGGGATGTTGTTAACTGTTTTAATTCATCTTCGCTTAAGAATTTAGCTATAGGAGAATCAATTGCTCCATTTTCATATTTAAGCCACGCCAAACCTTTGGCTCCATAAGTTTTAACAAATTTCTCAAGCTTAGAAATTCCTTTCTTTGAAAAATCATCTGCTGAACCTTCTATTTTTACACATTTAATCAGGCCTTTCATTTCATAGGTTGATTTAAACGCATTAAATTCTGAATCCTTAAATATTTCAGTTATATTTGTAAGCTCGTATCCAAAACGCAAATCTGGTTTGTCACAGCCGTATTTATCCATTGCAACCTGATACGACATACGTTTAATTGGCAGCTCAATATCAACATTTTTAATTTCCTTGAATATCCTTTGTATCAATCTTTCATTTATTGAAATAACATCTTCAACATCCACAAATGACATTTCAATATCAACCTGTGTAAATTCAGGCTGTCTGTTTGCTCTTAAGTCTTCGTCTCTAAAGCATCGAACTATCTGGAAATATCTGTTCATGCCTGAAACCATCAAAAGCTGTTTAAAAAGCTGCGGGGACTGAGGCAATGCATAGAACTTTCCGGGATTTACCCTGCTGGGAACCAGATAGTCCCTTGCTCCTTCAGGAGTAGGCTTGGTTAAAAACGGGGTTTCTATTTCATTAAAATCATTTTCATACAAAAAGTCTCTTATAACTTTTGATGTCTTGCTTCTCAATAATAAATTATTCTGCATATGAGGCTTTCTTAAATCAAGAAATCTATATTTTAAACGCATTTGTTCAGACACATCATCGTCATCCTTTATATAAATCGGAGGTGTTTCTGCGGTATCTAATATTTTAAGCTCTTCGGCGTATACTTCTATTTCGCCTGTTGCCATCTCCATATTTTTAGACTGTCTTTCAAAAACCTTTCCTCTTACGGCAATGACAAATTCACTTCTTAATTGTCCTGCTTTTTCAAATGCTTCCTTGTTTACTTCAGTGTCAAACACAACCTGGATTAAGCCTGTTATATCTCTTAAATCAGCAAATATTAATCCGCCAAGGCTTCTTCTCTTCTGTACCCAACCCATGAGTACCACTTCTTCGCCTATATGGTCTTTCCTTAATTCTCCGCACATATTACTTCTTCTTAAAGCGCCCATTGTTTCCATAATATCCTCCAAAGTAAATAAAAATAACTCATCCCCACTTAGGGACGAGTATAACCCGCGTTGCCACCCTACTTGGACTACTAGTAGTCCCTCTCAATTGGTAATTGCGCTATAGAGGCGTCTTTCATCATAAGTTAATAACAGTTTTCCATCATCCCCGTCTCGCTATGATTAATACATTATGATTACTCTTCCTCATGCAATATATAAATTTAAATTATCATAATAGATTATAATTGTCAATAGATTTTTAGATAAGATTATCTAATGTTGATTAAGATTCATCTTCATAGAGTTAATTTAAATTCAAATATATAAATGTCCTCTATTATCCTTTGATCAAACACATGGGATGAAATGTGCTTTCAATACAAAAATTTATTTTTAATTTTCCGCCTCTTCTTCTTTTAAAGCTGTTTCAACTTTTTCTGTTTCAATTTTTTCTGTTTTAACTTCTTTTTCAACTTTCTTTGGTGTGCTTTCTATAGTCAAATCTTCTTTAAATTCTTTAGAAACCTTCTTAAACTCATTTAAAGTCTTACCCAATGCCTTTCCTAACTCCGGAAGCTTAGTCGGTCCGACTACTATTAAAGCAATAATTAATATAAGTACTAATTCTCCTGTTCCTATTTTACCCATTATTATTCTCCTCTTAAGTGTATTTCCATTATTATATCAAAAAAGTGCTATAAAATATATAAATTAACTCAAACTGGTTGATATTTTTTTTCTTAATAATTCTTTTTTTCTGCAAACATCACATACTTCATCTTTTTCACTGTCATATATGAATTTTTTATTGCATACCTTGCAGGTATTTAATTTTATTTCTCTTTTAAGAACAAATTCTAATGAATTACGAATTTCGCTCACACTTTCAGCAATTGCTTTTTTCGGGCAGACAGTTTTACACAAGCCGCATTTATAACAATTACCGGAACTATGGTACAATTGTATTGATGTATCATTATTTTCAATCTTCCAGGCTTTTCCTGGACAAACGGATTTGCATTTTCCGCATCCATCACAATCTGCGTTTACATTCCAATATTCCCAAAATGTATTCGGCTTATCAGTTTCAATTTCAATGTTTTGTATGGCTTTTAGCAACAGCTTACGTACAGACAGCTGTTCGTCTTCATCTATTATTGTGGTTATTGTTTTCAAAGCAATATTTCTGGATTCTTTTGTTACAAGTTTAAATAAATTTCTTCGTGATATTTCTTCATCAAGCAAGTCAGAAAAATCTGCTTCTTCAGAAAGAATTTCGTAAACGGGACTGATTCCCAGCCTTTTAACAAAAATTAAAGATTTGTCTAAAGCATCTCTGAACACAGAATCGTTATAGCCCATTTCACATTTAGTACAACTGCTTGTATTAAAATAAAGCTTTTTATCCTTATATAATATAAAAAGAGCAGAAATAAATTCGGGGTGCATGGCATTTAAACAACTTATGTTTAGGTTTCCTGCCGCACCTTCCATAGAACATGAAAATACCGGATTTTTCTTTTCTCCTATGTGATTTAGTATGCTTTCTTCCCCTGTGTTTTTAACCTTTATGGCTTGTGTAGGGCACTTTGCTTTGCATATACCGCAATTGCTGCAAAGTTTTTCATCAAATATAACTTTTTTACCTTTGAATTTAGCGGCGCCTTCAGGACAAATTTCTGTGCACTTACTGCACTCCACAGCTGAGCTGTAAGAATTAATACATTTGTCTGCACATATTTCAGGAGGCTTTTCTTCAGTTAATTTATGAATTAAATAATCTAATATCATAACGACACCTATAAATAAGTAGAATAGGAAAGCAAAATGCTCTCCCATTCTACTATTATACAATTAATATTTATTATGGTAATAAGTTTAAACTTTCAAGTTCATCAGCCACATCTTTAAGACCTAATCTTTCCAAAGTAGCTCTTGTCGGTGCTCCTGTCTTTTCATCCCATCCGTATTCTTTATAAAGCATTGTTAATCCTAACTGCATATCTTCTCTGTCAAGTTTAACTGTGCCTTCTGTGAAAGGTTTCATTTCAGGATCAGCTTCAAATACCCATTCAGGTATTGTGTCATGCTCGTTTCTCATATCTACTGTATTCATGTTTTTAACAGTTAATGCTCTGTGAAGAGTTGATATTCTTTCGGCAGCCAAATCCAATTCTTCCTCTGAAGTTTCTACTCCGGTAGCAAGACTGAAGAATTTTGCTTCCAATGCTGTGTCGCCTCTGTAATTTCTTGCTTTAGATGGTGAAACAGTCATAGGCCATACCCAGTTGCACAATGTTATTGAGTCATGTAAGAAGTTTCTGTCCAATGACCATTTTGCAAATTTAGCTTTATATTCATTCATTGGAGTATAGTTCTTAGGTGCATCCAATGCGTCCGGAGAACCCCAAACTTCGCCGGCAACCTCTTTAAGAATTTCTATAGGAAGACCTGCTCCTATCATATTCATATGAGTATGTGAGTTAGGGTCTCTGTTGAATATTATATTTATCAATGCTCCAACCTGCGCTCCTGCCTCATTGCTATGATGTTTAGGGAAAGCCATTTTTGACCATATGTTATTTCCGTATGAATCCCAATATTCTTTTCCTAAATTCCATCTCTGGTCTATCCAGTATGGTCCGTCAAGAAGATGCGAAAACTCTCCGCCTTTTATTAAGTTATTATAGTATTCCAGCATCCAGCCCGGATCACCTTTTTCCAACATATCCCAATTGATGCTGTTATATTCTTCTGCAGGTAATACTTCTTTTAATTTTCCAGAGCTGTAGCAATATTTGAAGTCTCTAGGCAATTGTCCATAGTTGCTCCAGATACCATAATCATCAGCAAGTCTTGAACCAAGGCATTTTGTAACCAGAGAATCCATACCTTGCTTTTCACCGTCTGCATATCCTTTTACCATTGCAGTGCTAGGTGAGCTGTAGTTTATGCATGTACTTGTTGCATAAGGAGTTAATCCGTATTTTTCAAGTTCAGGCATATACATATTTGACTGGCAGCGAATTGGACATGAATAGCATCCGCCCATTTTTATAGTTCTATCTTCAGCTAAAGGTCCTAAGTCGAATACAGCTTTTTGTGTACGCAAACCAACTTTATTTTTATCACCTACAGGACATTCTCCTGTTTCTACAGGTGGATTTGCAGCTCCCCAGAATAATCCAAGCTGTGCTGTCCAACGGCTTCCCGGATTGTGATATTCTGCCCAAGGCTGAGGTGTGTTTGGCACAACGTGCTGGTTATTTGCACCTATGATATCTGTCATCATAAATTCATTTAATTTTAACCAATCCTGAGCTTTACCTTCTGCTATATGTACTGCTTTTGTTCCTTTAACACCTATAGCTTTTAATTTTTTAGCTCCTAATATTCCTCCGTGTCCTCCGGCTGAATGGTTAACTGAATTCACTATTGATGCCAGATTCTTTTGCTGCTCTCCTGCAGGTCCGATTGCTGCCACACATGCTTCCTTACCCATAACCTCATTGATGGCGTAAGTTGTGTCTATTACACCCTTGCCCCATAAGTCGCTTGCATCTTCTATGGATACTTTTTCGTCTTCAATTTTTAACCATACAGGTTTAGTTGACGCTCCTTCGATAATGATTCCGTCATATCCGGCAAATTTCATCCAAGCACCGAAATTACCGCCCATATGACTGTCTGCTACCGCATGATAAGGGTTAGTCGGACTTAATGATGTTATATTAGTTCTTCCGCTGCAAGGAGCAGTTGTACCTGTAAGAGGACCTACTGCTATTACTACCTTGTTTGCTTCATCAAAAGCCTTAGTTCCTTGTGGAACTTCATCGAATATTATCTTGTATCCAAATCCCGCTCCGCCCACTAAATCTTTATATTTCATTGCATCTTCAACTTTTATATTTCCGGTAGTCAGATTAACTCTTAATATACTACCCTGCCATCCTGTTATTTTAGCCATTTATTCTTCCTCCAAATCAAATTTCATATTATAATAGTAATTAAGCGTATGTATTATGAAAATCTGTATCCTTTTCTTCTCAACATAGCCTCCATTTTCTCCCATGGTATGATTTTCAATGCTCCTGTTATGCAATTGTCAGCACAAGCTCCGCATAAAACACACTTTGTTGATTTGCTTGTCTCAGGATCAATAGTAGGCATATTCCATGGACATGCTTGTACGCAGGCACCACATCCTACGCATTTGCTTTCGTCTACTGTCCAGGCCTTAGTAGTATCATTCTGGCTGATAGCTTTTTGTGGACATGCAGCCGCACATTTAGCGTCTTCGCACTGACGGCATGTTTCTGGTGTCATTAAGAAATTACCAAAATAACCATTTTCAAAACGATAATTTTCTGTAAGTTCTTTTCCGTAATTGAAATTTCTTGCAATTTTCACTCTGGAAATTAATGGGTGAATCTTTTCGTCATTTGTTACTGTACAGACCATCTCACATCTTTGACATCCTGTACATCTGTTTGGCTCTGCAACCAGAAGTCCCGCAGGAATTACAAAAGCTGTAACTTCAGGTGATTTTTCACTATCTGCCGGTTCAGCCTGTGAGCATCCCATTAGATTCAAAACTGAGGTTGCAACTGTGATACCTGCAATCCCTTTACCGCTCATTTTCAAAAATTCGCGTCTTGTTCTGATTTTCTCGATAAAATCTTCAATCTCTCTCTCAAACATGATAACTCTCCCTTTAAAATATATATTTTATCTCTGATAAAAAGATGAATATGCCTTTAATCTTCTTTATATGAATCTTTTTCTACCGGCTCATCATCAGCCTTATTCACACTATCTTTAAATTCTCTTATGGATTTTCCAAATGCTTTTCCTATTTCAGGCAGCTTTGAAGGTCCAAATATTACTAAGGCAATAATTAAAACTATAACAAGTTCACCTGCACCTATTTTTCCCATAATGTTTCTCCTTTCATTAGTAATTTATATTGTTATTAATAACAAATCTATGGATTTTGTTCAGCCTCCACCTCTATCCACTCAGCAAGAGAAGCAGCGTGTGCCTTCTTCAAAAACTTGTCAGAGTAAAGATATAAAGCATTGTTTGAAGCTCTGGTTTCTTGAATATCACTATATTCTTCTTTCTTTTTAAGCTGCTCATAGACTTTGTAAAACTCTTCCTTTGGCAGTTTAAAAGGAGCTTTGCCGAATAATCTCACATCAGTAGGCCTCGGATATAGTCTTGATTCTTCTCTGACTGTTTCGGCTATAGTTTTAAACAAATCTTTTTCTTCTACCAAAATCATCATTTTTGAATAGTTCTTAGTCATATAATTCTCTGAGAACATATATATCTTTTCTGCTCCGTTGACTATACAAATATCAGAAAACTCTTCCCTTGACTTAAGTTCATCAATCATTGGCAATACTTCATCTACTTCTAACGATAAAGGCTCGTCCAACAAATCTTCTGCATTTACTAAAATACCTTCATATGATTTATCTCTGATAAAAATACCTATAAGTGCTGCTTTATCCTGGACTTGTTCTAAGGTGTCTTCATTGTCGGGACTATAATCTGACTCAATTTCTTCCTTAGTTGATTCATCTTCAATAAATTCATCATTCATACTTTTAATCCCTCCATTTCCTATCAACTTACCTTTGTAAATTAATTAATTAACATATTACATTTTATGATTCTAACACAACTTAAGAACTAATTCAATATAAAAATATCAAACAAACGCTATATTTTCAATGATATAACGGTTTAATCCACCTGATTTTGAATTTCCTCTGCATTTTATTTTACAGTTCAATATTAGTAAATATTAACTTAATATTAGCAAATGTTAATTTCTCGACACATTATTTATTTCCAACATACTTTAAAGAATGCATGTATTACTTAAAGTTTTGCATAATTAATCATAACCTTCATTTTCTATTTATTTGATTCTGCCGCTCACAAAAATTGCGCCTAGTCATACGTAATGACGTAGTGCTGTAAAGAATGCCGCACTATACCTTTTAGTGCGGCATTCTTTAATTTTTTGTAAATCATTATTCAGTTCGTACTGTTCCTGTTAAGTCATCAAGAGTTTTAAATATGTATCCTTCTTCTTTATACTTCGTCAAAAGTTCATCCAAAATTTCAGAATTTGTTTTTGAAGTACTGTGTAATAGTAGTACTGCTCCAGGATGGATTCTTGGTACCAGCTTATTAAAAGCCTGTTCCTTAGTGGGCTGCTTGTCAGTGTACCAGTCAACATAAGCAAGACTCCAGAATATTGTTTTGTATCCAAGATCATTTGCCATAATAAGATTATTCTCATTAAATTTTCCCTGAGGAGGTCTGTAGTACTTCGATAAATCCTGCCCGGTAATCTGCTTATAAAGTTCCTCCATTGATACCAGTTCCTTTTTAAAGGATTCCATATCTGATATTTTTGACATGTCAGGATGATGGTAGGTATGGTTTCCGACAATGTGCCCTTCTTCAACCATTCGCTTTACAATCAGAGGTTCTTCCTCCAGATAATGTCCCACTAAAAAAAATGCGGCCTTAACATCATGTTTTTTCAATGTATCAAGTATCTTTTCGGTATAACCGTTTTCAAATCCCGCGTCGAAGGTCAAGTAAATTACTTTCTCATCATCATCACCCACATAATATGCATTGTATTCTTTTAATGCCCTTGCTGTGGCATTCCCAACAGGTGCTTTGCCGTTTTCCCTGAAGCTTAATCCCCAGTTTGTAATTTCAGTGGAAACAGTTACTGAAAAATTAGACATTGCTTCATAGCCAAAAAGACAAGCAAATAAAAGAACAACACAGCCCAGCACAAGCCCGATACTTTTTTTTCTTATATATATAATCATATCCTTCACCCCTTATTTCATATATATAATTAAACTTGTACATTATGTCATAAAATTATAATAATAGTTGTAATTATTTACCATGCAATCATGCGTCTGTATGTTTGACATAAGATATGAAACCTACTATAATATTAATAAAATGTTTTAATTATAATTTTATTTGGAGGAAGTATGCTAGAACATTTAATTGAATATATAGTCCCAAATATTGCACATATTCTGGAATTAATCGGAGTGTTTATTGTGGCCTATTCAGCACTTAAGGCGTTTTTTAAATATGCAGTTCGATTTTTTAGATTTTCAGATGAAACTATTAAAATTGAGTTCTCACAGGCTCTTGCTATGGCACTGGAATTTAAACTTGGTGCCGAAATCCTTAAGACTCTTATTATCAGAACCAAGGAAGAGTTGCTAATCCTTGCTTCAATTGTAGTTTTGAGGGCGGCACTGACATTAATCATACACTGGGAAATTGAATCTGATTCAAAGCGCTGCAATCATCTTTCTCACTTAAAAAAGACAAATATATTCAGCAAAAACAAATCAAACGAGGATATCGAGGATACTTCCTCACATGAAGTATAACTTCAAAAACAACATGGACGGTAATTACATTGAACTTTTCAACGTAATTACCGTCCTTCTTTTTGTTAACTTATAGCTTTTATAAGTACATCTTCTATTTTTTCAAATGTAGGAACACCTTCATGAACCTTTACATCATCAACATAAAATGTCGGAACAAAGTAATAGTCATGAGCATTTGCAGCTTGAACGTGCATTGATTCATCGATATATTCTATCTCAATGCCTGAATATTTCGGATTTTTAGCCTTCAGTACTTCTATCATTTTAAATGCACGTTTGCAGTGCGGGCAGTTTTCTAAATAAAATGCTTTTACCTTTTTCATAGTACCTTCCTATAATATTTTCAATAGTTCATTCTTTTTATCTATTATTTCTTTCATGCGGCTTTTGTATTCCTCCAGACTTTTAAAATTATGAACAGGGACATGCCTCCCGCATTCTGTTTTTATTTTGCTGGATGCTCCTAATCCGCACGCAAGGATTGATTCCAGTTCCTCTATTATAACCATGTTGTATATGCTTTCTTTGCCGGGCAGTGTGAACCCTACATTTTCAGAATTCCCTTTAATATTTTTCTGCCTGTACATATAATACGGCTTGTACCCGACAGACTGGCATTCCTTGTATATAACATTGTTCATTTTTCTTATCAGCTCATAATCCTTATTAAGCTGTGCGCTTTCTCTTGTAAGCTCAGACTTCTTTTTGTAAGCTAACGCATGAACAGTAATATTCTCAGGTCTTAATCTTACAATTTCAGCAATGGTGTCTTTGACATCCGTTTCATCTTCTCCGGGAAGACCAAGTATCACGTCCATGTTTATACATTCAAATCCGACTTTTCTTGCAAGCTCATATTTACTTGCAATATCTGCAGATGTATGGTTCCTTCCTACATCTTTGAGAGTTCTCTCATTCATTGTCTGAGGATTTATGCTTATGCGGTTCACCTTATTTTTCTTTAAGCAAGACAGCTTTTCTTCGGTCAATGTGTCAGGTCTACCCGCTTCAAAGGTCACTTCCTTAATTGTGGATAAATCATAATATTTTTTTATTGGACCAAATATTGTATTTATTTGATTTTCATTCAATACTGAGGGCGTTCCTCCGCCTATGTATACAGTGTTGAGATTTAATCCCTTCTTAATAGCCATTTTTATTGTTTCTTCTGTTTCATAAACGAGAGATTCTATGTAATCATTAATTTTATCTTCTTTGCAGTTTACGAAAGATGTAAAGGAGCAATAACTGCATTTAGAAGGACAAAATGGTATACTAATATATAAATTATAATTTTTATTGTTTTGTTCTTCCTTGATATAGTTTTCTTCAACACTTAAAATATCCCATAAAAGTTTTATCTTTTCATCGGTTACTTCATATGTTTCTTTTAATATTCGTGTTATCTCATCATTTGTCTTGTGGTGTTTTCTTGCTGTTATCATTGTTTTAACTACTCTTACACCTGTGAGTATTCCATAGTCGGGAGTCACATTGTAATAGTTTTTAAGTACATTGTGAATTGCTTTAATAACAACGGTTTTCTTTAGCTTCTTGCTATTTTCACATTCCATAAGAATTTCATTGCTGTTATATTCCGACTTGAACATCAGATTATTATTTAAATACAAACAGGCCTTGCCCGTGGCAACGCCGCCTTCCTCTTCCAATATTGATATCAACAACAGACCATCTTTATTTAATTCATCAATACTTTTAAATTCGCAATCAATATTTAAATCAAAAATCCTGAGGTCATTCCTGGACTCATATTCGTAATTATGCCCTGAAAAATAAAATGTCAGCTTCATTTACTTTACGAAGGGATTCCCCAGCTTTTCAGATTTGATTGTAGAAGGTGAATTGTGTCCAGGGTAAATGACAGTATCATCATCATATTTAAAAATTTTTTCTTTAATTGATTGGATTATTTCTTCAAAAGAACCGCCGGGGAAATCTGTCCTGCCAATAGATTTGTTAAACAAGGTATCCCCTGTCATCATGATGTTTTCTACCTTTATACATATGCCGCCTCTTGTGTGGCCCGGAGTATGGATAATTTCAAAATTCAAATCTCCAAGTTTTATTTCATCTTTGTCCTCTAATTCCACATCCGGAATTATTGACATGCTTTTTCCGGTCAAAATTTTAGAGAAATTTTTGTTGCCGTCTTTTAACATTTCAGCATCTTCTTTATGTATATATACCTTTGTTCCGTATTTTTCAACAAAGTCCTTTACTGCGCCAATGTGGTCGCCATGTGCGTGAGTTAAAATAATAATTTTGGGAGTCAATCCCAGCTCTTTAATTTCATTTTCTATTCTGACAAAATCCGCACCCGGATCTATAATTGCCGCTTCTTTTGTTGTTTCCGCTCCCACTATGTAGCAATTAGATAAAAATGACCCTACAGTCATTGCCTCAAATATCATCTGAACCTCCTAAAATACCTTTTTACTGTCCAACAGTATTGTAACCGGGCCGTCATTTACAAGCTCAACCTGCATGTCAGCTCCAAATTCGCCGCACTGGGTCTTAATTTCTTTTTCCTTCATTTTATCAATAAAGCTTTCATACATGGGTACTGCCTTATCCGGAGCAGCTGCTTGTATGAAGCTTGGCCTTCTGCCCTTTCTTGCGTCCCCCAGCAGTGTGAACTGAGATATTACAAGCAGCCCTCCATTCACATCTGTCAGACTTTTGTTCATCTTTCCATTTTCATCTTCGAATATTCTTAAATTCAGAACCTTATCAGCCATGTATTCCAAATCCTTCTCATCATCGGTATTTTCCACTCCCAGTAAGAGCAAGATACCATTTTCTATTTCACCTATTATTTTATTGTCAACAGATACACTTGCACGCTTAACACGCTGCACTACGCCTCTCATTTAACCACCTGCTTATCCTAATACTACTTTTTATTTCTGTATACTTCTAAAACACCGTCTAATCTTTTAATCTTTTTCATAAGATCTTCAATTTGCTTAGTCTCGTTTATTTCGAAACCTATATCCACTATTGCTACTTTCTCTTTATTTATCCTCAAATTAAGAGAAATCGCATTAAGCTTTGCCTCGGAGTACAGATTTGTTAACTCCTGTAAAAGTCTTGGTCTGTCCAGAGCTTTTATTTGAAGCTCACTTAAAAATGTAGCCTTCTTGCCTGTATCCCATTCAACTTCAATAAATCTTTGATCTTCTGAATCATTTAAATCATGAATATTGGTGCAGTCTGCTCTATGAATCGAAACACCCCTGCCTCTGGTAATATAACCTACTATGGCATCACCCGGAACAGGGTTACAGCATTTAGAAAAACGAACCTTAACATTATCTATTCCTTTAATAATGACACCGGATGCATGCTTTTCTATTCTGGAAGGAGCTTTATTGATTAAACTCGCATTCTTTTCAAGACTTTCAATCTTTTCAAGCTCAATCTTGTCTTTATTTTTTTCTAAATATATTAATTTCAGTCTGTTGACAATTTGGTTTTCTGTAATACCTCCGTTTCCTACAGCGGCATAGAGATTGCTTGCAGTATACATGCTGTATTTATCCGCAACAAACTTAACCCAGTCATCCTTTAATAAATCAGGAACCTGAAATCCTTGTTTCTTTATTTCACGTTCAACAAGCTCTTTTCCCTTTTCAACATTGAAGTCTTTTTCTTTTTCCTTGAAAAATTTCCTGATTTTTGATTTAGCCTGGCTTGATGCTGCAATTTTCAGCCAGTCCCTGCTTGGTCCGACACTTGACTGCGAAGTTAATATTTCAACCTGATCACCGGTTTTAAGCTTTGTATCGATGGGGACTATCCTTCCGTTTACCTTCGCTCCCACACACTTGTTTCCTACCGCGCTGTGCACCCTGTAGGCAAAGTCAATGGGAGTTGATCCTCTTGGAAGGTTTACTACCTCTCCTTTAGGAGTAAAAACAAATACCTCATCGGCATATAAGTCTACTTTTAAGGTTTCCATAAATTCCTGAGGGTCGTTGGTTTCCTGCTGCCACTCAAGCATCTGTCTTAGCCAGTTTAATTTTTCTTCATAGTTTGTCTGCTCGTCGATGCCCTCCTTATACTTCCAGTGGGCTGCGATACCATATTCAGCAGTTCTGTGCATTTCAAGAGTTCTTATCTGAATCTCAAAAGGCTCGCCGCCGGGTCCTATTACAGTTGTATGCAGCGACTGGTACATATTTGGCTTTGGCATTGCAATATAATCCTTGAATCTGCCAGGTATGGGCTTCCAAAGAGTATGAACGGTTCCTAATGCGCCATAGCAGTCTTTAATGCTGTCCACTATTATTCTTACAGCAATCAAATCATAAATCTGCTCAAAGGATTTATGCTTGAAATACATCTTTTTATAAATTGAATACAAACTTTTAGGTCTTCCCTTTATTTCAGACGGTATACCGGCATCAAGCAGCTTTTCAGAAATGGTGGATATAATTTGAGAAATGTAATCCTTTCTTTTTTCGCTTTTTTCCTGGACCTTTTGAACTAAATCCTCGTATCCTTCAGGATCTATATACTTTAAGCTTAAATCCTCTAACTCCCATTTAATGGAAGCAATACCCAAGCGGTTAGCTATTGGAGCATATATTTCAATAGTTTCTACAGCCTTCTGATATTGCTTTTCTCCGGGCATATATTCAAGGGTTCTTATGTTGTGGAGACGGTCAGCCAGTTTTATAATAACAACTCTGATGTCCTTTGACATTGCTATTATCATTTTTCTTAAGGATTCGGCCTGGCGCTCTTCCTTGTTTCGGTATTTAACCTTGCTTAACTTTGTTACACCATCAACCATGTTAGCAATTTCTTCGCCAAATTCTCTTTTTATATCATCATATGTTATGCCTGTATCTTCTACGACATCATGGAGAAGTCCTGCTGCAATTGTTTGTACATCAACATGTAAATCAGCTAAAATAAGCGCAACATTATAAGGGTGAATGAAATATCTTTCACCAGAATATCTTGTCTGTGCATTTGAATGTGCCATCTCGGCATAATTGTATGCTTTAGCTACAATTGCAATATCCGCATTCGGATTGTATGACTCAATTTGATTAATAATATTTTCCAGCATATATTCTCCATTTATAATTTAAGAATTAACAATTGAAAATTAAGAATTGACAAAGAAATTGTGCTTTACACAATTTCTTCTTTCATTATCATTATTCATTCTTAATTATTAACTGTATTTTATCAATGATTCTACTTTATATCCCGTTAATTTTTCTCTTCCGTTTAAATCTTCAAGCTCTATTAAAAATCCAAGCCCTACAACCTCGCCTCCAAGTTTTTCCACAAGCTTGGCCGCTGCATACATAGTGCCCCCTGTTGCCAGCAAATCATCAACTATAAGGACTTTTTGGCCCGGTGTGATAGAGTCTTTATGTATTTCCAATTTATCAGTTCCGTATTCCAATTCATATTCATAGCTCATTGTTTCAGCAGGAAGCTTTCCCGGTTTTCTTACAGGGACAAATCCTGTGCCGAGCAAGTATGCAAGAGGAGTAGCAAAAATAAAGCCTCTTGATTCAGGTCCGACAATCATGTCGACCTGCACGTTTGAAAATCGTTCTGCCATTTGATTAATGCAGTCCTTTAACGCATCTGCATCCTTTAAAAGTGTTGTTATGTCTTTGAAGCTTATTCCCTTTGCCGGGAAATCATCTATAACACGAATTTTTTCTTTTAAGTCCATAATTCCTCCATTTAAGAGACTATTTTTTAATATACAACATGTCGTTTTTCAATGCATATTGTATATTATCAGCCTTTTTAAGCATACATATTATTTCCTCTGCTGTTATTTTTGTATTATATAATTTATTCAGCTTTTCCACAAGCATAAATATGTCCGTTTTAATAATTTTTGACTTGGTTTTATTGATTATGAAGTTTAATACCTTCATTTTTTCTTCGTCAATAATGTATTCAAACGTATCCTGTTCTTCAACATTTTGTAAAATAAGCTGTATGCTTTTTTTGCCGTTAAATTCATTTAAGCTTAGCATTACTGCATATGCTGAAGGTTTTGCGAGCACCTTTTCCAACATATTTATTTTTCCAAAGCCTATAACCGGTACTTCCTTTCCATTTTTTGAAAGGACAAAACTTATGTGATTTCCAGTCTTGCCGACCTTTCTGATGCTTTTTAAATCAGCATCATCAATTGCCAGAACCGGCTTGGGATTTCCCGCCCCAAAGGGTTCAAACCTGCAAATTTCATTGTATAACTCAAAGCTTATATCACTTATATTCACAACTGCATCCGATACAATTTCATTGTAGTCTTGAACACATTCACCCTGAATGTAATTATTTAATTCATTGGCAAAAATATTAATATTTTTCTCCAATATTGTTAGTCCCGCAGCCAGCTTGTGACCGCCATACTTAACAAGATACTGCTCAACTGATTTAAATGCTTCAAAAATATCAATGTATCCAAGGCTTCTTGCTGAGCCTTTGCCCACACCATCCTTTATTGAAATAACAACGCTTGGCCTTTCATACTTCTCTGTCAGCCTTGAAGCAACTATTCCGAGCACACCTTCGTGCCAATTTTCGCCGTATACAACAATAATGTTTTTTTTGTATAAAAAATTCGTCTCTATATTATTTACAGCTTCTTCAAAAATAACTCCTTCAGCTTGCTTCCGGAGTAAATTTAAGCTTTCAAGCTCTAAGGCTAAAAGCTCAGCTTCAGTTTCATCTGTTGTCAGCATAAGCTTAATTGCTTTTTTTGCGGTATCCATTCTGCCTGCCGCATTTATTCTGGGAGCAATTATAAATCCGATGTGATAAGATTCAATTTTCTTGCCGCCTATGCCTGAAACCTCCATAAGCTTCTTTAATCCTATTATTTTTGTATCATTTATTTTTACTAATCCGTTCTTGGCAATAATTCTGTTATCACCTATTAAATCGACAATATCAGCAATTGTTCCCAGACACGCAAGTTCAAGGAGTACATCTTCAACATTTTCTATTTTTAAGTACCCGTTTAAATAAAGCAAAAATTTAAAAGACAGCCCTGCCGCACATAAATGCTTATTTTTCGATGGACAGTCTTTTTGTTTGGGATTTATAACAGCATAAGCAGGAGGAATTTCTTCCTTGCATTGGTGATGATCTAAAATTATAACATCCTTTTTCAAGCTGCTGATCTGGCTAATTTTTTCTATTTCTGCTATTCCGCAGTCAACTGTTATTATTAAATCTGCTTTTATAGAATCAATTTTAAGACCTTCCACGAAATCTGTGCTAATCCCATAGCCTTCGCTTTCTCGTTCAGGAACGTAATAATCTATAATTGCCCCAGCCTTCTGCAGAAGTACCATAAATTGGCTTATGGAGGTTACGCCATCTACGTCGTAATCTCCATAAACTATGATTCTTTCCTTATTGTTTACAGCTTCCAAAATCCTTAAACATCCTTTTGACAAATCCTTGTAATTTTCAACACTCTCAAAATATTTGAAGTCAGGATCAAGAAATTCTTCTATTTCTTCAAATGTTCTTAATTTTCTGTTTAAAAGTATACGCGAGGATATGTTTGACAGATTGAATGTCCTGCTTATTTCATAAATTTCATTCTTATCGTATTCATTCACTTTGAGCTTCACTTTTTTCATCGTAGTTTGTTATTCCGGCACCTTCATCTGTATTACTTGATTCAACTGATGTGTGTTGTTTTTTTATTAAATCCAACTCATTATTTAGTTTCTCAATTGTTTCTGTATGTATTTTATTTCTTTCCTCAAGCTCGGAAATCTTTGCTGTAAGTGAGTTGTTGCTGTCCTTTAATGTTTGGAGTTCGGTTTCCATCGATTTAATGTTATTGTCAGCAAGCACCTTGTCGCTTTCAAGAGTCCTCATTTTGTTTTTCATTTCCTTTGACTCTGATCTTTTCTTAAATTGTCTGGTAGTTCCTAAAATTAATACAATTACTGCGCCGATAATAATACATGTCATCATCACAACAGCCAAAGGTGTCCTGAAGGTAGCAAAAAACAAATCCACATCAACAGGTGCTCCGTTTTGAATAGCAAATACCGCTACAAATATTGCTATTATTAAGATAACTATAAAACCTACTTGCATATTAACACTCCTCTCTTGTTGTATAATACTAGAACTCATTTTCTATATATATTATTATACTATATTTCAATATATATTTACCACTATTTTTTAAAATTAAACTATTATGTTTCAACAGATTCAGCTTAACTTGGCTTTTATATAAATTGAGCATTCAATGCGCTTTTTCTCCAGCTCGCATCCAACACCGTAAGGAGTGTTGAAATCCTGGTTGAAATTATATGCATTGGCATGGCATCCGCCGCTGCAGTAATATTTTGCCCAGCAGTCTTTGCATATCGGTTTTTCGTTAACAGATACGTTTCTGAACTTGTCAACCACAGCATCCTTTGTTATGCCTTCATCAACATTTCCTATTATGAACTCTTCCTGTCCCACAAACTGATGGCATGGATAAAAATCACCTGTCGGTGTTACTGCAATATATTCGGTTCCGGCTCCGCAGCCTATGGATCTTTTATAAATGCAAGGTCCTCCATCTAATTCTATATTGAAATGGAAAAATTGGAATCTTTTATTTTCATCTCCTTGGGAGTCAATATACAGCTTTGCAAGTTTTTCGTATTCATTTTTTAAGTATTCTAAATGTTCTTCCTTTAATGCATACTTTTCTTCCGGCTTGGCTACAACGGGTTCAACCGAAATCTTATCAAAGCCTAAATCTCTGATATGTCTTACATCTTCCGAGAAATCAAGGTTAAATGCTGTGTATGTTCCTCTGGCAAAATAATCCTTGTCCATTCTTTTCTGCACAAAATTCTTAAAATTATTTACAATCACATCATAGCTGCCTTTTTCATTGACAGTTTTTCGCATGCGGTCATTGGTGGTTTTTCTTCCATCAATGCTGAGTACCACATTGTCCATGTTTTCATTTATATAGTCAATTTTTTCATCATCCAGCAAGACACCGTTTGTGGTTACTGTGAACCTGAAGTTTTTATTATATTCTTTTTCTATTGATCTTCCGTATTCAACCAGCATTTTAATTGTTTCGAAATTCATAAGCGGCTCCCCTCCAAAAAAATCCACTTCAAGATTTCTTCTTGAACCAGAATTTTTCACAAGAAAGTCAAATGCTTTTTTCCCTGTTTCAAAGTCTAAAAATGCTCTTTCTCCGTTGTAGCTCCCCTGTGAAGCAAAGCAGTACTCACATCTTAAATTGCAGTCGTGAGTCATATTCAGGCACATTGCTTTTATAGCAGGCTTTATTTTATTCACCGGACTTAAATCTTCTGTATAAAGCATATTGTTAACTATGAGATAGTTAATTTCCGAAACTGCTTCGTACGTAGTTTCTTTGCCGTATTTTTTTTCAATTTCTTCAACCTTATGTGTACATTTGAAATTTTCTTCAGTTAATAAATCATAAATTACTTCGTCAACGACATGTACTAATCCGCTGTTTGTGTCAATAACAAAGTACATATTGTCCATACTATATAGGTGTATCATCTTTTCCTCCAAAAAATTTAAGGTTCATATTAGCATACAGAAAAAAGTAGTGGCTGAGCCACTACAGGTTTATTTGTTCTCGCACTTTTGGTTTCCTACCGTACAAGAAGTCTTGCATGCAGACTGACATGAAGTTTGGCATTCGCCGCATCCTTTTGCATTCATATTATCAGTAAGTTTAGTTTTGTTAAGTGTTTTAATATGTACCATAAATGAACCTCCTTTTAAACTTTTTAAATTATAGCATTTTTGGAGATTATTTAAAAGCATTTTTTTATACATTTTAGCAATATGCTATCTCTGAGCGAAACGCTGTTTTAAATTTACTCCTATCACTCCTCCGAGAATTGATACCGGCAGATATAATAAATTCTGCAAAATGCTTATTTCAGCAGGATATCTGAACAAAACTTTCATTAAAAGCACAATTGCAAAATAAACTATCCAAATTTCTATTCCTCTTAGAAGTCCTCTTTCATGAATATTTTTAGAATACAATAAAGAAACTATAAACATGCAGATCGGTACAACAAACCTGTATGCTATTTCCAAGGATGGCTGCCTTGAAAAATAATACATATAAATAGTCAAAATAAAAAATACTGCCAGTGTCATCAAAAGCAAGAAAAGGGAATATTTAAGCAATTTAATTATATTCATATTAATCCTCCAACTTTTATCATTCATTAAATTTTATTCATTTTTCATCAAAAAAGAACTTTAAGAACGCATAATCACACTCTAATCTGTCATAAATATTACTTGACAAAAATATTTTCATTTGTTAAAGTAAAAATACTAAAAGGGAGTAGTTTTAAATTTTCAGTCAACAACACGGAATCGAAGCATTCTGGCTGAAAATCTGCCATGTAATTCAGGTAACCAGACTTTTAGTGTATCTTTTATTTGAAAAAAAAGATATGCTTAAAGTCTTTTTTTATTCAAAAAATGGCATACTAAGAAAAACATTTATAAGGAGAAAAGAAAACTATGTATTATCAAAAAAGTGCTGATTCTGTATGTTCAGAATTGAATGTTCAAAACAGCGGCCTCAGTCAAGAAGAAGCAAAAAAGCGGTTAGAGCAGAATGGTCCTAATGCTTTGGTTGAGAAAAAACGAAAAACAATTCTACAAATGTTTTTGGCTCAATTAAAGGACACCATGATTTATATATTGTTTGCGGCGGCGGCAATATCAATTGCTTTAGACGAAGTAACAGACGCAATCATAATTCTGCTTGTGGTATTAATTAATGCTATAATAGGAGTAGTGCAGGAATCAAAAGCAGAGGCTGCTCTTGAAGCCTTAAAAAATCTTACAAGTCCAACGGCAATGGTCAGACGTAACGGAAAAATAATGGAAATACCAGCAGCAGAATTAGTTGCAGGAGACATAGTCATATTGGAAGCCGGACGTATAATACCGGCCGATTTAAGATTATTACAGTCTGTCAACTTAAAAATTGAGGAATCCGCACTAACAGGAGAATCCGTTCCTGTTGATAAGGATGCAAGCTTTTTAGCTGCTGGTGAAGTGGGAATCGGTGACAGAATTAATATGGCATTCTCTTCAACCAGTGTTGCCTACGGACGTGGTGAAGGTGTGGTCGTATACACAGGAATGAATACCGAAATCGGTAAAATAGCTGCAATGTTAAATGAAAGCGAAGAAGAACTCACTCCTCTTCAAAAAAGGCTTAACGATTTAGGAAAGGTTCTTGGTATCGTGGCTGTTGTTATAATTGTTGCAATGTTCGGTATTGCACTGATCCAGGGCAGAGACATGGTTGAAATGCTCATTACCGCTATTTCACTGGCAGTTGCCGCAATCCCCGAGGGTCTTACAGCAGTTGTTACCATAGTGCTTGCTCTTGGCGTTCAAAGAATGGTTAAGGTTAACACTATAGTACGTAAACTTCCCGCAGTTGAAACATTAGGAGCAGTAAGTACTGTTTGTTCAGATAAGACAGGTACTTTGACACAAAATAAAATGACTGTGACTAAAGCTTATTTAGACGGTCAAATGAAGGATGTTAAAGAGCTTTCATTTGATAAAAATACAATGTTTATGAACGGTTTTGTATTATGTAACGATGCTTCTACAGCTAACGGCGAAAGAATAGGAGACCCCACAGAACTTGCATTATTGGATATGGGCGCATTGGTTGACGTAACAAGAGAAGGTCTCGAAAAAACTAACCCCAGAATTAATGAGCAGTCATTTGATTCAGCACGTAAACTTATGACAACTGTTCACAAAGACAAATCAGGCAAAATTGTGAGCTATACAAAAGGTGCAATGGATATTCTCCTGGGCCGATGCAAGAAAATTTATCTAAACGGCGAAGCTGCTGCTATTACTGATAAACATATTGCAGATATAAATAAAGCTGCTTCTGAAATGGCAAAGGGAGCTCTCAGAGTATTAGCGCTTGGAATCAAGGAAGGTGACGATTCGGCAAGTGAAGAAAATCTTACATTTGTAGGCTTGGTCGGTATGATTGACCCACCTCGCCCTGAGGCGAAGGATTCTGTAAAAGTCTTGAAGCATGCTGGAATCACTACAATAATGATTACCGGAGACCACAGAGACACAGCTCTTGCAATTGCAAAAGAATTGGGCATTGCAGAAGATGAAAGACAGTGCATCACAGGCACCGAATTAAATGAGATTACTCAGGAACAGTTAAATGACAGAGTAAGGAATTTAAGAGTATTTGCACGTGTATCACCTGAACATAAGGTAATGATTGTTAAAGCTTTTAAATCAAACGGAAGCATAGTATCAATGACAGGTGACGGCGTTAACGACGCTCCTTCATTAAAGGCGGCAGATATTGGAGTTGCCATGGGCATAACAGGTACCGACGTTGCCAAGGGAGCTGCCGACATGGTACTCACAGATGACAACTTTGCCACAATTGAAAAAGCAGTTGCCGAAGGCAGGGGAATTTATCAGAACATCAAGAAAACTGTGCTGTTCCTGCTTTCTTCAAACTTTGGTGAAGTAATATCCATGTTCACTGCAATAGTTGCAGGACTTGCGGCGCCGCTTCAGTCAATACACATTCTATGGATCAATCTGATTACCGACTCATTGCCAGCTTTGGCATTAGGTGTTGATTCAAAAGATAAAGACATCATGAAGGCAAGGCCGAGAGATCCTCAGGAAAGCCTGTTTGCTCACGGCGGCATGGCATTTACCATATACAATGGTTTTATGATTGCTGCACTGACATTGGGTGCATTCCTATGGTCACCGATTATTCACTTAAATGAAGCAGGTATGACTTTAACACATGAAAATATCAAGTGGATGCTTGAACAGGTAGTTATGGTGAACGGTGTAGAATACAGCATTATAGAGCATGCTCAGACGTATGCATTTACAACACTAGGAGTTTCACAGCTTTTCCATGCTATAGGAATGAGAAACTACGACAAATCGTTGTTTAAGCAAAATCTGTGGTCAAATAAAGCAATGATCGGTGCATTCGTGATCGGTTTATTGCTGCAGCTGGCTGTTACAGAAATTGATATACTTGTCGAGGTATTTGAAACAAGCAAGTTATCACTGAGAGAATGGGGTAACCTGATTCTGCTTTCAATGGTTCCGCTGTTATCACATGAAATTATTGTGGCAGGGAAACATATATTCAAGAAAAATGCATAATGCAAAGCCCCGGTTTATATAACCGGGGCTTTTTATGTATCAACTATTTATTATTCTTCATCTTTTGGTCCTGATTCAATTTCTTCAGCAACCTTTTCAGCTTTTTCCTTGCCTTTTTTAGCTACACTACCGACAGCCCATTTAGAAAATTCAATTCTATTTTTAGCCTGTGTCATTTCCAACACTATTATTTCATCATTAACCTTAACTATTTTACCATGAATTCCGCCTATGGTTATAACTTCATCACCAATAGACAGACTGTCTCTCATTGCTTTAATTTCTTTGTCTTTCTTTTTCTGTGGTCTTATCATCATGAAATACATAAATCCGAATATGACGATCATAAAAAAAATACTGGTAAGTTGATTTCCTTGTGGCATATTTCCTCCTAAAGTTTTAGTATCCATAATTTTCATAAAATTCATTTTTAAATTTTATGAAATTATCTTCCATTATACTTATTCTAATATGTTTCATTAAATTAATCAAGAAAAATAAATTATGAATTGATGCAAGCCTTGCTCCAAGTATTTCATTTTCACCAAACAGATGCCTTACGTATGCTCTTGAATAATTTCTGCATGTGTAGCATCCGCAGTTTTCATCTATTGGTCCGAAATCATTCTTGTATTTTGCATTTTTTATTGTGAGCTGTCCCTTGCTTGTCATAAACGCTCCGTGCCTTGCCATTCTTGTGGGCAGGACGCAGTCAGCCATATCTATTCCTCTTTCCACCGCTTCAAAAAGATAATCCGGGCTTCCAACTCCCATCAGGTATCTGGGCTTATCCTTCGGGAGAAGCTCCACGGTATAATCCATTACTTCGCACATTAAATCTCTTGGTTCTCCGACACTCAGTCCTCCCACAGCATACCCGGGAAAATCAAGTTCCGTAATCTGCTTGACGCTTTCGATTCTTAAGTCCTTGTACATACCTCCCTGTACAATTCCAAACAATGCCTGATTATCTGTGTTTTTGTGGTAATCCTTGCAGCGTTTTGCCCATCTTGTTGTTCTTTGCATGGATTTTTCAACATATTCATATGTTGCGGGATATGGCGCGCATTCGTCAAATGCCATCATGATATCAGAGCCCAGGCAGTTTTGTATCTCCATGGATTTCTCCGGACTTATGAAATGCTTTGAGCCATCAATGTGCGAACGAAACTGTACCCCTTCTTCTGTTATTTTTCTTAACGGGCCAAGGCTGAAAACCTGAAATCCACCGCTGTCTGTCAGTATGGGTCTATCCCAGTTCATAAATTTATGAAGCCCTCCGGCTTCCTTAATGAGCTCATGGCCGGGTCTTAAATACAAATGATATGTATTTCCAAGAATTATTTGTGCTTCAAGTTCCTTTAATTCCTCCGGTGTCATAGCCTTTACAGTAGCCTTGGTTCCTACGGGCATGAATATGGGGGTCTCGATATCTCCATGATTGGTATGTATTACTCCCAGCCTCGCCTTGCATTCCTTTGATTCCTTTAATAATTCAAATTTAAACATATATTCATCCTTTACTTAATCAGCATGGCATCGCCGAAGCTGAAAAATCTGTATTTGTTTTCAACTGCAATTTTATATGCATTCATAACATGTTCCTTGCCTGCCAATGCACTTACAAGCATAATAAGGGTAGATTCCGGCAAATGGAAATTTGTTATTAAACAGTCTACCACCTTGTATTTATATCCGGGAAAAATAAATATATCTGTCCATCCCTTTTGCGCCTGCACAAAACCCTTTGCATCACCTATTGTTTCTAATGTCCTTGTGCTTGTGGTTCCCACTGATATTACCTTTTTTCCGTTTCTTTTGGTTTCATTTATTTTCTCTGCATCTTTTTCTGAAAGCTCATAATACTCTGAATGCATTTTATGTTCAGAAATATATTCCGCCTTAACAGGTCTGAATGTTCCAAGTCCCACATGAAGTGTGAGTCTTGCAATACTAACTCCGTTTGCTTCAATTTTTTCAAGAAGCTCATCATTGAAATGAAGGCCTGCGGTTGGTGCAGCCGCTGAGCCGGGGTTTTTTGCATAAATTGTCTGGTACCTGTTTTTATCCTCCAATTTTTCGTGTATGTAAGGAGGAAGAGGCATTTCCCCGAGGGCATCCAATATTTCTTCAAATATTCCCTTATATTCAAATTCTATAATTCTGTTGCCGTCTTCTTCTACATCTATTATTTTACCTGTTAAGAGGTTTTCCTTAAAAACTATTTCTGCGCCGATTCTTGCCTTTTTACCCGGTTTCACCAGCGTCTCCCACTTGTTATCATCAATTCTTTTTAATAACAGTATTTCAATTACCGAACCGGTATCCTTTTTTGTTCCGTACAGCCTTGCGGGAAGAACCTTTGTATCGTTGATTACAAGGCAGTCTCCTTCATTTAAATAGTTTACGATATCATAAAAATGCCTGTGCTCAATCTCCCCATCTTGTTTGTCAAGAACAAGAAGCCTTGAATGATCTCTTTCCTTAATTGGAATCTGTGCGATAAGTTCTTCGGGCAAGTTAAAATAAAAATCGCTTGTTTTAAAATTATTTATCATTTAATTGTTACTCCAGTATAGTAATGTTCTAATATTTCATCATATGTAAAACCTTCTGCCGCCATTTGTTTAGCACCGTATTGGCTCATGCCGATACCATGTCCCCATCCTCTGCCCTGAAAATTATAATCAGAATCGTTTATATCAAGTACAGATACTCCTTTTGAGCTTATGACTGCAATCTTTTCATTAGAAAGCTTCTTTGTTCCTGAACTTGTTATGGCATACTTCCCAATTACACTTCCGGAAGCAAGTTTGTTTACATTGTCTTCTTCATTGTCTTTTTCTTCCTCAGCTATGGAATCCAGAATCCCTCCCCTTGACGGAACCGGACTAGTTTCATCTGCTGCAGCCTTGTTGTCAAATGTATATTCATTTGTAAAATAAAACACGCTTCCGTTTTCAACCGTAAACCAGGAACTCATGAGCCCCAGAACGAGCCTTGCATCTTCCTTATAGTATACAATTTCTCCAGTATCAGTTAAAAATATGCATTCCATAACTCTGTTATTTTCAGACATCTTCGTTATTTCTACGCTGTAAAGATCTTTGACATTGTGTCCATCATCCTTGAGCTTTTTTATTATTTCTTCTTTTTTATATGATTTCTGCCATTCATTATAGGGTGAACCGGATCTATTTGAGTATTCATCCTCAACACCTGTTAAATATGGCAGGCTTTCAAACCATACATTTCCTGAATCTTCTGTGCTGCCGCCGCTGGTAGAATGATAAAACGCCTGGATAAGCTTGTTCTTGTAATATATCATTTCACCCCTTGTTTCGTCAACAGCTTCATTGGTTGATTTGTTTTCAGAAATAACCCCTCTGTAAACCTGACTGTTTTGATTATCATCCAGATCATAGCCGTAAGCAGCATTCGGATTCAGGCATGACACAGCATAAGTTCTTGCAGCAACAGCCTGTGCCTTCAGAGATTCCTTACCCCAGGATGCGGATATTTCATTGGGTACAACACCGTAAAGATAGCTTTCCAAATCGACATAGTTTATTGATATAAGTTTGGAATTCTCTATTATTTTGAATCCTATATAGCCTCGGTAAGGTTTTTTGTCAATTTTAATCATTTCACATGATTCATCATCATTGTATGAAGAAAAAAATATGTTAAGTTCATTGCTGTACATAAAGACAGCATTACTTTGTTCATCGTACACAATGACATTTTTCATGTCTGTGCTTACTGCTTTTCCATCATACCCCCCACTCACCAATTCTTTAAGCAAATCTTTAGCTCCATTTAAGCTTGAATAGTTTCCGCCATAAATTTTAAATCCTTCGGTACTTAATTGAGGATAAAAATCAGCGTTATAACTTTTTTCTAATTTTTGAGCTTCTTTTTTCGCCTCATTATAAGATGAATATATCCTGTTGAGAGCCACGTGGTGAGGTCCATATTCAGCTTTATTGCCATCTGCAACAAAGTTGAAATTTCTGTCAAAATATGAATCCAAAAGGACGCTTAATTTATTTTCTTCCAATTGAAATATTTCATCAGGATTTCCGTCAAGCTCATATACAGTAATACCTTCATATCCTTCCAATGATGACTGTTCATTAAAAAGTCTAGGAGATCTGACCCTTACTCTAACATAGTCCTCACCTGAGGACCCGTAGCAAGTAGAAATTGAAAACAATAATGTCAATAAAAATACAGCAGTTATTTTTTGTATGAGTTTTCTCATATTTACCTACCTCTCAAGATCAATTATCATTTGATTCGTATTTTTTTTGTGTTTGTTTACATGTCTGAAGCCAAGTTCCGTAACAGTCCTTCCTCTTGGAGTGCGGTTTAAATATCCAATTTGAAGAAGATACGGCTCGTAAACATCTTCAATTGTTCCTTTTTCCTCACCTATGGAAGCTGCCAGGGTATCAAGCCCAACAGGACCGCCCTTGTAAAAATCTATGATAGTGTTTAAAATTCTTCTGTCAAGCTTGTCCAGTCCCATTTCATCTATCTCAAGCATTTTAAGTGCATTATCAGCTGTGGCTGTATCAATTACACCGTCACTTTTTACTATGGCATAATCTCTCACACGCCTTAAAAGTCTGTTGGCAATTCTTGGGGTTCCCCTTGAGCGCCTTGCTATTTCTTCTGCTCCGTTTTCATTAATTTCAATATTAATAATATTAGCCGATCTCAGAACAATTTCCTTTAAATCTCTGACATCATAAAAATCCAGATTACACATAACTCCAAATCTGTCCCGCAGCGGTGATGCAAGCATTCCAGACCTGGTAGTGGCTCCAATTAACGTGAACTTCGGTAAATCAAGTCTTATGGATCTGGCTGACGGTCCCTTTCCTATTATTATATCAAGGGCGAAATCCTCCAGCGCAGGATACAAAATCTCTTCAACGTTTTTATTCATCCTGTGAATCTCATCTATAAAAAGAACATCATTTTCATTCAAATTTGTAAGTATTGCTGCCAAATCTCCCTGTCTTTCAATTGCAGGACCGGAAGTAACCCTTATGTTAACCCCCATTTCATTTGAAATAATGTTGGCAAGCGTAGTCTTGCCAAGACCCGGAGGCCCTGAAAGCAGCACATGATCCAGGGGTTGATTTCTCATTTTGGCAGATTCTATGAAAATATTCAGTACTTCTTTAACTTTTGTCTGGCCAATGTATTGAGAGAGCTTTTGAGGCCTCAGGCTAAGCTCTAATTCTTCTTCGGCATTGTTGGCTGTGCTGGCAACTATTTCATTTTCTCTATCAAACATTATTATACCTGCCTGTTAATATTTTTTAATGCTTCTTTTATGATTTCATTCTCTGTCTTTCCTGCAAAATCAATTCTGTCAAGAGTTTTTTTAGCTTCATAGGAGTTAAAGCCCAGGGCAATCAAGGCATTAAGAACATCAGATGCTTCAGAATCGAGCTGTGAAATAGTTACTTCTTCTTCATTTATTGTTAAGTTTTGTAATGTCCCGACCTTATCCTTAAGTTCAAGTATAATTTTACTTGCAGTTTTTTTGCCTATTCCAGGCACCTTGGCCATTCTTGCGGCATCATCCTTTAAGATTATTTCCTTGACAGTATTTGCTTCATAGGTTGAAAGCACGGAAAGCCCTGCTTTTGGCCCCACTCCGTTAACAGAAATAAGCTTTTTGAACAGTTCAATTTCGTCTGCTGTTAAAAATCCGTAAAGAGCAATCACATCCTCTCTGATATGCATGTAAATTTGAATTAAAGCATGATTGCCTTCAATGATTTTGTTCAATGTAGAAAAAGACGTGTTAATGTAGTACCCTATGCCGTTGTTGTCTAATACTATGTAATCCAAACCTTTTTTAATAACTTCGCCTTTAATGTAGCTAATCATTATAACTCTCCGTTCAATATTTTAATATTTTAAAATTGCTTGCAAATTTCAATGAGTGTGCATGACAAATAGCAGCGGCCAGACCGTCAGCCACATCATCGGGCTTCGGAACACTTTCCAGATGCAATATTACTTTCACCATCTCCTGAATCTGCTTTTTTTCTGCCCTTCCGTATCCGACAATTCCCTGTTTTATCTGAAGGGGCGTATATTCATAAAGGGGGATTCCGTTATTTTCTGCCGCCAATAAATGAACTCCTCTGGCTTCAGCTATGGCAATTGCCGTCTTTACGTTTTTGTTGTAAAACAATTCTTCTATGGCGACGGCTTCAGGCTTGTACAATTTAAACAGCTCAGTGTAACTGTCGTAAATCTTTTTAAGTCTCTTTGGAAATTCCTCGCAGCTTTCTGTGATGACCGCACCGTAATCTATAACTTCAAATTTATTTCCTATGTAATTTAAAACCCCATATCCTGATATGGCAAGTCCGGGGTCAATACCAAATATTATCATGTATATACCTATCTCATTTTATTTTTATCGTTTCATTATGATTGGACAGGCGATGGATTTGCAATAGATTATCAATCGCCTGTCTATCGCTAATATATTGTTGATTATAACATAGAATCCTTCCCATGTTAAGAACTTTTTCTTTTATTACAATGCTTGTAAATCTTACCCCATATAAAATTTTGCTTTGCAATATAGGAAAATGTGATATAATAAATAAAATACTGAAACAAAGACTGTCTTTGTTTGATATGTATTTTTTGTACCGGTGTGAAGCAAAGCAACAAGCAATGCACTTAAGGTAACAGCTTAATAATTTGAATGGAGTTTAATATGTTCAAGAAAGAAAACAAACTTAAAAGGTTTGATTTTATGTTGTTCTTTACAACCATAGCTTTATGCGTCTTTGGATTTATAATGATTAACAGTGCAACCATGAGCAAGGTTTCCGGAAGTGAACCATATCTTAAAACGCAGATTGCTGCCTTTGCTCTGGGATTGGTAGCATTATTTGTTTTAGTAGTGATAGATTATGACATATATGGCAGCTTTTATATTCCCATTTACGGAGTAACGATTGTATTGCTTATTTATGTATTGATTAATCCCGTGAAAGCATCTGAATGGGGTGATGTAAGGAGCTGGATTGCAATAGGACCGATTGTCTTTCAGCCCTCGGAACTGGCAAAGTTCGGTGTAATAATTTCTGTGTCAAAATTCATTGACATAAATAAGGAAAATTTAAACAATCCGGCAGTTTTAATAAAAGTATTGGTATTTGCATTTATACCGGTCGCCTTGATTTTAATGCAGCCTGACTTAGGAACATCCTTAGTTTTTATTTTCTTTATTGCAGTGATGATTTTCATAGCAGGAATAGACAGAAAATATATTATTGCAGTGCTTTTCATAGGATTCATATTTTTGATAATCGGTTTAGTTGCATTCTATTCTATAATGCAGGACTACACACCAGGTGAAAATTACAAGCTGGACAGAATCGTCACATTTTTTTATCCGGAGCTTGATCCGGAAGATACCGGCTACCAGGTAATTCAGTCAAAAACTGCAATCGGTTCGGGAATGCTTTACGGAAGAGGGCTTTATGAAGGCGTACAAAACCAGCTTGGATACCTTCCTACAAAGGAGACAGACTTTATATTTGCCGTTATAGGCGAAGAAATGGGACTTTTGGGAGGCTTACTTCTCCTGAGCCTGTATGCTATCTTGCTTTACAGGTTAATCAGAATTGCAAGACACGCGTCAAACTTATTCGGGTCACTTATGGTATCCGGAATAACAGCCATGTTGTTTTTTCACATATTTGAAAATATAGGCATGACAATGGGATTGATGCCTGTAACCGGCATACCGCTTCCTTTCATAAGCTCAGGAGGAACATTCATGCTTATTAACATGGTAAGCATAGGGTTGTCCCTGAGTGTAGGTATGAAGAGAGGAAAAATAGATTTAAATGACTTTATGGAACGATAGATGAAGCGTGACAAAGGGACGGTGGTTANNTAACCACCGTCCCTTTGTCACACTTGTTACTCGAAGCAGCTTCCGCCTATAAATTCTCTTAAAATTGAAGTATTGGCAATTGCGCTTTCATCTTCAATAGGTTTAAAGTAGCTTAAAAATTTAAGCAGTCTCTGCCTTTCGGGATAGAACCTGCTGTCCTTGCCTATTTCTTTTATTAAAGGTTCAGCGTATTTTTTCAGAACACAAAGTTCATAAACCAAAGCAGAGTTAAATATGGCGTCCGCATTTTCCTGGTAGGGAAATATATACTTTTCTGTTCCTTTTACAACATTATCCCACAGTTCCATTGTTTTAAGGGCATTGTTGCCCCTGTGTGTATTGTCTCTGACTATCCTCCTCAGGAGTCTTAAGTCAGATGTTGAAATACGGTTGTGATTGTCTATGTTTAATTGAGTCAGGGCACTGATGTATATTTTAAATTTATTTATTTGAGGTATCTGCTTTGTAAGACGGTCATTTAAACCGTGGATACCTTCAATTATAATAATGTGGTCTTTTGTTAATGTTATGGGTTCTCTTGTATATTCTCTTTTTCCAAGCTTAAAATTATATACAGGTATATTAACAGTTTCACAGGTCATCAGACTTAACAGCTGATCATTGAACAACTCAAGGTCCAAAGCATCAATTGTTTCAAAGTCATAATCCCCCTTTTCATCCCTTGGTGTCAGGTGCCTGTCAACAAAGTAATCATCCAATGAAAGAGCAAATGTCTTCTTGCCATTAACCCGGAGCTGAATTGAGAGTCTCTGGGCGAAAGTGGTCTTGCCGGAAGAAGAAGGTCCTGCTATAAGTACAATTTTAATATTTTTATCGTTGGCTATTTCATCTGCAATATATGCAATTTTTTTCTCGTGCAGAGCTTCGTTGATGCGTATCATATCGTCTATTGTATTATCGGTGATTTTTTTGTTCAGAGCACCAACATAACCAACATCCATTATTTCTCCCCAATCCTCAGCTTCCTTGAATACCTTATAAAGCTTCTTTTGTTCAATATATTCAGGAAGTTCGAAATTGCTTTCACGTGTCGGATAATTTAATATGATTCCGGGGTAAAATAATCTTAAATCAAACTTATCTATGAATTCTGTATTAGGTGCTAAATAACCGTAAAATATGTCATAATAGCCGTCTAACTCATAGACTCGAATATTATCTCTGTTCCAGTATTTCAAAAGCTCAACTTTATCCTTCATTCCTTGATTCAGGAAAATTCTTTCTGCTTCATCCAAGCTTAAAAACATTGTGTTTATAGGTCTTTTTTCATTTATAATCTGCTGCATTCTGTTTTTAATGTTCTCAAGCTGAAACTTATTTACGAGATGCTTATATTCAAGTTCAGTATACAGGCCTTTGTTCAAGGAGTGCTTTATTTCCACATCTATTCCTGTAAATATGTCCTTACATGCTTTAATATATATCAGGGATAGTGTTCTGACATAAATTCTATGGCCATCTCTGTCACTTATGCTTAAAAACTCTATTTTATCATTTTCTTCAAATTTAGCATTTACAAGCTCCTGCAGCTTGTTATTCACCTTTATTCCAAGGTATTTGGTATAATCATCTGTATATTTTTTTAAAAAGTCAAACAATGATTTATTTTCATCAATTTCTGCAATTTTGTTTTCATTGACTAATTCTATTTTCACGCGTCCCCTCCTATTTTAATAATATCCTTTCGCTTATTTCAGATTTCACCTCCAGTCCGTTTAAATAGGACAATTCACCTTCATATCCACCAAACACCAGCTTGTAGGCATGAAGAACCTGATACTTTTCCGAGTCTTTTCTTCCGTATTTCTTGTCTCCTGCTACGGGGTGACCAATGGAAGAAAGATGTGCCCTTATTTGATGTGCTCTCCCTGTTTCTATTTCTATTTCAAGCCATGTATAATTTCCTTCTGTTTTTACAGGATGTGCATATGTTATGATTTCCTTGGCATTTTCAGTATTTTCCTTAACAATCTTAACCATATTTTTGTTTTCATTTTTTATAAGATAGTCCTTTAGCTCCAAATCTTTATTGATGATGCCATGAACTTTAGCCATGTATAATTTTTTTATGCTTCTTTCTCTTATTGCTTTGTTTGTTTGCTTTAAAGCATCATAATTTTTTGCGGCAATAACAAGACCTGATGTATTTTTGTCCAGTCTGTTGCAAACTGCAGGCTTAAATGTAAAGCTGATATTTTCTTCCTTGGCATCCAGGTACATTTTAATTTCATCCACAAGATTTCTTACACTTGTTTCATCAGGCTGAGTGCTTAATCCTATAGGTTTATTCACAACCAGAATATTGTCATCCTCATAGATCGTTTTAAAATGTATATCTGTCTGTTTCAGTGTTTTCTTTTCTCTGAATCTTTCGATTGTTTCATCAGACAGATAAAGCTGTACTAAATCGTCTTTTTTTAACACTGTTTCCGGTTCAGCCTTTAAATCGTTTAATTTTATATTTTTCTTTCTTATCATTTTCTGAATAAATGACTGATTTGCTTTATTGAGATATTTTTTTAAAAATCTGTCCAGTCTTTGGCCTTCTTCGTTATTCGTAATCTTTATTTCCTTCATGTTTTCTCCATATTGTTATAAGAATTGTTACTTTATTATATCATAAGTGCATNNACCGATACAATAAATACATATTTCACTATCGCATTTATTATATCAAATAATTTATCAAAGTACATATACATTTGAAATATTTGATAAAATTAACAAGTTTTTATTAAATGTGGTTATTGTAACTAAACTGATTTTGTGCTAATATAATAGATACCGGATATACATAAGGAGCGACAAATGAAAAAAATAATTAATGCAATAAGAGACTTTTTATATAATATAACAGACTACGGGTTAATTATTTCTGTAGTGGTAATAATGGTCTTAATATTAGGATGGAGATTTGATATTTTATTCAGTAGAGGCATTGATAAAGAAGTTATTGATGAACTTCCCGGAGTTATTGAACCTAACGATAACGACAGTGATCCCGAACCTTCTGATCCGGACAACCCTGATGCCCCGGGCCAAACTGATGATCCTTCCGGAAATGAACC
>DFOA01000064.1:75686-189832 GCA_002381185.1 Firmicutes bacterium UBA3553 | reverse complement strand
AAGAACCGTCCCCTCTGGACTTTCCCCGCTGGACTTATCTATTGCTTATCTAGGGACTGGGCGTAAATGCTTTGTTTGTAGTTTGCGTTAACACCGGTTTTCTCAACTCTTCCTTTTTCTATGAATTCATATATCTTTGATTTCAGCTTAATATCTTTTATTCCCCTTTTTGTCTTAATAGCTTCAATTTCTTCCTGTGTCAAAACCTCCTGAAGTTTCTTTTCTGTTTCAATATTAAGCACAGGTTCTGCATTTTTGTCCTGTCCAAATTCCACAAAGCACAAAGGAGGAAACATTACGCACCACCAGTTGTTACCTTCTGCCATTCCGATTTCTATTCTCACCGCATCATAATATCCTTCAGGCAAGACTATATCTTCGTAGAGCTTTCGGGGAAACTTGAAATTTCCATAATAAACATTCGCATCATAGTCACGGCCTTCTTCTTTTATTATCGATTCAGCTTCTTCCCTTATTTCATTTATTTTTTCAACAATTAACTTTTCGCTGTCTTTTTTTGAAGATACATTTTCAAATTCCTTATTAAATTTATCAATTACGCTGTTTCTTACCTTGTATTTCAGCTGCTGGTCAAAGACCGTATTTGAGTTGGCAACAACATGCAGACGTATAACCTTATCATTTATTTTTGCCATCCCTGTATAAGCATCTACAGTGTATGCAACTGTCACGGCAACTATAACGAATATTGCCGAAATAAATATTTTTTTATAATAATTCAATTTGTCCTCCTCATTTTACTAACCCTGTACTTCTGATTTCCATATCTAAGTGTACATTTATATCTGCAGCTTCAAACACTTCATCATATTTATCTTCTATTTTATCAAAATCAGATTTATGGAATTTATACAAATTATCTTTTATTCTTAATAAGTCTGATCTGTATGTGTGCTGAAGCTTATCAATTGTGTTTGAAGCGACATCTGTAATATTTTTAACTGCTTCCTCTTTGATTTTGTTCATAAAGCCTTTGTCCTCAAGACTGTTGTTACCTATGATGAACGAATCTATGTAGCAGTAAAGAGTAATATAATAATCAACGCTTAATTTATCCCCGTTAAGATTAATATCCTTTGTCATGCTTACATCCACAGCACCTAATGCTACTGTTGTTCCATCTACCTCTATATTTATATTTCTGATATTTGCTCTTTCAGGATTCAATAAAAGCATTATAGTTTCCACTTCCATAGGCTCCAAAAATCCCTTGAGCTCATATTCCTTAACAATTGCCGCCCTCTCTACTTTTAAACTTTTTTCATTTATTTCAACAACCGGCACCATTGCATTTCCTGTCTGCCCCAAGTGCAGAATTGCTTCATCAAATGTGTATATATCCTGGTAACTTTCTCGTTTAAGCTTAATCAGCATCTCGCTCAAGAATCTGCCCACAACAGGGTTGCTCGGTATTTCTGTATTTATTATGTCCTGCGCCTTTCCTTTAGCTATGCAGATTTTTACTCTTCTGTTCATTTGGGGTGAGCGCTGAATTTCATCAAATAATTTTTTAATTGTTTCAGGATCTCTTGCCGCTTCTTCACCTATAACTATAACTTGCATCAACCTGTCGGAAATTGCCTTTTCTGAATGAAGGTAGCTAGTGCTGTAAAAATCGGCAAAATTAGTGCAATCCTTTGTATAAACAAGCCTTTGTTCTTCGCTTCCTTCATTTATTTTTGGAATTTCCGAGGTAAAGGTTAAGTTTTTAGGATTTTTATCTACACCGACTGCAAACAGATATTCTCTTTTATTGATTTCAACGCTGTCCCAGCAGCCCGTTACTACTAACGATGTCAATAGAATTATTATTAATAACTTTATCTGTTTCATTTAAACCCCTTTGCATATTTAATTAAATTAATTGCTCTTTGCCTTTTCTTTTTTTCTATCTGCCAATGCCACTATTAACGGTATTAAAAAGTTTAATGCGCTTAATACAATTAACGGCCATTGTATATACGGAAACATCATGTACATTCCCGGTAAGGCAGCAGCCATAATATATAAAATAGGTATTTGTATGTATATAAAATATCCGTTTTCCCTTGTTTTAAATGTTTCCTGCATAGCTAAATTTGTAAAATATGCAAGAATGCATATGCATGAAAATGTAACTATAATTTGAAAGCATAAGCCTACAATTTCAGTGTTTTCAAAGAAGAATCCAGGTATATTCACAAATTTCATAATTGAAATGAATGGCCAAACCAGATTTACAGCTTCTTTCATTCCAAACTTAACTACCACAAGCATATAGCATGCTATGTAAAGAATCATGCTTATAATGATGTACCTTTTGTTTATCATTAAATTTTTTTCTTTTACAGAAACCCTGCTGTTAGAAAATATTAAAACAGAAAATCCGAAGAATCCCAGCATTGCCCCCGGAACTGATTTCACCACTCCCTGCACATCGACAGGGAGAATCGGAAATATGTTTGAATAATCTGCATAATAAGTCGAAAATATTATTATGAACAAGTAAGGTATCAAGGCAATCAAGATTGCCAGACTTGCAACATTAGCAATTGATTGTATTCCTTTCTTCGTGGCATAGCTTGCGGTTAACAAAATTGCAATAATAATAGTACTTATTTGTGTTTTATAAAGCATCATAAGCTTTATCTGTTCGGCAAAATCCTTCATCAATATGCTGTTAGCCGTTAAAAACATAAGGATATAATATATTCCTATAACTTTCGATATGAATTTAGGAAAAATCCTGTTTGATATACTTATAATTGTATCTTCATTATATTTTGTCATAACCTTATTAATAGGCTTTAGACTCAAATATAAAATGAATGCCGCGGCAATAATTGATATCCAGCCCACAGGGCCGTCTATTTCAGATAACAGCAAGGGCATGAGTATTGATTGAAATACAAATGACACCAATATTAGAATCGATATATTTTGATATGGAGTAATATCCTGATCGAACATCTATTTTCCCTTCTCTTTTTCAAATTGTAAATATCTCGGTTTATGTACCATGTTTTTAATTCTTGGTCTGATAACCGTATCCCTTAAATCCTTTCTGTTCTCCACAAAGCTTGAGAATGGTGTCATATAAGGCACTCCGCAGCTTTTTAATGTGCAGAGATGAATTATCAATAAACATAAACCAATGGATATTCCGAAAAGCCCAAATATTGATGCAAGCACGATGAACCCAAATCTTATCATCCTCAGAGATGTACTGAAATTATAGCTTGGTATTGCAAATGATGAAATCGCCGTCAAGGCAACAATTATCACAGCCATGGGGGTTATCAGACCCGCCTCCACGGACGACTGTCCTATTACCAAGCCTCCCACCAGACCTATGGTTGAACCTACAGGGCTTGTTATTCTCAAGCTCGCTTCTCTCACCAGCTCCATTACCAGCTCCATGAGCAATGCTTCAAAATATGGCGGAAACGGCACATTAGCCCTGGATGCCGCAACATACAGAGCAAGCTGTGTGGGCAGTAAATTCGGATGATACTGTGTAACTGCTACGTAAAGAGCGGGAAGAAGCATAACAATTGGAAGTGCCAGATAACGTATCATTCTTGTAACACAGGATGGCATCCATCTTTCATAATAATCTTCTGATGACTGCATAAATGATACAAATATTGCCGGAGCAATAAGTACCGAAGGAGTGTTGTCAACCGTTATTACCACTCTTCCTTCTAACAGGGCCGATGCAGCGGCATCAGGTCTCTCTGTATTTTCTATCTGAGGAAACGGTGAATAGATGTCATCTTCTATCATTTCTTCTATGTATGAACTTTCCAAAACTGCATCTATGTCTATATTTTTAATTCTTTTTTCAACTGTTTCCAGAACTGTTTTATTTACAATATCTTCTATATATATAATTGAAATGTCTGTCTTTGATCTGCTGCCAACCTGCATATACTTGACTTTCAGCTTTGGGTCCCTTATTCTGCGTCTAATAAGAGTTATGTTGACTTTCATGGTTTCATTAAAGCCATCTCTTGCTCCTCTTATGAGGGTTTCGGCCGAAGGTTCCTGTATACCTCTCATGGGCCATCCCCTCGAAGAAAGCATTATAGCCTTGGAGCATCCATCGATTAAAAGAACCGTTTCACCAGAAAGAATCTTGTCAATACATTCCTGTATAGTCTGAATAACTTGTACCTCTGTTATGGCTATGTTTGTATTAACTATAGCGTTTTGCAGCTCAGAATCGTTTTTTTCAAGCTTTTGTAAATCTAAATTCTGCATAAGCTTGTCAACTGCGTATTCGCTTATCGCTTCCTTAGTAGTCATACCATCCACATATACCAATAGCATTTTAATTTTTTTATTTTCTCCGGCATCAATTTTTCTGAAAATTATATCATTAGCATCTTTGAAAATATTTTTTAATTCCTGTTCATTCTTATTTATATCTTTTTCTATTTTAATTTCCGTTAAATTTCGCTTATCACTCATTTAATACTCCTATATGCTTATTGCAACAACAGCCGCTATTGCCAGTATTCCATAAATTATTCCGGTAGCTCTGACTATTTTATAATCTTTGTGATAGTTATTTCTCTTTAATTCCTTGCTGGTCCTAAATATCAATATAAAGCTGATTATTAAGAAAATTATTATGGTATCGGTGTTAATGATTCTTTTTATATCATTTATAAAATACATAATCCCCTCCTATGCTTGTTCTACAATATTAGTAATATTTGCAATTTAAGGTGTTTTTATTCCATATAAGTAAAATTATTTTAAAACAAAAAAATAACTGCTCTCGCAGTTACTAAACTTACATTTTATATTTTTGTTTTTTTCTTACCAGGGTTGACAAATCTACTCCCAGCTTAGCCGCTGCTTCCTTCATATTTTTTGAAGAAGCCAATGTAGTTTCAATTATAACCCTTTCATATTCATCAAGTTTATCCTTTAGTGTCTTGTTCTCAGTTAAAAATTTAGAATTTTCATCTGGGGAATCACTAAGCATCAGCTGCTCTCTAAACAGATCTTTATTAATGCGTGCTTCATCTGTCATTAAAATCAAACGTTCAATTATATTCTTTAATTCTCTGATATTGCCCGGCCATTCATAAACCAGGAAGTTTTCCAGACATCCTGTTGTAAAGTAACAGTTTTTTCCATACTTATTGTTGTAATATTCTATAAATTGCTGTGCAAGAGAAATAATGTCTTCCTTCCTTTGCCTTAAAGGAGGAATTACAAATGATACAACATTTAATCTATAGTATAAATCTGACCTGAATTTTTTCTCTTCTACCAGTTGTTTTAAGTCTACATTAGTGGCAGCGATAATTCGTGCATTAAATTCTACCTGAGATGTTCCTCCTATACGGTAAAACATCCTGTCATTTATTGCACTTAAAAGCTTTACTTGAAGCGTATAAGGCATATCCCCTATTTCATCCAAATACAGGACTCCGCCATTAGCCTCTTCAAACAGGCCTTTTTTACCTCCTTTTTGCGCTCCTGTAAATGCACCTTCCTCGTACCCAAAAAATTCTGATTCCAACAGGTGTTCAGGAACCGCCCCACAGTTTATTTTAATAAATTTTCCGTTTCTACGGCTTGAGATATTGTAAATATAGGTTGCTATAAAATCCTTTCCTACACCTGTTTCTCCTAATATTAAGACTGTGCTGTCAACCCTGGCAATTTTTTTTGCTTTGTTATATATACTTTTCATTTTCTCATTGTTGTTTATCGGATCTTTAATATCACCTTTGGTTTTAATGTTAAAATCATCATACTCATTATTAATAATAAACAAATTTTTTTCCTTAGTGATATTTTTCATTAAAACGTCAAGCTCTGACACATCCCTTATAACCGCAATTGTTTTTTTAAGATTGCCGCATTCGTCGAATATGGGTGAACCCGAAACCAAGCATCTCTGCCCTTTATAATAATTGTTTATGGTTGAAACCGGGCCTTTTGTTTCTATAACTTTAGCACAGCAGGAATTTGGGAGAACATTATGCTTCCTTAAATCATATACGGACTTTCCGATAATTTGTTCTCTGGTTAATCCTGATAAGTCTAAAAACGCGTCATTTACATAAGTTGTTATGCCTTCATCATCTGTTATATAAATACCATCTTTTAATTTGTTCAACATTTCATTATACAAATATTGCTGACTGCTTAATCTTTTAATTTGCTTTTCTAATTCATTTCCTATTGTAAAATCATAGAAGAAAAAAACATTCAGTTCATTGTCATACAATTTCAATCCTTCATGAACTACATAATAAACTGAATTATCTACGTACTTTACGGAATAAAAATTCTGCTCTTTATCGTCTTTTATATCATGAAAATATATTGTTAATTTTTTATTCAATATATCTTCGTTATTTTTACAGATATTTGTTTTAAAATAATTATTATAATATAAAATATTAAATTTTTTGTCAGTAATGGCAAAACCTATAGTAAAATCAACACTTATATCCTTCATAACCTCATCCTTTATTATTATTTTAATAAATACTGTATATTTCTAATTGATATTTTTTAGACAATATGTTAATATGGTATTGTTAAATTATATAATACATATTATATAATTTTATATGCATTTTTGCAATAATGTCTTTTTTTAATATGCATTTATGCATATAATAAAAACTTCCACATATGTTGTACTGTTGAAATACCGCCGATTTAATTTAATTGCTTAATTGGCATAATATTTGCTATACTATATTAGTACAATAAAATTTAGGAGGAAGATTATGAAAAAAGCAGTTGTTGTATCTGCAGCAAGAACACCAATCGGTTCATTCGGAGGTTCACTGGCACCATTGTCAGCAGTAGATTTAGGCGTAATTGCAGCAAAGGAAGCAATTAAAAGAGCAGGAATTGAACCATCGGTTATTGAAGAAGTTTACTTTGGTAATGTATTAGGAGCCGGATTAGGACAAAACGTAGCAAGACAGGTTACACTTGGAGCAGGAATTCCTGTTGAAACTCCGGCATTAACAATTAATATGGTATGCGGCTCAGGCTTAAGAGCAGTGAGCATGGCAGCACAATTTGTTGAAAGCGGACAATGCGACGTTATATTGTGCGGTGGAACTGAAAGTATGACAAATGCTCCGTATCTTTTACCCAAAACAAGATGGGGACAAAGAATGGGAGATGGCAAAATAGTAGATTACATGGTTTATGACGGTTTAACAGATGTTTACAACCAATATCATATGGGAATAACTGCCGAAAATGTAGCAGAACAATATGGAATCACTAAGGAAGAGCAAGATCAATTTGCAGTGCAAAGTCAAAACAGAGCTGAAGAAGCACAAAAATCCGGAAAATTCAAAGATGAAATTGCACCTGTTATAATACCTCAGAAAAAAGGTGATCCAATAGTAATTGATACAGATGAATATCCAAGACACGGCTCAACAGTGGAAAAAATGGCTAAATTAAAACCTGCATTTAAAAAAGACGGAACAGTTACAGCAGGCAATGCATCCGGAATTAATGACGGAGCAGCAGCATTAATAATAATGAGCAAAGAAAAAGCAGATGAGCTTGGAATAAAATATTTATGTGAAGTTGCAGGATACGGTTCTGCAGGTGTAGATCCAAAAGTAATGGGAATCGGACCGGTTCCAGCAACAAAAAAAGCATTGGCTAATGCAGGATGGACTGTTGATGATTTAGACTTGGTTGAAGCTAATGAAGCATTTGCATCACAAGCCATTGCAGTTACTCGTGATTTAGGCTTAAATCCTGAAATTACTAATGTTAACGGCGGTGCCATAGCATTGGGACATCCAATCGGAGCATCAGGAGCAAGAATTCTTGTATCACTGATATATGAAATGGGAAAAAGAGATGCTAAAAAAGGCCTTGCAACACTGTGCATAGGCGGTGGAATGGGAACAGCACTGTTAGTACAAAGATAGAAGTAGGAGGGTATCAGGTTGCTGAATATGTCTGCCATCTTTTAGACTATAAATAATTTACGGCAAGGAGCCGTGCCCAAAGGATGGCAATATGACAATTCAGCAGCTTGTTCTAATCCCTCCAACAAATATAAATTTCAAATAGAAGGGATGAAATTATGATTAACAAAATTATTTCTGTTAAGGAAGCCGCAGAAAAGGTACAAGATGGTATGACAATCATGGTCGGCGGTTTTTTAGCAAATGGAACTCCAGAAAGTTTAATTGATGCTCTTGTTGAGAGAAACGTTAAAAATTTAACGTTAATTTGCAATGATACAGGATTTCCTGACAGAGGCGTCGGCAAAATGGTAGTAAACAAGCAATTTAAAAAGATGATTGCTTCACATGTAGGCACTAATCCGGAAACTGCAAATCAAATGAACTCAGGTGAAACTGAGGTTATATTAACACCTCAGGGAACATTGGCTGAAAAAGTTAGATGCGGCGGAAACGGCCTGGGAGGATTCTACACACCAACAGGAATCGGCACAGAAGCTGAGATTGGAAAAGAAAAAAAAGTTATTAACGGCAAAGAATATATATTTGAGACTCCTTTAAGAGCAGATGTTGCTATATTAAAAGCATCCGTTGCAGATAAAAAAGGAAATATGGTTTTTAATAAAACCATGAAAAACTTCAATCCTATAATGGCAACAGCTGCAGATTTAGTTATTGTAGAAGCTGATAAAATAGTTGAAATTGGAGAAATTGATCCGGACGATGTTATGTGTTCGGGAATATTTGTTGACTATATAGTTGGGGGGGACAAATAATGGATGCAAAAATAGTTATAGCTAAAAGAGTAGCTCAGTTATTACATGACGGAGACGTTGTAAATTTAGGCATTGGACTTCCTACAATGGTAGCAAATTATATTCCAGAGGGCATGGACATCACTTTCCAGTCAGAAAATGGATTTTTAGGATTAGGTCCTGCTCCTGAAGCGGGTAAAGAAGATTGGGAACTGGTTAATGCAGGTGGTATGCCATCATCAATAGTTCCCGGAGGAATGTTCTTTGACAGCGCCACATCATTTGGAATAATTCGCGGCGGACATGTTGATGCAACAGTCTTAGGAGCTATGGAAGTAGATGAAAAAGGAAACCTGGCAAACTGGAAAATACCAGGTAAAATGGTTCCCGGCATGGGCGGTGCTATGGATCTTGTTGTGGGAGCTAATACAGTAATTATTGCAATGGTGCACACTCAAAAAGGAAAACCAAAAATTTTAAAACAATGCACTCTTCCATTGACAGCTAAGGAGCAAGTAAATATAATTGTTACTGAAATGGCTCTTATGAGAGTTACAGATAAAGGCCTTGTTCTTGAGGAATTAGGTCCTGAAGCTACAGTTGAAGAAGTAATTGCCGCAACAGAAGCTAATTTAATAATTTCTCCTGATTTAAAGAGATTTGGATTAGACGATTAATATATGAAAGGGTACGAAAGTACTCTTTTTTTTAAAAAAAATTTTCACCTGTTCAACACAAATGTGGTATATTATTGTTAAAATCAGCAAAGAATGGATGAACCATATGTGAATAGCAGGTATACAATTGTTGAACCTAATTTAATAATTGCCATCCTTGTTCATAAATTGCTGCGGGAGGTTGCATGAAACTGAAGTTCAGCTTAAAAAACAAACTTTTTTTAGTAATAATTTGCGTTCTTATTTTTAATATTGTTTTATCAGTCATACTTGGTACCACATTGTTTGATAAGCTGTATACCAATGATAAAATAAGCAGCTTAAAATTCGGAGTAGACAATATTAAATCAAATTATTTATCAGGAAATGTAAACAATACCGTTGACGAAATAATTAATTACGAAGCTCAAAATATGACAATTTGCATATTCTCACTGAGTACAGAAACAGGTATGGGCGAAATTGAGTATTATTCAAGGCAAAGATATTTTTCATTAAAACCCTTTGACAACGAAGTACTTCAGTTAATTAAAAACCTTTACAGGGAAAATGCCTTTAATGAGCTAAAAAGCAGTAATTATTACATTAAAAATATAGACACCGGCAGGCAGGATAATAATATCACAGTCTTGTCCAAAATAAAAGATGACAAATATATATTGATGCAGACACCTATAAAATTTATCAGGGATATTTCTTATTCGGCGATTAAATATTCCATGTATATTTCTATTTTTTCATTGTGCATAGTTGCAGTCATAATGTATTTTGTTGCTGATAAAACAACAAAGCCCATAAGACAGCTACAGGTAATTGCCGATAAGATTTCCAATTTAAATTTTTCTGAACGATGTGACATATTGTCAAAGGATGAAATCGGACTTTTATCTGAAAGCATAAATAATATGGCAGACAAACTCCAGGACTATGTTGAAAAATTAAAGGACGATCTTATAAAACAGGAAAAGTCCGAAAAAATGACTAAACAGTTTATAGCAAATGTTTCTCATGACTTTAAAACCCCTCTGACGTTAATAATGAGCTATTCAGAAGCATTGATTGACATGGAAGATATTGATGAAGCAACCAAAAAAGAATACTTGAACATCATCATCAATGAAGGAAGAAAAATGTCTGAATTTGTTCAGGAACTATTAAAGCTTTCAAAACTTGAGGTAGGTATAATTAAATTAGAAAAATCAAACTTCAGCATCAACGAAATTATAGAAGGCACAATAAACAAAAATTCTATCATAGCCAAAGAAAAAAATATTTCAGTAGAAAAAAACATTTCCGACAACAGCATTGTATATGCAGATTATTTTAGAATAGAGCAAGTTTTTCAGAATCTATATGAAAATGCTGTTAAGTATTGTGATTTTGGAGGTATGGTAAGAGTTTCAACTTCTGTTAACCTAAATAAATGCAGAGTGAGCATATTTAATACAGGCATAAAAATACCTGAAGAAGATATTGAAAATATATTTATAAGCTTTTACAGGGCTGACAAATCAAGAAAAAACATGGGAAGCTATGGTCTTGGATTAGCGATTGTAAAAGTAACACTTGATATGCATAATGAAAAATACGGAGTTACGAATTCTGATAACGGAGTTGAATTCTGGTTTGAAGTTGAAAATGTAGATATGAATTCAGAATTGGAGGGTTAATATGGAAACTAAAATATTGCTGGTAGAAGATGAGGAAAATATAAGAAAGTTGGTTGCAAGCTACTTAGTAAAGGAAGGATTTAAGGTAGTAGAAGCTGCTGACGGTGAAGAAGCCATAGAAAAGTTTGATAATGAATATGATTTCTCACTGATTATATTGGATGTTATGATGCCAAAAATGGATGGTTACCAGGTTGCTTCATACATTCGGAAGGATTATGATGTTCCGATACTGATGCTCACAGCAAGAGACGCAGAAATAGATGAAATAACAGGCTTTAATTCCGGGGCAGATGAATACATTTCAAAGCCCTTCAGTCCTAGAATATTGGTTGCAAGAGTAAGAAACCTTCTAAAAAGAACTGCTCAAAACAGTATGCAGGACATGGAATTAGAGGGATTAGTCGTTAAATACCGTGAAAGGTCCGTTTTAATAAACGGTGAAAAAGCTGTCCTGACTCCAAAGGAATTTGATTTGCTATATTACTTGCTGCAAAATAAAAATTTAGTTCTTACAAGAAGCCAGATATTATCTACGGTATGGGGCTGGGATTACTTCGGAGATGACAGAACAGTTGACACACACATAAAATGCCTCCGCTCTAAAATAGGACCGTATGGGAAAAACATTGTTACAGTACGTAAAATCGGTTATAAATTTGAGTTTGAGAATTAAAGACCATAACTAATCTTTATATTTTTAATTATTGACATATCCCCAATTTCAAATTATAATAAATGCAAATGCGAATCATGTGCATTTATATTTACTTGATTATATAATTAAGTCAAGTAATACATATATTGGGAGGTTATTTAAAATGAAAAGATTTTGTAGTATAATGCTTGCAGTAGTTTTAATTGTTTCTCTGCTTGCCGGGTGCGGAACACCCCAGGAACCGTCTGCTTCAAATGCAAATGGTAATCAATCACAAGATAAAAAACTGTCAGTTTATACCAGCTTTTATCCAATGTACGATTTTGCTTCTAAAATCGGAGGAGATAAGATTGACGCAGTAAACATGGTCCCGGCAGGAACCGAACCTCACGAATGGGAGCCTACTGCTGCTGATATTGCAGGTTTGGAAGAAGCTTCGGTATTTATATATAACGGAGCTGGTATGGAGCATTGGGTTGAAGACGTTCTTGAATCTATACAAAACGACAGCCTGATTGCCGTTGAAGCTTCTAAAGGCTTGACACTGCTGGAAGGTCACCATGATGATGAGGAAGAGCATTCCGAAGAAGAAGAGCACTCTGATGAAGATGAACATTCCCATGGAAAATTTGACCCGCATGTATGGCTTGACCCGATGAATGCCAAGGCGGAAATGGAAAGCATCAAAAATTCATTTATACAGGCTGATCCGGATAACAAGGATTATTATGAGGCAAACTATACTAAGTATGCAGGTGAGTTTGATGCCTTGGACAAAGAGTTCAGAGATGCTATCACTTCTCTTCCGAATAAGGATATCATTGTAGCACATCAAGCATTTGGTTATTTGTGCTCTGCCTACGGATTGAACCAGGTTCCCGTAGAGGGTCTGGCTCCTGATTCTGAACCTGACCCCGCAAGAGTTGCCGAAATAATAGAATTCGCCAAAGAGCATGATGTAAAGGTAATATTTTTCGAAGAGTTGGTAAGCCCCAAAGTTGCTGAAGTCATAGCGAGCGCTATTGGTGCAAAAACTGATGTTTTAAGCCCGGTCGAAGCTCTCAGTGACGAACAAATGGAAAATGGAGACGATTATTTTACCGTTATGCGCCATAATCTGGAGGCATTAAAAGCCGCGTTAAAATAAGGAGGGCATAATGCATAATGCAATAGAAGCCGAAAATTTAAGCTTTAGTTACGGAAATGAGCCGATTTTTACAAAAATCGGCTTCTCAGTTTATAAAGGGGACTTTGTTGCTGTTATTGGTTCTAACGGGACCGGCAAAAGTACCTTAATGAAATTAATATTGGGCGAACTTGCCCCTACCGATGGTTGTATCAGGATTTTCAATCAGGATGTATCAAAATTCAAAGACTGGCCGAAAATCGGATATGTACCTCAGTCAGGCTTGCAGTCAGCAGACAGTTTTCCTGCAACCGCAGAAGAAATAGTAACGGCAAATCTCTTTTCACAAATCGGACTGATGCGTTTCCCTAAAAAGAAACACCGTGACAAGGCGCAACAAGCCCTTGAACTTGTAGAAATGGGAGCATACTCTAAACGCATGATTAGTGAGCTTTCGGGCGGTCAGCGGCAGCGTGTAATGCTGGCACGTGTGCTTGTAAATGATCCTGAGATAATGATTCTGGATGAACCTACGACTGGAGTGGATGCCAGAACTGTAGAGTCTCTTTACGAATTGCTGTCTTCTTTGAATCGTGAAACCGGCCTTACAATAGTTATGGTTACTCACGATATCAGCAGGGCTTCTAACTATGTGTCAAGGGTCCTGTGCCTGGAGGAAGGTTCCCTTATGGAACTTGGCAAAGAACAGATCGCAGAAGAGCTTTCCCACAAGCATAAGCATCCGCTGCAAAATATTCATGTGATACAGAGAGGAGATGATACGCATGGCATCAATTCTTGAATATGACTTTATGAGGCGTGCATTTGTTGTTGGAATCCTTCTTGCGGTTATTATCCCATGCGTGGGTATAATCGTAGTATTAAAACGTCTTTCCATGATTGGAGACGCACTGTCTCACACGTCTCTGGCAGGTGTAGCCGCAGGGCTTGTGATGAGTATCAATCCCATACTTGGTTCCGTGGCCGCCTGTATAATAGCAGCTCTGGGAATAGAAGCAATACGCAAAAAAATTCCAAAGTATGCCGAAATGTCCATAGCAATTATGATGTCGGCAGGTGTGGGATTGGCAGGTGTTTTGTCGGGTTTTGTTAAAAGTTCAGCCAATTTCAACAGCTTCCTGTTTGGAAGCATCGTTGCCATAAGCAACTTCGAAATGTCATTGGTAGTCCTCATCAGCAGTGCGGTAATACTGACATTTTTCCTTCTGTATAAAGAACTGTTTTATATTGCTCTGGATGAAAGATCTGCCCGCCTTGCAGGTATCCCGGTCAAAACCATAAACTTTATTTTCACCATACTCACTGCTGTAACAGTATCTGTGGCTGCCCGTACTGTTGGAGCCCTTATAGTATCATCCCTTATGGTAATACCAGTGGCATGCGCAATGCAGTTTGGAAAAAGTTATAAGCAAACTGTTATATATTCAGTCTGTTTTGCTGTTTTTTTTATGATTTCAGGGTTATATGTCTCATATTACGAACGACTGAAGCCCGGAGGTACTATTGTCCTCATAGGTGTTATATGCCTTGTGGTAATTTTAAGCATTAAAGGTATTACATCAATGATTATGTTGACAAAACGCAAGATTTGATTATATTATTAGATAAAATAAGGGAGTGATTGAAAAGGGAGTGATGCAGTTGGAAAATAATCAAGAAAAATGGTTTGAAGGCTTAAAAAAGACCAAGACCCGGGAAGCTGTCATATCTGTCTTGGAGCACGCTGAAAAACCATTAAGTGCAATGAATATATGCTCAGAAATTGAAAAAAAAGGAGATAATATATGGCTCTCTACAGTTTACCGTATACTGGAACTGTTTGTTAATAAAGGCATAGTAAACAAGATTTCGGTTATGAACAGCGATATGGCCGTTTATGAACTAAACCGTTTTAAACATAAACATTATGCCGTGTGCATGAGCTGTCATAAAATTATACCCATGGATAACTGTCCAATGGAAAAATTTGTTCCCAAGCTTGAGGATGATGATTTTCATGTTATCGGACATAATCTTGAAGTTTACGGAATATGCAGAGACTGTTCCCATAAAAAGTAATTGTACATGATCCATTGAATAAAATTATGAAGGAGACTGTTATGGCTGCAGAAATATATATAATTTCAGGATTTTTAGGTGCGGGAAAAACCACCTTGATACGCAAGCTTCTTAATGAGAACTTTCAAAAAAGCAATGTTGCTCTTATTGAAAATGATTTTGGAGAAATAAGTGTGGATGCGGCACTGATGAGAGATTCCGACATAGAAGTAATGGAATTGAATTCGGGGTGCATCTGCTGCAGCATTTCCGGTGATTTTGTAAATTCTGTCAGTGATCTGTTGGAAAAATTCCATCCTGATAAAATTATCATCGAACCTTCCGGAGTAGGAAAGCTGTCGGATATATACAAGATGTGCCTGGATCGCAGAATCCAGGAGTTAGCAAAGGTTAAAACAAAAATTACAGTTGTGGATGTAAATTGCTGCAGAAAATATCTGGACAATTTCGGGGAATTCTTTCAGGATCAAATTGAAAATGCTGATGTTGTTATTCTAAGCCGGACAAATGAATATCCTCATAAAACCGAAGCTGCGTTAAAGCTGATAAAGGGTTTAAATACTAAAGCACCTATATTGTCAAAGCCCTGGGATGAGATAAGCATCGATGAAATTATACTTTCTAACCATGTTCGACTGGAATATAAAACCCTCAACAGAGCTAAAGGACGTTTTCACAATCACGGCTTAGGACATAGACACAAACAAGGGCATTCTGCCCATGAAGTGTTCGACACAATAACAATCCGCGCAAATCGCACTTTTACACGGGACGAGCTTACAGAACGCATAAAGAAAATAGAACGGCTGTATGGAGAAAAAATCTTGCGTATGAAGGGTATTTTGCATGGAACTGACGGATATATGAATTTGCAGTATGTGCCCGGAGATATGAGTATAACAGCCTGCAGCACCTCAGGGGATATGCTGTGCATCATAGGAAGCAGACTGAACCGGCAGGAGCTGGTATCTGTGTTTAATGGTGAACTGTAATGAACTTTAAAACTAAAATACCTGTTTATGTTGTGACCGGATTCTTGGATGCGGGAAAAACGACATTCCTTAATAATCTTCTAAACAAGCCGGATTGGAGTGATTTAGAAATCCTGATTGTACAATTTGAATCGGGAGATGAGGAATTTTACAGTTCATGCAGCAGCTTCACCAGCATCTCTTTCATGAAAAAGGACCTTGAACAACAGCCCGACATGATTCAGGAGAAACTCAGTAAAACCATAACTGAAAACCAGTTTGATGAAATATGGATTGAATGGAACGGAACAGTTCCTTTTTCACAGCTGCAAGACCTGCTCCTTGGATCTTCTATAAGGAAATTATGTGGAATACACAAAGTTATTAACATTTCAGACGGAGAACATATAGAAGGTCTCCTGGGAAGAACAGGTGCAGCCTTACCGGAGCAAATATCAAACAGCGATATAGCTGTTATACGCAACAAACACTCTGCTTCGGCCTTTAAAAGAATAAGAAAAATTATGAGAGAATTGAATCCGGATATCTATGTCTGCGATTTCAAATCATATGATGGACTGTACGAGCACTTATTTCGTCATGAGAGACAGCCTGTGGCAATGTTTTTATTGGCAATACTGGCAATAACTTTTCTCCATCTTGCCGTAAAGCCATTTTTGGAGCTGGCAAGTATTCCGGTAAATACCGTAATAAATGTGTTTTTAGGCATACTGCTTCAAGCACTGCCATTTTTGATGATTGGTGTTCTCCTTTCATCGTTCATACAGATTTTTGTTCCTAAGGAAGTCATAGAACGGAGGTTCCCAAAATCTCCGAGCCTGGGAATACTCGCAGCAATAGTAGGGGGCTTTTTTCTACCTGTGTGCGACTGTGCTTCAATCCCCATTTTTCGCAGCCTCGTAAAAAAGGGAGTGCCTATGTCTGCAGCGGTAACATTTATGATTATCAGTCCCATTATAAATCCTGTGGCAATTTTATCTACTTACTATGCCTTCAGCGGAGACATGTCAGTTGTTTTGAGCCGTATATGCATAGGTATAATTTCATCGGTTATTATAGGGTTTTCTTTTGAACTTAAACCGGTAAAAAAAAGTATCCTGAACGGAGGCATGACGAATGTAGTGATGTGCAGCTGCGGCTGTTATGAAGATACGGAATCAGTTACCACATTGAAGGGAAAACTCGGATTGTTCCTGCGCCATTCACAGGCAGAATTTTTCGACGTCGGAAAATACTTGATTATAGGAATATTTATTTCTTCCCTGCTTCAGGTTGTCGGCACCGGCTCTTTCATCTCTGCTCAAAGCGGCACCGCCATGGTAATATCAATACTTATTATGATGATTATGGCATTCGCCCTCTCTCTATGTTCGTCCTCAGATGCTGTAGTAGCACGAAGCTTTTTAAACCAATTTCCGATGGGAGCCATCATGGGATTTTTGGTTTTTGGTCCCATGATGGATATCAAGAATATAATGATGCTGTCCTCGGGTTTTTCAAGGGGCTTTATAGGAAGATTGCTATTTACAACATTTACAGTTTGTTTTTTAGCTGTATTTTTGTTTACAAAGCTGGGAGGTATGTGATATGCAGGCTAAAGCTTTTAACTCTCAAATATTTTTGGAGATACTATGTAATTTTGCCTTTACGTCGCTCATTATTTATCTGCTTAAGAGTGGTAATTATTTGTTTTATGTTACACCGAGGATGGAGCCTTATCTTATTTTTTCGGCAATTCTCTCAACAATCTGGGCGTTTGCCGGACTTAGAAGGCTATTTAAACCTCAGCACCTTATACGGTCAGCACATTGCTTTGTCCTTGTGATTCCGGTTCTGTTTCTGCTTCTGCCTCACAGTACGCTGAATGTTACAGATGTTGCAGCCGGCTATGCCGGAGCAGGTGCATTTGTACAAAATTCCGCCGGCAGCAGTACACCTAAACAGTCACCTTCCACTGATCCGAATTCAGGGTATTCGTCTGATTCATATTCTGACACGAAAGACGATGGCGAAAACACATCGTCCTTACCTATTGCCGAATCCCCTTATGATCAAGGTATACCTGAGGGGCTGGATGAAGAAAATAAAAAAATAACTATAGGAGCTGATGACTTTTATCCCTGGATAATTGAGATATATTCTAATATAGATAAATATGAGGGATATACTATCACTATGACAGGTTTTGTTTTTATGGATCAGGAATATCTTAGTGAAAATGAGTTCGTTCCGGCTAGGCTTGCCATGGTCTGCTGTGCTGCTGATTTAGCTCCCATGGGCATATTGTGTAAATACGATAAAGTGTCTGAATTAGAATCGGAACAATGGGTCACGGTTGAGGGAGTGCTTCATAAAGGGCAATACAATGGACAGGATGAACCACAGGTTACTGTCACAAAGATAACTCCAGCCGAAGAAGTACGGGGCTACATTTTTCCTTATTAAAAAAACATGAGCGTAATATTGCTCATGTTTTTTTAAATTGGAGAGTATTCGTATTTTATTTATTAAAGTTATTGATAATCCGCCGGCTTGTTCTTTAATGTCATTGTTACTTTCTGCTCTTGACCATTTCTCATTATTGTAATCTCAGCATTATCATTTTCTTTATATTCATATAAATTTCTCTTTAAATCAGACATGCTCTTTATTTTATCACCGTCTATCGCTGTAATAACGTCACCAGGTTTTAATCCTGCCTCGGCAGCGGGAGAATTGTTTGTTGTTTCAATGATAACAACTCCATATTCCGCAGCAACATCAATTCCTAAAGCAGTTTCATAAGTTTCGACATCTACTCCCTTAACTCCTACATATACAGTAGAAAGTTTACCGTCTTTTAATATTTGATCAACAATCGGCTTAGCTGTATTAATAGGTATTGAAAAACCAAGACCTTCCGCAGTACTCATTTTAGCCGTGTTAATTCCTATTACCTGCCCTTTAGCATTAAATAAAGGTCCGCCGCTGTTGCCTGAATTTATTGACGCATCTGTTTGAATCAAAGGTTCTATTACTGTTCCGTTTTCAAATGCAACTGATCTGTTTAAACCGCTGATAATACCCTGTGTAACTGTTCTTTCCAGGTCTAATGTCATAGGATTACCTATTGCAACAGCCGGTTCACCGACTTTTAATTCATCAGAATCACCAAATTCCACTGTCGGTAATCCTGTTCTGTTGATTTTAACTATTGCCAGATCCAATGTTGTATCATACCACAAAACTTCACCAACTTCAGTAGACCCGTCAATTAATGAAACTGTTATTTTTTCATATTTTCCGTCTCCGATAACGTGAGAATTTGTAACTATATATCCATTAGAATCGATTATAAACCCTGAGCCCATACTTTGACCTCTTTGGGTTTGAGGTCCAAAAAAGGTGTTATATTGCTGAACTATTTCTGTTGTAATTCCCACAACTGTTTTTTGAGCCTTTTCTGCTACAGCCACAGCAAAATATACATCATCTGTTAAATTTATATTCACATTCTGAGCTGTAAGGGCCGACGGTTCATTGCTTGGAATATTAATTCTGCTTGTTACCAGATATCCTCCTGACAATCCTCCAATCAAAGCAGCGACCAATGCTACCGCAACATATCCGAAAAATGCCTTTCTTTTACTTTTCTTCTTCTTAGGTTGTTCAAGCTCCGGCATAACAAAATTTATGCCATTATATCCGCTGCTATATCCGCCATAATAATTGGCGTTTTTTTCACTGTTTTCATTAAACATATTTTTTTCATTATCATCCATAATATTTTCCTCCTATATAGTTATATGTTAGTGTTTAATATTTATTAAGTATGTTTATGTTTTAATAGTACCCGCTTATTGTGATAAAATTGTGATGATTTAAAACTTATTTTATAATAATTTTTATTTTTATAATATTATATTACCATTAATTTCTTAATTTAAACTAAAAAATAAACATAAGGAAAATAAAAAAAAAACCCTGAAAAACAGGGTTATGACTTTATTTGTCTTTAAAATCCAAGTTCATATGAACAATTCCGCACACATCTTCTACAGGAATTGAGAAGGATAAACCTCTTCCTTCCTTGTTCAGTCCAACTTCATTTCTTATTGCGTGCATTATCTGCTTTTTATCTTCACATTTTGCCAGTATAAGTATAACATCCTTCTCCGGTTGAATTGAAATCCCGAAAAACTTTTCTGCTTCATGCACTCCGGCACCTCTTNNGCACCTCTTGCATGAAGTACTGTTCCTCCTGTTGCTCCTGCACCTCTTGCCGCTTCCATTACAACATCGTCAAAACCTCTGTTTACTATAGTAATTATTAAATCAAATTCTTTATATCCATCTACTCTTAATTCCATGTTCTCACTCCTTTCCGCCATCTGACATACCGCTTAATATACTGTTGATATATTCTAAAGCAAGAGAACTGTCAACGCTGTTTATTGGTATGGTAAAAGCTACACCGTTTCCCGGTTCCTTCAAATGCATTTTTTCATTTAAGATATTCAATATATTTTGAACGCTTTCTTCATATACAATACTTATAACTATATCTTTTTCAGTCTGACCTAATCCCAGGTAATCAAGTATTTCAGATTTTGCCGTACCTTTTCCAAGAGCAATTAAATTATACATAACATTGTTTTCTCTGAAAATTTCAGTAAGTTTTTCACCCTTACCTCTGTCAACTATAGTGAAAAGCATTTTAATTTTTTTAGGTAAACTTTTTTCTTTCATATCTTATTCTGCACCTCCTTCAAAATCTATTATTTCAGTGTCTTTTTCGGCTTCTTCTATTATTTCTTCTTCGACACGTTGATTTCGTTTCATTTTTATGTTATAAACAACACCCAGTGTTTGAATTGTAATTAAGGGTGTCATGGCTACCATTGCAACAAGACCGAATGCATCTGTCAATATATTTCCTCCGGTCGCTTCGGCAGCACCCATTGCGAAGGGAAGCATAAATGTTGCAGTCATAGGCCCTGAAGCAACCCCTCCCGAGTCAAAAGCAATTCCTGTAAATATTGGTGTCACATAAAATGTAAGAATTACGGCTATTGCATATCCAGGTACAATAAAATACCAGATGTTCACTCCTTTAAGAATCCTTATCATTGAGATTCCTATGGATGCTGCAACCCCAAGCGACAATGAAATAAGCATTGCTCTTTTGGAAATCGCACCGCCTGTTACATCTTCAACCTGTTTGTTGAGAACATGTACGGCAGGTTCAGCAGCTACTATGAAAAATCCCATAACCATGCCGATGGGTATAAGTATCCAGTTGCTGTCCAACGAACCAAGTGAATTTCCTATATAATTACCTGCAGGCAAAAATCCTACATTAACTCCAGTTAAAAATATCACCAGACCTATATATGTATATATAACACCAACGGACATTTTAATCAATTGGCTCTTTGGAAGTTTTAAAAATATTATTTGGAAAATTATAAATGCTATTACAATAGGAAATAATGCAATCGCAACTTCTTTAAAATAATGCGGAAAAGCATGTAAGAAAGCATTGAAAGCTTCACCCAGGTTGTTGACATCAGCGATAACTACATCGGTATAGCTTCCGGAAGAATTGTAAAGTAATCCAAGCAATAAAACTGATAATATTGGTCCCACAGAGCATAGGGCAACCAGCCCAAAGCTGTCATCACGAGCACTTTTTCCTCCTCTTACGGCAGCAACGCCAAGTCCCAGAGCCATTATAAACGGAACTGTAATTGGCCCTGTAGTAACACCGCCTGAATCAAAAGCAACGGGAACAAAATCATTTGGAGTAAAGTATGCGAAAATAAAAATAATTGAATAAAAGAATATAAGCATATAAGACAGCTTAATTTGAAAAACTATCCTCAATATTGCTATAACCAGAAATACTCCCACTCCAAGCGCAACTGTTCCTATTATTACCGGATTCGGAATTGAAGGTACCTGTCCCGCAAGAACTGTCAGGTCCGGTTCTGCCACAGTAATCATAAATCCCATTAAAAAACTTATCAGTATTAAAACGAGCAGTTTACGGGATTTTGTAAGTTCGGCTCCAATCCTCTCTCCCATTGGCATCATCGACATATCTGCACCAAGAGTGAAAAGCCCCATGCCGAAAACCAACATTACAGCGCCCATCACAAACAGAATAAACAAACCTTTTGGCATTGGTGCCAATGTAAAGTGCAGAATCAAAACAATGACCGTTATTGGAAGCACCGAGGACAGAGATTCTTTAATTTTTTCTAAAAGATTTCTATTCAATAACAAACCTCCACTATTTATATTTTTACTAAATTAAAACATGTAACCCTTAATCTTATATTAATTTTAACTTATATAAAAATATGAGTCAAGACTTATATTTTGTAAACATCTATACTGTTATTTGTGTCGTTTCGTCAATTCTGTTAATAAATCGTCAATTGTAACACCTTCGTTAACCATAAGAACCATGGAATGATATATCAAATCACACATTTCATAAACAAGCTCTTGTTTATTTTTATTTTTTGCAGCTATTATTACTTCGCTGGTTTCTTCTCCGACTTTTTTTAATATTTTATCCAATCCTTTGTCAAACAAATAATTTGTATATGAACCTTCACTTGGATTTTCTCTTCTATCGGTTATTTGATTGTATACTTTATTTATTATTGACTGATCTGCTACTTCTTCTTCATATACCTTGTTATAGAAGCAGGAGTAAGCTCCAGTATGGCATGCATTGCCAAACTGCTCCACCTTCATAAGAATTGCATCTGCATCACAGTCATAATAAAGTCCCTTTAAATATTGAACATGTCCTGATGTTTCTCCCTTTCTCCATAGACATTTTCTGCTTCTTGAATAGTAACATGCCTTTTTTTCATTCAATGTTATTTCCAAAGATTCCTTATTCATATAAGCAACCATTAATACTTCATTTGTCTTATAATCCTGTGCTATTGCAGCCACAAGACCTTTGTCATCAAATTTTACTGTGTTTAATAATTTTTCTATACCCATTTTATTATCCTCATCCTTATTAAAAATATTTATCATAGTTATGATATTCTTATTTTATCATTTAATATTAAATTCTTATTTCAACACCATTATTTTTTAAGTATTTCTTTAAATCCATTATTTTAATTTCACCGAAATGAAATACGGATGCTGCCAATATGCCGTCAGCGTCGGCATGTTTAACTGCATCTAAGAAATGCTCCGGTTTTCCGGCACCACCTGAAGCTATGACAGGTACATTGACTGCAGCCGTTATCATTTTCAAAAGCTCCAAATTATAACCGTTTTTCATACCATCTTCATCAATGCTGTTTACAACTATCTCACCTGCCCCAAGCTCTACGCCTTTCCTAGCCCATTCTATTGCGTCCAGAAGAGTCTTTTCTCTTCCCCCCTTAATATATACGCTCCATGAACCTTGTTCATTTTTCTTGGCATCTATGGACAATACCACACATTGATTGCCAAAACGCTCTGAAGCTTCTTTTATCAGGACGGGGTTTTTTACGGCCGATGAATTTATTGATACCTTATCGGCTCCGCTCCTTAAAATATATTTAAAATCGTCTAATGTGGAAACTCCGCCGCCGACTGAAAAAGGTATATTTATTTCACATGCAACCTTTTTTACAAATTCCAGTGATGTCTTTCTTTCTTCATTAGAAGCTGTTATATCATAAAACACAAGCTCATCGGCTCCCGAATCACTGTAGTATTTACCCAGTCTTGCCGGATCGTCGACATCCTTTATATCTTTAAATTTTGTACCCTTGACCACTCGTCCGTTTCTAACATCCAGACAGGGTATAATTCTTCGTGCAAGCATATTAACTCCTTCCCGCTACTTTCAAGGCTTCCTTAAAATTCAGCCTGTCGTCGTAAAGCGCTTTTCCTATTATGGCTCCATACATGTTCATACTGTTTAATTTCTGAATGTCATTAAGAGTTGTAACACCTCCGGATGCAATTATGTTTAATCCTGTCATCATTGACAATTCCTCGTAAACATCAAAGTTAGGCCCCGACAGCATTCCATCCTTGGAAATATCGGTATAAATCAGTGTTTTAATTCCTATGGATTCCAGGAACCTGCATATCTCTATCGAATCGGTGTCACCAACGTTCTGCCATCCTCGTGTGGCAGCTTTACCATTTAATGCATCTATGGAAACTGCCAGGTGTTCTTTATAAGTCTTCGTAAGATTTTTTAAAAGTTCCTGTTTTTCTATAGCTATAGTTCCTAAAATAACCCTGTCTACACCTGCATCCAGCAGATTTTTTATTCTTTCTTCGTTTCTTATTCCTCCGCCTGTCTGCATGGGAATACTGATTGATTTTGCTATTTTTTCAATGGACCTTCTGTTTTGAAAGCCTTCATTTTTGGCTCCATCCAAATCTACAATGTGAAGATATTCCGCACCCATATCCTCCCATTTCTTGGCCATTTCAACAGGGTCACCTGAATATATATTAACCTGGTCAAATTTTCCCTGTGTCAACCTTACACATTTGTTATCCTTAATATCTATTGCAGGAAATAATATCATGGCAAATCCTTTCTGTTTTCTATAATTTCTTTATATGCTTTTAAAATATTAAGACCCGTTTCTCCGCTTTTTTCGGGATGGAACTGAATTCCGTAAACATTATTATTCCTCACTATGGCAGGTACTTTCTTTTCATATTCTGCATATGAAATAACTTCCGAATTGTCAGACACAGCATAATAGGAATGAACGAAATAAACATACTCGTTTTCTTTAATATATTTTAATATGGGGTCTTGTTTACTGAATCTCAAATTGTTCCATCCCATGTGAGGCACCTTTAATTTAACATCTAAATATTTAATGTCCCCCGCTATGAGTCCAAGCCCTTCATATTCTCCGTACTCATAGCCTCTTTCATAAAGAAGCTGCATTCCGAGACATATTCCGATCAGATATTTACCCCCGGCAACTTCCTCCTTAATTACAGCGCTTAGATTTGATTCATCCAATAGTTTTATTGCATCTCTGAATGCTCCCACACCTGGAAGTATGAGAGATTCTGCATTCCTCAAATCCTCTTCGCTGCTGCTTATTTTTACAGCTATATCAAGGTTTTCAAATGCTCTTTGAACTGACGCCAGGTTGCCCATTCCGTAATCGATTATCACATGCATTACAACTCCCCCTTTGTTGACTGCAGTCTGTCGGAGGTTACGCAGCATGCCTTTTTTAACGCCCTGCCTAAACCCTTAAATACAGCTTCTATTTTGTGATGGTCATTTTCTCCGTATAAAAGCTCTATATGAAGAGTGCTTAAAGAATTGTTCACAAATCCTTTGAAAAATTCTTTAAAATCCTCTGCTGCAATTGCACCTAGACTTCCTCTGTTAAATTCAATATTATATACAAGATACGGTCTGCCGCTTAAATCAATTGCCACTCTTGCCATTGCTTCATCCATGGGAAGAAGCATGAATCCATATCTTTCAATACCCATCTTGTCTCTCAAGGCCTCTCTGAATGCCTGGCCAAGTGCTATCCCCACATCTTCTGCGGTATGATGAGAATCAACATCTAAATCTCCCATACACTTTATTTTTAAGTCAAAGCCACCGTGAAATCCAAGCAAAGTCAGCATATGATTCAAAAATCCTATTCCCGTATCTATTTCTGTTATACCGCTGCCATCAAGATTAAGAACTATTTCAATATCAGTTTCACTTGTCATGCGCTTTATTGAACTTTTTCTCATTTAATTTCTCCTGTCAATTTTTTAATTTCACTAATCAATATTTCATTTTCTTCTTTTGTACCGACGGTTATTCGGCTGTAAACATCACCTTTATAATTGAACTTTCTTATAAGTACTCCACAGTCCATTAGTTTTTCAAATAAGTTATCCACAGGTGATTTAACAAATATAAAGTTAGCACCTGACGGGTAGACCGTAAAATTCAAGCTTTTTAACGCCTTGCTCAATTCAAGCTTAAGCCTTACCACACTGTTTATATAGTCATTGACCCTGTCAATATTGTCTAATGCACACTCTGCGGCATATTGGGACAAAACATTGATGTTATAAGGGACCTTTACCTTCCATATATATTTTACGGTTTCTTCATTGGCAATCAATGCTCCCACACGAAGACCCGCAAGACCGAATGCCTTGGATAAAGTCCTCATTACTATTAAATTTTTGTATTTGTTTATCAGGTCAACAACAGAAACTTCTGAAAAATCAGCATATGCTTCATCTAAAATTATGATTGAATCTTTAATGCTGTCTAACAGATTTACTATATCTTCCCTTGGAGTAACATAGCCTGTAGGATTGTTAGGACTGCATAGTATTACAATTTTAGGATTTTGTTTTTTTGCTGCTTCAATCAGCTTATCTATGTCTTGGGTAAAATCACTTTCAGTTTCAATTCCCACATATGTTGCACCGCATAAATCACAGTATGTCTGATACATGCTGAAGGAAGGAACAAAGCTTATAACCTTATCGCCTTTCTCGCAGTATGCATTTATAACGGTATTTATAATTTCGCTTGATCCGTTCCCTGCCATTATATTTTCTTTTTTACAGCCGTAGTATTTTGACATCTTTTCTCTCAATATCTTTGAATCACTGTCAGGATATAAATTAGGCCTGAATGTTTCTATTTTAAACCCATCCTTCAGCAAATAATTGCTTCCTTCATTTGCATCAAGCTTTACTCTGTAAGATACGTCATTTACAAAATAAGCCTGTAATTTTTCTACACTTGGTTTTAATTTAATCATATTTACTCCTTATATTCTTATGGCACTTGTGAGGCCGCCAGGCCTTTTATGCATTTGGTTTTCTGATTTTTACCGCATTTGCATGCCCTGTCAACCCTTCATTTTCAGCAAAGCGTACAATGTCATCGGCGCTTTCTTGCAATGCTTCTCTGCTGTAATAAATCAGCGAAGTTTTCTTTACAAAATCATCAACCGAAAGAGCTGATGAAAATTTAGCAGTTGAACTAGTGGGAAGAGTATGGTTTGGTCCGGCAAAATAATCCCCCACAGGCTCAGGGCTATATTCCCCTATAAAAATTGCTCCTGCATTTTTAATGCTTTTATAAACGTCAAATGGATTTACAATAAGAAGTTCTAAATGCTCCGGTGCTATTTCATTGGCAAGATCAATGCATTGTTTTATGCTGTCTGCTATTATTATTGCACCGTGATTGCTCAGCGATCTTTCTATTATTTCACTTCTTTCAAGCTCTTTAATTTGTTTTTCCAGCTCATTTTTAACTTTTTTAGCCAATGTATAGGAATTGGTAATCAAAATCGATGCTGCCATTTCATCATGCTCGGCCTGAGATATCATGTCAGCCGCAATAAACCTGGGATTTGCATTATTATCTGCAATTATTAAAATTTCGCTTGGTCCTGCAATCATATCAATACCTACAAAACCTGAAACTCTTCTCTTTGCTGCTGCTACAAATATGTTGCCCGGTCCTGTAATTTTGTACACCTTTGGAATTGATTCCGTACCATAAGCTAGGGCTCCTATTCCCTGTGCTCCACCTACCTTGAATATTCTGTCCACTCCCGACAGACTTGCCGCAACCAGTATGGAATCCTTAATTTTACCGTCTCTTTGGGGAGGTGTTATCATAATAATTTCTTGTACCCCGGCAATTTTAGCAGGTATTGCATTCATTAATACAGTTGAAGGATAGGAAGCCTTCCCTCCGGGTATGTAAATTCCTATCTTTTCTATGGGATTCACTAATTGCCCCAGCAATATGTCCTTACCTTCAGGCTTGAACTGATAACCCCTCCATTTTTGTTTTAAATGAAATGTTTCAATATTTTGTTTTGCTTTTTTTATGGTTTCAAAAATATCAGCATCTATGGCATTGAATGCCTCTTCAATTTCTTCCTTTGTCACCTCCAGATTATCCAATTTTACTTTGTCAAATTCCATGTTATATTTCTTCAGTGCTGTGTCCTTGTTTTTCTTTACATCTTCCAATATGCTGTCTACCGCTTCATAAACCATGCTGTAGTCCTGGGAGCTGCGCCTTTTGATTTCAGCCAAGAAGCTTTCTGTATCCTTCTCATCAATTATCCTTAACATTTGAATCCTCCCTCCTTATTAATTCAACTATTTCTTTTATTTCTTTTCTTTTAAACTTGTAGCTGATCTTATTTGAAATTACCATGGCGTTTATACTGTACATGTCTTCAAATACCTCAAGGCCGTTAGCTCTTAAGGTGTTTCCTGTTTCCACTATATCAACTATAACGTCGGAAAGACCTAAAATAGGGGCAAGCTCTATAGAGCCGTTCAATTTTATTATTTTTATTTTCTGGCCTCTGCTGCTGAAATATTTTTTCGCAGTATCCGGAAACTTGGTTGCAACTTTAATGATTGTATCATCCTTGAATATCTTTCCGCCCTTGATGCCTGCCACAGACATCTTGCATTTCCCGATATTCATTTTATACAACTCATAAATATCCGCACTCTTTTCCATGATCATGTCTTTTCCCGATATGCCCAAGTCCGCAATTCCGCTTTCCACATAGGTGATAATATCTGAATTTTTTAAAAGCAGAAAATTGATATTTCTTTCTTCATCATTGAAAACAAGCTTCCTTGATTTTTCATTTATTGATTCTCCTATGCCTGCAGCTTTAAGCATTTCAATAGCTTGTGTTCCCAGCCTTCCCTTTGGTATGGCAATTGTCAGACTCATTTAAGAACCTCCTTGTAAAGAATTTTAATTAATTCATCCAGTTCAACAGTGAACCCTATTGCAGGTACTTTGTATCCGTATTGCTCAGTAAATGAATCATACCTGCCGCCCTTGATTATTTCCTTGTTGGAACCGTTAATATACCCTCTGAATATTATTCCATCATAATAACTAAGCTCTGAAACCATTGAAAGATCATAGGTGATTTTATCGGTTATATTTTTTGTGTAATTGTCAACCGCCTTTAATTCCTCAATTCCTTGCTTCATAAGTTCATTCATATACAGACCCTCTAACTGTTCCACTATTTCATCAAACGTTCCTTCAAGGTCAAAAATATTTAATAATGTACTCATGGGCTCCCTGTATGGAAGATTAGATAAATATTCTTTTAATTCCTGTTTATTTTTTGAATACAGCAAATCCAAAATATTGTCATAATTCTCCTTGCTGAATGAACAGGACTGCATGATACCCTTCAAAAACTTGCTGTTTCCTATTTCAATTAAATAATTATTGCTGTACCTGCCGATAATTTGTCTTGCTGTATCCACCATGCATTGATCTGTGTCATCATTTCTTTCTCCGATTATTTCAACTCCTAATTCTCTTTTTTCTTTAATACCTGCTCCACTATGCTTGTATGTCTTACCGTAGTAGAAAATTTTAAGTTTTAATCCGTGCTCCCATCTGGGCATAAATTTGTTAATTATTCCTGTTGTTATATCCGGAGACAGAATTAAAATACCACTGTTATTGTCTAAAAGCTTGACTGTCGATTTTTTATCTACTCTTGAATTAACGCCTGTAAATTCGTCATAGCCTTCAAATATGGAAGGTTCAATATTTGTATACCCTTCTTCATAAAGAAAACTTTCTATTTCTTTTCTCAGCACAAACATATTTTGAAAGTATTTCATTTCATCTTCAATATTTAAAAAGTTCATTTCTCCTCCTGTATTAAGGTAACAGTCTGATTAGGGCATACAAAAAGCCGCCTGACTTATATCAGGCGGCCAAAAATTCTATTTATTCACCACAGATACAAGCCTTTTTAAAAAACGACCAATAGAGCTTGTATCTGTGAATTTAATTATCTAAAATCACTTACAAACCCTGCACCTATGATGATGATGTAATTGTACGCATAAAAATGTAGTTTTCATTATTCACCTCGTAAAATTATATTGATTATACAGCCATAAAACTTTTATGTCAATAATAATTTTACATGCTTTTTTATAATTAGTACTTATATTAAAAACATTTCTGTCATGTTGTTTTTAATGTGAAACCGTATTTATTCATATTAATTCTCTGTTCACATATCTTTCATTTTAACTTCACTTTTTGAACACATTACATAACTATTCTTGATACATGAAAGAGAGGTTGCAGTATGAATAATAATTATGTATTTGAACGTGTTGAAAAAAAATATCTTATTTCAGATAAAAAGCTTAATTTATTGATAAAACACATTGAACCATATATGACCATAGACAAATATGGAATTCACACAATTTGTAATATTTACTATGATACTGATATATATGATTTAATCAGAAATTCAATAGAAAAGCCAAGTTACAAAGAAAAATTAAGATTAAGAAGCTACGGGATTCCAAATAAAAATGATGAAGTATTTTTGGAATTAAAGAAAAAATATGATAATACAGTTTTTAAAAGAAGAATTTCATTAACATTAAAAGAAGCTGAAGCTTATCTTGAAAGTGGAATCAAGCCCCGTAAGGAAGGCCAGATTTTAAGAGAAATAGATTACTTCATAAACTTTTATAAGCCGGAGAAAAAAATATTCATTGCTTATGACAGAATTGCTTTGTTTGGAAATGAAGATGCTAATTTAAGAATAACTTTAGACATGAACATACGGAGCAGAATACATAATCTGGATCTAAGCAAAGGAGATTACGGAAAAAACATAGATAACTTTAATAATTATCTTATGGAAATAAAAACACCATGCACACTGCCCCTTTGGCTTGTTAACATACTTTCAGAATTAGAAATATATCCCGTTTCATTTTCAAAATACGGAGCTATATACAAACAGGATTTGGCAAAAGAAAGGTTCAATCAAATAATTTACAGCAGAGAATCTGAAAAATTCATGACAGAATGGAGGAATATTAAATGTTTGCAAGTATCATAAGTGCCTCAACCGAAACCTTGTCTGTAACCAATGCTCTCTTGTGTCTTACAGTATCATTGGTGTTGGGTTTAATAATTTCACTGACATATATGTCGGGCAAGAGCTACTCAAAAAACTTTATTACTACATTGGCTATAATGCCTGTACTGGTACAGATTGTAATTATGCTCGTTAATGGGAACCTGGGGACAGGTGTTGCCGTAATGGGTGCATTCGGGCTGGTAAGATTCAGATCTGTTCCCGGAAGTTCAAAAGAAATAAGCTTTATATTTTTTTCAATGGCTGTTGGTATAGCAACCGGAATGGGATATGTTACATTTGCATTTGTTGTAACTTTAATAATTTGTCTCGTTTTTCTGATTCTAAATAAAATATCATTTGGAGAAAGTAGACTATGTGACAGAAGATTGAAAATTACCATACCTGAAAATTTAGATTACACACATGTTTTTGATGATTTGTTTGATAAATATACCGCTTCAGTTAATCTGGAAAGGATAAAAACCACAAATTTAGGAAGCATGTTTGAACTTAATTACAATATATCAATTAAAAATCCCGAAGAAGAAAAGGAATTTATTGATGAATTAAGGTGCAGAAACGGAAATTTAACGATTATTTTAAGCAGAAACCCATCTCAATACGAAGAATTATAGGAGAATAACATGAAAAATAATAAATATAAAATAATATCACTTATAATGTGTGCATCTCTGCTTATGTCATGCAGTGCAAACACAAACAACGTAACTGCTGACTCAGGTGAAAGCAGCGAAAATACAAATATGGAATTAAATATAAAAGGAATGTCTGATACAATAGTGGAGTATGAAGACAATGATTTTTATACAGAATGGGAAAATGAAAATGCGAATTATATTAAATTAAATGGTTCATCAGCAGAACTTCAAGGCATAGGCGCCAAAATAAATGAAAATATTATAACCATAACTTCTCCTGGAACATATGTTGTAAGCGGCAAGCTCCAAAACGGTCAAATAATCGTAGACTCAGAAAGTGATGATGCTGTAAGGCTGGTATTAAACAATGCGGAAATAAACTGTTCAGATAATGCTCCGATTTATGTAAAAAACTCAGGAAAAACCATAATTTCTCTCGCTGAAGGAACAGAAAACAAAATAGCCGACGGAAACACATATGTTTTAGATGATGCAGAAGATGATGAGCCAAATGCCGCAATATTCAGCAAGGATGATTTAACAATCAACGGTTCCGGGAACCTGTCCGTCAATGCAAATTACAACAACGGAATTTTCGGAAAAGATGACTTAAAAATAACCGGAGGAAACATCAATATAACTTCTGCTGATGACGGATTGCTGGGACGTGATTTGCTTGCAGTCAGGGACAGCAATATCACAATTAATTCTAAAGGCGACGGCATAAAGTCAACCAATTCTGCTGATGATACCAAAGGAAATATAGTTCTTGAAAATGGCAGCTATATAATTACATCAGGAGCCAAAGGAATAAAGTCCGAATCAGCCATTACTATAATTGACGGAAAATACACAATAAATTCAACAGACGATTCGATACATTCAAATGATTCCATATCCATTTCAGGAGGAATATTCAATATTACCTCGGAAGATGACGGAATTCATGCGGATTCGGAAATTAATATATCAGGCGGTACAATTAATATATTAAACTCTTACGAGGGAATAGAAAGCGCAGTTATTAATATTTCTAACGGCATTATTCAAGTTGCTGCTTCTGACGACGGCATAAATGTTGCCGGAGGAAATGACGGTTCATCTGTAAATGGAAGACCAGGGCAGAACTCTTTTACATCCTCTGAAAATTACACTCTTAATATATCAGGCGGAAAATTATATGTCGATGCTTCGGGAGATGGATTAGATGCAAACGGATCAATTTATATGTCAGGCGGAACAGTAATAGTTAACGGACCTGTATCAAACGGAAACGGAGCCCTTGACTACGATCAAAAATTTGAAATATCAGGGGGACTTTTAATTGCAGCAGGAAGCTCAGGAATGGCACTGACACCATCAGAAAGCTCTTCTCAGAATTCGGTGTTTATTAAATATTCTCAAATTCAGAAAGCCGGCACATTAGTTAATATAGCTGATAACAGCGGCAACAATATAATAACATTTGCACCAAAAAAGGATTACCAGACAATACTGGTAAGCTCTCCTGACATCACCATAGATTCCACCTATCAGCTATATACAGGAGGTACTTCAACAGGAACTGAAAACAACGGGTTGTTTACCGAAGGCATATATGAAAGTGGAACTAAATTAACTGATTTCACGGTTTCTAAATCAATAATGTCCATAACTGAAACAGGTGAAGAAGTAACCGGCGGAACATTGATGCCTGGGCAGGGAGGTCCCGGCGGTAAAGGCGGCGAAATGAGACCAAACATGGATGAACTGCCTGAAGGTGAGAGACCGGAAATGTTACCTAAAGATTTCGAAGGACAAAGACCGGAAATGCCGCAAGGGACACCTCCAAATGACAAAAACAGCACAACTCAGGATACAACAAATAATTAAAATTCATACCCTCCAAAACAAGAAACCCAGACATAAAACAGAAGTATTTGATAATACAAATACTTCTGTTTTATAATTAAACCACTTTTATTAAATATTTTTTTACCATTTTCACAGGATGATAGGACTCTTTTGCCTTTCTTAATCCGGCATTCCCCGTGTCTTCCTGCCTGTTTACAAATTCAATATCAGCGAAACTTTCAATTAAAAATTTTCTGTTTAAGAAAGCATATATGCCCTTGTAATCTATTTCGCCCCGCTCTACATGAATAACTGCCATTTTTTCATTTACTTTTTCACCTACGGAAAACCCTGCCAGATCTCCATCAACATATATTGCTATGGATTTAAGATCAAAAAAATGAAGCTCACTGAACAAATCTTTTATTGCATCAATTTCCATCAGCATTTCCTTGTCAACTGTGACAGCAACTTCCTCGTGCCATTTGTGCAGCAGCATTAAGCAGTCTTTAATGACCTTTTCGTTATCAATAGTCTTAATTTCATATTCATATGATTTTTCAAATGAATTGACGTGGTTTTTCTTTCCATGGTACTTCTTGCCCCTAAGCTCTATAAGGTCATTGGTTTTGTAGACATATTCAAAATCGTTTATATCTTCTGCTACTTCTATTTTATAGTCTGTATATTTTTTTAAATCTTCTATAAAGCTTTCATCAACATCACCAAATAAGTAATCTCTGTCAGTGAAATCTGTATTTCTTTCAATGAGCGCATCCACAATCTCAGTTAATTTTTCTTTATCGTATTTCAATGGTTGGGCATAGAATGTGCCTTTTCCTTCCTCATTTTTTTCTATAACCAACGCATCATTTATTATTGCATATTTAACGTTGTTCAGTTTTCTCCACATATATAAGGATGAAAATAAGTATTCGTAAGATTCCAGATTCTCTTTATCCACATATTTCTCAATTACATCCTTATCATCAAGGGACAGACACTTAAAATTTATAATGACAATCAACTCCTATTAGTTATTTATTATTATATTATTTTTTCCTAAGTTTTCTAATACAATTATATTATTTACTCTTAATTCTCATTTAATAAGCAAATTTTCATATTATTATAGTATCACATTATAACAATATTTCAATATTTTTAATAAATTTATTTTTTAAAGTCACTTGACAAAATAAAGTAACCATGTTATTTTTATTTTATAATAATTGACAATTACGGAGGTTGTGTTGGGAGGAGTTTCTTTAACAAATAATGTAAGCTTTATGCTTGTTTTTCTGGAAGGATTTTTATCATTTTTTTCACCCTGTGTTCTGCCCCTCATACCTGTTTACATAAGCTACCTTGCAGGAAACGGGAAAAAAACGGGTTCTGATGGCACTATATTGTACGAAAGAAAAATAGTTCTTATAAACACATTATTTTTTGTTTTAGGAATTTCAAGTGTCTTTTTTCTTCTTGGACTTTCATTTTCGGCATTAGGTACATTTTTTAACAGAAACAGGGTTTTATTCAGCCGTATAGGAGGCATAATAATTATAATTATGGGTCTTGTTCAGTTGGATTTAATTAAGCTGGATTTCTTAAAAATAGAAAAAAGGATTCACTTGGAATTACATAACAGCAAAATGAATCCGATTATAGCTTATATAATGGGTTTTACATTCAGCTTTGCATGGACTCCCTGTGTAGGACCTGCATTGTCTTCTGTATTGATTTTGGCTTCAAATGCAAGCAGTGTTTTTTCGGGAAACATTTTTGTTTTAATTTATACTCTGGGATTTATAATACCATTTATAATTTTAGGAATTTTCACAACGGAAGCACTAAACTTTTTTAAAGAAAAAAGGAATTTAGTTAAATACACAATAAAAGCAGGCGGTATTATCTTAATCATAATCGGTGTTATGACATATACAGGAACATTTTCCACCTTAAGCAGATATTTAGCCTTTTAAATAAATTTATATGATTTGTTTATAATTAATAATATTGAAACTGTCATTATGGGCATCAGATAAGATGCCCAATTACAAGGAGAAAAAATGAAAATTCAATATAATTTGCCCTGTGATATTGCTCAGACATTGAATATAATTGGTGACAAATGGTCTCTGTTGATACTGCACCGCATTTTAACAGGATGTGAAACATATAAGGATATTCAGGATGGTCTTGAAGGAATTGCTACAAACCTTTTATCTGAACGCCTCAAAACAATGGAGGCTGATGAGCTTATTATAAGAGAACTCTATCAAACACATCCACCCAGATATAAATATATTCTTACGGAAAAAGGTCTGGATTTGGTGGATGTATTCAACAGCCTGATGCTGTGGGGACAAAAGCATCTGAACAAGTGCTATAAAAAAATAATACATAAGGGTTGCAAAAGCAGTATTGAACACAGATATTACTGCCCGGAATGCAATAAAAATGTTGAAATAAATGAGCTTGAAGTAATAGATCCAAATGAATAAGGAGAGAAAACTATGGTAGATATATTAATAGTGGGTGCCGGTCCTGCAGGCCTGTCTGCAGCTGTAAATGCAGTAACCAGAGGAAAGACAGTGCGCATTTTTTCTAACAAAGAAAATTACTTATCAAAAGCAGAAAGAGTTGACAACCATCTTGGCTTTTATAACATAAGCGGAAAAGAATTAATGAATAAGTTCAAAGAACACGCAGAAGCTATGAACATAAAAATAGAGGAAGGCAAAGTTGTAAACATTCTCCCTATGGGTGAAAGCTTCATGGTTAATATAAACGGAGAAATAGAAGAAGCAAAAAAAGTAATACTTGCTATGGGAATTTCTAAAGTAAAGGAGCTGCCGGGAGAAGGAAGACTGTTGGGCATTGGAGTTAGCTACTGTGCAACCTGCGACGGGATGCTTTACAGAGGAAAAAATGCCATAGTCTGGGACCAGTCGAAAGAAGCATTGGAAGAGGCAAATTACTTAAGCAGTATTGGTGTTAATGTAACATTTGTTTCAAAAAGACTGCGTTCAGGAGAATTAAATGAGAGCATTAAATATATCAACGGTACAATTTCAGAAGTTGTTGGCAGCAGTAAGGTTGAGGCGGTTGTTATAGGTGAAGGAAATGTACCCGCAGATGCTGTATTTATGTTAAGAGATGCTGTTGCACCTACCGCCTTAATTGAGGGATTGGAAACAGAAGGAAATTTTATAGCAGTCAACAAAAATATGGAAACAAACATCGAGGGTGTTTATGCATCCGGAGATATTACAGGTAAGCCGCTGCAGCTTTCAAAGGCAGTAAGCGAAGGGTTAATTGCTGCACAACATGCAGCTTTACAAATAGATAAAATTAAGGAGAATTAAAATGTCAGAAAAAATAAAATATGTAAGCACCACTAAGGAGTTTGATGATTTACTGGCTAATGAAAAATTTGTTTTAGTAGACTTCTGGGCTACCTGGTGCGCACCATGCAGAATGATTGCGCCTGTAATAGAAAAATTATCAGAGCAATATGACGGAAAAATTACTGTTGCCAAGGTTGATGTGGACCAACAGCAGGAGCTCTCAATCCGTTACGGTATTCAAAGCATTCCTACAGTAATACTTTACAAGGACGGTAAAATTGCAGCTAAGGAAATAGGTGTTAAACCGTTAAATTCCTTTACAAGAATGCTCGACAATCACATAGCATCATAATTAAAAATGGAACGGCACCGCCGTTCCATTTTTTTATTTTTAAAATAAAGTCTTAAAGATCCACTGACTATATTAAGTTTTCAGCCATGTTGACCATCTCTGACGACATATTTGATAAGGATTGAGTTGCTGCGCTTACTTCCTCAGTTGCTGCTGCTATTTGATTTAATATAAGCGATAACTCCTGGCTTGTCTTGTTTACCTTTTCATTTTCAGATTTAAGTTTTTCTAAAAAATCAGTAATCCTTCTTGTTGAGTTTGTACTGTTTTCTGCCAATTGACTGATTTCAGAAGCAACTACATTAAATCCTCTCCCTGCATTCCCTGCACGAGCTGCCTCAATTGAAGCATTAAGTCCCAAAAGTTTAGATTGTCTTGCTATGTTGTATACAGTATCAACAATTTTGTCTGTTTCTTTCACGGATTGTAAATTAACATCAGACACTTGTTCCATTTGATAGCTTAAGCTTGCTACCCTTTCCAGTCCTTCTGCATTTTCCTCCATAGCAGCGGTTATCTGCCCTATTGTTGATGATAAATTTTGGGCCATATTTATCAGCTTTTCTTTGGCATCTAATGATTCTGCAACTATAATGCAGCCAATAACCGCATTATCCTCAAATAAGGGTATTGCTCTTCCAATATAAGGAATACCATAAACTTCTCTCGGCACCATCCTGGTTATAGGATTTCCGGAATTTATAGCTTCTAAGGCAACTGAACCGGACTTAAGCATTTCTCCCTTTTTTAATTTTAAATTAATTGTCTTACCGGGCATTGCCGCTATTATTTTTTCAGTATCACTGACAGCCATATTAAAATCTGCCGTCATAAGTTTTTGAAATATGCCAATGAAGTCTCCAAGTATAACTAAATGCTCTCTGTTCATCTCTCCTCCAAGTTTATGTCATAATTGGTCATATATCTTACATAGCAAATTTTAACATATTGTTACGAAAAAATCAATCTGAATCTGGTATCGCTTTTTTATAAAATTTTACTCCACTCGCTTCTTAGAATTCCATACAAATATAAATCATATCTTCTTTCGTCTCTTAAAACAAATTCCCTATATGTACCTTCTTTTATAAAACCAGCCTTTTCATACAAAGCAATTGCCGCATGATTAAATTCAAGAACATTAAGCTGTATCCTGTGAAAATTCAAATCATTGAATCCATATTCAAGCAAAAGGCTTAAAGCTTCACTGCCATAACCTCTGCCTCTGATATTTTTATCTCCAATTCCAATAAATAAAGTTGCAACCTTATTTTCCTTTACTATATCGTCATAACCGGCTATTCCGATTATTTGATTATTTTCTATAAGCCTAACCGAAAATACATCCGATTCTTCATTTTTTTCATAATCATCAAATATTTTATCTACCTCTGCTTCAGACAGGGGAATTGGCGGAACGTAATCGTAGTATTTTAAAAATTCTCTGTCAGAAAACCACCTATAAATATCTTTCATATCATCTTTTTCTATTTTTCTTAATTCCACATTTGGGGACGGTTCTTTCTGTCGTCTTTCTCTTTTATCTATTATATTCATAGCTTTATCCTTTTTATTTTTTTTTCACCTTTAAATTATTTTTATTGTATTAAGTAACAGGCTAATTGTCAAATAAAAAGAACGACTCTCAGCTATTAACAAATTCATTCGCAATACATTTGAAAGTAAACTTGTTAAAGTATAAAGAATCGTTCTAATAATTTTATAAATCTAATGAGGGATAAATAATCTCAATCCATGATTCTGACATATTTTCATCCATTTTATGAGTGTGGCTGTTAATAGCCTCCATCATCGCTTCATAATACCACATATTTTCCAATAAATCAGGAAATACCTTTGCACCTTCTGATATATTGTCCTTATGCACTTTTCTTCCTAATACATTGTTTACCAAGGTTACAAATTCTGCTCTGGTTATATATTGATCAGGCTTAAATGTTCCATCCGGATAGCCTTTTACCCACCCCTTTGCAGCAGCAGAGTTAATATACTCAATTGCCCAGTGACCTTCAATATCAGTAAAACTGTTTTCTTGTACAGCACTCAGCTTATCAAATTTAGATGCTATTGCAGCTAATTCTGCTCTTGTAATAGGATTTCCGGGTTTGAAGCTGCCATCAGGATAACCTTCAATTATATTCCCGTTAGATAAAGTTGCAATATGCTTTAATGACCATCTGCCAGAATCAACGTCAATGAAATTTTCTTTATCTGTTAATATAGTCAATCGGTAACCCTGATCAAGAAGCCTGTAAAATACTGCGGCAACCTCTTCCCTTGTTATTAATCCCTTAGGTCTTACTGTATTGTCGGGATATCCCTGAATATATTGGAAATGGTCCTTTTTATTCAGCTCTGCTACCGGAATTTCATTATCTTTGATTACTACCACTTTCTCGTCATCATCATCTTCGTCATCATCTGTATCATATACTCCTATAAGATTAATATATATAGGCATATGTGCAGTAACTGATTGAAGTTCATTGCCAGCTTCACTAACCATATGCAGCGAATATTTTAAGTCTACTGTATCTCCCTTGTTTAGGCTGAATTTATCATTTGCAGCCAGAGTATAGCCTCTATATTCATTATTATCAGTTTTATATAATATTTTATCAAGACTTGTGAATTCTATTAATGTTTTATTGAAATTGAGCAGTATACCTTTTTCAATTTTTAATTTTACATTTTGTAAAAATGAATTAAACACAATGTCTCTCGGATAATCATTGCCTATGATCATATCCTTAATACCTATTGCCAGATTATCCACTTCAATATTCTTGAACTGGTTATTTATTCTTATTACACCATTTATTCCTCCAATACCATTTTCAGCATCTGATACAGTGCTTGGATATAATTGGCCATCAAAGAGATTACCGTTTTGTGAGATACTACCGTCACTGTTTATTGTAACCAATACATTAGGAGTATTGTTTGTGTTTGCTGAAAATGTGTAAGTCATCAAGTTGCTTGTTAATACTCCTCCTATTACAACAATCACAAATATTCTTAATATTGTCATAAAAAATTTATTTAAAAATTTCAAATATTTCACTCCCTTTGATTGGATGCAGAATTTATATATTTAACTGAGACTCTGTCTTAATTTGCACGTTATTATTTTCTAATACTACATCTTTTGTTTTATCAACCTGTTTTGGATTATCTAAAAATGTTAAATCAAGTAAAAATATTTCTTCATTACCTGACACATAAAACTTATTTATTTCTTTATATGCTTCACTATATTTATATAAAATAGGTTTACCTGTTTCATCAGAGATCTTTACTAAATCTTCAATGGATTTAACTTCAATAGAATTTTTAACTGACATATCTGAATTTAAGGCAACTAACCTATCACCATGCTTTTTAAATATTTTATTTAGCTCTTTTTCGAGCAGATCTTTTTCAGGTGCTGTTTGAGTAAAAAATAATAATGTTATTAATGAGATTATTAAAGCAGTTAAAATTATTCCATAAATTATAACTAGAACCTTGTTTACTGGGATATGTACATGTACAGTCTCCTCTATTACTCCTGGTTTATCTACAATGTTATTTCCTGTTATTTCAAACATTGCTACATCTAAAGGAATCTCAAGGCTTGTAATTATTGAATCTTCAACCTCACCTTTTTCAGTGTTTCCAGAAAGATTAATGTTCATGGATAATATTAAATTAGTCTGACAGTTGATTTTTGATGCATCTTTTATCTCCTTAACAAATGAATTGTAATCAGTTAGATTAACCTTTACTCTTTCATCTATCAAAATTTTATTTTCATAGGAGTTAATCGTTTTATTTGTTAAAATTGGAAAATCCTTTTCCCAAATATTTATAATTTTATCTGATTCTGTTGCATAGCCTTGGACCTTGGCAGTAATACTGTAATCAGCCTTTATGTTATCAGATTTTTCACCGGTAAATTCATATTTTAAATTAGTATCTATATAATCTACAAATTCTGTTATATATAACCTTCCTTCTTCTAATACTTTTTCATTATAAAGTTTATTCGGCTTTAAATATACGGAATAATTAATAGAACCTTTGTTACTGTAAGTATAAACAGTATTTTTTTGTTCTTCAAAATCTGCATTAAATGCTTCGTTATAAATTAAATATGAAAAAATTAATATAATAATTATATTAGCAGAAATTAGGATTTTTCTTATGTCTTTATTAAACTTTATCTTCATGTATATTCCCCCAAGGCCGTTTAATGTTAAATTTCGGTATGCAAATAAACAGAAAATTGTAAAACCAAGCATAATAATTTCTAGATTATACTTGGTTTTTTATTATTCAATTATGTTTATGCTTTTAGTTTCTAGGTTCGTCAAAGTCTCCATTTCCCCCATAATTTGTATATGGGTTTGAATCAGAATCTGATGCCCATTGTTCCCAATTGAATGTGAATTTTAATTTAACTGATTTATTTTGAAGATCATTTTCAGCATCTGGATTTAATCTAAAATAAATACAACCAGCCTCAGTATCATCTCCTAGTTTAAGCCATCCATTTGGTTCAATTATTATATTATTTTTATTTAAATCTGCAACTAAAGCTTCCATTGCACCGTCAACTGAATACCATTGTTTATTTACATGTCCATATTTATCTTCTTCATTAGGCTCTGCTTTACCATCAATATCAGCTTTCCAAGTAGTATTAGCTTGTAAATATTCATATAACTTTTCATTTCCACCAATTTGCTCTACATCAACGCTTACTAATTTTGCTGGTATAGTTCCTAAGTTTTTCATCATCATATCGAGTTGTACAACTCCACCTGGATATAAATCTAAAAATTCTACAGTTGCCTGATTGGCATTAAATGATTTTTCTCCGGAATGAGTCCAATCGTATTGATGCCATTTGTGAGCTAGGTTAGCATCTTCCCTATCTCCCGTTCTGGTTGTTAATGATGTAATTGCCATATCGAATTTACCGGTTCTTACTGTAGTATCCAAGAATACCTGGTCTGACCAAATAGCATATCCTGCTCCCATCAACATTATGGCTACTGCCATAGTTAATGCAATTAATTTTGTTTTTTTCATTTTAAAATCTCCTTTTAGTTTGCTTAACCTGTACGGTTTATTTAACTAAATTATATAATTGCCAGTCAGCTCATACCACACGCTTAGGTATACTTTTAATTCATATTTAAGTGTAATAATTTTAATGCTTAATTACCATGAAGTGGTACTTTAGTAGTATTAATAAACTATATCTTCAATGGGTATTTCCTTGTCGCTTTTAATCAAAAGCGTAAGCCATCCTATTTTAGGAACAGTATATTTAATTGTTCCTTTAATATCCTGTGTCTTGACTAATTCCGTATCAGGTCCTGAATTATTATCCCCCTTGGTTTTATATAAGGTGCCTTTTTCTTCATCTGTTTTAATTTCCAATATTCTGTGAGAAATCAATACTCCGTCTCTTTGAAACTGTATTACATCATTTATCTTTAAATTATGTATATCTTCCATACTAGATATTTTTTTAACTAAAATTACGTCTCCGGGCTTTATTTGCGGTTCCATGCTTCCTGTAATTATAACCGAAGGATATATGGGGAATACGCCTACTGTAAACCAAATAATCATGATAGATACTACACTTGTTATGATCCAGCTGAACATATCTTCATCATTTTTTTGACTTTTTTTTGCTTCTTTAGTGTGTGATGTGTAGGATGACTGCAAAGACATTAAAAAGAAAACCGGACTCAAAATCCCTATTAACGCAGCGTTAATCCATTTTAAATTTGGAAGCACAGGTGACATCCAATGAAATAATTGAGTAATACCCAAGTATATAATCGATGATAACGGTCCACCTAAAAATACCAGGTATGAAGCAAATAAATTATGTGAAAATTCAGGCATAAAATACTGTGCTAAAAACGTCACTGCACCTTCTAAGTTATTTAGTGCACTATATTTATTAATTGAAAAAGTAGTTATAGTCATAAAAAAAGCAACAAAAACAAAAATCATGTAGTTTTCTTTTTTGACAATGCTGTTAATAAGATAGCTTCTTATAAATTCTCTTCCTATCAAAGTTGCCCCTATCACTATTAAATTCATAATGACACCCTGAAAAGTGTGATTATATGGACTTTTTCCCAATCCATCAAAGAAACCTGCAAGCATGTTTAATAAAATGTAAATTACACTAAAAATAAAAGCCCAAATATGTATAAAGCTTTTATGTCTCAGTTTTGCCCTGGATCCTATGCTTGGCAATCTCCAAATAAAAACAGATATACTAATCCACAATATAGGTTCTATAATATTGATTATGCTTGTACGACTTATATGTAATTTTACAGCAAAATTATCTAATATATATATGAATATTATTGTAGCAATAATAAAAATTATATTTTTATTTGACTTTCTTGTAGGAAGATATTTAGTTAAAGTAGTCATACTTTCCTCTTATGATTTTATTTAAAAAATGTATTTAATACTGTCTTTTATTTGTTGTTCCTTTTATTTAATTGCTGGATTCTCCGCTTGATGTTCCGGTTTCCTTGTTTGATTCCTCTGAATCATTACTCTGCACTTCAACTCCAGCACTTGATTCTTCTTCTGAATCATTACCTTTTATTTTAGATTCACTATTTAATTCCTCATCTGTTTTGTCAAATTCTTCTGGTTTATTGTTTGACTCTTCTAGCTTACTGACTTGATTATCAAAATTTTCATCATCTACTTCATTTTCAGTCGATTTTGATATTATGTTGTTTGTTTCATTTACTTGTGATGAATCATTTTGTTCCATAGCCCCCTGTTCTTCAAGCAACCTTTGCTGCTCTAATTTTTGTTGCTCTACAAGTAATCTTTGCTGTTCTTCAAAAATTTTTTGCTCCTCTAATTGCATTTGAAGTTCATTAAGCTGATTTTTCATATCAGCCAGAACAGCAGGATCCGGCACTACCCTAATATTCCCGTTAATGTACAGTTCCTTTTCCCATTTAGCATAACTGCCATACAATAAAATTATTGCTGCTGAAAAGCTTAATAATATAGTAAAAAATCTATTTCTCATAATTCCTCCATATTATGGCAGTCATATTTATAGACTTTGCTCAAAATTTATTACATATTTAAATTCATAATTTTTTTCTTTTTCATATTCATTGATTTGTTCTTCAAGTATTTGTATTTGTTGCTCTAAGCTAGGTACTTCATTACTATAAACATTAATATTATTATTTAGTTCTTTCTCATTTTCATTTTTATTTGGGCTTATATTTAATTCAAATGATTCAATGTAATCCTTATTAATGCTCATATTTTTCATTTGTTTACCTTTGCTGTTTACATCTAATTCTGAAATGTTTTCATCACTCTGCTTTAAATCTTTATATACTGAAGGTATTGTTCCTTCATCAATAATTTTTATTGTTATGTTCTTGTTAAAGGTTGGATAAACCTCACCTGTTAATAGTAAGGTATTTCCGTCATCCGAAAGAGAAAGTATCAAATCTCCATCACTAAAGGATGGAATTTCATCATCCAGGTAAAAAATTGGTTTAATAAAACCTGTTTTTAGAGACAAATTAATTTTTGTATCATCATTCCATGATGCATATCCTACTCCAATAATGCTCATAGAAAAGATAATAGATAAGAAAATAATATTATTACTAATAAATCTTCTGGTAAATTTCCTCTTCTTCATAAACTTACACTCCTATTAGAGATTGACTGCCTGATTAACTAACAATGCCGCTTGTGTTCTATGATTTAACTGCAGCTTTAATAAAATACTGCTAACATGTTTTTTTACTGTATGTTCAGATATAAAAAGCTTCTTAGCTATTTCACAATTACTCAATCCTTTTCCTAATTCTATCAATACATCATATTCCCTGGAAGTTAAATCGGCAAAACTGTTATAGTATGTGCTTTCCATCTGATATTTTGTTATTTCCGGATCTATAAACTTTCTACCTCTTAATACAATGTGTATTGCGTAAATAATATCCTCTGCAAAAGCATCTTTAAGTATGTAGCCGTCTACGCCGACTTCCTCTGATCTTATGTAATCTTCTTTTTTTATTGAAGAAGTTAAAATCATAAATTTTGTTGAAATATTATTACTTTTTACTTTTCTTATTATTTCTAATCCATCTTCTTTTCCTAAATATAAATCTACAATTACTAAATTTGGTTTTTTTGAATTAATTAAGGTTATTGCTTCTTCTATATTTGATGCCTCTGATATTACGTTAATGTCTTCCTCACAGGAAAGAGCAGATAAAATTCCCTTTCTCACTAATGGGTGGTCATCTACAATCAGTACATTCATATTACAGCTTCTCCTTTCAAGATTACATTCGGAAGCAATATCTCCAATGTAGTTCCTCTGCCTGACTGGCTTTCTATATTTATTTCTCCACGTAAAATTTCTGTTAAATAATTTAAATTGTGTATTCCTAAACCTCTTGTTGAATCATCCATTACCCTTTTTAAATCAAAGCCTGTTCCATCATCACTAATACTAAGAAAAATACGATCTGCTGATATATCTAAAATAATTTCAATATTTTTTGCTTTGCCATGACGAACCGCATTTCCTATTCCTTCACAAATCATTCGATACAAAGCCTTTTTTTGTTCAGTTGACAAAATCTCCATGTTTCCACGGATGCTAAATGGAATACTGACTTGATTTAATTTCTTGACATCTTCTATATATTTTTTTATGTCAATACTAAAACTATTGCTTCCAGATTTTTTCCAACTAAGCCCATATATTTTTTCTCTCAACTCTTTCATTGTCGAATCTAAAATTTCTCTGAATTGATTTAACTCTTTAGTAATATCATTTATTTTATAATTATTTATATTTTTAATTGTTGCATACATTCCGCAGGATAAACTAAACAGTCTTTGCAGCACACTATCGTGCAATTCATCTGCAATTCTATTTTGCTCCTCCGTAATTAACAAACTTTCACTTACTTCTTCTAATTTCAATCTTTCAAATACACTTGAAAGCAATTCAGACAAAAATTGTAATTGATAAGCATAATTCTTATATATTATACTTTCCTTGTCGTTAGTGACTTCCATACCTAACAGTCCATATGTCGCATAGTTGTTTCCTACATGTACAATTAAGAACTTAGAATTTGATATACTTATTTCAAACGGATTATCCGATTCTAAGATTATTTCTTTATTTTCCAATATATTCTCTTCTAATGAAATTAATATGTCATTATCATCAAAAGAAATCATTTTGTTAGAATCATTATCTATGTCATAATAAAATACAGTACTTGTCTTTGTAATTTTTTTTATATGTTCATATGAAAGCTTTATTATGCCTTCTTTGTTTCCCTGATTAGACAATATATTAACAGACTGATATAAATCTTTAATATGATCTATTGATTCAAGCAGCATACAGTTTGCTGTTTCAAGCTGATTATTGGTACTTTCAAGTTTTTTACTACCTTCTTTAGTTATTTTTAATGATGTAACTAAAAATTGAATTGCAATTATAATCATAATTAGGCTTAATAGCAGATTTGATTCATCTTTTAAACCTGTTAAAATATTTATACTATTATCTGTAAAATATTTGATAATTATTCCATAAGATAGTAAATAAACTAGAAAATTAATCCAGCCATATTTTTTATTTAAGAAAATAAAACATATTAATATTGTATTTAAACTATACCATATAAATGGGCTTTTAATTCCTCCTGAAGGTATTAGAAGCAATGCATTACTAATTGTCTCTATAATAATTAACAGCTTAATATTTAGCTGTGATTTTTCATATATTGGATATAAATATGATAATATTATTGATGAAACCAAGAGACATAAAATAATCATCACTTTTCTGATTAGTTCATGCTCTGGATAATTTATCATATAAAAAAAAGAGGTAATAATTAAGGAAATAAATCTATATGCAACTAAAATTCTTGATTCTTCTGTTTTATCTTTAAAAAATATCTTTTCTTTTATAATCAAAGTAGAAAACAATTTATTCACTCCCATTAATTTTTACTTAGCTTTTATATTAGATAATACTACACCTCTTACTGATGTAATCAAGATTTTGATGGTTCCCTGAAACCTTGCTATACTAATAATAAAAGCCAACTAATATTAGTCGGCCGGTTGCACCACTCACTCCATATGCTCTAGGTGCCCAAGTTTAGAACATACTTCTCAGTATCTCAAATATATAAAAAAGTATATCAATATACTTTTTTATATATTGTCAAAAATTGAAATATACGTTTCTTTTTAGAATTTTTATTTTTTTATTAAGTATTAATTTATCTAAAATTAAATTTTATTGTCGAATTAGTATCATCATTTAATTTTTAGAACACAATAAAATTACCTTGATTTAAATAAATATTAAATATATACTGATAAATGCATTAATAATTAAAAATATTAAATACAGGAGACATCATGAATCAACAAAAATACAGTTTATTTACTACTATTGCAATGATAGTTGGAATAGTAATAGGATCAGGAATATTTTTTAAAAGTGATAATGTATTAATTTATACTAATGGAAATATTTTGCTTGGTATATTAGTCTTTGTTATTGCAGCATTCAGTATTATATTTGGCAGCTTGTCGGTATCGGAGCTTGCTTCCAGAACTGATGAAGCAGGCGGAATCATAACATATTGTGAAATGTTTTGGAATAAATCTACTGCATGTGCCTATGGATGGTTTCAGACATTTATTTATTACCCTACAATAACGTGTGTAGTGGCCTGGGTATCAGGAATTTACATAACAATGCTGTTCAGCATTGATTCAACACTTGAAATTCAAGTATTGATAGGAATAGCTGTTATTACAATCATATATGTAATTAATTTATTTTCCTATAAAATCGGAGGGTATTTTCAAAATGCATCCACAGTCATAAAACTTGTGCCATTGGCTGTGATTGCTGCAGCAGGAATTATTTTTGGACATCCTGTACCTGTTTTACAAAATGATATAGTAACTGCTCCCAATGCCGGATTAAGCTGGATAGCGGCAATAGGGCCTATTGCATTTTCTTTTGACGGATGGATTGTTTCTACATCTGTAGGTCATGAAATTAAAAACAGTAAAAGAAACCTTCCTCTGGCACTAGTTATTTCACCAATAATTATTTTGATAATTTATGTTTTTTACTTTGTTGGAATATCCACTTTTTTAGGAGCTGACAGAGTAATGAATATGGGGGATGCACATGTTAATGAAGCGGCCTTGAGATTATTTGGAAATATGGGAGCTAAATTAATACTGACTTTTATAGTTATTTCGGTTTTAGGAACAGTTAATGGTGTCATAATCGGAATGATAAGAATGCCTTATTCTTTATCAATAAGAAGTATGTTTCCTGGAAGCAATAAATTTATAGGAATTTCAGATAAATATAATGTTCCTGTTGAATCAGGAGTTATGACATATATAATCAATATAATTTGGATGACAATTCATTATGTTACGCAGAAATTTAATTTGCTGCCTAATTCTGATGTTTCTGAAATTTCAATTGTTCTAAATTACATAGGATTTATCCTCATGTATGTTGCCGTGATTAATCTGACACGCAAAGGTGAAATTAAAAATAAAATAAAAGGATATATTGTTCCTGTACTCGCAATAACTGGTTCTCTGTTCATATTATACGGAGGTATGCAAAATCCTCTGTTCAAATACTATGTACTATTTTGTATGACTATAATTGCAATTGCTTTAGTATATTATAATAAATACGTAATAAATAAAAAATAGCTGATTGCAGCTAGGCCGCCTTTTCAGAGGCCTAGCTTTTAACAGCTATTTTATTGCGTAATAACATAAAGTTTTCTATACGTAGCACAACATATTTCTATGTTAATTTAATTTTAATAAATTTAATCCAACCTCATCATTGAATTCTCTTTCAACTACTCCGTCAATGATATGTATGAACAATTCGCAGGTTGCGCTGACAACTGCTGAATTCAGATGTCCACCGATTACCTTATTTTCTCTGTCCCCCACACTCATATGAAGATGATTGTACAGATTTCCGTCCTTGGTTGTGATGCTTCCTGTTAAAGATACAATTTCAAAATCTCCTGTATACTTTGTGGAATAATACTTCTTTTCATTTACATCAAACAACCCTATTTCAATTTCCCCAACAGCTCCCAGAGCATTGATGTTAGCAAGTCTTATATTTTCTTTTTCACATATTTCCATTACTTTAGAAATAATTTCTTCGTTTTTATCAATTCTCGCAAATATGGTACTGTCAAACCTTTTGTAATCCATAGCAGCCTCACTTATTTTTTTCTCACTATCTCCACCCAATACCCATCAGGATCTGTAATAAAGTAAATTCCCATTGATTCGTTTATGAATTCTATGCAGCCCATTTCCTGATGTTTTTTGAAGGCTTCATCATAGTTGTCAACTTTCATGGCAAGGTGAAATTCCTGTTCTCCCAGGTCATAAGGATCTGTTCTATCCTTAAGCCATGTGAGTTCCAATGAAAAATCAGTTACTCCATCGCCTAAATAAACCAATATGAAACTGCCATCTGATGATTCTTTTCTTTTTACCTCTGTCAGACCCAATGCTTCCTTATAAAAATTCATACTTTTTTCTAAGTCAAAAACGTTAAAATTAAAATGGTTGAATTCAAATTTCATATTTACCTCCTGTTATTGTTTTAAGATAAGAGCTTCTTCACCTGCAGCTCGGAATGACAGCTTATTGATTTTGCTGTTCTTCTGTTGTATTTTCATTAGTCATGTTATTTTCAGTATTATTTTCTGTGCCTGTATTTTGAACAGCACCATTAGTTAGAAGATTAAGCTGATTTAATATGTCTTCCAGTTCTTTCAGGCTTTCTCCATATGCAGCCCAGTTTCCTTTTTGAGAAGCTTCTGTTGCTTCATTGAATAGGTCTGTCGCCTGCTTTATCAAATCATTTATATTAGTGTTGTCATATTCTTGTTCAACAGGCTGCTCAGGCTCTGTATAAATTCCGAATATCCTTTCTATTGCCTGCTCTAATGTGGGCTCCATTACTATTCTTTCTCCAAAGGATACAACAACCATTTTCATTTCGGGAAAATTGCTTTCAGTATCTGATTTAAGATAAATAGGCTCCACATAAAGCAATGAATCTTCAATTGGAACAACTAATGTATTTCCCCTTAAAACTGTTGAACCCACCTGGCTCCACAATGTAAGCTGAGATGATATTACAGTATCCTGGTCAATTTTAGTTTCAATCATATTAGGACCAGGTATAGTCTTGGTTTTAGGAAATTCATACAAAATAAGCTCTCCGTAATTTTCACCGTCATTTCTTGCTGCCAAAAGAGCAATCATATTATCCTTATTTTGAGGGGTATATTGAGTAGTCAACAGAAATTCAACGTCTTCTTCTTCCGGGAGTTTAAACATTACATAGCTTGAACCAACAGGTTCTTCACCATTATTCATATATTTTTCATTAGCAATATCCCAATAATCTTCTCTTCCAAAAAATACTGTAGGATTTTCAATATGGTAAAGTCTGTACATATCTGACTGTACATCAAAAAATACTTGTGAATATCTAACATGATTTCTTAATCCATCAGGCATGTCGCTCATTGGTTTAAACAAATCAGTAAATATCTTATCATATGTCCTTATAATCGGGTCGGTTTCATCTGATATGTAAAAATCAATTGAACCATCATATGCATCTACCACAACCTTGACTGAATTTCTTATATAATTTATATTTCGTCCTTCAACAAATTTATCTGTGGGTTGCGAGTACGGAAATCTGTCGCTTACAGTGAATCCTTCAATTATCCAGTACAGTTTTCCGTCATCCTGGTTAACAACAACATATGCATCCGGGTCAAAATACATAAAGGGCGCGATTTCATAAACTCTCTGCATTATATTTCTGTTTATTAAAATTCTGCTGTTCGAATTTATATTGTTGGAAATTAAAAGTCTATAGCTTCCTTCTCTTATGCTGAAAAGGAGTTTATTTATAAATGAAAGCTTTATTCCTGCCGTACCTTCGTACAATGTTTCTACATTGTCAGAACCGGATGGATAATCAAATTCTTTTTCATCTGTGTTAACAATTATATATTCATCGGTTTTTTCACCAAAATAAATTTCAGGTCTTGATATTTCAAAGTCAGTATTAGTTGTAGGTGGTATGTTTCTAACAAGCATTTCAGGCTGTCCCTGAGCAGTAACTTCATTAACCTGAGATAAGGTAACTCCATAACCGTGAGTATATTTTAAATACTGGTTAACCCATGTTCTTGCCTGCTCGTTTAATCGGTTTTGATCGAGCTCCCTGGCTGATAAAAATACCTGCTTATAATCTCCGTCAATTATGTAGCGGTCCACATCCACGTCATTAAACACATAGTAAGGCCTTATACCTTGAAGCTGATTATAAACCTGGATTAAGGGTTCCTGATCATTGATTCTTACATTGTCAATAACTTCCTGATTCTTTCTAATATCTTCTATGGTCAAATCATTGTTTGCAGGAAATTCTATTGCAGATACATCATCAAGGGCATATGCACTCTGTGTGCTTTTAATGCTATATTCCATATATTTTGTTTCTTTTGACAGCTGGTCAGGTTCAACTATGAAATTTTCAACTGCGACTGACAATCCAGTTCCAATTATGGATACAACAATCAATGCAGCAGGGACTGTCAATGCAAACTTTAAATTTCTCTTTCTGGCTCCCATAAAAAATGTTACAGCGGCTACTAAACACCCAATTGCAAGTATTCTGTATAAATTCAAGGTTATATTAATGTCTGTAAATCCTGCTCCAAAAACTCTTCCTAACTGAGAATATAATAAATCATAGCTTCTTAATATAAATTTTATACTTAAAAATATAAATACAAAAATACCTATAAATGATAATTGATTTATTATTTTAGTTGCAAATTTCTTATTCAGCACTGAGCTTAAGTCAATTTGAGTGGGATTATATCGCATTTCTTCAAAATGTTCAGATATATTTTTTATGCTGTCCTTTATTGTAAGATATCCGTAAAACAGCACTGTAACAACAATTAGAAGGAATAAAACATTTATTACAAAATCAACTGCAGTATTAATCAAAGGCAGCCTAAAAATATAAAAGCTCATGTCGTTATTAAAAATCGGATCAGCTATACCAAAGCTTTCGCTGTTAAGAAACTGCAGAATTTCAAACCACATGCCGGATACTATATTAATGGTAAACAAAAAACTGATTAAAACAGAAATCAGTTTTATCCACAGATTAACCTTTTTATTTATCTTTGTATCAACAATTTCAGATTCCAGATCATATTTCTTTTTTAATTTCTTTACAAATATGTACAACAAGATGCTCAAAAAAACAAATATAGGAATACCTATTGCAATTTGAGCTTTGATTTTAGTTAAAAATGTTTCTGTATATCCCACTTCCATGAACCATAAATAATCTGTTGAAAATTTAATGGCACCGCCAAAAGAATTAATTACTAAAAATAATACAATAATTAATCCTATAGTGAAAAATCTTCCTCTATTTCTCATAGTACCTCCTTTAAAAATTGACTTGCGATTAATATTCAATTGACTGGCTATGGATTAGCAATTGATTAAGAGTTATATAGATATTTCTAATTCAATCGCATATCCATTGCTAATCTATTGATAATGCATAACTTAACTATTGTTATTTATTGAATTCAATTCTTAATTTTTCCAAAGATTTTTTTTCTATTCTTGATACAGTCATTTGAGAAATATTTAATTCTTTTGCAATTTCACTTTGTGTTTTGTTAGAATAAAACCTCCTAATTATTATTTTTCTTTCTAATTCATTTAGCTTATCCATGGATTTTTTTATAAAATCTTCATTTTCAATTTTTATAAAACGTGAATCATCCTGCCCTACAACATCCATCAGTGACATATCGCTGTCATCATTGCTCATATCAAACTTTTCATCCAATGATTGGGAGTTGAACATTTTTCCTGCTTCAAAGGCTTCCAGGACTTCTTCTTCTGTAGAACCGATATATTCTGCAACTTCCTTTACTGTAGGAGCTCGATTCAGCTGCGCATTCAATAAATTGTTTACATCATTTACTTTTTTAGATATCTCCTGAATTTTCCTGGGTACTTTAATAGCCCAGCCCTTGTCTCTGAAATATTTCTTAATTTCCCCTAAAATAGTTGGAGTTGCAAAGCTGGTAAATTCAAACCCCTTACTTATATCAAATCTTTCTATTGCATAAATTAACCCCATGCAGGCTATCTGAAAAATATCCTCATGTTCAATGCCTTTATTGTTGTATTTTCTGGATATTATTTCTGCCATGTACCTGTATTTATCAAAAATTTGATTTCTTATTTCAACATCCCTGGTTTGTTGGTACTGCAAAAATAAATCCCGGTTTTTAATAGTCTTGGAATTTTGGATTGCTTCGCTCATATTATCAACGCCTATTCAAAATTATTTATGCACTTTTCAAATATTATTTTTTTGTTCTTTAAATCAAAATTATGATTGTCGGCAAGACTTTCAATAATCATAACACACATATCACTGTTTGTCCTGTTTTCTTCAGAAATTTCACCCGAATTCAAATCAGTTACTTCAACAATTAAATTATTTCCGCTTATTTCATAATTAATTTCAAGAGGTTCACTGTTATTTTCAACATTGCTTATAAAAAATGTACAAACTTCAGAAATAATGACTTTCAAGTCTTCTATTTCATCAATATTAAATCCCTTTAAATTTGACAAGGCAGACGTTGTAAGCCTTATGGTACTCATATATTCAGATTTCTTAGGAATGGTTAATTTTATTTTCTCCATTATATCACCCTTGAATATTGAAAACTTTATTTAAACCCGTTATATCAAATAATTTGTAAATATTGGGTTTCAAGTTTATCACCTTAATATTTAAATTTTTTTCCTGAAGCTTTTTATAAATTCCCATTAAAACACCAAGTCCGGTAGAATCAATATATTCAAGATATTCTCCATTTATTGTTATATCCTGATTCTTTTCCTCAATAAGCTCAAAAATCTTATTTTTAAGCTCAGGAGAAGTATATATATCTACTTCTCCCACCGGCTTTATTTCCAAGGTATTTTCTGAAGTTATACTGTATTTTATTTCTAATGACATAATATACCCTCCATTATTCTTCTTCTGATTCCAAATCTTCCTCAGAATAAATTTTTGCGATTGAAACAACCTTATCATCACCATTTAATCTCATGGCAATAACACCTTGAGTATCTCTGCCCATTATGGATATTCCTGTTGCATGCATTCTGATAATAACACCGTTTAAACTCAAGAGCATTATGTCATCTTCCTTTTCAACTATTAATGAACCGACAATAGGACCTGTCTTGTCATTAATATTGTGAGCTTTCATACCCTTTCCGCTTCTGTTCTGACATCTGTACTCCTGTGACAATGTTATTTTTCCATATCCTTTTTCTGTTACAGTCAATATATATTTGTTTTCATCGCTCTTTTTTATAATGCTCATAGAAACAAGTTCATCATCATCATCAATAGTAATTGCTTTGACACCCATTGAATTTCTTCCTGTTTCTCTTACATCATTTTCGTTGAATCTTATACCCTTGCCATATTTAGTAACAATGAATATATCCTTTGTTCCATCAGTCTTGCTTACATTTATAAGTTCATCATCGTCAGCAATTTTTATTGCCACAAGACCTGTTTTTCTGATTGTATCAAACTCACTTAATTTGGTTTTTTTGATTATACCTTTCTTTGTTGCAAACACCAGATATTCATCATCATTGAATTCTCTTATAGGAATTATTGATCTGATTTTTTCATCTGTGTCAATGCTGATTAAATTAATGGCAGCAGTACCTTTGGCCTGACGTCTTGCCTCGGGAACTTCATAAGCCTTAATCCTGTACATTTTTCCTTTATTTGTCATAAACAGCAAATTATCATGTGTTGAAGTTATAAATAAATCCTTAACGAAATCTTCATCTCTCGTTGTGAGAGCTGTTATTCCCTTGCCGCCCCTGTTTTGAGCTTTGTAAGTATCTTCCGGAAGCCTCTTTATATATCCGAAATTTGTAAGAGTAATTGCAACATTTTCTTCTTCTATCAAATCTTCTACATTAATTTCGCCTTCGTCAGCATTAATTTCTGTTCTTCTTTCATCATAGAAAGTATTTTTTAATTCTTTTAATTCATCCTTTATTATTCCATCAATCAAGTGCTGATTTGCCAGAATTTCTTTAAATTTAGCTATCATAGACATTAATTCGTTATATTCCGCATCTAATTTTTCTCTTTCCAGACCTTGTAGACGTCTTAATCTCATATCGACGATTGCTCTTGCCTGAATTTCTGATAAATTAAATGCATCCATCAACCTTTGTTCCGCATCGTCATAGGATGCTCTGATTATTCTTATTACTTCGTCTATATTATCAATTGCAATTCTCAAGCCTTCAACTATATGAGCTCTCGCTTCGGCCTTGTCTAAATCATACTGTGTTCTTCTTACTATAATTTCTCTTTGATGCTCAACGTAATAATGAATCATATCTCTCAATGACAAAACCTTTGGTTCATTATTAACCAGCGCAATCATGATAATGCTGAAATTATCCTGAAGCTGAGTATGTTTATACAGATTGTTGAGTACTATGTTAGGATTGTAATCTCTTTTGATTTCGATGACAATCCTCATTCCTGTCCTGTCACTTTCATCTCTTAAATCGGATATGCCATCAATTCTTTTATCTTTAACAAGCTCAGCTATTTTTTCTATAAGTCTCGCTTTGTTAACCATGTATGGAATTTCTGATACTATAATTCTGCTTTTATTGTTTTTTATTTCCTCTATTTCAACTTTTGACTTAACCTTAACAAAACCTCTTCCGGTCAGGTAGGCATTCTTAATATTATCTTTTCCTTCAATTATTGCACCCGTAGGAAAATCAGGACCCTTAATGTATCTCATAAGTCCCAGAACATCTATTTCAGGATTTTCTAAATATGCAATAACACCATTTATAACTTCTCCTATATTGTGAGGAGGAATAGAACTTGCCATTCCAACAGCAATACCTTGTGAACCGTTGACTAACAAATTCGGGAAACGGCTTGGCAATACAACAGGTTCTTTCAATGTTTCATCAAAGTTCGGCCTGAAGTCAACCGTATCCTTGTTAAAATCTCTTAAAAGCTCAATAGCCATTTTCGACATACGTGCTTCTGTATAACGCATTGCCGCAGCCTGGTCACCGTCAACGGAACCGAAGTTTCCGTGACCGTCTATCAACGGATAGCGCATGGAGAAGCTTTGTGCAAGTCTTACCATTGCATCGTATACCGCGGTATCTCCGTGAGGATGATACTTACCAAGAACATCACCGACGATACGTGCACTTTTTTTATGAGGCTTATCAGGTGTTAATCCAAGTTCATGGGCTGAATAAAGTATTCTTCTGTGAACAGGCTTCAAACCGTCCCTTACATCCGGCAATGCTCTTGAAACAATAACTGTCATAGCATAATCCAGGTAAGATTTTCTCATTTCATCGGTAATATTTGTCTCTATAATCTTACTATCATTTTCAATTTTATCATTTTCGCTCATTTATAACCTCCAACAGCCTGTAAGCCTATATATCTAAATTCTTTACATATCGTGCATTTTGTTCAATAAACTCTCGGCGGGGCGCAACCTTATCTCCCATAAGTATATTGAATGTTTCATCTGCAGCTATTGCATCATCTTCATTGATTCTTAAAAGAATTCTGTCTGCCGGATTCATCGTTGTCTCCCAAAGCTGTTCCGGGTCCATTTCTCCGAGACCTTTGTATCTTTGTATTTCAACCTTGTTGTCTCTTCCTATTTCCTCCAGAATTTTGTTTAATTCCGGATCACTGTATACATATGTTTCAAACTTGCCCTTCCTTACTCTGTACAACGGAGGCTGGGCAGCATAGACATGACCCTGTGTTATTAATTCCTTCATGTATCTGTAAAAGAATGTTAACAGCAGTGTTCTTATGTGGGCTCCGTCAACATCGGCATCCGTCATTATTATAATTTTATGGTACCTTAATTTTGATATATCAAAATCTTCTCCAATACCGGTACCAAATGCGGTAATCATATTTTTTATTTCCTCTGAATTTAAAATCTTATCTATTCTTGATTTTTCAACATTTAATATTTTACCTCTCAAAGGAAGTATTGCCTGGAATCTCCTGTCTCTTCCTTCCTTTGCAGAACCGCCTGCGGAATTACCTTCAACTATGCATATTTCGCATAATTTTGGGTCCTTTTCAGAGCAGTCAGCCAATTTTCCCGGAAGTGACATTCCATCCAAAGCACCTTTTCTTCTCGCCAAATCTCTTGCTTTTCTTGCAGCTTCTCTCGCTCTGGCTGATCTTAAAGATTTCTCTACAATCAATTTTGCAGTCTTTGGATTTTCTTCACAATAGATGCTTAAAGCTTCACCGGTAATATTATCTACAATACCTCTTACTTCACTGTTACCGAGTTTTGTCTTTGTCTGTCCCTCAAATTGGGGATTTGGTATTTTAATTGAAAGAACTGCAGTTATTCCTTCTCTTATATCCTCACCTGTTATAGCAACATCATTTTCTTTCAATAAATTGTATTTTTTTGCATAATCATTAATAACACGTGTAAGGGCTGTTTTAAATCCTATAAGATGTGTTCCACCCTCTATTGTGTTAATATTATTTACAAATGAAAATATATTCTCACTGTAAGAATCTGTATATTGCATTGATAACTCAACAATTACCTTGTCTTTTTTGCCTTCTGTATAAACTATGTCCTCATGAAGAATATCTTTCTTGCTGTTAAGATAATGGATAAATTGCTTGATTCCGCCTTCATAGTGAAATTCATCTTTAATGTTGTTTCTTTTATCTTCCAATATTATTTTTATGCCTTTGTTTAAAAAAGCAAGTTCTCTCATACGGTGCTTTAATGTTGTATAATTGAAATCTATTGCATCAAATATAGTAGAATCAGGCAAAAATGTTATTGTAGTACCCGTTCCTTCTGTGTCACAGATATACTCAACCTCTGATTTTGCAATACCTCTTTCAAATCTTTGTCTATATCTTTTTCCGTTCCAATTTACTTCTGCAATCAAATAATCCGACAATGCATTAACACAGGAAACTCCTACGCCGTGTAGTCCGCCGGAAACCTTGTATGCATCATTATCAAATTTTCCCCCTGCGTGCAGCACAGTCAAGACTGTTTCCAATGTTGACTTGCCGGTTTTTTTGTTTTTCTCTATTGGAATACCTCTTCCGTTGTCCACAACCACAATTGAATTGTCTTCATTTATTGTTACATTGATTGTGTCGCAAACACCTGCCAATGCCTCATCTATACTGTTGTCAACAACCTCATAAACTAACTGATGAAGTCCTCTTTCACCGGTAGAGCCTATATACATTCCGGGTCTTTTTCTTACTGGCTCAAGACCTTCAAGCACCTGTATCTGCTCTGCGCCATAATGATTATTATTTTTATCTTCCATTTATATCTCCTCTAATTCGTAATGTTCCCAATTTTTCCTTCGTTTATATAAAACTTTTTCTTATTGTAATTTTTGGTTAATATATTTAAATCGTGATCATCTGTTGTGGTAATAAATGTTTGAATTCCCTGGATATAATTTATTAAAAATCCTTTTCTCTTGTTGTCAAGCTCTGAAAGAACATCATCCAACAACAAAATAGGATATTCACCTACTTCTTCTTTTATAATTTCTATTTCCGCAAGCTTAATTGCAAGTATTGCAGAACGCTGCTGTCCCTGAGAACCAAAATATTTGCATTCCTTGTCATTTATTTTTATTATGATGTCATCCTTGTGGGGTCCGTACATAGTAGTTTTGTTTTGAATCTCATGATTAAAATTAGCATTTATTTTATCATAAAAATGCTTTTTAACTTCGTCCTTGTCCATGTTGTTAATATTGCCTGCATTACATAAATAATTCAAATCAAACTTTTCCTTATTTCCTGAAATATCTGCATAAATATTCACAGCATAATTTTTCAGCTTATTTATATAATCCAGCCTGTACAATATAATATCTGTTCCTATATTAACCAGATAATCATTCCAAATATTAATGATATCCTTATTTTGCGTATTTGTATAGTAGTTTTTTAATAATATATTTCTTTCAGAGCATATTTTTTTGTATTTGTTAAGCAGATATTTATATTTCGGCTTAATTTGAGAAATATCTATGTTTACAAATTTTCGTCTTTCTATGGGGCTTCCCTTAATAATCTTCATGTCATCAGGAGTAAAAATTACGTTGTTTAAAATGCCGATCATTTCAGATGTTTTATCTAACTTTACCCCGTTGATCAACACTTGCTTTCTTTTATTTTTTTCAAGATGAAGCTCTATTTTCATATTATAGTTGTTTTTCATAAGATTAACTTCAATAATGCTTTTATTTTCATTAAAATTAATAAGTTCATTTTCACTGTTTAACCTGAACGTTCTGCCTATTGAAGTTAAATAAATGGATTCCATGAGATTTGTTTTTCCCTGTCCGTTATCTCCTATGAAAATATTTAACAAATCATTTAATTCAATTTCTGCTTCCTTGAAATTTCTGTAATTTTTAATTTTCAGACTGTTTACTATCATTTTTCCTCTTTTGAAATGATATACTTGTCATTGTTGAATTCAACAATATCTCCTTCTCTGAGTTTCTTGCCTCTTTGAAGCGCAATCTCACCGTTTACCTTCACAAGCCCATCCAGTATTACATTTTTTGCCATACCGCCGCCTTCCACGGCATTAGCAAATTTTAACAACTGGTCAAGCTTGATAAACTCTGTTTCAATGTATATTTTTTCCATAATTGTCCTTTCATTTTGGGACATTCCTTCGTCCACGAGGATTACCATTAATAAGAAGGTGTGTACCCATACCTATTTAACTTATTCTTACAGGAAGCACCATGTAAATGTAATCCTGCTTGCCTTCTTCATTTATAAAGCACGGATTATTTTTTCCTATTAAGTTCAATACTATCTTTTCATTGTCTATTACTTTTAAGAAGTCTAACAGATATTTAGAATTAAATCCAATCTTTAAATCTTCTCCTACTTTTTCAACAGACACATTTTCCTCAACATTACCGTATTCAGAGGCAGAATTAATCTGCATGTTATTGTCTTTTATGTCCAAAACAATTAAATTGTTTTTATCATCCTTAGCAAGCAGTGATGCTCTTTCAACACTATCTCTGATATCTGTCGGCTCTGCTTTTACTACTGTTACAAAATTATCTTTTATTATTCCTTCATAATCAATAAATTTTCCATCTAACAAATTAGAAATGATAATTGTATTTTCCAGCCTAAATGATATGTGACTTTGTGACACTATTATTTCAGTGTTTTCTTTATTTTCTTCAATAATCCTCAGAATTTCAAGCAAAGTTTTCGAAGGAACAACAGCTGAAACCTCTCCGCTGAATTCTATAGGTTCTTTTTTCACTGCCATTCTGTAGCCATCCAATGCGACAAATGAGCATAAATTATTTTTTATTTCAATTAGACAGCCTGTAAATATAGGCTTTATATTTTCCTGTGCTGCTGCAAAGTAAGTGTATTTTATAAGGTTTTTTAAAGATTCTGATTTTATTTTAAATGAATTTCCTTCATTATCAAATGTGTTGTCAGGATATTCCGCAGCTGAATTTCCCAATATATTTATTTCTGAATTCAAGCACTTGATTTCCATGTTGTTGTTTTCTGTTGTTTCGATATGCACGTAGGAATTAGAAGGAAGTTTTCTTATAAAATCTCCTATTAATTTTGCCTGAACAACAATTGAACCTTCTTCTTCGATCTCACAGGGAGAATATGTCTTTATACCTAAATCCAAATCTGTTGCAGTCAATATGAGCATATTATTCTTAGCTTCTATTAAAATACCTGACAAAATAGGAAGAGGTGTTCTTGAAGATACTGCTTTTTGTACAATAGTGATACTTTTATTAAGTTCATTTTGGTTAATTTTTATTTTCATCTTTTGCTCCTTTTATCAAAATTATATTAAATGTTTTTGTAAAAGACTTACCTTAAGGCTCTAATGCGATGGGTACACCATAGCACTTCGTTATATAAAATGTGCACAACTAAAAAATATAAATTCAATATAGAAATATAAAAATATAGATTAGTAATATTAGTAGAGTCTGTTAATTTGTTGAAAACCTCTTTTTGTATTAAGTTTCTATAGAATAAAAAAATATTTAGCTGTTGATAGATATTAAAATTTAAAAAAGTTATTAACTGTTATTTATTTTTTGTCAACAGCTATTCACTTTTTGTCAACAGCATGTTGCTAATTATTAAGCATAGAAATTAAGTCATCTACGTTTTTCTTAATTTCCTGACTGTTTTCCATATCCTCATCAACCTTATTGCAAGCGTGAAGAACAGTGGAATGATCTCTGCCGCCAAACTCTTCACCTAATTTTGGCAGTGATAAATCTGTGAGTTTTCTTGCAATATACATTGCTACCTGCCTTGGATAAGCAATATTTTTAGTTTTCTTTTTTGATACAAGTTCTTCCAATGATACATTGTAGTAGTTTGCAACAACTTCCTTTATATCAGTAAGGGTAATTTTCTTGTTGTTTGATATTAAATGTTTTAATGCTTCCTGGGCAAGCTCCAGATTTACTTCCTTTTTATTTGTGAGAGAAGCATAAGCATAAATTCTTATAAGAGCTCCTTCAAGCTTTCTTATATTTGATTGAATATTTTGAGCAATATATTGTATTACATCGTCCGGGACGTTGTAATTTTCGGCTTCCGCCTTTTTCCTTAAAATAGCGATTCTTGTTTCATAATCCGGTGGCTGAATATCAGCAATAAGTCCCCACTCAAAACGTGAACGGAGCCTGTCTTCAAGTGTCGGTATTTCACTTGGCGGATTATCGCTTGATACAATAATCTGCTTGTTTGCTTCATGAAGTGCATTAAACGTGTGGAAAAATTCTTCCTGTGTACTTTCTTTCCCCGCAATAAATTGGATATCATCCACAAGCAGGACGTCAGCTCTTCTGTAAGTATTTCTGAATTCCTCATTTTTTCCGTCTTTAATTGAGTTTATCAGATCATTTGTAAATTTTTCACTCGTTACGTACAATACATAGGCTTCAGGGTTATTATCAAGTATATAGTGGCCGATTGCGTGCATTAAGTGAGTTTTTCCAAGACCTACACCGCCATATAAAAATAAAGGGTTGTATGCTGTTGAAGGTGCTTCTGCCACGGCCAGTGAAGCTGCATGAGCAAACCTGTTGCTGTTTCCTATAATAAAATTATCAAATCTGTATTTTGGATTTAATTTTCTTCCATTATTAATAGCATCAGAATCTTCGTTTGAGTTGTTAGCAGCATTCTTTCTGGAATCGTCTCTATCTATATTTTCTCCGGGCACAGTAAAAATAAGTTCAGTATCTTTTTTTAAGACATAGTTGAATGCATTTTTAAGAAAGTTGTAATGTCTTTTTTTAAGGGTGTTTTTTAAGAATTCATCAGCTGTTTCCAAATAAATGGTGTTATTTTTATAAGCAACTATTTTAAGGGGCTTGAACCAAGTGTTAAAACTGACTTGATTGGTGTCCTCTTTGACTATTTCAAGGACCTCGTTCCATAATTCTTCAAAGTTCATAATATCCTCCGGTTGTTGATAAAAAAAATTAACATTTTGTTAATAAAACTTACGGTTTTTTGTTAAAATATATGATATAAACAATTGTTAATAAAAGATATAAACAATTGAAAAATTTGATTAATCAATATTTTTAATATAATTGTTAACAAGTTGTCCATAAATTAATCAAATAAAAAAAGTTATCCACAGACATATATCATACTATCATTTTTTATCCACAATTTCAATTTTAATTTTAATTATTTTAAAAAATATTTGCAATATTCATAAAAATGTAGTATATTACAATAGCTTATACAAATTGTGCAAGTTTACTTGCATATAAGGCCATGAATAATCAGTTGACAGGAGATTATATTATATATTTCAGTGTTGACATGGGAATTTAAAAATATTATAATTTAGAAACATGAAAATTTAAGATATTGATATAGATATCTACAGCACAAGGAGGTGTTTCTAGTGAAAAGAACTTATCAGCCAAAAAGAAGACAAAGAAGCAGCGAACATGGATTTTTAAAGAGAATGAGCACAAAATCCGGAAGAAATGTTTTAAAGAGAAGAAGGGCAAAAGGTAGAAAGAAATTGTCAGCATAAGGCCGCATTTGTGGCCTTTTATTCCAATTAGAAACAACAGAACATTAAGGTAAGATTATAATGATAATAATAAAAAAAAATATAGAATACAAATCAGTTTATAATTGCAATGATTCGATTTCTGATTATAATCTTGTTTTGTTTGTGAAAAAAAATAATTTCGGATACAACAGATTTGGTTTTACAGCCGCAAAAAAAATAAAGAAAGCAGTATCGAGGAACGTTATAAGAAGAAGGCTGAAGGAAATAGTTAGATTAAATGAGTGTAATTTCAAAGAAGGCTATGATATTGTCATTATGGCCAGGGTTAATGCAACAGAGTCCGATTACAAGAGTCTGGAAAAATCATTTAATAAATTAATGAGAAGAAAAAGTTTATTAAAGGGTGATTCAAATAAGTAAACTATTGATTTTTATTATACGAATTTATCAGAAATTTTCTTCACGTTCAGCTGTCAGACATTGCAGGTTTTACCCTACATGTTCTCAATATTTTGTTGAAGCATTACAAAAATATGGTTTCTTTAAAGGCTCATATTTAGGTATTCGAAGAATACTGAGATGCCATCCCTTCAACCCCGGAGGGTATGATCCTTTGAAATAATACGGAGGATAATAAATGAATTTAGATTTTATAGCAAAGCCAATGGGCATGCTTGTTAAATTGTTATACAACATGGTATCAGGATTGGATTCTCAATATGTTTCTGCATATGCAATTGCAATAATATTGTCTACAATAATATTCAAAGCGATAATGCTGCCATTTACATTGAAGCAGACAAAATCCATGAAAAAAATGCAGGAAATGAATCCGAAGATAAAAGAATTACAGGAAAAATACGGAAAAGATCCCCAGACATTGCAAAGAAAACAAATGGAGTTGTACAAGGAAGCAAATTACAGTCCTTTTTCAGGATGTCTGCCGATGCTTATTCAATTTCCAATACTAATATCTTTCTTTTATGTAATACAGCAGCCGGTTAAATATGTTTTTGAAAATCAGGCATTTTTTGATTCAATAAATAAATCGTTTTTATGGATTAAGGATTTGGGCTTTACAGAAAATCACATATTTGTTTTAGAGGATGTGGCTAAAGGTGTAAGTGAAAGTTTGGTTGGTATTGTTAATGGTCTTTCAATGGGAGGAATGACTCTTCCGTTCATAGGAGCGGCAGTTCCTATATTAGCCGCTGTTTCGGCTCTTACAACATACTTTACAACCAAAATGACATCATCATCACAGCCATCAGTGAATGAACAGCAGGAAGCAACTCAAAAATCAATGAATACTATGATGCCAATAATGATATTTATATTTGGTATTCAATTCCCTGCAGGTTTAGGCTTGTATTGGGTTGTATCAAATGTATTTCAATTAGTACAGCAGTACATTGTTATGAATTCGTCCAAAAATCCTAAGGAGGAATTAAAATAGATGAAAAATGTAACTATTGAAAGGACTACTGTCGAAGAAGCTGTTAAGGCAGCGTTAGCGGAACTCGAAGCGGAAAGAGAAGAAGTCGAAATTGAAGTAATCAATGAACCGTCAAAAGGCTTATTTGGTTTGATTGGAAGCAAGAATGCAAAAGTTAAAGTTACAGTTACCAATGGTCCGGAAGAAAGAACAAAGAAATTTTTTGACGTATTGCTTAAAAAAATGGACATAGTGGCAGATTATGTGGTAGATTTTTCAGATAACGTATTGAAGGTTGACATTGTTAAAATCAATGAAGATGACAAAGGAATAATTATAGGAAAAAGAGGGAAGAATTTAGATGAAATTCAATTTCTTTTAAATTTAATAGTCAACAAAGGAAGACAAAATTACGTAAGAGTAATTTTCAATGTTGAAGACTACAGAGCAAAAAGAGAAGAAACCCTAAAGAAACTGGCAAATAAAATGGCTGATAAATGCAGATATTACAAGCATAAAGTCAGACTTGAGCCAATGAATCCTTATGAAAGAAGAATTATACATTCAACATTGCAGGATGCAACAGATATTATAACCTATTCGGAAGGTGAAGAGCCTTACAGAAAAGTTGTAATAGATATAAAATAGCAATGAATTTTTTATAACCCGGGTGTCCGGGTTATATTTGTTTAAATTGTTATGTACTTTTTTTGTTAATTAATGTAGAATATATATAAATCAGAAAGATGCGGTGGTAAGATGTATACTGATACAATAGCTGCAATTGCTACATTTCTCGGTAACTCAGGCATTAATATAATAAGAATAAGCGGAGATGATGCATTAAGCATTGCAGAAAAAATATTTGTAAAGAAAATTAAGAAACTGTCAGACAGCAATCGGTCAGAAACTTGTGATGTGTATAATGAAGACAGTAATCAACATATAAATTTGAAGCCGAGATATCTTCATTACGGATATATTGTAGATAAAAATCAGAGGGTAATTGATGAAGTGTTGCTATCCTACATGAAGGGTCCGCACACCTACACAAGAGAAGATATAATAGAAATTAACTGCCATGGAGGAATCATTTCAGCTAAAAAAATATTGGAAACAGTTCTTGAACATGGCTGCAGAACAGCAGAAAGAGGAGAATTTACCAAAAGAGCATTTCTTAACGGAAGAATAGACCTGGCTCAGGCAGAAGCGGTTATTGATATAATAAATTCCAAGACAGATTCAAGTCATGAAATATCGGTAAATCATTTAGAAGGAAGATTGTCTAAACAAATAAATGAAATAATTGACGAAATTATGGATATTCTTGCAAACATAGAGGTCAATATAGACTTTCCCGAGTATGATGAAGATGAAGTTACTGTTAATAAAGTCAGAGAGCTAAGTGAAAATATAATAAAAGAACTTGAAAGATTAATTAAGACGGCAGATACTGGAAAGATATTTAAGGAAGGAATTAAGACTGTAATTTTAGGAAAGCCGAACGTAGGAAAATCATCTCTCATGAATTTTCTTTTAAATGAAAATCGTGCCATAGTGACAGAAGTACCGGGAACAACAAGGGATACCATAGAGGAGTATGTGAATATTAAAGGTGTTCCGCTCAGGATAATAGATACGGCCGGCATAAGAGAAACAGAGGATAAGGTAGAAAAAATTGGTGTTGAAAAAGCTCTTCAAAAGGTTAATGAAGCTGATTTGATAATTATGCTTTTTGATTCATCAAGAGAGCTTGAAGAAGAAGATAAAAAAATATTGGATTATATTAAAAATAAAAGAGTTATATATATAAAAAATAAGACTGATTTAGAAACAAAACTTGATTTGAGCGAACACGAAATTATAGAAAAAGAAGCAATCAATATATCAGTGGTTAAAAACCAGGGATTAGAAACTATTATTGATAAAATAAGCAAGATGTTTTTTGAAGGCACAATAAACGTAAGCGATGAATTGATTATAAACAACGTTAGACACAAGGACTTGCTGATAAAAGCAAAAAAGAGTCTGGAAGAAGTTTTATATTCCGTAAATAGCGGTATGACAGTAGATTTTATTGAAATTGACTTAAAACAGGCAATGGACTGCTTGGGTTTAATTGTTGGAAAATCTGTAAGTGATGATTTAATGGATAAGATATTTAATGAATTTTGCATAGGTAAATAGAAAGAGGAACAAGATGGAAGAAAGAGTAAGAGATTTTCTTGCTGAAAGCGTAGATGTGGCAGTTATCGGAGCCGGCCATGCTGGATGTGAAGCATCCTTGGCTTCTGCACGTCTTGGAATGAAGACCATAGTGCTTACAATGAGTCTTGATTCAATAGCAATGATGCCGTGCAATCCTAACATCGGAGGTACTGCCAAAGGTCATCTGGTCAGGGAAATAGATGCGCTTGGCGGAGAAATGGCTTTAAATATAGATAAGACTATGATACAATGTAAGATGTTGAATCGCTCTAAGGGACCGGCAGTACATTCCTTAAGGGCGCAGGCAGATAAAAGAAAATACCACACAGAAATGAAAAAGGTAATGGAAGACCAGGAAAATCTTAAAATTATGCAGTCCGAGGTTACCGGACTTAAGGTTATGGACGACGGAAGTTTTAACATATATACAAAGCTTGGTGCATACTACAATGCAAAGGCAGTAATAATAACAACCGGAACCTATCTTAAGGGAAGGATTTATATAGGAGAATTAAATTACTCATCAGGACCTGATGGGTTAGCTCCCGCAAATGAACTTTCAGAGTCATTGATGAATCTTGGCATACAGCTTAGAAAATTTAAGACCGGTACTCCTGCCAGAATACATTCTGATTCAATAAACTATGAAAAAATGGAAATTCAGTCAGGTGATGAAGAAGTAATACCATTTTCATTTATGACTGATAAAATAGATATTAATCAGGTTCCATGCTATATAACTTATACAACTGAAGAAACTCACAATATTATAAAAGAAAATCTGAACAGATCACCTTTGTACGAAGGAGTTATAAAAAGCATAGGACCGAGATACTGCCCTTCAATAGAAGATAAGGTAGTAAAATTTTCAGACAAAGAAAGGCATCAGCTCTTCGTTGAACCTGAAGGATTAGACACAAAAGAAATGTATATCCAGGGAATGTCATCATCATTGCCCTATGAAGTACAGATTCCAATGTACAGGTCAATGATAGGGCTGGAAAATGCTCAGATTATGAGACCCGCTTATGCTATTGAATATGACTGCATAGACCCCACACAGCTGAAATTGAGCTTAGAGTTAATAAGCATTAAAAATTTATTCTTTGCGGGACAGGTAAATGGCAGTTCCGGTTACGAAGAAGCAGCTGCACAGGGATTGATTGCCGGCATAAATGCGGTTATGAGCTTAAAAAACAGAGAACCTCTTGTTTTAGACCGTTCAGAGGCATATATAGGTGTCCTGATAGATGACTTGGTTACAAAGGGAACCAATGAACCTTATCGTATGATGACATCAAGAGCAGAGTACAGATTGCTCTTGAGGCAGGACAATGCAGATGAAAGACTTACAGAAAAAGGCTATGAGGCGGGTCTTGTAACTGAAGAAAGGTATAAGAGATTTAAAAATAAGAAGCAGCAAATTGAAAATGAAATAGAAAGACTTAAAAATATAAAAATTACTCCGAAAACGGAAGTGAATGAGATATTGGAGAACATAGGCAGCGTGCCGCTGAAAATGCCTTCAAGTCTTTATGAACTTTTAAAAAGAGTAGAATTAAACTATGACAATACATTTTCTCTGGATGAAGGAAGGCCGCTCCTGAAAAAGGAGATTAAGGATTATGTGGAAACAGTCATAAAATATGAAGGTTATATTTCAAAGCAGATAAATCAGGTTGAGCAGTTTAAAAAACTTGAAAACAAGAGAATACCAAAAGACATTGACTACGGCAAAGTCGGCAGCTTAAGATTGGAAGCAAGACAGAAACTTGATAAAATCAGACCGGATTCAATAGGCCAGGCATCAAGAATATCAGGAGTTTCACCTTCAGATATAAATGTGCTTTTAATTTATTTGATGACTTACAATAATAATTAAAAAGGAGAATACCTTGATAAAAACATTGGAAGATGGATTTAAACAACTGAATATTCCCTACAGCAGTGAAATTGAAAATAATTTTGTTAAATACCGAGATCTTTTAAAAGAGTGGAACCAGAAAATCAATATTACATCCATAGAAGACGATGAAGAAATTTATGTCAAGCATTTTCTGGACAGTGTTTTGTTGCTAAACTCCGGAACATTAAATGAAAAAAAGAGCATAATTGATGTGGGTACCGGAGGGGGTTTTCCAGGTTATCCTTTAAAAATTGTAAATGACAATTATAAAGTTACTCTATTGGACAGTTTAAGAAAAAGAATTGATTTTTTGGCTGAAGTTGCAAAGGACCTGGGGCTTGAAAGTGTTGAACTTATACATGGCAGAGCCGAGGATTTTGGGCAAAATAAAAATTACAGAGAGAAATTTGACATTTGCGTATCAAGGGCAGTGGCACCGCTTAATGTACTTTGCGAATACTGCCTTCCATTTGTTAAAGTCGGGGGATATTTTGCAGCATATAAAAGCGAAAATATTTCCTCGGAAATTTCAAGTTCGGAAAATGCAATAAAGAAGCTGGGCGGAAAGGTCAGTGAAATCAGGGAAATTAGTTTACCTGGAACGGATATTGTAAGAAAAATAGTTATAATTGAAAAGTATGAACCGACAAATACAAAATATCCGCGTAAAGCGGGAAAACCAAGCAAAGAGCCATTGGTGTAAGGGGGAGAATTTCTTGATAAGCAATATAGTCAATATAGATGTTAGTAAAATAATTCCTAATAAAAACCAACCAAGAAAAATTTTTGATGACAAGGCCTTGGAAGAATTAAGCCAATCTATAAAGAACTATGGTATTATACAGCCTATAACTGTAAGAAAAATTTACGATGATATTTATGAAATAGTGGCAGGAGAGAGACGCTTTAAAGCAATTAAGCTTTTAAACATGGAAACAATTCCGGCTGTTGTTATTGAAGTTAAAGAAGAAGAATCTGCTGCTATGGCATTAATTGAAAATTTGCAGAGAGAAGATTTGGATTTCATTGAAGAAGCAATGGCTTATGAAAGACTTATTGAAGATTTCGATTTAAACCAGACGCAGCTTGCAGAAAAGCTTGGAAAATCACAGTCAACTATTGCAAATAAAATGAGAATTTTAAAGCTACCTGAATCAGTAAAACAAAGGCTGAGGGAAGGCGGTTTAAGCGAACGCCACGCCAGGGCTCTGTTAAAAATTGATGATGAAGAACTCCTTTTAAATATTATTGAAAAAGTCATTAGCAAGGATCTAAATGTAAGTGAAACGGAAAAGCTTGTCAATTCTATTGCAGAAGATATAAATGAAAAGAAAATGAGGGACAAGCGTTATGTAAGAAATTTTATAAATTACAAAATTTACATTAATACCATTAAGAATGCATATAATGAAATTGTTAAGACAGGAATAGATGCCAAATTTGAGCAGGATGAGTCAGACGAATATATAGAAATTAAAGTAAAAATTCCGAAAAAAAGCATATAGAGGGTGATGAAGTGGCTAAAGTAATAAGCATATTCAATCAAAAAGGCGGTGTAGGAAAAACCACAACCAATGTAAATCTATGCGCGGCACTTGCCTTAAAAGGCAAAAAGGTTCTTAGCATTGACATTGACCCTCAGGGTAATTCAACAAGCGGTTTTGGCGTTGATAAAAATAATCTGGAAAACACGATTTACGACATATTGATTGAAGATTTTGATATAAATAAAATAATTCATAAAACAGAAATAGAAAATCTGGATTTAATTCCTGCAAATATACAGCTTGCCGGAGCGGAAATTGAGCTTACAAATACAAAGTACAGAGAAAAAACCTTAAAAGAAAAGATGAATTTAATTGATAATAGTTATGACTTTATAATAATAGATTGTCCGCCATCACTTGGTCTATTATCATTAAACGCACTTACCGCTTCACACACTGTATTGATACCTATACAATGTGAATATTATTCTTTGGAAGGTGTGGGGCAGTTAATAGATACTGTAAAGCTTGTGAAGAAAAACCTGAATCCTAAGCTTGATATTGAAGGTGTTTTGCTTAACATGTACGATGGCAGAACTAATTTATCAGCCCAAGTTGTTGAAGAAGTAAAAAAATATTTTAAAAACAAGGTGTATAAGACTGTAATACCAAGAAATGTAAGATTGGCAGAAGCGCCAAGCTTTGGTCAGCCTATAATGCTTTACGATGAAAATTCAAAAGGAAGCGAAGCATATATGAAGCTTTCAGAAGAAATAATAAAAAACAATTAAGGAGGATTTTATGGCAGCAAAAAGAAAAGCCTTGGGTAAGGGTTTGTCAGCATTGATACCAGAGGATTTAGAAAAAGAAGAAAGCCAGCGGATAGAAGAAATAGACACAAATTTAATATGCCCTAATCCAAATCAGCCTCGAAAGATATTTGAACAGGACAAACTTGATGAGCTGACAGAATCCATAAGAAAGTACGGAGTAATCCAACCTATAATTGTTAGAAAAGATGGAGACATTTATACAATTATTGCAGGAGAAAGAAGATGGAGAGCCTGCAATAATGCAAATATTAAAAGTATACCGTGCATAGTAAGAGATATTGAGAATAAAAATGCATCTGAGATAGCATTGATTGAAAATATTCAAAGAGAAGATTTAAACCCTATTGATGAAGCAAACGCATATGAATTTATAATGGACCGATACGGGATAACTCAGGAGGAAGTGTCAAATATTGTTGGAAAATCAAGAGTCTATGTCACAAACATAACGAGGCTTTCCAATTTAGATGAATATGTTAAAAATAAAATTGTCACTAATGAGATTTCAGCCGGCCATGGAAGAGCTATTTTAAGCTTATCTCAGGAAAAACAAATAATTATGACTGACAAAATCATAAAAGAAGATTTAAGTGTAAGAGAAGTTGAAAAGCTTGTAAGAGATTCAAAGAAACCAAAAAGAAGAATTGCTCCAGAAAAGGATAAGTTTATTGCCTATGTAGAAGAGCTTTTAACAGAAAGATTTTCATCAAAAGTAAATATTAAAAGAAATAAAAATAAAGGCAAGATTGAGATTGAATACACTAACAATGACGATTTGAACAGGATTTTGGACATATTGAAATTAGAAGAATAATCATCATAGCTTATGATGTGCCTGAGCAAATAAATTGCTGCTAGTCTTAGATTTATATCATAATTAAGAAAACGATGACATATAAATGAGGAAACTTGGTTTTAGAAGTTTATAATAAAAGCAATTTGAAATTTTTTTAACAATATGAAGCTGATTAAAATTAGTTTGTTTTTTGGGTCGTTAAACTAATATATGCTAATATAAGTAATAATAAAGCAGCAAAAATATGCAATAATATCAAAAAATAAATGAGAGATTGACATTATGTTAACAAAATAATATAATGTGGTCATATATTATGACAATAAATGAGGAGGTTATTATTTTGATTAATGGACTTGATGTAAAGGCTAATGAAAAGCAGTTTATGATGCTTAAAGAGTATATTGACTCAATCAGAGAAGCCCAAGGAGTTTTAATGCAAACGCTTCACAAAGCCCAAGAAATTTTTGGATATCTGCCAATCGAGGTACAAAAGTTTATATCTTATGAATTGGACGTTCCACTGGCTGAGGTTTATGGCGTAGCAACATTTTACACACAGTTTTCAATTGAACCTAAAGGCAAACACAAAATTGGAGTGTGTCTTGGAACAGCATGTTATGTAAAGGGTTCACAACAGGTTTTGGACAAGTTGGCAAAAGAATTGAACATTAAGGTTGGAGAAACCACTTCAGATGGTTTATTTACCCTTGAAGCTACAAGATGTTTAGGATGCTGCGGTTTAGCTCCTGTAATGATGATTGACGGGGATGTGTACGGCAAGCTGGAACCTAAAAAAATACCTGATATATTATCTAAGTATGAGGAATAGGGGGCAATATTATGAAGTCTTTGGAAGAGTTAAAAAAATTAAGGGAAGAAGCAATCAAAAACGTTGAAATGCGCAATTCGGAAAAGGATACCAGAGTTGTGGTAGGTATGGCAACATGCGGTATATCTGCCGGAGCGAGACCTGTTTTAACAGCACTGGTTGAAGAGGTTGCCAAGAGAAATTTAAATAACGTCCAGGTAGTACAGACAGGCTGCATAGGAATGTGCACCTATGAACCAATAGTTGAAGTTTATGCACCGGGTAAGGAAAAGGTTACCTATATACATGTAAATCCCGAAAAAGTAAAGAGAATTGTATCAGAGCATTTGGCAAACAACAATATTGTACGTGAATATACAATTGGTGCTGAATAGCAGTTCTTAGAAGGTGGAGGAGAAACTATGAAAATTTTCAGATCACATGTCTTGGTTTGTGGCGGAACCGGATGCAGTTCTTCAAAATCTGCTTTAATTAAGCAAAGATTTGAAGAAAAAATAAGTGAAGTTAATTTGGATGATGAAGTACAGGTTATTGGTACCGGTTGTTTTGGACTTTGCGAGGAAGGACCTGTTGTTATAATATATCCCGAAGGAACCTTTTATGCAAGAATGACAGTTGAGAGAGTTGATGAAATAGTAGAAGAACACTTATTAAAAGGAAGAATTGTCAGAAAATATCTGTATGATGAAAGTGCGAAAAACGAGCAGATAAAACCTTTAAGTGAAGTTGAATTTTATAAGAAACAAAAAAGAGTTGCCCTAAGAAACTGCGGGCTTATTAATCCTGAAGATATTCAGGAATATATTGCAAGAGACGGATACATGGCACTTGGTAAGGTGCTGACTGAAATGACGCCTGATGAAGTTATTAAACTTGTGAAGGATTCAGGTTTAAAAGGAAGAGGCGGAGCAGGCTTTTCAACAGGCATGAAGTGGAGTTTTGCAGCACCGAATAAGGCTGATCAAAAATATATAATATGCAATGCGGATGAAGGAGATCCCGGTGCATTTATGGACAGAAGCGTTCTGGAAGGAGACCCTCATGCTGTATTGGAAGCTATGGCTATTGCAGGCTATGCAATTGGAGCTACAAAAGGATTTATTTATGTAAGAGCTGAATATCCGATAGCTGTTCACAGATTGGAGATTGCCATAAAGCAGGCTAAAGAGCTGGGACTTTTAGGAAAGAATCTTTTCGGAACAGACTTCGATTTTGATGTAGAAATAAGACTGGGAGCCGGTGCATTCGTATGCGGAGAAGAAACAGCGCTGATGCAGTCAATAGAAGGTAAAAGGGGAATGTCAAGAAACAAACCTCCATTTCCGGCTAACAAAGGTTTGTGGGGTAAACCTACCGTAATAAACAATGTTGAGACGCTGGCAAACGTACCTCAAATAATTCTTAACGGCGCTGAATGGTTTAAGAGCTTTGGAACTGAAAAATCTCCGGGAACAAAAGTATTTGCATTAGGCGGTAAAATCAACAACACAGGTTTGGTTGAAGTTCCTATGGGAACTACGCTTCGGGAAGTTATATATGATATAGGAGGGGGATGTCCGAAAGGAAAAGAATTTAAAGCAGTTCAAACAGGCGGGCCATCAGGAGGCTGTCTGACCAGAGATCATCTGGATATTCCTATTGATTACGATAATTTAACGGCTGTAGGTTCTATGATGGGATCAGGCGGAATGATAGTAATGGATGAAGATAACTGCATGGTTGACATAGCAAGATTCTTCCTTGATTTTACTGTTGACGAATCATGCGGCAAATGTACTCCATGCAGAGAAGGAACTAAACGTATGCTTGAAATTCTGGATAAAATAACAGAAGGAAAAGGTACAATGGAGGATTTAGACAAACTTGAAAAGCTGGCTGTGAACATTAAAGAAACATCACTTTGCGGATTGGGCCAGACAGCTCCAAATCCTGTTTTGTCAACATTAAGATATTTCAGAGATGAATATGAAGCTCATGTAAAAGAAAAAAGATGTCCTTCAGGTGTCTGTCAGTCACTTTTAAAATATATAATTACAATGGATTGCAAGGGCTGCACAAGATGCGCAAGAATTTGTCCTGTAGGAGCAATTGAAGGAAAAGTTAAAGAAGTTCATATTATAAATCAGGATAAATGTATTAAATGTGGTTCATGTATGGATGCTTGCACATTCCATGCCATCATTAAGAAGTAAGAAAGGCTGGTGTTAATTATGGATAAAGTAAATGTAACTATAAATGGAATACAGGTTAGTGTCCCTAAGGATTATACAGTGTTAATGGCAGCCAGAGAGGCTGGAATAGACATACCCACGCTTTGTTTTTTAAAGGATGTTAATGAAATAGCAGCATGCAGAGTATGTGTGGTTGAAGTTGATATTAAGGGAGTTCCAATGAGAAATCTTCCTGCTTCCTGTGTCCTTCAGGTGCAGGATGGAATGAATGTAAGGACAAATACTGCAAAGGTCAGAAATGCAGTCAGGATGAACGTGGAATTAATACTTGCAAACCATAACAGAGAATGTTTGACATGCTTGAGAAACGGAACTTGTGAGCTTCAAAAATTATGCGATGAGCTTGGAATTAAGGATATTGAATTTCAAGGAGCAAAAAGAGAAGCTAAAATAGATAACCTGTCTTATTCTATAATAAGAGATACGAGCAAGTGCATATTGTGCGGAAGATGCGTAAGCACATGCAGAGATGTTCAAGGTATCGGCATTTTAGACTTCACAAAAAGAGGCTTCAACACAGAGGTAGCCCCTGCCTTTGATTACAGCATGAAGGATGTTCCATGCGTGTACTGCGGACAGTGTATACAGGCATGTCCTGTGGCAGCACTTCGTGAAAGAACATATATAGATGATGTTTGGGAAGTAATTGATGATCCGGATAAATATGTAGTTGTCCAGACAGCACCCGGAGTAAGAGCATCCCTGGGTGAAGAATTCGGTTATCCTGTGGGAACAGATGTAACGGGAAAAATGGTAGCAGCATTAAGAAGGCTTGGATTCAATAAAGTTTTTGACACAAACTTCTCTGCAGATCTCACTATATTGGAAGAAGGCACAGAGCTTTTAAACAGAGTTAAAAACGGCGGAAAACTTCCTATGATAACATCATGTTCACCTGGATGGATACGCTTCTGTGAAATTAATTATCCTGATTTCCTGGATAATCTTTCAACATGCAAATCACCTCAACAAATGTTTGGGGCCATAGTAAAATCGTACTATGCTGAAAAGGCAGGTATAGATCCTAAGAAAATAGTATGCGTATCTGTAATGCCATGTACCTCAAAGAAGACAGAAGCAAACAGACCGGAAATGGAAGTAGACGGCATAAGAGATGTTGATTTTTCATTAACTACAAGAGAACTTGGAGACATGATAAAACAGGCGAGAATTAATTTCAGAAATCTGCCTGATGAGCGGCCTGACAGCATATTGGGTGAATATACAGGAGCCGGCGCAATATTCGGAGCAACCGGCGGAGTTATGGAAGCAGCTTTAAGAACAGTTGCAGATATATTAACAGGCAAGGATTTGGATGAGGTTGAGTACCAGGGTGTCAGAGGAATTGAAGGTGTTAAGGAAGCATCTGTGATTCTTCCGATTGAAGGCAAAGATACTGAGGTTAAGGTAGCGGTTGCGCATGGAACTGCGAATGCGGCAAAGGTTTTGGAAGCTGTAAGATCCGGAGAGAAGCAGTATCACTTCATAGAGGTTATGGCATGTCCGGGAGGCTGTGTACATGGCGGAGGTCAGTCACACGTGTCTGCTAAGGCAAGGCTGGAGGTAAATCCAAAAACTAAGAGAGCAGATGCATTATATGAATTGGATAGGTCACTGCCGCTGAGAAAATCTCACAAAAACCCAGAAGTTATGAAGCTTTATGAAGAATTTCTGAAAGAGCCTAACGGTCATTTGTCTCACAAACTCCTGCACACTCATTATATTAAGAGGGATTCATATAGAATAGAGCAGGAAGAAGAGTTCGAAAAACTATTGGAAAAGTTGAAATAAATAAGGGAGGGCTTTGCCCCTCCCATTATTACATTTTAAAGTAAGAATATTATTTTAATATAATATCAATCATTTCATCAATATTTGAAGCTATATAATCCGCTTCTTCACGCTCCAGCAATGACTGTGTTCTGAATCCCCATAAAACGCCCAAGGATTTAACACCTGTATTTTTTGAAACACGGATATCAATCTCAGTATCGCCTATGTATATACATTCTTCCTTTTTCAATCCTAAATTATTGATTATTTCCAGCAGTGATCTGGGATTAGGTTTGGCTTCATATCCATCCTTCAGCCCTGATACATACTTAATTCTGTCATTAAAAAAATGTTCAACGAGCTTCAGTGTAAAATCATGAGGTTTATTTGACAAAACAGCTGTAACAACACCATGACTGTTTAATATATCCAGCATTTCATTAATGCCTTCAAAGGGTTTTGTGTTATCAAGCATGTGTTTATTGTAAAACTCATTGTAATATCCTAGAAATTTTTCTATTATTTCATTTTCTTCGTATCCAAAAAACTCACTTACTATGGATTCTATTAATTTACGTCTTCCATTACCCAGCATAAGCTTATGTTTTTGTGAATCTACATTGGGAAGATTAAATTTAGACAAGGCATAGTTACACGCCCTTTCCAGATCCTCAGCCGAATCCAGCAAAGTTCCGTCCAAATCAAATATTGCAGCTTTAAACATAGTTACCTCCGGTCATTTAATAAATATATATTATCACAAAACCCAATGCACCAACAATACTTCTTTTAAACAAACAGCAATTATGATATAATAATTGTAAATTAATTACCATAGGTGAATAAAATGATGCTCATTAAAAACGGAAGAGTAATAGATCCTGAATCCAAGAGGGATGAAAAAGCGGACATTCTTATAGAGGGGGAAGTTATTAAAAAAATTGAAAAGAACATTGATGAAGAAGGTATTGATGAAATTATAGATGCCGAAGGAAGTATAGTTTGTCCGGGTCTTATAGATGTACATGTGCATTTCAGAGACCCCGGATTGACATATAAAGAAGATATTTTATCAGGTTCAAGGTCAGCAGCAAGGGGAGGTTTTACAACAGTTGTATGTATGGCAAATACTAAACCTCCGGTTGATAATAAAGAAACCCTTGAATATATCTTGGAGGCTGCGAAAAAGTCATCTATCAACGTGCTTCAGACGGCGTCAGTTACAGTTGGGTTAAACGGAATCCAGCTTGTCGACATGGAGATGTTAAATCAATTCGGTGCAGCAGGATTTACTGATGATGGTTTTCCTATAATGGATTCGGACCTTGTTTTAAAAGCTATGGAAACAGCTAAAAGATTAAATGTTCCAATCAGCTTTCACGAAGAGGACCCGAGTTTAATTTGTAATCCGGGTATAAATGAAGGTAAGATATCTAAGAAACTTGGAATACAAGGTGCACCACGATTAGCTGAGGATGTTATGGTTGCAAGAGACTGCATTATAGCTTTGGAAACAGGAGCAAAAGTAAATATACAGCACTTAAGCTCAGGTAAGGCAGTGGATATAATAAGATATGCAAAATCAGGAGGTGCACGGATTTTTGCTGAAGCATCACCTCATCACTTTACATTGACTGAGGAAGACATATTAAAATATAAAAATAATGCTAAAATGAATCCTCCATTAAGGACAGAAGAAGACAGGTTAAAAATAATTGAAGGACTAAAAGATGGAACCATAGACATAATTGCAACAGATCACGCACCTCACAGCAGAGAAGAAAAGGACCGGGATTTTGAAAAAGCACCAAGCGGAATAATAGGTCTTGAGACCTCATTAGCTTTGGGGATAACTTACCTGGTTAAAAATAACCATTTAACAGTATCAGAACTTTTGGAGAAAATGACGGTTAATCCCGCAAAGCTGTATAATTTAAATTCGGGAAGATTAAGAGAAGGTTCTAAGGCAGATTTGTTGATATTTGATCCTGACGAAAAATGGACTGTGAATGAGTTTAATTCTAAATCAAGCAACTCTCCTTTTATTGGATGGGAGCTTGAAGGTAAGGTGAAATTCACAATTTGCGGAGGCAAAATTGCCTATATGGATAAATGATTATCAAAGCACAATTCACAAACATATAATAGATTAAAAATAGAATAGCAGGTGATATAATGATTTATTTAGATAATGCTGCAACAACGTACCCAAAGCCAAAATCAGTATACCAGAACGTTATGAGAGCAATGACAGAATACGGGGCAAATCCCGGAAGAGGGAGCCATGCAATGGCGATTGAAGGTGCAAGGGTTATTTATGAAACAAGAGAATTAATGGCACAGCTGTTTAATCTGGATGACCCAATGAGAGTTATATTTACCTTTAATGCAACAGATGGACTAAACCAGGCAATCAAGGGAGTTCTGAATCCCGGTGACCATGTTATAACAACATCTATGGAACATAATTCAGTATTGCGTCCTATTAAAGAAATAGAGAAATATGGTGTGGAAAATACAATTGTCCAATGTGCACCAGATGGAAGCATAAATGTTGAAGATATAGAAGCAGCTTTAAAAGATAATACAAAGATGGTCGCTACAACTCATGTTTCAAACTTGACAGGAACAATAATGCCTGTTGAAGAAATTGGACATATGTGCATGGAAAAAAACATTTTATATCTGGTGGATGCTTCACAGAGTGCAGGCGTGCTGGATATAGATATGAAAAAATTTAATATTGATTTACTGGCTGTTCCCGGACATAAGGGACTTCTTGGACCACAGGGAACTGGTGCTCTTCTTATAAACTGCGATGCTGAAATAAAACAATTGAAGGAAGGAGGTACGGGCAGCGAATCAAGCAGCATGATACAACCAAATTTCTATCCTGACAAATTAGAATCGGGGACTCATAATCTTCCGGGCATAGCAGGACTGAATGCAGGGTTAAAGTACATTTTAAGCAAGGGCACAAAATCGATTTACAGCCACGAAAAAAATCTTCTTGATATATTCATCAATGAAATGAAAAAGAATGTTAAAATCAAAATTTACGGTCCTGAAGACATAAACAATAGATGTGGTGTGGTGCCAATCAATATTGATGGCATTGATTCCTCAGAAGTTGCATACAGGCTAGATACGGAGTTTGATATAGCGGTTAGACCTGGTCTTCACTGTGCGCCTTTGGCTCATAAAACAATAGGAACTGAAAAAGTAGGGGCAGTTAGATTTGGTGTAGGACCTTTTAATACAAGAGCGGATGTTTTGACAGCGGCAAAAGCATTAAATGAAATTTCCGGAATTTAACAGAAGGACAAAAAGAGAATTGCGTGCAATTTTCTTTTTGTTTTTTAAAAATGTATTTAATTAATTTTTAATGCAATATTTATATAAGTTTGATATAATGTGGTAAATTAACCAACAGGATAAAAAATATGAAGAAGCTTGTTATGTTTATTATATTCTTTTTATTAATTATATCAGGAATAGTATATTTTAAATATGGAAAAGAAATTTTGACATTATTAGATGAAAAAAAAGTATATACTATAGAAGATATTCAGACAACGAAGCTGGATACTCTTGATGAATATAAGTTTTTTAATAACGGTATTATAACCTACAATAATCAGAAGATTGTATTGCTTGATTACAGCGGCAATGTTATATGGGAAAATGAAGACAGGTCATTTGCAAAACAGGTATTCTTAACAAATAATTATATATTCAAAAACATGGGAAACACAATACAAGTGCTGGATAGGAATAATCAAAAGTTTGTAATTGCTGAAATTGAAGGTAATATTGTAAATGTTTCACGTGAAAATGATAAAACATACATTATTATAAAAGGTATCAACCACAAGAATTCATTGTATATAATGAATGGTAACAATGAAATAATTGTTGATGACAAGGTTTTTGAAGATAATATAACAGGTGTGTCCATAAGTGATAAATCAGAGGGGTATTCTCTTATAACGCTGCGATTTGAAGATGATAAAATAATAAATACTTTATATTTTAACTTGTTAGATGATGTCGAGCTTTGGAATGCTGCAATAGAAGATGAAATTCTGATTAAATCCAAAATTGTTAATAACAATGTTGTAGCAATAGGAACTAAAAATATTTATTACTTTAATTTAAACGGTAAACTAATGTGGAAAAATGGTGTTTACAGCGAAATACTTGATTATGAAGTGAATAAAGAAAATCAAAAAATATACATGCTTTATAAACAAGAAGGCAGCACAGAACTTATGGAGTATAATTTTGAAGGAAAGGTTACATCAGTAAATGATACACCTGATAATGTACAAAAATTAAAGGTTTACGAAGATAAGGTTTTTGTATATAATGAAAACAGCATATATTTGATGCATGGTAAAAAGACAGATAAGATATATGAATATACACAAAGTGCTATTGCTGATTTTACAATAGAGGGTAATGACATCCGCATTTTATCTAAAGACAAGCTCATAAAAGGAAAAATAAAATAAATTAAGAGGCACTAAAGATAAAAGGAGGTTTTCGATGAATTACATTGATATTATAGTTATTATTTACGCAGGTTATTCATGTTTTATAGGTTATAGAAGAGGATTTATAAAAACATTGTTTGATACATTGGGTGTAGTTGTCTCTTTTTTTCTGAGCAGGGAATTTTATTATATGGCAGAAAATTTTTTATTGAACAACACTAAGCTGTTTGTTAAGATTCATGGTTTTTTTGAAAGTGAACTGTCGGAAAAGCTGATGACAACGTTCGAAAAATCCAGCCATATTCCTGCAGAGCTGAAAAATGTATTAAGTAATATTATTAATACCGGAGATGTGTCAGGAGCTGATACTTTTGCTGTGTTTGTAGATAATATAAGCATAATATTAGTAAGATCAATAAGCTTTGTAGTAACATTTCTTGTTATATATGTAATTCTGGTGTTAATATCTAACTTTATTGATGTAATATTTAAACTGCCTTTATTAAATCTGACAAATAGAATATTTGGAGCAGGAACAGGACTTTTAAAAAGTTTTATAGTATTGTACATAATCTTTGCTCTGAGTTCTCCATTAATAGGATTTCTACAAGATGGCGGAATTGCACAAAGTGTTTTAAATTCGGAATCAAGCAAAATATTTTATGATAACAATATAATATTAAATTATCTCTCATATAAAGGCTTTTATAATAACTAAGGAGGAAAAGATGATAATAGTAGATGCAAGAGGAAAATTATGTCCTCAGCCTGTAATAATGACAAAAAAAGAAGCTGATGCAGGTGAAAAAGAAATAACAGTAATAGTGGATAATGAAACTGCCAGAGAAAATGTATTGAAATTCAGCAATAAGCTCCAGTTTCATGCAAAGGCAGAAGAAAAAAGTGACGGAATATATATTTACTTAAACAAGGAAGAATCAAGCAATTGCGAAGCAGCAACTGAAGAAGCAGCTGCAGACAGCTTGAATAAAATTAAGCAAGATAAAAAGGGATTTGTAATCGGAACAGATAAATTGGGTAAAGGTTCTGAAGATTTGGGGAAAATTCTTATGAAAAGTTTTCTGTATACATTATCTGAAACAAAACCATATCCAAGTTTCCTGATATTTTTGAATTCAGGGGTTAAGCTTACCACAGAAGGTTCTGAATCTTTAGATGATTTAAAGAAGATGGAAGAAGCCGGAGTAAAAATTGTTTCATGTGGAACATGTCTTGATTTCTTTGAAATTAAGAGCAAATTAGAGGTTGGTAAAATTTCAAATATGTATGATATAGTAGAAACTATAGCTGAATCTGATAATGCAGTTATGATATAGCGAGGTAGAGTATTATGCCAATGCAATTAAATGTTGGGGACGTTGTAAAACTAAAAAAGAAGCATCCGTGTGGTGGATATGATTGGGAGATACTCAGGGTCGGTGCAGATTTCAGAATAAAATGCACCACATGCCAAAGACAGGTATGGCTTCCAAGACGAGAAGTGGAAAGACGAATAACTAAAATTATCAGTCAGGCCGAACCTACACAAGTCAATACTGAAGATGATAAGAATATTTAATTTAAAAAAGTGTTGACATGCTGATAAAAATGCTATAAGATATGTTAAAAGTAAATAACCTTTAATCTGGCACAGAGAGGCTGGGAAGGACACGATTATACAAGATTATGTTATTATGGTCTTCCTTGCGGTGCTTGGAAGACTTTTTGTTATATGGTAATACTTTAAAGTAGTCCTGAGAGGCTAAAAAGGAGGATATATGTTAAAAGGAAGAAGCTTAATTGAACCAATGGACTTATCACTTGAGGAGCTGGATGAAATATTAAATTTAGCAGATGAAATAATTGCTAACCCCTCAAAATATGCAGATGTATGTAAGGGAAAGGTACTTTCAACGATGTTCTATGAACCCAGCACCAGGACAAGATTAAGTTTTGAAGCAGCAATGCTTAGACTTGGCGGAAGTGTAATGGGATTTTCATCGGCTGAATCCAGCTCTGCCGCAAAAGGAGAAAGTGTCGCCGACACAATAAGGACTGTTGCCTGCTATGCGGATATTGCGGCTATAAGGCATCCGAAGGAAGGTGCCCCTATGATTGCAGCTATGAGCACAGACATGCCTGTAATAAATGCAGGAGATGGGGGACATCAACACCCTACTCAAACTTTGACGGATCTGCTCACCATAAGGTCTTTGAAAGGAAGGCTGAATAACTTTACGGTAGGCATCTGCGGAGACTTAAAGTTTGGAAGAACAGTTCATTCACTTATAAAGGCATTGTCAAGATATGAAGGTATCAAATTTGTCTTGATATCTCCTGAAGAATTGAGAATTCCTGAATATATACGCGAAGAAATATTAGTTAAAAACGGTATTGAATTTGAAGAAGTGGAAAGACTTGAAAATGTAATAGAAGAACTGGATGTACTATACATGACAAGAGTTCAAAAAGAAAGATTCTTCAATGAAGCTGATTATATACGGTTAAAAGACAGCTACATTTTAAATATGGAAAAACTTGAAAAAGCCAAAAATGATATGGTAATTCTTCATCCTCTGCCAAGAGTAAATGAAATATCTGTGGAAGTAGACAAAGATCCGAGAGCTTGTTACTTTAAGCAGGCAAAATACGGAATGTACGTTAGAATGGCGTTAATTATGAAATTATTGGGGGTGGAGAAATAATGCTGAAAATAGATAGCGTTGAAAAAGGATTAGTGCTTGACCACATACAAGCAGGTAAGGCAATGGAAATATATAAATATTTAAACCTTGATAAAATGGATTGCAGTGTTGCAATAATAAAAAATGCAAAAAGTAATAAAATGGGCAAAAAAGATATAATAAAGGTAGAAAATAATATTAACATGGACTTGAAAGTGCTTGGATTTATTGACCCCAACATTACAATAAATGTAATTGATAACGGTGAAATCATCAAAAAGATAAATCTGGAGCTTCCGGAGAAAATAGATAATATAGCAAAATGTAAAAATCCAAGATGCATTACATCAGTTGAACAAGAAGTTGTTCATAAATTTAAACTTACTGATAAAGCAAAAAAAATATATCGCTGTGTTTACTGTGATACAGCATATGAGCAGAACAATGGATGAACCATTGATGGGCAATAGGTAATCAATGGATTAGCAATGGAAAAAACAATTGCTAATCTATTGTTAATCAATCGCTAATCAATTGCTCATCCATTGTTACAAAGGGAGGTATATATGATAGTAGACAAATTATACAAACAGGTTGCAGAAAAGGGCCATGTGTGTGTCGGTCTTGATACGGATTACAGCTATCTGCCGCAGAGTTTTGCAGATAAATTTTCAACTATGGGAGAAGCTGTATTTAATTTCAATAAAAAAATAATTGATGCTACCTGTGATGTTGCAGCCTGCTTCAAAGTTCAGATAGCTTACTATGAAGCTTTGGGGTTGGAAGGCTTAAAAGCATATTCAGATACATTGAAATATATTAATCAGAAGGGCCAAATTTCAATAGCAGACATTAAAAGGGGAGACATTTCCAAGACGGCAGAAATGTATGCAGCCGGTCACTTTAGAGGGGACTTTGAAGCAGACTTTGTTACGTTAAATCCATACATGGGGATAAATGACAGCTTGGAACCTTTCATCAAATACATTAATAAAGACAACAAGGGGATATTTGTTCTGGTAAGAACATCCAACAAGGGTGCGAGAGATTTTCAATATATAAAAGATGAAGAAGAAACACCATTATATGAAACAGTCGCAGAAAGAGTAGAACAACTGGCTTCAGAAACTAAAGGAAAATGCGGTTTTAGCTCCATAGGAGCTGTTGTGGGCGCAACAAACAATGAGGAAAGTTTGGTCCTAAGAAAGAAATTAAAATCAGCATTTCTGTTGATACCGGGATACGGCGCTCAGGGAGGAACGGCAGAGGATATAGCTGCCTATCTGATAAATGGCAACGGAGCCATAGTCAATTCATCAAGAGGAATTTTGCTTGCATACAAAAAGGAAGAAAATGGAGAGTCAGACTTTAGTTTATGTGCAAGAAATGAAGCAATAAGGATGAGAGATGATATAAAATCATTCATCCGGGAGGAATAATGAAGGTAATTAAAAGCAAAGTTACGGAAAATAAATCAATAGCAAACAGAATATTTAAATTATCTTCTGAATTTTCCGGAGAAATAAATCCTGGACAATTTTTCATGATTAAAACATTGGATAATTCATTTTTACTGCCTCGTCCCATAAGTGTAAATGATGTAAATAAAAATGAAGTTACATTCTTGTACAGGACAGAAGGTACAGGAACAACTAAAATAAGCACAATGAGGCCAGGCGATGAATTGCAGCTTTTCGGACCTCTTGGAAACGGCTTTGATGTCAATAAGCTTCAAGGTAAAATTGCAGTTGTGGGTGGTGGAATAGGAATTGCGCCGTTGTTGTACTTAATAAAACAGCTGGGTAAACAAGCTGATGCGTACCTTGGTTTTAAAGATTGTGTTTATTCTGTGGATGAATTTGAAAAATATGCAGGCAGCATGTTGATAGTTACAGAAAACGGAAGTGAAGGCATAAAAGGGTATGTGACGGACTATATTGATTACAGCAAGTATGATGCAGTAGTTACCTGCGGTCCTGAAATCATGATGAGTAAAATAATGAACAGCTGCAGAGAAAACAATGTTAAGTGCTATGTATCATTAGAAAGAAGAATGGCATGCGGTATGGGAGTGTGTCTTGGGTGCACTGTTATGACAAAGAGCGGAAATAAGAGAGCATGTAAAGACGGACCGGTTTTCTCAAGCGAAGAACTAATTTAAAAGGTGGTAAAATGGCTGATTTAAAAACTAAAGCAATGGGTATTGAATTTAAAAATCCTGTTTTGACTGCATCCGGTACATTTGGCTTTGGAGAAGAATTTTCTGAATTATATGATTTATCCATGCTTGGAGGCATATGCAGCAAGGGTCTGACACTCTCTCAGAGAAGCGGCAACACCGGAATAAGACTTTGGGAAACCCCAATGGGATTGATTAACAGCATCGGCCTTCAAAATCCGGGAGTTGATAATTTCATAAATCAGGAGCTTCCCAAAATGAAAAACTATAATACAGTAATAATTGCTAATCTTGGAGGTCACTGCGAGGAAGATTATTTTGAAGGAATTTATAAATTAAATGAATCGGATATTGACTTAATAGAACTGAACATTTCATGTCCAAACGTAAAAACAGGTGGGATGGCTTTTGGAATGAAAGCATCTGTGGCTTATGATATAGTATCAAAAATAAAAAGAATATGCAAAAAACCACTAATGGTAAAATTATCACCTAATGCTGAAAATATTTCGGAAATGGCAATAGCATGCGAAGAAGCAGGAGCAGATGGTTTATCACTTATTAATACCATACAGGCAATGGCAATTGATATTAAGAATAAAAAAGCAGTATTTAATAATGTTTATGCAGGATTATCAGGTCCTTGTGTGAAGCCTATTGCACTTCGGATGGTTCATGAAGCTGCTAAATCAGTTAAAATCCCAGTATGCGGCTTGGGCGGCATTATGAATACAGAAGACGTCATAGAATTTATAATGGCTGGTGCATCACTTGTACAAATAGGAACAGCAAACTTTATAAAACCAACTGTTGCAGTTGATATAATAAATGGATTGTCGGAATATATGGATAAAGAGGGTATAAAGACATTAGAAGAAATTAGAGGAATAGTGTAAGGACGATAGCTGAATAATTGTTGAACGATAGCATGTGGTGTTACAATTTTTAATAAACAATTCTTGGAGGTAAACATGAATATAGATGTGGTTGAAATTTTAAAAGAATGTGAAGCATTGTTAGAAGGTCATTTTCTATTGTCATCTGGAAAGCACAGCAATAGGTACTGTCAATGTGCCAAACTTATGCAATACCCTGATAAAACAGAAATGGTCATATCCTTAGTTGCTGATAATGTTAAGGATCTAGGCATAGACGTAGTAGTAGGTCCCGCAATGGGTGGAATAACAGCTGCTTACGAATTAGGCAGACAGTTGGGGATCAGAGCCATTTTTACAGAGAGAGAAAATAATGTTATGACACTTCGTCGTGGTTTTGAAATAAAACCGGGAGAAAAGATACTAATAATGGAGGATGTTGTTACCACAGGCAAATCTTCCATCGAAACAGCAAATGTTTTAGAAGGTCTTGGAGGAAAAGTAATAGGAATAGGATGTGTTGTGGACAGAAAAGCAAGTGAAATACATCTGCCTATTTACAGCGCAGTGAAATTAGAATTTGAAACATACGATGCAGATAATTGTCCATTGTGCATGAACGGCTCAAAGCCTGTAAAACCTGGAAGCAGAAAATTTTAATAATAAAAAGCAATAAGTTATTAATTAATAAGGACGCGGATGCGTCCTTGTTAATTAATAGGCAATTTTTGATTTAATGTTACTATTGAAAAAATAAAGGCCAAAACAACCACCAAATCGGGTTTTCACATCTTCCATATCTGTCGCAATACGGATATTGATAATACCTCATTCTTCTGTCAAAATTCCTGTCAAAGTCTCTGTCATAATCGTAATAGTTATCATTTCTGTTATAGTATCTATTGTTATACCTGTCATATCTATCATATCTTGTGCTGTATACATTGTTCATATCCTCGTCGTATATGCTGTAATCCCTGGTACTGTCATAAATTTGAGGAATATTTTTGTTATTATTATCCATATATACACTCCTTCATATAAAAATTATATATTACAATATATGTTTTGGACGGGACATTGTTACTATATTTCCAGGGAAATAAAAAGGGAGTAATTAAATTTAAAAAAGCACATAACATTTAATATTAAGTAATATGAGGTGGTTATTTGTTTTCAGTTAAAATTAAATATATTATATTGATAATAATATGCTTGGTACTGGTATTTTCATCAGTCTATATTCCTGCAATAAATGTTATTTCAACAGCAGCAAAACCATCCGTAAGGCTTCCCATAATCATGTATCACCATGTATTAAAGGACCGCAGCAGATTAGGAAAATACATAGTTTCTCCCAAAGAAATTGAAAAGGATATATTATATTTAAAAGAACAAGGATATACAACAATTGTTATGGAGGACCTTATAAATTTTGTTTATAATAAAGCAGAACTGCCTGAAAAACCAATAATGCTTACCTTTGATGACGGGTATTACAGTAACTATACATATGTGCTGCCTCTTTTAGAAAAGTATGACTGCAAAGCTGTAATTTCTGTCACGGGAGACTATATTGACAAAAGCACAGCTGAAGGAGAATTAAATCCGGCATATTCATATTTAACCTGGGACTTAGTCAAGGAGCTGGTTCAATCTCCATATGTTGAAATACAAAATCATTCATACGGAATGCATGAAATATGTGAACGAAAAGGATGTTCAATTATGAAGGGTGAGACATACGAAGAATATTCAAAAGAGATGGTCAATGATGTGGGTAAACTTCAAGATGCTATTGAAGAAAAAACCGGTTACAGGCCAACAACATTTACATATCCCTATGGCTTTGTATGTATAGAATGTAATGAGATTTTACAAAAAATGGGTTTTGTGGCAACTTTGTCATGTTATGAAGGAGTAAACATTTTAACAGGTAAAAAAGATGAATTATTTGAATTGAAGCGCTTTAACCGGCCAAGTGGTATAAGCCAAAAAAAATTTTTTGAGAAGTTTAATCAATAAATAGTTTACATTTGATTCAAAAAGTATTAAATTATATATAGTCAGTTCTATACAGTGAATATAAACTGTATGCTGGTGTGGCTCAAAGGTAGAGCAGCGGTATCGTAAACCGCAGGTTGGGGGTTCGATTCCCTTCACCAGCTCCAGAGCAAAAAAACCTGTGATACTTAACTGTCACAGGTTTTTTGTTTCTAACATTATACTTTATCTATTTATATTACTTTTCTAATTAATAATATGCATTTTTATAGTTTTAATGGAGTTACATTCTTACTCTTTTTTTCAGGCTTACATTTGGTTCAGAAGGCAATTTAAATAATGGTATGAATCTGTCCCAACCGGTAAGCGTCAATAATAAAATTGAAAATACAGCTATAATAGCCATAAAATTGTATCTTATCAAATCGAAAGAAGCAAAATTATACAATGGATATACTGCATTTGCAATTCCTACATAAAATCCAATGTAGACATGCCATGGAATGAGCTGAGAACCGAAAACACCCAGAGCATCTGAGAAGGTAGCATTTCTCAGTTTTAATTTATACATATCCTCTTCACTTGCTTCAACATTTTCATCAGTCAAGTCTTTAATTATAGGCCCTATTGTAACTATCTGAGCCATTTCATCTGCCAAAGCTGCATTTCCCACTAAAGATAATATTCCATTTGCAAACATTAATTGTCTAACATTTTTTGCCGTATTAGCAATAAAATCTGACAGTGGCTTAAAGGCGTGCATTTTTGACATAATACCCCCAAAGGCACCTACCCACATCATCATGACAATAACCCAGGAGCCTGCATCTGCGAAGCCTGTCATAACATAATCCAAGAATTGGTGAACAGATGTGACTGTTCCGGCAAATAAGCCAAATATCAATGAAGAAATTAATCCAACTCCCAGACATGCTAAAGTTGGAATGCCCTTAACAGCGGTAATCAGTACCAGTATCAGAGGAATAATCATAAACACAGGCACTCCGTTCTTAACCTGATTTAGCAATTCAACAGCAGACGGTCTTTCTACAGACAAAGATTCATAAACTTCCTTTGGAATTTGATTAATCGCATCAGCTGCATTACCTACTTCACCTGGCATACCCAGACAAATTAGTATAAAACACAAAGCAGCAAGAATTAAGCAGATAAGAGACCATGGGCCTTGGCTTCGGATTCTGTCTATTACTTGAACACCTTGTATGCCTGAACTTACAACAGTAGTATCGGAAATTAAGCCAATATTGTCTCCAAAACAAGCACCTCCTGCTATGGCGCAAACCGTAATAACAGGATTTCCTGCAACAATGTGGTTTAACCATAAAAAAATCGGTGCACAGGCGGCAAAGGTGCCCCAAGAAGTTCCCGTCGCAACCGAAAGAATTGATGCTATTATAAAAGAAGTTACTGCAACTGTTTTTGCAGTTATTCCCAGTCCTAAAGCTAAATTAATTATAGCAGCGCCTACACCTGTTGCCATAAATGCTTCTGCCATTGCATAGGCCAGCATTAGAATGAAAAATACCAATTGCATTTCTTTTACATTATTAACTGCGGAATCAACTAAATCATTAAATTTAATTTTTTCAGTAACAGCAGCAATAATGGCTGCATAAACAACAGATATGGGTGCAATTTGCAAAATATCAAGTCCTAATGTTCCTAAGTTACTTGCTATCATTAATCCGGCCATTAGGAATACCGGTGATAACTTTAATAGCGCAATCATATAATACCTACCTCTTAAATTTTTGTAAAGTATAATGTCTGTTAGTTAAAAAACTAACGAGCGTATTATAACACATATATTTCGTAAAAACAAGCTCAGTATTAATTAATAAAAAAAAGTTGTTTTTTTATAGATTATGTTTGATTTTTTCATTTAATTGTCTTATAATTATATTAATTCGCGGGTGTAGCTTAGTGGCAGAGTTCCGGCTTCCCAAGCCGGCTGTGTGGGTTCGATTCCCATCACCCGCTCCAAGAATATGAAAAGTTGACAAGGGACCCTTGCCAACTTTTTACTTCAAAAACCTGCTTATTTTCCCGGTATAATAAAGAGATAATCTATGCAATGCTCGAGTGCATGCAACGTATAGAAGCTTTTTATCGTATACTGTAGTATAATTCTTATTGTCAGCTCCGTAAACCATGACTGCATCAAATTCCAAGCCCTTAGCTAAGTAAACGGGAACTATTATTATGCCGTTCAGGTTTTGCTCGCCTAAGTAGTCAACTAATTTTACATTAATTTTTCCTTTTATTCTAAAGTATAAGTTTACAGCTTCCTTTCTGTTTTTACAAATAACAGCAATTGAATTATAACCTTGATATTTGTAACTGTCAATATTCTTAATCATTTCGTTTTCAAGGCTTTCTGAATCTTTTTTGTAAACAACTTCAGGGGCTTCCTCAGTACGTTTAAAATATTCGGTGTTTATGTCTTCCTCCAAAAATCTCTCACTGAATTTACTGATTTCATAGGAGCTACGGTAACTTTTATTTAAAAATATCTTATTGCTTTTTTCAAAATTAAAAATAGAAATTATTTCATCATAAAATGATATATCGCTTTTTCTTTCAACTGCCTGATTAACATCACCGACTATTGTGAACCTTGCTTCCTTAAACAAGTTTTTCAGCAGATAATAGTGCATAGGGTAATAATCCTGGGCCTCATCAACAATTACTTGTTTTATTCTGCTCAATGAATCTGTACCTTCAGCTTTTACCTTTAAATACATCATGGCAATACCATCCGCATAGGGAATGTTGTAAGGATCTGCAATTGATTGATTTGTGCAGTCAATGATTTCATCTATATTATCCGGTAAAGATAAACCTTGTGCCAGTTTTTTGAATAGGTTTTTATCACTGAACATCTTTTTATATAAATCATAACTGTTAAATTCGGTAAACTTGTGAATTTTGTTTAAAAACGATGAGGTTTCCCTGGCCGCAAGAACTCTTGTAAAAGCTTTGACCTCAAATTCATGCTCCTTTGATTTATTAACCGCTTCTTCTATTTTACTTCTTCTTATATTTTTTTTATCATGAACCCTATCCATAATTCTGCTTTCAATAATTTTTAATTTCTTGGCAGTTGGCATATCAAGCTTTCCGCTTAGAAGAAATGCTTTTAAGAGCTGACGGGTTTCAATAATTTCTCCATCAAAGTATACATCTTCAAAAGGAATTAGTTTTCGTTCAAAATATTTAATGAATCTTTCTATAATCTTCAGGAAAACCGTTGATCCCTTAAATTCATCATACGACCTTAAAAGATTCCTTTTGACTTCGGTTTCTGCACATATAATGTTTTCAAAGTTTTCACTTTTTGTTTTAACAGACAGCTTATTATCAAAAAGTTTCACAAAAATATTTTCAAATGTATATTCGCTGATATTATTCTCCCCAAGTTCCGGAAGAACATTGGAGATATATTTAGAAAATAAGGTATTAGGTGAAATAACAATAATATTGTTGGAGCTTAATTGAAGGTTAAGTCCCTGGTACAACAAAAATGCAATTCTGTGCAATGCTACTGAAGATTTTCCGCTTCCTGCCACCCCTTGAACCACAAGCAGGTCGTTATCCAAATCGCGGATAATTAAATCCTGCTGTTTTTGTATTGTTTCAACGATAGTTTTCATTTTAGAGGTCATATTTTTTGATAATGCTTCCATAAGCATTTCATCTACAATATTTACATTGCTGTCAAAAAAGTATTCCAGTTTGCCATTTATAATTTTATACTGTCTCTTCAATGAAACTGTCCCTTTTATTATCCCTGACGGTGCTTTATATTCAACCGGACCCAGCTCAGACCTGTAATATATGCTGGAAATAGGCGCACGCCAATCATAGACCTTTATTTCATGGGTGTTCTCATCCATTAAATTAAAAAGCCCTATATATATTTTTTCTGTGTCATCATAACCATCTTCCGTAAAATCAATTCTCGAAAAATATGGACTGTCAATCATTTTTTCATATTTAGCAATCCGCTTTTCTAACTCTGTGTAACTGAATGTCTGAGAGTTCAGCGCGCTTAAATATTGATTTAAGTCAGATAATTTATCGAAATCTGAAGAAGAGTGAGTTGTATTTTCCCACATTTCTTTTCTTGCGGCTATGAGGTCCATTTTTTGTTCAGCCAGTTTTTCAGTTTCTATATCCAATTTATATTTCAATAAATCGATTATTTCTTCAAGATAGTTAACTTCCTCAATGTATTTGTCATTATATTCAGCCATTATTAATTCCCCTTTTGCATGAATGAACCATAAATTATAAAATTGATATTTAATTGATTATTATATCATATTATGCATTATATGAAAAGATAAAATTTAAATTTCTGCATATTAATAAAATTTAATTAATTATATTTTATCAATATAAAATTAGTATTTAGAATATATTTTACGATAATTAATAAAATTAAATCGGGTTTAATTATTTCTAAATTTTAACTTATTTTATAAATATATAGATGACATTTATAGTATTTGGTGTATAATATTTACATAGTATTATATGATAAGGGGATAAAAATTGATTGGTGAGAAGATAAGAAGTATCAGGAAAAGTAAAAATTTAACTATCGTTCAGCTGTCAGAACAAATTAACGTAACATCGGGATACATATCACAAATTGAAAGAGATTTAATATCTCCTTCATTAGCAGTTTTAAAAAGGTTGGCAGAAGCTTTAGAGGTGCCTTTATCTGCCTTGTTTTTGGAGGAGAACAGTAAAAATGTGATAACAATACAGCAAAATGAAAGAACAAAGGTGAAGTTTGGCAATATTAATGCGGAGCTGGAATTTATAACGCCTGTTTTAAACAACAATGACAAAAGTAACAGCATTGAAGCGTTTTTATTTAAATTAAAGCCTAAAACCTGGATAAGTGAGCATACTATCATACATGAATCAAAGGTATGCATATACGTATTATCAGGAGAGATTCAATGCCATATTGGTAACAATATTTATACTATCTCGAAGGGGGACAGCATTTGTGTTCCGGAAAACAACGGACATATGATATTTAACAGCAATGATGATGAATCAGAAGCACTGTGCATAATTTCCCCGGCAATACATTAAGAATTCATAATAGAAGATAACAACCTGGACCTTGAAGGCGTTAACTATTAGTGATTACATATGTATGTAATAATTAGGGCGGCATCGCAAGTATCTCCCGTCTCTGAATTGAGGCGGGAGTTTTTGTAATATAGAAATATATAAACATTTCAGGAGAAAAAATATGTTAGATATTAAAAGAATCAGAAATAATCCGGCGGAAGTAGAAAGTTTATTAAAAAGAAGGAATCCTGATTTAAGTATTGATAAGGTGCTGGAATTAGATAGAACAAGAAGAGAGAAGCTTGTTGAAACAGAGACTATGAAGGCAGAACAAAATTGTGTTTCTAAACAGGTGCCTTTACTGAAAAAAGAAGGAAAGGATGTAACAGAGATCCTTAAAGAAATGAAGGGCTTAGCCGAAAAAATAAAAATTCTTGAGATTGAAATAAAAGAAATTGATGCAAAAATAGAGGAAGAGCTGTTAATTATACCAAATACTCCAAACCATGATATTATAACAGGAGCATCTGATGCTGATAATAGGGAAGTAAGAAAATGGGGACAGCCGAGAAGTTTTGATTTTGAACCAAAGGCCCACTGGGATTTAGGTGTTAATCTTGGAATGCTGGATTTTGAAAGGGCAACTAAAATAGCAGGCCCGCGGTTTTCAATGTTTAAAGGGATTGGAGCAAGACTAGAAAGGGCAATAACAGCCTATATGCTTGATAAGCATACAGTAGAACATGGTTTCACCGAAATTGCTCCTCCATACATGGTAAACGGGGATAGTATGTTAGGAACAGGACAGCTTCCTAAATTTGAAGAGGACATGTTTAAACTAAATAAAAAGGATTATTATTTGATCCCTACGGCTGAAGTGCCTATAACAAACATCTACAGAAATGAAGTCCTGGATGAGGACGTCCTGCCCATGTATATGACCGCATACACGCCATGTTTCAGAGCAGAAGCAGGTTCTGCGGGAAGAGACACAAGAGGTTTAATAAGAAATCATCAATTTGATAAAGTAGAAATGGTTATATACTCAACCCCTGGAGATTCTTACAGGCAGCTTGAGCTTTTAACAGGTTTTGCAGAAGAAATATTAAAGGGGTTAGGATTGGATTACAGAGTTGTTGAATTATGCACGGGGGACATAGGGTTCAGTTCGGCAAAGACATATGATTTGGAGGTATGGATGCCAAGCTACAACAGATATGTTGAAATTTCTTCTTGTTCAAACTTTGAAGATTTCCAGGCAAGAAGGGCAAACATCAGGTACAGGCCAAAAGATAAGGGCAGGCCCAGATTCATCCACACACTAAACGGCTCAGGCCTGGCTGTTGGAAGAACATTTGCTGCAATATTGGAAAACTACCAAAATGAAGATGGATCGGTTACAATTCCTGAAGCACTAAGACCTTATATGAGAGGCATGGAAAAGATAAGTTGATGGTATAAATCTTTCAGCAATGATTTAAAGTAATAAATTTGTGGTATATGCAAAACATATAAATACAAATTTAATTACTTTAATTTTTATGGAGGAATAATGTTAAAAATAGGATGCCACTTATCAGTTTCAAAGGGATATGAAGCAATGGGAAAGGATGCTCTGAGCATAGGGGCCAACACATTTCAATTTTTTACCCGAAACCCAAGAGGAAGCAAAGCTAAGAGCATTGATACTGAGGATGTAGGGAAATTACTAAAAATTATTGAAGAAAACCAATTTGGGAAATTAATAGGTCATGCGCCGTATACATTAAATATCTGCTCATCTGATGAACGAACCAGGGAATTTGCATTGGAAGTAATAGAGGATGACTTAAAGAGAATGGAATACCTTCCCGGAAATTTCTACAACTTTCATCCAGGCAGTCATTTAAATCAAGGAGCAGATAAAGGTATAGAGTATATAATCGGAGTATTAAATAAAGTAATAAAGCCTGAACAGACAACTATGGTCCTGCTTGAAACCATGTCCGGCAAGGGAACTGAAATAGGCAAGTCATTTGAAGAATTAAAACAAATAATTGATGGCGTTTATTTGAAAGAAAAAATTGGAGTATGTCTTGATACATGTCATGTCTATGATTGCGGATATGATATTGTAAATGATTTGGATGGCGTATTAAATGAGTTTGATGAGATTGTAGGGCTTAACAAGCTGTGCGCTGTTCATCTGAATGACAGTAAAAACCCCTTTGCAAGCCATAAGGACCGTCATGAAAATATAGGTGAGGGATACATAGGTATAGAAGCTATTGAAAAAATAATTAATCATCCCAATTTATATAATCTGCCGTTTTTTTTGGAAACACCAAACGACTTAAAAGGTCATTCAGAAGAAATTAAACTTCTGAAGGATTTATACAATCATTAAGCTGCCCCAGGCAGCTGTTGTTATGTTAAGAACATTGCATGCCTTAACACAGGCGAATTTTCCATGTGAAGGTCAGCGTACGGATAAATACTGAATCAGCCGCAATATTACATGGAAAATATAAAGTCATAAGTCAATTATTTACATAATGATTTATAAATTTAATAATGCATTTTGTCGAATTATATTATATAATAAAAACAATATAGATTGGAGGATGTTTATGAGAAAAATCGGTAAGGTACTGTCCATATGCCTTTTAATAATTATGCTTACCAATACGATGGTATTTGGTGAAATAAACATTAATCAGGGCATAAGTGCTGCATTATTAGGGGATTTAGAAACCGGGGAAATCCTGTACAAATATAATATAGACGAACAATTGGCAATAGCAAGCGTATCAAAGCTTATGACGTATCTTGTTATGATGGATGCTGTGACAAACGGTGAAGTTTCATTAGATGATGATGTTATAATAAGCGGACATGCTGCCGCAACAGAAGGAAGCAAATTTGGTTTATTATCCGGAGAAACAGTTAAATTAAGTTTACTGATAAAGGGAATGCTTGTTGTTTCAGGAAATGACTGCGCAACAGCAATTGCTGAGCACGTGGGAAAAACAGAGGATAATTTTATTACCATGATGAATGAGAAAGCATCAGAATTGGGACTTCTTTCAGCAAGCTTTATAAATCCTCACGGGTTGCCTATAAATGACGAAGAAACAGGTCAAAATCACATGTCTGTATCAGATCTGTACAAGCTTTCAAAACATATATTGACAAAATATCCTGAATTGCTTGAGGTGACTAAGTTAAAGGAACTTGTGATACCGGAGAGAAATTTCAGCAAAGCGGCAACAAACCCTGCACTCGGTGTTGTGGAAGGAGTCGATGGACTGAAAACAGGCTATACAGATAAAGCAGGAATATGCCTGATATCAACAATGCCGGTAACTGGAAAGGGCCAGGACTTCAGACTTATAGGTATAATTATGGGGTCACAGACTCACGATGACAGATTAAGCAAGACTAAGGAACTTTTGGAATACGGAAAAAATAATTTTACCTATAACAAACTTACAGATAAGACGCAAGCAATAGACCAGGTTTATATCAGTAATTCTAAAGACGGTAAGGTAGATATTTATCCTGCAGCTGATTACAATAAATTAATAAAAAATGATGATATATTAAGTACAAAGATTTCATATAATGATACTGTAAAAGCACCTTTAAAACAAGGAGATAAAGTAGGGACCATAAGCATATTTGTAAATGATGAAGAAATCGGACAAGTAGATGCCATAGTAAATAAGACAATAGAAAAGGCAAATATACTTATAAGAATATTCAGATTTTTGGGGAATCTATTTGGATAAATTAGCATATTAGTTTATCTGTTAAAAATTTAATATTTTGAAATAATTTCAATAATATAAAAAGGTGCTTGCAAGCAATATTAATTTGCCTATAATTTTCAAGCGCCTTTTTATGTTGTTAAATAAACGTTTTTTATAAAAGTATTTAAAATTGCAATTATAATTATAATAAAAATTAGCATATTTATTAAAAACTTAACAAGTGATTTACGTGGTATAGATATTGACAAATAAAAAAAAATAGTGTATATTCATTAATAGTTAGTAAGTGCATCTGTAGCTCAGTAGGATAGAGCAGTGCCCTCCTAAGGCATGTGCCGGGGGTTCGATTCCTCTCAGGTGCACCATTTTTATAAGTATGAAGAAAACGCATTCATTGTTAATGGAATTGGCCTGTGCTAATTTTATTATATATTAATCTTGGAGGGGAAAATGAAAAAAATATTATCACTTTTGTTAGTTTTAACAATGATTTTAACAGCATGTTCCGGCGGGACAACTCCTGCACCTGCAGAAAAGCCATCAGGCACTGATGAACCTGCAGCCGGAGAGGACGTAACAGAAGACGGAAAATATGCTAAAGAGCAAGTATACAAGTATGCTTATGCTGAAGAAGTTACAACTCTCAACTATCTTATAACTACAACATGGGTAGATATGAGCGTTGCGGCAAACCTTGTGGATACTTTGGCACAATACGACAAATACGGAGTACTTCAGCCTGCTTTGGCAGAAAGCTGGGAAGTGTCAGATGACGGTCTTGAATGGACATTCCATTTGAGAAAGGGAGTTAAATGGGTTGATTATGAAGGAAATGAAGTAGCAGAGACCACTGCAAACGATTTTGTTTCATCTGCCCAATATATGTTAACAAAGAAAAACGAATCTGAATCTGCCAACATAGTGTATTCTGTTATAAAAAATGCCGAGGCATACTATAACGAAGAAATAACTGATTTTTCACAAGTTGGAGTTAAAGCAGCAGATGATTACACACTGGTATATACTCTGAAAGAGCCGGTTCCTTATTTTGAATCTATGCTGACTTACGTAAGCTTTTTCCCTGTTTATGGGCCGTTTTTGGAAGAAATGGGAGATTCCTTTGGAACTGCAAACTCAACTTTATTATATAACGGGCAATATTTATTAACTGAATTTGAACCTCAAATGCAGAGGATTCTTACAAAAAATGAAACATATTGGGATAAGGACAATATATTTGTAACAGAGCTTAACTACAAATACAATAAAGAGTCCATGGCTTTAGGCGGAGAGCTGTTTAAGAGAGGAGAGGTTTTACATGCCATTATTCCTCCTGCAAATCTTGACGAATGGATGAATAATCCTGAACTGAAGGATAAGGTATCTCCTGACAGATTAGGTACGTACACATATTTCTATGCATTTAACTTTAAGCCTCAGTTTGACGCAGAATATGAGCCCGAAAACTGGAAGATAGCAGTAAATAATGTTAATTTCAGAAAGTCCATCATGTCGGCTTTTAATAGAATTGCATCAATGACAACAGAAGATCCTTACAATCCTGAATACAGAATAATAAATAGCATTACACCACCTAACTTTGCATCTCAGGGTGGGTTGGACTACACAGCAACGGGTGATTTGGCTGCCCTGAAGGACAAGGACATTTTCAATGATAAGGAAGCTCTAAGCTACAAGGAAAAAGCTGTTGAGGAGCTTACTAAAGCAGGAGCAAAATTCCCTGTAAAAATACTGATGCCATACAATACAGACAGTTCATATTGGGCCTTGGAAGCACAGGTTGTCAAACAGCAGCTGGAAGCATTGCTTGGAACAGATTATATCCAAATTACACTTTTGCCCCATGCTCCTACAGGATTCCTTGATGGAACAAGAAGAGCAGGAAACTATTCACTTATGAAATGCAACTGGGGTCCTGACTACGCAGATCCTCAGACTTATACAGATCCATTCAGACGTGATGGAAACTATAATTTCCCTGAATATACAACAGAAGTAAATTCAGATGGAAAGAATATCTATGACGTGTATGAATCCATGGTTAATGAAGCAAAAGCTGAGCTGGTTGATTTGCCGAAAAGATATGAGACGTTTGCCAATGCTGAAGCATATTTAATCAATAACGCTTTTGTAATTCCATACAATGTTAGCGGAGGAGACGGATATGTTGCATCTGTAGTACTTCCGTTTGAAAGGCCTTATGCGCCATTTGGTATAGCAACCATGACATGGAAGGGTGCCAGACTTCTTGCTGATCCAATAAGCATGGAGGAATTTGACAAGGCCCAGGAAGAATGGCAGGCAGCACGTGACGAAGCATTAAAGGAAGCAGCTAATTAGTTCTTAAATGAGGGCTCTTGCAGCCCTTATTTATTTTTTACTATTGCAGTTATTATAATATAAAACAGCAACACGAATCGAAATAGAAAGAGAGGCGTTATCATGAAGTATTATGTAACAAGACTTTTGAGATCCTTCTTAACGCTAATGATAGTCGTAACAGTTGTATTTTTACTGATGCGTTTGATGCCTATTGAGGGGTATTTTGGCAAGAGCTTTGATAAGCTGGATGAGGCTCAAATACAAGCTAAGCTGGAAAATTTGGGGCTTTTAGATCCATGGTACACACAATTAAAAAACTTTTACGGTGATTTGCTCAAGGGGGATCTCGGACAGTCAATCACTTACAGGCCTAAGGTTGATATTACAAAAATCTTAGGGGATAAATTAATAACATCACTGCGTTTTGGACTGGCATCTTTGACATTATCATTGTTTGTAGGTTTGAGTCTGGGAATTTTAATGGCACGGTATAAGGGCAAGTTTTGGGATAAGTTCGGAACATGCTATGTTGTTGGTGCCAATGCAGTTCCTGCTGTAATATATTATCTGATCATACAGGTGTTTTTTACAGGCATATTTAATCTTCCTTTGCTGTATGACAAGTCAAACCCCAAAAGCTGGATACTTCCTATTATTTGTTTATCCTTAGTAAATATTGCATACTATGCAATGTGGATAAGACGTTACATGGTAGATGAATTAAATAAGGATTATGTAAGGCTGGCTAGGGCAAAGGGGCTTAAAAATAAAGAAATTATGGTAAAACATGTAATGCGTAATGCATTTGTTCCCATGGCACAGTACTTGCCTGCATCAATATTATATACGGTTTCAGGTTCCATATATGTTGAATCATTGTTTTCAATTCCCGGAACAGGCGGACTTTTAGTTACAGCAATACAGAGGCAGGATAATACTCTGGTTCAGGCATTGGTGCTTTTATATTCATCCATAGGAATTATAGGATTAATGTTGGGAGATATATTGATGGCATCATTTGATCCAAGAATAAAATTAGGAAATGAAGGAGGATCCAGATAATGACAGGTAAGAAAATAATTAATAAAATGGCAGACAGCATAGATCCATCCTTGTTTGAATTTGCTGAATATGATGAATCCAAAAGCGAGTTGACAGGCTATTCCAACTATTCATTTTGGAGATCAACCTTTCAGGTTTTCATAAAAAATAAAGTTGCAGTGGTACTTTTGATTTTAATAGCATGCGTTGTTTTATTCACCATAGTACAGCCGTACTTGCCGAATCAAAAAAGCCCTACACAGATATATATTAATCCAGAAACAAATTTACAATATAGAAATGTACAGCCTAACGATGAATTTTGGTTTGGTTCAAATTCAATCGGTCAGGATTTATGGGCGCGTATTTGGAGCGGTACAAGGACGTCACTGTTCATCGGTGTTGCGGTAGGCTTATTTGAAGCAGTGGTTGGAATAACTATAGGAGCATTATGGGGTTATGTGAGAAAGCTTGATGCCATAATAACAGAAATATACAACGTTTGGGATAACATACCTACGACTGTTGTTTTGATTATACTGACTTATATTATGAAACCTAGTATACCAACAATAATTTTTGCCATGTGCATGACGGGATGGCTTCAAATGGCAAGATTTGTGCGTAACCTCATATTAATTATAAGGGACAGGGAATATAATCTGGCGTCCAGATGTCTTGGTACACCTACAAACAGGATAATAACCAAGAATTTACTTCCATATTTAGTATCTGTTATTATGTTAAGGATGGCTCTGGCAATACCTGCTGCAATAGGTAATGAGGTGTTTCTTTCATACATTGGTATGGGATTGCCCATTGATGTACCTTCACTCGGCAATCTGGTAAATGAAGGAAGAGCCATGGTTATGGATCCAAACCAAAGATATCAGTTATTCTTCCCTGCTGCAGTTATATCTGTTGTAACTATATCCTTCTATGTTATCGGTAATGTGTTTGCAGATTCTGCCGATCCAAGAAATCACGTGTAGGAGGTAAAGTATGGCACAGAAAACTATTGAAGAAATTATGAACAGCGAAATAATATTATCAGTTGAGGATTTAGTTATAAAATTCAATCTTCGCGGACAGGAGCTGACTGCTATCAGGGGGGCTTCCTTAGATCTGCACAAAGGAGAAAGCCTTGCCATAGTTGGAGAATCAGGTTCCGGTAAATCAGTTTTTAATAAATCATTTATGGGACTGTTGGATGGTAACGGAAGAATTGAATCAGGCTCAATAATGTACAAGGGTAAGGATCTGGCTAAATATAAAACAGAAGATGAATGGATTAAAATAAGAGGAAAAGAAATTGCAATGGTATTTCAGGATCCCATGACATCATTGAATCCTCTTAAAACTGTCGGTAAACAAGTACAGGAATCTATTGAGCTCCATCAGAATTTAAAAGGCGAAGAGGCTAAGAAATTAGCAATTGAAATATTAAATGATGTAGGAATTTCTGATCCTGAAAGAAGATACAAACAATATCCCCATGAATTTTCAGGCGGTATGAGACAGAGAGTTGTAATTGCAATAGCAGTTGCATGCAATCCTAATATATTGATATGTGATGAGCCTACAACAGCACTGGATGTAACAATTCAGGCACAAATACTGCAGCTATTGAAAAACCTTCAGGACAAATATGATTTGACGATTATTTACATTACGCATGACCTTGGGGTTGTGGCAAATGTAGCTGACAGAATCGCCGTTATGTATGCCGGGGATATAATTGAATTAGGGTCTTCAGAAGAAGTGTTTTTTGATCCGAAGCATCCGTATACATGGGCGTTGTTATCATCTCTTCCTCAGCTTGGAGTAAAGGGAGAAGCTTTATATTCAATTAAAGGAACACCTCCTAATCTGTTTAAGGAAATAAAAGGAGACGCATTTGCACCAAGAAATCCACATGCATTGAAAATTGACTTTGCTGAGAGACCACCGTATTTTGAAGTTACACCTACTCACAAAGCAAGAACATGGCTTTTGGATCCAAGGTCTCCGAAAGTAGAACCACCTCCTTTAATTAAAAAGATGCAGGATATGTATGTAAAGAGAGGTGATATCATTGAAGAATAAAGAAAAGCTGTTAGAGGTTAAGAATTTAAGAGTAGAATTCGGTAAAAAAAGTAAAAAGTTCGTAGCAGTCAACGATGTCAGCTTTAACATCTATAAGGGTGAAACATTTGGTCTTGTTGGAGAATCAGGTTCAGGGAAGACGACCATAGGAAGGGCAATCATAAGAATAAATCCTGCGGCATCCGGTGAAATAATTTATAAGGGCAAGAAAATCAGCGGAAAAATTGACGGTGATTTAGACAAAGAACTTACAAGAAAAATCCAGATGATATTTCAGGACCCCATGGCTTCATTAAATGAGAGAGCCAAGGTTGACTATATAGTGTCAGAGGGATTGTATAACTTAAAAAATTACGGTACTGAGGAAGAAAGAAAGAAAAAGGTGGAGCAGGCACTGCTGGATGTTGGTTTGCTTCCGGAATTTGCAAGCCGTTTCCCTCACGAGTTTTCCGGCGGACAAAGACAGCGTATAGGAATAGCCAGAGTACTGGTTATGGAGCCTGAACTTGTAATAGCTGATGAACCTATATCGGCTCTGGATGTATCCATTCGTGCACAGGTCATAAACCTGCTGGCAGAGCTGCAAAAACAAAAAGGATTGACCTATTTGTTTGTTGCCCATGACTTGTCTGTTGTGAGATTTATTTCAGACAGAATAGCTGTTATTCATAAAGGAAATATAGTGGAATTGGCAGAAACTGAGGCATTGTTTGCAAATCCTCTGCATCCGTATACAAAATCCTTATTGTCAGCTATACCTACTCCAAACCCAAGAGTAGAAAGAAACAAAAAAATAGAGGTATATGACCCAGGTAAAAGCCACTATGACTATGACAAATACCCACCTAACTGGGTGGAAATAGAACCCGAACATTTCATATTGGCAAATGAAAGGGAACTGGAAGGCTATAAATTGAAGTAGCATATAATAGGCTATAGCTCAAAAAGCTATAGCTTCTTTATTAATAAATTTTACTTGAAAATCAAGGTGTCCCGTGATATTCTGAAATGGATTTGGACAACTTGTGAGGAGAGAGGGTTATGATATTAGTTACATTGATAAACAGCATCATATTGATGGCAATATTAATGGCTGTGGGATTTTATATAAGAAACAAGGGAATTTTAAATGATGACGGGGAAAGTGCCCTGACATATATATTAGTAAATATCACAACACCTGCCATGGTAATTAACGCAATGAATATTGATTTTTCTTTTGACCAGCTGAAAACAGGCGCAATACTGCTTTTCATAGCGGTTATATTTGATATATGTTTGATTTTGCTGGGTAAATTAGCATCTGCTAAAACGGGGGATAATGAAAAGAAAAAAATGATAAAATATTCAGTAGCATTGATGAACGGAGGATTTATGGGTTTCCCTCTTGCATATCAAATATACGGCTCTCAGGGAATGTTTTATGCCACAATGTTCCATACTCCCAACATAGTATTCATGTGGACCTACGGAGTATCATTGCTGCTGGGTGATAAAAAGATTAAAAACAGGTATAAATTTATGCTTTTAAATCCCGGCATGATAGGCGTCTATATCGGACTGATATTGTATTTTACTCAACTTCCGCTGCCATTGTTTGCAACCAATTTATTAGATTTATTAACCAATGTTACAACTGTTTTATCAATGATTATAATTGGAAGTAAAATAGCGACAATAGGTGTAAAGGATTCATTCATTAATAAAGAAGCATATTTTGCCACATTTTTCAGATTGATAGCTTCACCTGTACTTATGATTATATTAATGAAATTTTTATACTTAGATCAGATGATTGAGCAAATATATGTTATTTATGCATCATTGCCTGTTGCGGTCTTAATGCCTATACTGGCTCAAAAGTATGGCGGAGACATTGAATTTGGATCTAAGATAGTTGTTATAACACATTTGTTGTCACTGATAACAATACCGTTATTCTTTTGGCTGTATTCCGTAATTTAAATAATTATATAGTGAATAATCCCTGCTGTTAACCTTGAGTATAAGGTCAATGGCATTTTTTTTATATTGTGATAATTAAATATATTGACAGCAAGTGTACTATGCTATATAATACAGTTACTGTACTAAGTGTATTAGTACATATAATATTGCTTAGGTAATAGGAGCAGAAAATGAAACAGATAAATATAGTTCTAACACAAACAAATACAGTTATTTCAAAAACTTTAAAAGCAGTTTCAAAAAAACCATACAACCATATTTCAATATCCTTTGATGATGATTGTAAAACAATGTTCAGTTTTGGCAGAAAGATAACATGGTTCCCTTTAATAGGAGGATTTGTTAAAGAAAATCCTGACAGCGGAGTATTCAAGATGCATCCTGATACAAAGTGCAAAATATATAAGCTGGAAGTTACAGATGCAGATTATAATACGATTATCAGAAGACTGCAGAAATTTTTGGCACAACCAAACAGCTTCCGGTACAGTTTTTTAAATCTTTTTTTAATTTACTTCAATATACCGCTGCAGAGAGAATACTACTATGTATGCTCAAGCTTTGTTACGTATTTATTGTGGGGAATAATTCCCTTCAACAAGGAAATCTCTCTTGTGGTGCCTGATGATTACAATAAATTGGAGCTAAAAGAAGTATACGAAGGAATGTTAACGGAATATGTAAACGGAAAGATTGCCTGCAATAATATTTAGACCAAGGAGGTGTAGAATGATTCAAATAGATAATAACAGTTCAAAAGCTTTATACGAACAAATATATGAAGAAATTACAAGGCTGATTTTATCAAAAGCGTTTAAGCCTGATGAAAAATTGCCGTCTGTAAGAGAACTGGCTTCAATGGTAAAAATAAACCCAAATACAATTCAGAAAGCATATAAAAGCCTGGAAGAAGACAATTATATTTATACTGTGAAGGGAAAGGGCAACTTTGTCAATAATTCTGTAGAATTAAGGAGCCTACATATAAAAAACATGGAAGAAAAATTGAATGAAGCTATTAAATCCTTAAAGGACCTTGGATTGAAGGATGATTATATAATCGGATTAGTTGAGAAAATACTGAACCCAAGTAAGGGATAGGGAGGTCATATGTTAAAAATAGATAATTTAAGCAAGAAATTCGGTGAATTTCAAGTTTTAAACAATATAAATATCAATGCTGAAAAAAGTCAGATATATGGCTTGGTCGGCTCAAACGGATGCGGAAAAACAACATTGCTGAAGCATATAATGATGATTTTCAAACAGGATGAAGGAAATGTTTTTTATGATGATATGCAGGTGAAGGAAGACTCTGAAATTATAAAAGACTTTTATTATGTACAGGACAGTTTATTTTTCCCGTACCAGTCTACGTTAAGTAAGTTATTTGCTTATGAAAAGCTGATGTATAAGAACATGTCTGAAAATAAGTTTAATGAGCTTGTAAATTACTTTAATATAGATAAAAATAAAAACCTTAATAAAATGTCCAAAGGACAAAGAAAGCAGGCTGCATTCATTATGGCAATTTCGGCACAGCCAAAGGTACTTTTACTGGATGAAATAGTCGACGGACTGGATGCGGTTATCAAAAGGAAATTCTGGGATGTTTTAATCCAGGAAGTTATGGACAATGAAATGACGGTGATTATTTCTTCACACGATTTAAAGGAACTAGACAATATATGCGATAAAGTAGGCATAATGCACGAAGGCAAAATCCTCAAGGAAGAAAACCTTGAAAAAATGAAGGACGAAATAAAAAGAGTTCAGTTTGCCGTTGAAGGTGAATTTGAAGCTTCTGAATTCAGTGAATACAACATAATCAAATCCGTAAAAATCGGAAGTATAAACATATGTACATTGACAGGCAATGTTGAGGAGTTTAAGAAAAACTTAGAAGAGAAATACAAGGTTCTTCTGTTTGATAAGCTTTCAATGAGTCTTGAAGAAATATTTATTACAGAGCTGGGAGGTGCAGGATATGGAACAGAGAAAAAATAATCTATTTATGCCGCTTCTTTTAAATGCATTAAAAGCTAAGAAAAATTGGTTTTTCCTGTCAACGGTGATTATATTTATAACTACATTCCTGATACCGTATATATTGGGTATGAAAGGAGATTTTTTCATATTATTTGGGGTATTTGAAACCTTTGCGCTTGTGTTTGTAAATTGCTTGGTTGACAGCAGCTTTTTCCATAATGATTCAAAGCTTGCTTATTACAAGTCAAAGCCATTGTCATTCAGGGAACAGGTTTCAATTAACATTATAATCAACATGGTATTTACAGGATTTTTACTGGTACTTATTGCCTTGTCAGTTATTTTCCAAGGATGGAATTATGAGATTTTTGAAGCGTTTAAGGTCTTTGTCCCATGGCTTTTAACAGGGATATTTTTAGCCGCATTGTCTTCAATATTGGCGGGAAATACTCTGGTTGCAGGTGCTATGACACTATTTAATTTTGCTTTGCCGGGTATAATATATCTGATAATTCAATTTATGTTCTCCATATTGGAAAATATGGTTGCCGGATTCAGTGCAAGAGTGCTGATGGATTACTTTGTAAATAATTTTTACAAGCTGGATTACATATATTTTGCCGTATATTCAGACAAATCCGTGGATTGCATATACTTCCTGCTGTTGGGAATTATATTGGTCGGCATAACACTTTTGATATTTAAAATGCTTAAGAGAAGAAAAAATGAAAATACAGGTAATTTCATGGCCTTTGACGGCTACAAGTATTTTGTTTCTGTGCTGGCAAGTTTAATAATTCCTGCGTTTTTTTCAATAACAGGCTATACCGGAAGCATAGCCAATGAAATAATTGTATCATTGCTAATGGCAGCACTGACATATTATATAATAATTGCGGCAATGGAAAAATCGTTCAGAATATCAAGACTATCTGTAAAGGTATTTGCAGTAAGCATGGCTGTATTTGTTGCAGTAACAGGAGGAACCGTTGTATTTGCGAATCAGTATAAAAATGTGGTGCCTGATGCTGATGATGTAAAAATGGCGTATATCGGCAATAACACATGGGGGTATAGCTCTACTAAGAGATATATTGAGAATAAGGACGAAATAGATAATAGTGATATTTCTGAGATTCAGAACAGGTATAATATAATATTGTTTACAGACAAGGAAAATATTGAAACTATCACTGAGCTTCACAGGGAAATTCTTTCTGATCAAAGTTATGACAATGATGATTTCTATATGAACGATATTATGATAATCTACTATATGAATGACGGAAGCTATATTATAAGAGATTATAATACAGAAAACAACAGCGATGCCAATAACCAAGCGAAGGATGAAATTGCATCCAGATTATTAAGCTCTCAGGAATTTAAGGAAAAGAAATATTATTATTTGTACAATGAAGAATATTACTCAAACAATAATTACAGCATAAATGTCCGACTGCAGCATGATGCCAGAGATACAAATACTACGGCCTATGCTGACATCAATTTAGATGAAATACGGGAATACCTGGTAAAGGATATTGATAAAGTATACAGCAACGTAAAAGGTTCATTCAGTGCATTGTCTAATTATGAATATGGTATGCCTTATAAGGAATACAAAGAAATGGGTTATTACCTGGATATAAACGTAAGAGATAATAATGACAATTCAAAAGACTACACTTATACTATACAATTAGATGAAGGCTTTGAAAATACAAAAGAATATTTGAATTTAAAATAAAATGAATTAGGCGATACTATTACTAAGTATTATACTATAACTAACAATGAAAAAGGGATATTGGGAATGAAAAAGAAGGAGGCTGTCTCAAGATGAGATAGCCCCTTTATATTTCAATATGTTATAGTCAAAGAATAAGCAGTACCTGATTCTATAAAAGTTCCACTGCTGTTATAAATCTTACCCGTCACAGAAAGTCTGTATGTACCTCTTGAAACTGCCCTGTATTGTACATTTGAACATTTAGTTGTACCTTCTTTTGTCCAGGTTGCTATTGTGTCCCAGCTTTTATCAGAGTTTAATTTTTGCAAATTCATAATTAATTCGCATGAACCGTCACTTAAAATTTGTACCAAGTTTCCCCCACATGTAGTTATGCCAAGGCTATCAATATCGAAAGATGCAGACAAACTTTTTAAATTAATGTACATGGGTGAAACTTCCCCTGCAGGCCTTTCATCAGCCACAGCACGTGACTGCATTCCAAAAGTTAATAAAATGCTCATTACAATAATTAAACTTATAATCTTTTTCATTTGAATCTCCTTTATTATATAATCTTTTTCATATATAAGACAATTTAAAAGATTAAAATGTAACATTATTTTATGTATTCTGCAATTTTTATTAATTCTTCGTTAGTTATGCTGTTATCATCGCTAATAATTACAATTGAGCTATTATGAAATTTAAATACCAATGCAGCAGAGTCAATTTTTCTGTAAATATAACTGTTTTTATCTTTTATAGTTACATTATATTTTTCACAGTTTTCTGTATCTATATTAAATGAAGTTTTATCACCATAAAGTGTGATATCAATCATTTTATTTGACTGATTGTAAAAAGTTCGGGAATAAAAATCAGGAGCTTTAAATTCATCACTTTCAATATAGCCGTCAGGTATATAGTCTGCTTTGAATGTCATAAAAGAGGTGTTTTCTTCCTTAGGAGTAAAAGAAGCGTGTGTATCAAAATTTTCTATATAAAAATTTAATACCTTTTCTCTAAATGCATCAACAGTAATAAAGGGAATTATAAAACCTGATAATAATATTAGAACAAATGCCGCTACTTTATACATCAAATTTTTTAATTTCCTTTGTTTTACTGCCTTAGCATCATTCTTCTTGAAATGCTCATCTATCATTGCGTATATTTTTTTATCCAGTTCGTCCTGATTGGGATTTATTATTGTATCATCTTTTTCCAACATGTCAAACAATTCGCTGTCTTTTTCAGCGAGTGATATTGCAGCTTTTTTTATGAGAAATTCTAATTCGAAATCATCGTAGTCATTTTTATTCATATTTATTTCCACCATCCTTCAGCCTTTGCTTTAACATATCCAAGGCTCTTTTTTTATATACTCTGATGTTCTTGACGTTTATATTTAGGGTCAGTGCTATTTCTTCATAAGTCAATTCATCATATAGATATCTATATTGCAAAATGGATTTATATGGTTCCGGCATGTGTTTTAATATTTTTTCCACCTCTGACTCACCGATTCTTTCGGTAAAATCATCATCTGCATTGTAACAAATATATTCTGATGTTTCGTCAAAGTCAACATTTAATTTTTCTTTGTCAATATAATTAAGATAGTTATTTTTAATCATACGCATTAAGTAAGCTCTTATTTTATACGGCTGAATTTTTCTTATAGCTTCTATTAATTCAATAACCTTGAGAAATGTTGTCGATACTATATCATTTGCGACTTCTTGGCTTTTAGAAAGATTAAATGCATATTTCCAAAGGGCTTTATAGTATCTTTCATACAGATACATTTCGTATTCGTAATCGTTTGCCTCAATATTTGAATCTTCTGAATCTGATAAATTTGATAAAAAAAACATAGATTATCCCCCCTCATGCTGATATGTAATTATATCATATATCGGTAGATTAATTAATAACATAATTGGAAAATAAAAATATTTTAGAAAGTTTTGTAAAAAAATGTTACGTTTTTGCCTTCTAAATTATCTATATAGTAAAGGGGTAAAAAATAATGGTTAAGGGGGAGATTTCGTTGGAAGATTTATTTAAAGTTAATTGAAGCGTTTAGAAAAATAGGTAATATAAAAAACTTATAAACTAGGAGGGACATATGAAAAAAAGGTTTTTATGTAGCTTGTTATTAATGGCTTTATTAATTTCTTCTATAACAACAGCTGATGCAATTCCTATGAGTGATAAAGAATGGGAAGATAGAAAAGCTTATTTAGAGGAAAATATAATTTCGCTAGGTAGTCAAGATTTTGAGACTGTAGAAAATTGGTTATTCTTAAATGGATTCCAAGATGTTGAAATTGTAAAAGATGATGGTAGTTTAATTCAACCTATGTCAACAAATGCAAATGTATCAATAACTAGCTTTGACGCTTACTATGATACTAGATCAAGTAGATATCTAATTAAGGGTTGGTGGATATGGAAGGGTACATCTTATTTAGACCTTAGTGCTGGTGCAATTGACGGTGTAATGTTGGCAATGTATAACTCTAATTTTGGCACAGTGACTGGATATGAATATAGTTCGAACCCAGCAGGTATTGCTGTTTATGATCAAAATGGAACCCACTATCCAGACGTAGGCGGGCTCGAAGATATATCTGGCTCTGGATTGGTTTGGACATTCCAAGATTATTATGATTGGAATAATTATGTAGGGTTTAAAGGTCAAGCATGGGCATGGCTGGATAAAAAGCCAACAGATAGTACTGTTTATTTAAAACTAGATTATCGTCATACATATACAACCGCTACTTTTAATTCTGGGACTATATCGTGGGCACCAGGTACTAAAGCCCCTTCAATATCATTAAGTTTTAGTGGAGTACCACAAGCATGGACGGCTACGAATATATGGAAAAAACCTAGCTGGCCAAATAACTAATGTTGTAACATTTACCAATATAAATGAGTAGTTTAAAAAACTACTCATTTATACCTGAAAAAGGAGGGGCTTTTATTATGAATGTAAAATTACTTATATATTTAATTTTGCTTATAGTTTTAACAGCTTGTAAAAGTAATTTCGCAGAATCAGCAGTAGAAGAAAAAACAAATATGTATTATAATGAAATTAAAAGTACTTTAGATGGAAACACCACAAGTGATATTAAGATAATAATGACTAAAAGTGGAAAACAAAATGAAGAACTAATACTTTATACATATTATAGTAATATATATAAAAAAACAATCATGGGTATTAAAGCCGCAAATTGGAATCATGATGGTGTCGAATATCTGGACATAACCGAACAAGTAATTCAATCACTACCTATTTCTTCCGGTAGTATATTACAAGAGAATAATAATGAACATCGTATAATTACATATGGAACTATCAATGATAGTAATATTAAAAATATCAAAATATTGTATACTGACACAATTAGTATTGAAGAAGAGACTAATGGTGTAGGATTTATGATAATAAGAAATAATTTTTTTGATGGTGTAATACAGATTAATGCGTATGATAAAGATTTAAATGAAATGTATAAATTTCCTGATAATGTATAATGTGTATTAATATTAATATTAGATAAGTCAATTTTATTAGAGTGGAGGAATTTAGATGAATAAGAACTCAAAATTATTATATAGTATTTTAGGGTGTTTTATACTTACCTTACTGAATAATCCAATGCTTGAAAATTCAAGGCTTGGAATATTTGAAAATACCAGAGGTCTTACTTTTGCCATAATATATCAAGTTTACAATTTTATTATTAATACAATATCATTTGTTGGATTTGTTTTATTAATTGTTTTCTCAATTAAATTGGTTATCATCAATACAATTAATAAGGATAAATAGAATCTGCTGTATGATGGAAGACACAGGGACGTCAGACTGCCCAAAAACGCAAGCAAAGAATAAGTAAAATATAGGGGCTGTCTCAAAAACAAATTATTGAGGTAGTCTAATAGGTGAGACATAGGGACGTTTCGGGTGTCTCCCTTATTTATCAATAAGGATTGGTTTTGTAATGACAAATGTTATAATAATATCAAATTAATGTTAAATATTAAAGCATAATGATAATAAAATAATTGAGGTGCCATATGCCTAGGCAAGCAAGGGTAAGAGCATTAGGGAAATTTGAAGTACTCGGATATTGGAACAAGTATTAAGAGTATTACAGTGAGATATATTGGGTGGCATAATAAAAAATACGATAGGATAGATCATTTATTTCAGAAAAGGTATTTGAGTGAGCTGGTAAATAATGAAGAGTATTTGCTAATGGTTTCAAGGTATATTCATCAAAAATGATTGAAAAAGTAATCAAAGGAGACAAATGAAACGTCTCCGTGTCTCTTGAAAGAGAAAGCGACTTGAAAAATTCCTTTTTACCGGTCCTTGACATTGGAATTTCTGCACCGGATTTCATTGTGAGGGTTTTATAGTAATCACTTACTTGCTCAATATTAAAAAAAGCATAGCGCGTAGTCTTCCGGTCGAAATTTTTATAAATTTTCAACAGATATCGCAGGATACCCTTTTCATTCACCATAAAAAGCATGTAATCATCCTTTAGCAAAAATTCCGTCAGAAATTGCCCTGAGTCGGAAATTTGGGTATTTCAAAAGGAATATCATTTTCATTCAGATATTTGGATAACACATCTTCTACTTGATTCAGCTTTTCAGCATCTCCGTATAAGGCAATTTTATTTTTCATATTAATCAATCCTTCTATTTTGGTTAATAAGGCGTTGCATTTGTATACATTTGATGCGTATATGTATACATTTGGAAAATGTGATTATTTCAACGTAAATTCAAGCTGTTTTGAAATGAAGATGCAGTTCACGAAGTAAAGTTCTAAAAAATACAATC
>DFOA01000064.1:0-75461 GCA_002381185.1 Firmicutes bacterium UBA3553 | reverse complement strand
GTCTATTTCCTCAGGCGTGGGTGGAAAACTCAAAGTACCTTTGGCAATATAATAGTCGTGCTTGCTGCCGTCACCTTTAATTACATAAGCAGTACTGCCGTACAATAATATTTTCAGCATGAACACAACTCCTGTATAGTATTACTATCATTGTATTCTTCAATACATCAGTTGTTACAGCTTGTTTCTTTAGAAAATAAGCCATAAATGTGGGAGGCGCAGGGACGTTTCGGTTGTCTCCCTTATTTATCAATAAAGATTGACTTTGCAATGACAAATGTTATAATAATATCAAATTAACGTTAAATATTAAAGCATAATGATAATAAAATAATTGAGGCGCCATATGCCTAGGCAAGCAAGGATAAGAAGCATTACGGGAATATGTATCAGACAGTTAAGTCAAGTTTTTGGAATAGGGAAGAAAATGGGTGAGAACGTAATCAAAGGAGACAAGTGAAACGTCCCCGTGTCTCCTAATTGTACAAGGTGTTTATAAATAAAAATTAACCAATGCAGGGTTCTTCATATTTGAAGCTCTCATAATACAAGGTTTCAGGAGCAATATCAATGTCACCGTTATTCCACGCGACAGTGCCCCCTTCTATATATGCATTATTAAATATTTCTTTATTTATTAGTGGTTTATACACAGGATACTGTAACAACCCATAAGCGTCAAATATTCGCTTTTCACCTGTGGAAAATTTTAAAAGCAAACAGTAATCAGGTAGAGTTTTTACTGATTGCACTTTTATTATATCTGCAGGTTCCCCCGCATAAGCAATACCATTTATTATATACATTGCATGCCTCCTATTTTAATGGTTCTATCTTGTCAAAAGGTAGTCCCCTTACTGCACTGTTCCAAGCTTTATATAATTCGTCCTCATGAATGATTAGCCAAGCAGTCAGTATTTTTAACTGTTTAACAGGAATGGAACCTGCAATCAATTCCCCGTCAACACCCACCGAAGCTGCATATTCTCCATAATATATATGAACATGCGGTTTATGATGTTTATCATCATCTAAAAAAAGCATTTTTATTATCATCCCTTGGAATCTGCTTATTTCTGCATTGAGTTTTCTCCTGTTATCATATTTTGATTTTAGTTTCTCTTAACTTTTTTATTTAGTATTTCTGCTAATCATGAATTATCTGTTGAATATATTATATGACGTTTTTTAAAAAAAATCAACAAAGGAAAGCACGAAAATCTTGCTTGCTTATCTTAAAATGTTCGCTCATTGCTCCACACGTGTGAAAAGTTACCTTTTAACTGAAACATTTGCCGAATATTATAGTCTAAATAAATGGGAGCACATAAATCGAAAAACCTTATGTTATATGAAGGCTTAATTGGAAACCGGAATTTCAAAATATTACATAATGTGATATAATAGACTACAAATGGATGCTGAAAAAAAGCCTGATTTTTCGAAGGAATATTATTGGTATAAAAAAAGTGGAGATAACGATTCAAGAAACAAATTGTACTTAATCTATTTTAAAGAGAACAACTTACTTCATATTATTGAAGATTTTTACTAAGTAAGATTAATAGAAGATATAGGAAAAACAATTTTTTCTATTTGTGGCGTTCAAAACAGGAGGTATTATGAAAATAAATAGAAAGCGTACCATGAAATGGATATCTATGGTATTTCTAATAATAGTTTTTTTGGTCTTTACCATTCCAATACCAATAAATAAGGTATATGATGCCATAGAGATAAAACTTGATGTCCCTTCTTATTTTGTTCAGTGTCAGGTTAAGATTTATGGAAAGTATCACTGGAATCTTTTTTCAGATGATATGTTTGATGGACAAATCGTTGTTTCGAATTACAAGCTTACTACTGAAAAGATGAGTAAGGTTTACTTCTCGGATGATGGATGGCCCCTTGAATATAACTATATTGCGGGATATGATACCGATGGACGTCCGAGTTGGGATACATTTTTTCTTGGACGATTATATTCAAAATCTTGGTTTCAACAAATGACGATAACCGTTTTTAGTGGTAACCAAGCAAATAAAACTGGAGGAGAAAAAACTAAAATGAGTCGGGGGAGCTGGAGTGAACGTGACGGATACTGCATTGTCCCACTTGCAGCAAGCAGGGAAAAGGCTCTTGATTTATTGCTGGAAAATGGGATTATTCAAGACTTAAAAAGATAAGTATATACTTGTTAAATGATAGTTATTTAGATTTTGGTACAGATATGTTCGCAGAAACATAAGAGAGGAGACACAGGGACGTTTCGAGTGTCTCCCGCATTTATCAATAGAGATTGACTTTGAAATGACAAATGTTATAATAATATCAAATTAATGTTAAATATTAAAGCATAATTATAATAAAGTGATATTACTAGGAAGAGGTGCCATATGCCTAGGCAAGCAAGGGTAAGAAGCATTACAGGAATATATCATATTATGCTGAGAGGAATTGACAAACGAGATGTATTATTAGATAATGAGGATAAATTGAAATTTCTGGAAAACATTGAGAAGGCAAAAGAAAAAGGCAAATTTAAAGTACTTGGTTATTGCTTGATGGATAACCATATTCATATGCTGCTGAAAGAAGATGAGGGTATTGGAACAAGTATTAAACGTATAACAGTAGGATATGTAGGATGGCATAATAAAAAATACGATAGGACAGGTCATTTATTTCAGAACAGGTATTTGAGTGAGCCGGTAAATAACGAAGAGTATTTGCTAACAGTTTTAAGATATATTCATCAAAATCCCGTAAAGGCAAGAATTGTATCAGATGTTAGAGACTATAGTTGGATCAGCTTCGGAGATTACTATTTAACATACAATGGACAAAAAACAATTATAAACGGAACATTAATGGTGGAGAATTATTTCAAGACATTTGAAGAATTCAGCAGATATATGAATACAATAAGTGATGATGAGTGTCTGGAAACAAAGACATTAAAATATAATAGTGATGATAACTTAACAAAGATAATAAGCAATAAATATAAGGTTATAAGCTTACAGGAATTGCCTCTTAATTAAAGGAGACAAGTGAAACGTCCCCGTGTCTCAATAATCTTGAATAATGATTCAATTGCAATATTGTTTTTGCGCAGTCTGACATCCCTGTGTCTTAAAAGCTGAAATAAAAAGAGAAAATTATATGCAAATTGGAACCATTACAATTGATACAAAGAGATTAAAATTAAGGAGGATTTCTTTAAATGATGTTCAATCTATTTATACAAATCTTAAATCAGATGAAAGAGTTACAGACAACTTAGTTAAAGGTATACATATTAATTTAGAAGAAACTCTTGATATGGTCAAAGAAATCATTAGTCAATACGAAAACCGCTCTTTTTATCATTGGGGAATTGAATTAATTGAGAGTAAAGAATTAATTGGACTAATAGACCTTTTCCATTTTGAATCTAATGAAACGAAATGCAGTGTAGGGTATGAAATAGGATTTAATTGGTGGAATAAGGGCTACGGGACAGAAGCATTAAAAGCGGTAGTAGACTTTGCATTTAATCACATAAGGGTTAATGAAATTAGTGCTGCACATAATACAGACAATCCAGCTTCAGGAAGGATTATGGAGAAGGTAGGAATGCAAAAAGACTGTATAGTTAAAGATATGATTACAAATGCAAAGGGTCAATCCAAGGATTGTGCCATCTATCACATAAAAAATAATTTATAATATAGGCAGAGGAGGCAGGATGTGTGAGGATAAGGGACAGACAGCTGCCGCCCCCGTGTCTTCCAAGTAGGATTACTTGTCAACAGCGTTCCAATTTTAATGATGAAAATTTATCGTTAGGAGGATATAATGAAACGGAAATTCTTTTCTTATAAAAATGACCTTAACTTGCAATATATATATTCCATGAAAGATGATGATGCTAACACATTGAAAGATATATATAAGTGATGATATAAAAAGCAGTATAATGAAAATAACGGTTTCTGAAGATTATTTATTTGTAATGATTATTGATGATATTTATAATGAAAACCTGAATTTAAGTATTATTAGAATGAAACATGACGGAAGTGATATTGTAAAAATAGTACAAATGAATATGCCTAGTCTTGGTTCATATTTCCCTAATTTCATGCAAATAGTTAAGGATAAGCTTATAATATATAAATATGATGAAAATTGGAATTCATTAATAATTGATACTGATTTTTATGGAAATACCCTTAATTGGGATATTTAATATATATCTGTCTTAATTATAATGTCCTCATACTAATTGAGCGGCAGAACAGGTATTTGAGTGAGCTATATATAAAATTATTTCTGAAGTTACTTTTATTTTCTGAATTGTGGATGTTGTTTTTATATGTCAGACAGATTTTTTTTGAAAATAGAGATTGTTTACCCGCTGTAGCAGGAATAAATAAATACAGCATTGCTAATTCTAACAATTTATCATATAAAAAAATAAAACAACCTAATGGTCGGTTGTTGCGTTAATATTATTTATAAAGAATCTTGAGAAACCAGCGTTTTTCGAGTTTTTTTATTGTTTCTATATTTGACATTCGTGCTCAAATCATCAAGTAATTAAATCTGCAGTCTGATATAATGTAATCACAATAAATTATTGTTTCAGGAGGTAGGCAATGAAAAATTTTATGATTTTGACCGAATCGATAAATTATATTGAGTGCAACCTATGCGAACCGATCACTCGCGGTGATATTGCAAGTCATTGCCATGTTTCTCTTTCCATGCTTGAAAAGCTGTTTAGATATGCGCTGTTTATGAGCATAAAGGAGTATATTACTAAACGGCGTATGACACAGGCTGCAATAGATATAGTAAAATCCGAGATAAGCATTACGAATATTGCAATGAAGTATCAATTCAATTCGGTTGAAGTCTTTACAAGGACTTTCAAGAGAGTGTGGAATATAAAGCCTTCTGAATTTAAAAGCAAGTGGAGGTTTACCGGTATATTTCCAAGGCTCAATTATGAATACAAGGAAGGAGAGGATCTTTATATGGCAAGAAAAAGAGTGGATATGAGTGAAGCTTATGACTATCTGCATGAGAAAAAGGGCAGTTATGTTTTATGCTTTGACATACGGAATTTGATGGCATTTAACGATGTTTCAATAAAAGCAGGGGATATTGCTATTCTTGAAGCAGCTTCCCGCATAGACAAAGCAGCTGCTGACGATATGCTTGTAATGCGTATTGGAGGTGATGAATTTGCAGTGATAACAGGATTTTATGATTTAAGTGAAGCAAAGGCATTGTCTGACTTTGTGCTATCCAAAAACGGTCAACCCATTTCTTATGATGGTAAAGAGTTACCGCTATCGCTGTATTGCGGTATTGCTACAATTCCGGACATGCTTAGATACAGTGAATTTTTTACGGACATGCATAGAACAATAACAGATAGCAAGAAATAACAAAGGCAAATACATACATAGTTACGTAATCGCATATTTTTGGTTGACTTTAAAAATATGTGTGAAGAAATATTATAAATAAACACAAAATACTGTGGTGCGCCAGACCGTGTGAAAATAAAACACAGTCTGGCGTCTCTGCATTCAAGAGTAGTTTACGATTGTATTTTTCAGGTAGGGATGTTAAAATAAAATAAAGTATTTTTAATCTCAACAAATATCGGACAAGGAGTATACATATGTACCTGGTTGGAATTGATATAGGCTCTACTGCCGCAAAAGTAATAATAATGTCGGAAGATAAAAAAGAAATAATTAATCATATGCTTATGCCTACAGGCTGGAGCAGCAAGGAAACAGCTTCAAGCATACTGAACTGGCTGGAATACCAGGGTGTCACACCAGAAAACTCTCATATAACGGCTACAGGCTACGGCCGGGTTTCTGTTCCCTATGCTCACAAGGTTGTAACAGAAATAACATGTCACGGCAGGGGAGCCTATTATCTGAACGGAAAAGATTGTATTGTGATAGATATAGGAGGTCAGGACACAAAGATAATATATGTTGAAAACGGAATGGTTTCAAACTTCATTATGAATGATAAGTGTTCAGCGGGAACAGGACGTTTTCTTGAAATAATGGCAAACACTCTGGGAGTTAATCTGGAGGAGATTTTTGATTTGGCAGAGAAAGGAAAGGAAGTTTCAATAAGCTCTATGTGCACCGTATTTGCGGAATCAGAGGTTATAAGCCTTATAGGAAACGGAAGCCCAAAGGAAGATATAGCAGCTGGTGTGGTTAATTCCATTGTAAATAAGGTTTATACTTTATTCACAAGGCTTAACAGCGAAAATGACAGCTATTTTCTGACCGGAGGATTCTGTGACAGCAGCTATATGAGGCAGCAGCTTGGCAAGAAGCTTAAGAAGACTGTTAATTCAAATAATATGGCACGCTATGCCGGTGCTGTGGGAGCGGCACTTTCAGTATAATAACAGGATGGGAAATATGAGTGAAGAACTGCGTTATCAGCTTGAAGAATTTAAAGAGATGAGACATAAGGCTTTTGTAGCGGCATATGAACTGAACAGCGAGGGAAAGCACATTGCGGGAATATACGGCGTGAATGTGCCGAGAGAAATTTTCTGGGCAATGGATATTGTACCCGTAAATGTATTCGGAATTGACGGCTCGAATATCAGAGAAGCCGAAAAATACATGGATGAAAAAGACTGCTCTCTTCTTAAAGCCAGCTTCGGTTATGTAATTACGGACAGATGTCCATTCTCGCATTTTGCCAGTATTATAGTCGGTACAGACCGCTGCCCGGAAAGAGAATGCATGATGCATAATCTGGAGGACATAAAGGATGTATATATTATAAATGAACATGGAGATATAAACGAGCTGGAGCAGGAATACAGACGCTTTATAGAATTTTTGGAGCATAAGTTCAATGTTGGATTCGATGAAAAAAAACTTTCATCCATTGTTGAAAAAACTAATGAAGAAAACAAGCTGATTGAGGAGATTATCCATATTTACATGTCATATCCAAGTATCATGGGAGGACATGATTTAAAAGATGTAATATACGGGAGCAGGTTTATTTTTGATTTGGACCTGCGGCTGGACAGTCTTAATCGTCTGAAAGAAGCAATGAAGGAGTCGCTTCTCAGGCAATACAAAAATTTGGCTGCCAAGAGGATACTGATAGTTGGTGCACCGATGGAAGGTATGGCAGAAGAAATTTTAAAACCCCTTTCATATATGAATCATGGGATTATATCATTATCCTATTGTGAGGGAGAAAGTTATAAATCTGTAAGTAACTGCAATAACCTGCTTCTCGGCTTGGCTCAAAAATATGCTTCTGAAGACTTTCCCCAAAAATTAAAATGTATTGTAAAACGGTATAATATAGATGCGGTAATAAACCTGAAGTTTTCGGGATGTAATTATCAAGACGAGAGTTTTGGTGTCTTAGGGCTTCCATATTACGAGGCAGAAGTTGGCTATTGTAATAATTATGATAAAGTTCTGGAAGGAGTCAAATCATTCATCAGCAGACTATAATTCTTTCTGTAGGCAAAAAAAAAATAATACAACAAACAATAAAATTTTTTCATGCAACAGCAATTTTGTATAAGTTTATGTTTCTTGTAACTTCAATGCTTTTCCTCTATAATTTATGTTAGATTGTTAAAATAATGATAAATAGGAGGATACAATGTCAGATTACAGAGAAATGTGGGAAAACCTTGGAATGAACCTGGAACTTCACGATCAATTATGTGAAGTGCTGCCGGTAGCATTTGGTGATGTATATTTAACTCAGGAGAATCGTCCTGAATCAATGGATTATTATAATTTTGTGGTGTCGGAAATTCATGGGGTACGGCCTGCGGAGCTTATTGAACATCAGAAAAAGGGAGGAAAGGTTTTCGGAACATTCTGTGTCTTTGTTCCCGATGAAATCGTTTTTGCGGCTGATGCCATTGCAACAGGTTTATGCGGCGGTTCACAGTTTTGGGTTCCAGGAGGAGAGAAGGTATTGCCTTCAAGCACATGTCCGCTGATTAAGGCTTCCGTAGGTGCACGTCTTGATAAAACATGTCCATTTTTCAGAATTGCGGATATGTATGTAGGCGAAACTACATGTGATGGAAAGAAGAAGGCCTGGGAAATCCTTGCGGAAGATGTTCCTGTTCATGTAATGGACATCCCTCAAATGAAGAGACCTAAGGATATTGAAGCATGGGCAGATGAAATAAAGATTTTTATGGACAAGGTTGAGGAATTTACAGGTAATAAAATAACTGCCGAAAAGTTGAGCGATGCAATAAAATTGATCAATGATAAAAGACGTGCACTGAAGCGTCTTTATGATTTAAGAAAACAGGAGAACCTCCCTATAAGCGGTAAGGATGTACTTCTCATATCTCAGATTGCATTTTATGATGACCCAACACGCTTTACCGCTATGACAAATAAGCTGTGTGATGAATTGGAAAAAAGAGTTGAAAATAATGTAAGTGTATTCCCGGCAGGCACAAAGAGAATCATGCTTACAGGAACCCCGCTGGCTATTCCTAACTGGAAGCTTCATCACATAATAGAAACAAGCGGAGCGGCCGTAGTAGTGGAAGAAATGTGTACAGGCACCCGTTACTTTGAAAATATTGTAGATGAAACAAAGTCCACTATTGAAGAACAAATAGGTGCCTTGTCAAACAGGTACATGGGTATCAACTGTGCATGCTTTACACCAAACGGAGGCAGAATAGAAGATATCCTCCGTTTAGCAGAAGAATACAATGTTGATGGTATAATTGACGTTAATCTGAAATTCTGTAATTTGTATGATACGGAAGGATACAAGGTGGAAAGAGCAATTAAAGAAGCAGGAATTCCTGTTCTTGGAATTGAAACTGATTATACTGATCAGGATGCGGAACAACTGAGAACAAGAATAGGTGCCTTTGTTGAGATGCTTGGAACAAAGCAGCATGCTTAGTAAAGAGTAAGAAATTATGGCGGAAATAGAATACTATGTGATTTTTCCCAATGTGGAAAACGGAATGAAGCTGAATGAGCTGCTTAAGGCTGCAAAGATCCCTGCAACAATTGCACCCACACCTCGTGAAGCTACAAAATGCTGTGGTATTTCGCTTTTAATAAAAAATAAGGATTATATACCTGCAGTAAAGAAATGCGTTGAAGATAATAATATCGAAATTCTGGATATTTTTGAAACAGTAAATAAAAAAGATCCCATGAGAAATAAGTTTTGTTAGAGTTTTAGTATATTTTCTCATAATAATAAAAAAACAAATCTGTCACCAACCTTGGAGGCAAATTTGTTTTTTTATTTAATTAATAGTTTCAATTAATTATGAATGCAGGTTGCATTTTTTAATCACTAAATACTCACGTTGTTTCCTAATCTCTGGACAATAACCACAGACGGAAGCTTTGTGCCTGTTATTGAAACATTGTCGTTGCACACTATCTTCACGGGGTTGTTTTCATCAACCACAATTATGTTTCTTGCTTTCACATCAGTGAGCTGGACGGAGTTTATTTTTGAGGCAGAAATAACTATGTCTCCGAGTACAACCACATTTTTTAAATAGACATTTCCTTTTCCAACAGAATCTAAAATATTTAAATCACCTACCACGACTGCGCTTGAATATGTTTCATCGTAGTTTGTTATGCTGAATCCTCGTTCTATATTTTCGTTTTCAATAATTTCATAGATAATTTTTACAGCTTCCGCACGTGTCAAAGCTTTTGCCGGACGGTATACTCCTTCGGGATATCCCAGAATATACCCTTTATTGTAAACAGAATTTACACTTGACTTTGCCCATTCTTGTATGGTGCTGTAATCTGACAACATGGTGGCGCCTTCTCCGTCGGCTTCTCCGGTCGTTATGGCGGAGCTTACAACCTTAGCGACTTCTTCCCTTTTTATAGGGTTGTTTGGTCTGAAGGTGTTGTTTTCGTAGCCTGAGAAAAATCCTGAAGCAACGGACTTCTGAATTTCGGCGTAAAACCATTCTTTGTTATTTACATCGGAAAAACTTAAATCAGCTTTTTTTTCTGTATGTAGTGCATTGTTTATCAATTTAGAAAATTCTGCTCTGGTAATTGTTCTGTCAGGTTTAAAGGTTCCGTCTTCATATCCTGATACAAAACCTAGTTTAACAGCATTCTCAATCCAATTTTTTGCCCAGTGACCTTCTATATCGGAAAAAGAAGTCTGTGACTTTGTTTCTGACGTAACCGACTTTGTTTCAGTTACTTCTTCTGAATCACTTGTGACATCAACAGCTTCACTGGTTTCTTCTGAAGTTTCCTGTTCCGTTATTGCATCAAGAACTCCCGCATATGCAACTGAATTTACGCTTAATGTAATGCACAGTCCAATGACTGATATCTTTTTAATTATTTCTTTCAACTTGTCCTCCTTTAAAACATGCCGTTTAATGGCAGAAATTATAATATCCCACTTATTTAGACTTAATTTTAAGACAAAATGTTCCACAATTTGTAGTTTAATTATAAATTTGTTCCCGGAGAAAGTAAACAGGTAATATAAGACATATGTATTGACTTATGGGCAAATAATAAACTATAATAGTTGTGAAAACGATGTGTAGGTATATGATGGACGAATTATTTATGAAGGAAGCTTTGAAAGAAGCACAAAAGGCTTATGAAATCAATGAAGTTCCTATTGGAGCGATAATCGTAAGAAACGGCGAAATAGTAGGAAGAGGATACAACCAAAAAGAAACCATGAAGGATGCAACTCTCCATGCCGAAATATCCGCTATTAAGGATGCATGCGTCAATTTGAGGGGGTGGAGGCTTCCTGGATGTACAATGTATGTAACGTTGGAGCCATGTCCCATGTGTGCCGGAGCGCTGGTCAACTCAAGAATTGAAAGACTGGTAATAGGTGCCAGGGACTTAAAAACAGGAGCATGCGGCTCAGTTTTAAATATAGTCCAAATGGAAAAATTAAATCATCAAATAAATGTACAGTTTGGAGTGCTGGAAGAGGATTGTTCAAATATATTAAAAACATTTTTTGCAGAGCTCAGAATTTCAAAAAATAAATAAGGAGAGCGTAATGGAAAAGTATCCCGTACTTGAAGTAAATGTAAAAAAGATTACCTCAAATGCAAAAGTTATTACAAAATTGTGCAATAATAGCGGTATTAGGGTTGCCGGAATAATAAAGGGATTCGGCGGAATTGTAGCCGGGGCACGCGCTTTGGTGAAGGGAGGCTGTGATCAAATCGGAAGCTCCCGTATTGAGCAGTTGAAAGCTTTAAAAAACAAAGGGTTCAAAACACCTCTTCTTCTGGTAAGAATTCCGATGATGTGCGAAATTGAGGATGTTGTCAAATACAGTGACATGTGCCTTGTTTCGGAAAAGGAAACCTTAATCATGCTAAACAGAGAGGCTGAAAAGCAAAATAAAAAATACGGTGTTGTATTGATGTATGATTTAGGTGACCTAAGAGAAGGTGTATTTTCAAGAAGTGAGCTAATAAATCTTTCCAGGCTTGTTGAATATAATCTAAGCAGTCTGGTTCTGGAAGGAATAGGAACTAATTTAAGCTGTTACGGTTCAGTGGCGCCTACAAACAAAAATTTAACAGAGCTTTCGGAAGCTGCAGATGATATTGAAAAAATATTAAACAGAAAACTTAATATAGTGTCAGGAGGGGGAACAACGACTCTGCCCTTATTGGTAAGGGGAGGAGTGCCTGAAAAAATAAATCATCTCCGCATAGGAGAAGGGATTATTAACACGCAGGATTTGCCGCTCTATTGGGATACTGACATTGAAGGACTGGATAAGGATACATTTGTATTGAAAGCACAAATAATAGAGGTTAACGAAAAACCCACCCACCCCGTAGGTGAACTTATGGTCAATGCTTTTGGCGAGTATGCGCATTATGAAGACAGAGGAATAAGAAAAAGAGCAATAATTGCTTTAGGTAACCAGGATGTGGGAGATTCATCAAAAATTGTGCCCAAGGACAAGAATATAATAGTGTTAGGCGCAAGCAGTGACCATACAATATTAGATATTCATGAATGCAAGTCTGAATACAAGTTAGGGGATATAGTGGAATTTAATGTATTGTATCAGTCTATGCTTTTTACAACATTGTCAAAATATATAAATAAAAAAATAATAAAAAATTAGGAGGAACATATGCCGATTATTCAAGTTGAAATGCTTAAAGGAAGAACGCTGGAGCAAAAGAGGGCACTGGCTGAAAAGGTAACGCAGGCGGTTGTTGAAACTGCCAACTGCCCAAGGGATGCAGTGAAAATAATTATCAGGGAAATGGAATTTGAAAATTATTCTCAGGGCGGAGTGCTTAAGTGCGATGAAAAATAAAGGGCATAAGCCCTTTTTATATACAGAACAAAGGAAGGAGATTTTATGAAATTAATATCATGGAATGTTAACGGGTTAAGAGCATGTGTCAATAAGGGGTTTATGGACACATTCAAGGATTTAAATGCTGATGTTGTTTGCCTTCAGGAAACCAAGCTTCAGGAAGGCCAAATAGAGCTTGAGCTGGAGGGTTACTATGACTTTTGGAACTATGCCGAAAAGAAAGGCTATTCGGGAACTGCCGTTTTTACTAAGGAAAAGCCCTTGTCGGCAGCATATGGAATCGGCATTGAGGAACATGATAAGGAAGGAAGAGTCATAACTCTGGAATTTGATAAGTTCTACCTGGTGAATGTATATACTCCAAATTCGAAGAGAGAGCTTGAAAGACTCGGTTACAGAATGCAATGGGAGGATGATTTCAGAAATTATCTGCTGAAGCTAAATGAGCAAAAGCCGGTTGTCATGTGCGGGGATTTAAATGTGGCTCACAAGGAAATAGACTTGAAAAATCCGAAAACAAACAAAAAAAATGCGGGATTTACCGAAGAAGAAAGAAATAAGATGACAGAGCTTATTGAAGCAGGGTTTATTGATACATTCAGATTTTTTTATCCTGATAAGGAAGATGCATACTCCTGGTGGTCAAACTTTGCAAAATCGAGAGAAAGAAATATCGGATGGAGAATCGACTATTTCGTTACATCAGAGTCATTTAAGAAAGAGCTCGTGGATGCATTTATATGCCCCGAATATATGGGAAGCGATCATTGTCCCGTAGGATTACTCACCAAATAAACACGAAGTTTACTCTGTGTAAATTAAAAATATTATCTATTATTACGAAAATTAATTTAAAAAAGTTATTGCTTATTCCTGTTTATCTGTTATAATAGAATTAAAGTTAACAAAATTAAATATTACGCATCAATATAATGTGGATGATATGGTTCCAAAGTTTCTACCAAACAACCGTAAATTGTTTGACTATTGATTGTTTTTGTGTTTTATATGATGCGTCTGAATTTCCGGGCGCATTTTTGTATGCCCTAACCGCAACGAATTCCCAATTTATGCGACCGACAAGGAGCAAATAAATTGGTGAACGAGACTGTGCTTACAGTGAAATAAAAAGAAGAAACGCGATTTGTTCGTTTTACTTTTTATCATAGATATTTATAAAAAATAAGGAGATTAAAATGAAAAAACTACTTAGCATTATTTTATCACTTGTATTGATACTTTCACTTTCTGCATGTGCTAATGAAGCAGCAACAGAGCAGCCAAAGACAGGAACACCTGAAGAACCAAAGACAGAAACACCTGCACAAAATGAATCAGAAGGGGTATTCCCTGCAATTGCAAAGGAAGATATTAAAGTGGCGGTTATACACATTGGAAATCCTGCAGATGGTTCAGGATATACCTATGCACATGACCAGGGAATAGTCGGAATGCAGAAAAACCTGGGACTTGATGACAGCCAGATTATCCGTAAAAATAATGTAAATGATACAGACCCCACAGCTACGGAAACAGCAATTCTTGAAGCTATAGAAGATGGAGCAAATATTGTTTTTGGTACAAGCTGGGGTTACATGGACACAATGGAAGCATTGGCAGCAGAGTATCCTGATGTTATATTCTCACACGGATCAGGATACAAAGGCAACGGAGCAAACTTTAACAATTATTTCGGAAGAATTTATCAGGCAAGATATTTAAGCGGCATTGCAGCCGGATTAAAAACAAAAAGCAATTTAATCGGATATGTTGCAGCTATGGGACAAGAAAATTCGGAAGTAACAGGCGGTATCGACGCATTTGCTATGGGCGTATATTCAGTGAATCCGGATGCAAAAGTTTATGTGAAAGTTACTAACAGCTGGTATTCACCTGAAGAAGAAACTAATGCAGCAAAAGCATTGCTGGCAGAAGGCTGCGATGTAATTGCACAGCACTGCGACACTCCTAACCCTCAGTTGGAAGCAGAAAAGGCCGGAGCGTTCGGAATAGGCTATAACTCAGATATGTCAAAGGATGCACCAAAGGCTACCATTACTTCTGCAGTATGGGATTGGTCTGCATACTACACATCAGCAGTTGAAAGTGTTATAAACGGCACATGGACAGGCAAAAACTATTATGGTGGGATGGCTGAAGGTCTGGTTGATATTTCAGCTTTGAATGAAAGTGTAGCAGCAGAAGGAACTCTGGAAGCCATTGCTGAAGCTACAAAGAGTATTCTTGACGGCAGCTTCAATGTTTTTGATGGTGTAATTGAAACTAATGATGGAAAGACAGTGGGAGAAGAAGGAAAAACTCTTGATGATGCAACTATTACAGGAGGAATCAACTGGTACTTTAAAACTGTAGAAGTTAAATAAATCCAAGCTATCTATAATGATTTTATTGTCATTCTGAGCAGCATGCTGTGAATCTAATATCATGAATTTGGGTATTGTTCATAGCAGCTCAGGATGACATTATAATTTATTGGATTGCTTATAATTAAAACGAGGCGAAGATAGGAGTAAACATGCAGAAGTCATATGAATCTAATTACGCTATAGAGCTTAAGGGCATTTCAAAAGTGTTTGGCACTGTTGTTGCCAATGACAACATTAATCTTAATATAAAATATGGTGAAATTCTTGCTTTGCTTGGAGAAAACGGATCCGGCAAAACAACATTGATGAATATGCTTTCAGGAATTTATTACCCTGATGCAGGCACAATTTCAATTGCAGGAAATGATATATCCATAGGTTCTCCAAATGATGCAATAGACTACGGCATTGGAATGATTCATCAGCATTTTAAGCTTGTGGATGTTTTCAGCGCAATGGATAATATTGTTCTGGGGACCAAGGGAAAATATGAAAAACCAAAGATACTGAAAGAAAAGATATTGAACATCAGCAATAAATTTGGCCTTGAAATTGAGCCGGAGAAAAAAATATACAACATGTCAGTAAGTGAAAAGCAGACTGTTGAAATAATGAAGGTTTTGTACAGAGGAGCACAGATTCTTATACTGGATGAGCCTACAGCCGTATTGACGCCTCAGGAAACAGAAAAACTTTTTATAATTCTTCGCAAAATGAAGGAGCAGGGAAGTGCAATAATAATTATTACACATAAGCTTCATGAAGTTTTGGATATAAGCGATCGTGTTGCTATTCTCCGCAAAGGAAAATTAATAGACACAGTAAAAACCTCCCATACAAATGAAAATGAGCTTACTGAACTGATGGTTGGAAGACCTGTAAGCTTAAAAATAGAACGTCCTGAAACAAAATATAAAAAGACCATTCTTAATGTTGTGGACCTCTCTGTGGAGAGCGAAGACGGAACGCCGGCATTAAAAAATGTAAACTTTAAGCTTAAAAGAGGAGAAATACTTGGAGTTGCCGGTATTGCAGGCAGCGGTCAGAAGGAGCTGTGTGAGGCTATTGCAGGTCTTGTTGAAATAAAAGGCGGAGCAGTTCTTTGCAACAAGGAAAACATAATCGGAAAATCTCCTGATGAAATTATCAATTTAGGCATAAGCATGAGCTTTGTTCCTGAGGACAGGCTTGGAATGGGTCTGGTGGGCTCTATGGGCATGGTCGAAAATGTCATGCTTAAGTCCTATAAGAAAAAAAAGGGATTTTTTATTGATACAAAACCATCAAGAAAGTTATCAGAAGAGCTGGTTAAAAAATTAGATATAGTCACACAAAATATAGATATGCCTGTCAGAATGATGTCGGGAGGAAACGTTCAGAAGGTATTGCTGGGAAGAGAAATCGAATCAAATCCTAACGTCCTGATAACAGCCTATCCTGTAAGAGGACTTGACATTAATTCCTCATATTTGATTTATGATTTATTAAATGAACAAAAGAAAAAAGGCGTGGCCATACTTTTCATAGGTGAGGATTTGGACGTCTTGCTTGAACTGTCAGACAGAATAATGGTTTTATGCCATGGAGAAGTAAAAGGAATAGTTAATGCACAGGAAACAACAAAGGAAGAAATAGGACTTATGATGACAGGAATGAGCTTAAAAGGGGATGATCAGGATGAATAACATAAATAAAAAAGCAAAAGAACCCTTCATTCGTACCGTGAAAAGGGCAGAACGCTCAAAAATGGAAATAATGAGGCTTAGAATAATTGCTTTTATACTTGCCTTAACGGCAGGCGGGTTATTTATATTATTGATTGGATATAATCCGATTCAGCTTTACGGAACAATAGTTTCAGGAGCATTCAGAAGCAAAATGGCAGTACAGGCAACAGTTAAAATTATGATACCACTTCTCATGGCATCTTTGGGAGTAATATTGGCATTTAAAATGAGATTCTGGAACATCGGAGCAGAGGGACAGATAATAATGGGAGCTGTGTTTTCATCATATTTTGCTTTGTTTCACAGCAACTGGCCACATTTCATACTGCTTGCCGCAATGTTTATTGTCGGATTTATCGGAGGAGGCTTATGGGGACTTATTCCTGCGTACTTTAAGACCAAGTTCAATACAAACGAAACATTATTTACTTTAATGCTTAACTATATAGCATTGCACGTAATATCATTTTTGAGGGATGGTCCGTGGAAGGACCCCGGTTCATCCGGGTTTCCCAAAATTGCAAGGTTTGCCTCAAACTCTCAGATTGACAAGGTGTTAGGAGTTCAGTTTGGATGGATTATAGGGTTAATACTTGTGGCTGTAATATTTGTATATATGAGGTATACAAAGCATGGATATGAAATAAGTGTAGTCGGAGAAAGTAAATCAACTGCCAGATATGCAGGGATGAATGTTAAAAAGGTGGTACTTCGGACTATGCTTATAAGCGGAGGTATATGCGGCATCACAGGAGTAATTCAGTCTGCAGGCTCAGATATGACGCTGGCATCATCTGTGGCTGGAGGTGTGGGTTTCACGGCAATAATAGTTGCATGGCTTGCAAACTTAAATCCTCTTGGAATTCTGATGGTTTCATTTTTGTTCAGCGTGCTGGAAAAAGGAAGCAGCGTAATGCAGTCAACTTACGGATTATCTACATATTCCGCAGCCGTATTGCAAGGTATCATATTGTTTTTCATTTTAGGAAGCGAATTTTTTATAAGATATAAGTTTGTATTGGGACATTACAATAAGGGAGGTGCCAGATAATGAATTTATTTATAAACTTTCTTGTGGCTGCAGTATTTGCGGGAACACCTCTGTTATTTGGAACGCTGGGAGAAATATTAAATGAAAAATCAGGTCATTTGAATCTTGGCGTTGAAGGCATGATGATGATGGGAGCGTGTGCAGGCTTTATGGCAGGATATTTGAGTGACAGTCTTCTTGTTGCGCTAATTGCAGCATTTGCGGCAGGAATGCTTGGAGCTTTAATTTATGCTGTGTTGACAATTACCTTTATGGCAGATCAAAATGTAACAGGGCTTACTCTTACCATATTTGGTACAGGCATATCAAACTTTGTGGGAGAGTATATGATTGTAAGTTCAAAAACATCTTCATTGAAGCTTCCTGGTCAAATTACTGCTCAGTTGAGCAATTTAAATATACCGGGATTAAGTGATGTTCCTATGGTTGGAAAACTGCTATTCCAATATAACCCATTTGTTTACTTAGGCATTGTAGTTGCAATTATTTGCGGATTATACCTGAATCATACAAAAGCAGGGCTTAACATGAGAGCCATCGGTGAAAACCCGGCTTCGGCAGATGCAGCAGGAATAAAAGTTACTAAACTTAAATATATAAATGTGCTTTTAGGCGGAGGCATATGCGGAATAGGAGGAGCATACTGTTCATTGATAATTAACGGTGGCGTGTGGATGAGCAACAGCGTTAACGGGCTTGGCTGGATTGCTGTGGCTCTTGTTATTTTTGCTGCATGGAGCCCTACAAAAGCAATCTTTGGTTCATTTATATTTGGTGCATTTAATGTATTAAAATATTATTTTCCAAAGACTATACTTACAATTCCAAATGCTTTTTATGACATGCTTCCGTTTGTTATAACAGCTATGGTGCTTGTAATTACTTCAATAAGAAAATCTAAGGAAAATTCCCAGCCTGCAGGCTGCGGAGTCAACTATTACAGAGAAGAAAGATAGTTAATAATAAATTGTTTGAAGATAATGATAAAGACCGCCTGCCTTTCTTCGGAATGGCAGGTAGGTCTTTTTTTATGAATAATTTGGTGCAATATACGACAGAATATATTGCTGTAATTAAAATATAATGTATAAAAGAATGCTTTAAACAAAAGATAAAGCAAAAGGAGGTATTATGAAAAAAGTATATTTAATTTTATTATTGAGCGTGTTATCTTCACTATTTGCCTCAAGCTGCGCATTGACAGAAACTATTTTTGAATCTGTTTCGGAAGTAGAACTGATTAATTTGCAAAACGGCGAAAAGACAGTTATACCCGGTGACAGCGAACATGCGGATATTTTGTTGAAAGCAATAAAAACAAAGAACAAAACAGAAGAAAACATATCAGATTTGACAGCCTACGAATTAATATTGAAAAAAAACTCCCAGTTAGATTATTATAAAATAAGTTTTGATTTAAATAACAAAAAAGCATATGTATCACAGAAAGACAACAATTACATAGTTGATGCCAATTCTGCCAAGGCATTGTTTTTAAATGAAAACTTTTTTTACATATATATAGATTCAACATTGTATAAAACATACCTGGATTATAACGAAGATAAATTGAATCCGGATGTGAAATATGACTGGACGTATAAGGACATAGAAGGACATTATACAAAAAGGGAAGGCGTTATTAAAGGCTCTGTTAATCAGGAAACTATAAAAATGAAAGAAAATGATGTGCTGGACGTAGTTTATGAAAAGGTTCCTGACAGCCAGGTGGTGAAAGCATATTCGCAAGGTAATTTAGTCAGCACCGGAACAAACATGCAAGATGTCTTAAAGAATCTTACCTCTGATGGCCAATATACTGTTGAAAGTCAAGCTCAGTGGCGCTTGAAGGATAATTCACAGTTTTACGGATACCAGACATTAATGTTTACCGTCAATGTAGATATGCCGCCAAAAGTGGCAATAGTAACAAAAGAAAATTACCCGGGCAATATACTGCTTGTGTCGGTTGAGAACTTAAACGGAGACGAAACGCTGAGTCTTCAGACAGATGTTGTAAAAACGGAAACAGAGGAGTACAAGTATAAAGGAAAAAGCGTGTTTATATGTCCCATAGATTTATATGCGCAGCCGGGTGATTACGATATAAATGTAGTCGTAAATAAAGGAACAAACAGAGAATATACAATTACAAACACATTTGCGGTAAAAAGCAAGTCGTTTAAAACTCAGTATCTTACAGTATCTGAGGAAATGAATGACACTAACAACGACAATGCGGCCATATATGAATTTGTACAGTTGGTGAAGCCTGCAAGAACAGAATCCGTTCCTGAAAAACTGTGGGAGGGTACTTTTATCATGCCTGTAGAAGGAGAGCTGACAACTGACTTTGCAGAAATAAGATATGTTAATAATGAACCTTCAGACAGACATTCGGGGCTGGACCTTGCTGCACCTTTGGGAACTGAAGTGAAGGCTCCAAACAACGGTGTGGTTACATTTGCAATGGAAGGGCTTTTATCTCCGGGAAATACTGTAGTTATTGACCATGGAATGGGTCTTTTTACATCCTATTATCATCTGGAAACCATAGCAGTCACAAAAGGTCAGAAGGTTTCTAAAGGCGAAGTAATAGGCACAGTGGGAACAACAGGATTTTCAACAGGCCCTCATCTTCATTATGCAGTGAGTATTTACAACACATATGTTAATCCTTATCAAACATTAAGCGGAATAATTGACTAAATTTTGTTTACCTTTATTGAAATGTGGTATATAATAAATATGAGTAAATAATTCAAGGAGGCGTTATGGAATACATAGGATGGGCGTGGCTCATTATTATTGCCGCGTGTGTTATTATTGAGGCTTCCACAATGGGTCTTACAACTATTTGGTTTGCAATCGGAGCACTGGTAGCATGGTTTATACATCTTACCGGATTAGGCCTTCATGTGCAAATAGTGGTTTTTCTTATTGTATCAATAGCTTGTTTAGTATTGACAAGACCTATAGCTGTTAAAAAGTTGAATGTAGGAAAAAACAAAACTAATTTAGACAGCCTGATAGGAGAAACAGCAAAGGTTGAAACAACAATAAACAATTTTAACAACGTGGGTTATGTTAATTTAAGAGGTCAGATCTGGTCCGCCAGGTCAATCGACGACGAAGTAATTGAAAAAGACGAACCTGTAGTTGTGAAAGAAATAAAAGGTGTAAAACTCATAGTAAAAAGAAAATAATAGGAGGTTATGAAATGGCAGAATTTATTGGCTTTATATTTATAATTGCAATTGTTATAGCACTAGTAGTAACAAATATAAGAGTAGTTCCTCAGGCACAGGCCTACGTTGTTGAACGTCTTGGTGCGTATCAAACTACGTGGAGTGTTGGATTACATATTAAGGTGCCTCTAATTGATAAAATAGCAAAAAAGGTATCTTTAAAGGAACAGGTTGTCGATTTTCCGCCTCAGCCTGTAATTACCAAGGACAATGTAACCATGCAAATAGATACGGTTATATTTTTTCAGATAACTGACCCTAAATTTTTCACATACGGCGTAGACAGACCAATGTCTGCTATAGAAAATCTTTCTGCTACAACATTGAGAAATATTATCGGAGATCTGGAGCTTGATGAAACATTGACTTCCAGAGAAATTATCAATACAAGAATGCGAATAGTACTGGATGAAGCAACTGATCCTTGGGGAATTAAAATTAACCGAGTTGAAGTTAAGAATATAATTCCGCCTAAAGAAATTCAAAATGCAATGGAAAAACAAATGAAGGCGGAAAGAGAAAAAAGAGAATCAATACTCATAGCGGAAGGTCAAAAAAATGCTGCTATTTTAGTATCACAGGGTAAAAAAGAATCGGCTATTCTTGAGGCCGAGGCTGAAAAACAAGCTGCTATCTTAAGAGCGGAAGCTAAAAAAGAAGCATCTATCAGAGAAGCTGAAGGTGAAGCGGAAGCAATTTTAAGTATACAAAAGGCAACTGCCGAAGGCTTGAGAATGATAAAGGATGTTGAACTTAATAAAGAGGTTCTTACATTAAAGAGCTTTGAAGCATTTGAAAAGGCAGCCAACGGTCAGGCAACAAAGATTATTGTACCGTCGGAAATTCAAGGTCTCGCCGGTCTGGCAACAGCCTTGACCGAAATTAGTAATAAATAAAAATAATAAAGCGCTGTTTAATGAACAGCGCTTTATACTTGTTTAAAAATCTGATAATTCTTATCTGAAAATATTCTTTGAAAAAGTAATTTTGCTTCTGTTTTGAATGAATTTATCTGAAATTATAGCCTGAACAACCAATATAATGCCAATGGCTGCAATTATGTCTCCGATACTTACTATTATCCAATTTCCTATGGTTATAATATTTCCCAAAAAGCTTAAGGATGCACTTTCTGCGGGAGTAAAAAACAAAATTTTACCGCTGTTTAAAAGCTCATGCATCTCTGTTCCGTATAATTTTGCCGCAGCTTCTGATGAAAGCGGGAATTTAAAACCATTTGCCAAAAACGCCAATACATTTAAACCTAAACCAATTAAGGGAACCGCCATGAATTTCATGCTTATGTTGGCAATTATGAACAGTCCGGTAAATATGTATGTCATCAAAAGAAAAATTGAATAGAGAGACGAACTGTAATTAAAAAGGCCTAAGTTCATTATTACTATGGCAAGATAAAGCAAAGCAGATATGTAAATTAAAGGTTTTCCGCTAAAATGCACATATGCAAGCCTTGATATTTTTCCCCTTCTGATAAAACCGATAACTATTCCTAAAATCAATGCTTCAAGAAACATGTTTGCCTCCGTGAATATAACTTTTTATCTGCTGTATATTAAAGTCAGAGTTGATTATAAGTCTCGTTATAATTCTACAATATATATATAAATATATCAACTTTTTATTAAAAAAGTTTAGTTAAAATTAATTAATTTAAAATAAATATCAATGAAACGTTCAATAATAAATGAATATTGACTGGTTATAATAAGTATGTTATTATTTTTGTAACATATACATACTTGGGAGGTTTTCACTTTGTTAGAAGAAGGCTCGATATGGGGTCCACTAGTTTTACAGATTATTTTGATTTTTATTAATGCGGTCTTTGCTTCTGCTGAAATAGCAATTATATCTATGAATGACAACAGAATGGATAAAATGGCAGCGGAAGGTGATAAGCGTGCAATAAAGCTCAGCAGATTGACTGATCAGCCATCACAATTCCTTTCGGTTATTCAGGTCGGAATTACCCTGGCAGGCTTCTTTGGCAGTGCCTTCGCCGCTGACAACTTTGCAAGCAAATTAACCAACGGTTTGTTAAAGTTGGGAATAAACATTCCAGTTTCAACATTAAATACGATTTCAGTAATCATAATAACATTGATTTTATCATACTTTACACTTGTTTTCGGAGAGCTTGTGCCTAAGAGAGTTGCTATGAAAAATGCAGAGAAGCTGGCTTTATTCATGTCCGGCCTTTTATATTTTATATCAAAGGTGTTTGCACCTCTGGTATGGCTGCTGACAGCTTCGACTAACGGTATTTTAAGGCTTTTGGGAATTGACCCTGATTCAGAGGATGCAGAAGTAACAGAAGAAGACATCAGGATGATGGTAGATGTTGGAAGCGAAAAAGGTTCAATCAATGCAAACGAAAAAGAAATGATTCAAAATGTCTTTGAATTTGATAATAAAACAGCTGAAGAAGTAATGACACACAGAACAGAAGTAGATATATTGTGGCTTGATGAAACAGATGAAGAATGGTCTCAAAAAATTACAAAAAGCAGACATTCGAGATACCCTGTATGTGACGGAAGTGCCGATAATATTATTGGTGTATTAAATGTCAAGGATTATTTCAGACTAAAGGACAAATCAAGAGAAAACATTATGAACAAGGCTGTTAAGTCAGCTTATTATGTGCCTGAAACAGTAAGAACAGACGTATTGTTCCAAAATATGAAGAAAACAAGAAATCACTTTGCCGTAGTGTTTGATGAATATGGGGGAATGAGCGGTGTAATTTCGATGAATGACCTTCTTGAACAAATAGTTGGAAATTTTGATGATGATTATTTAAATCCGGAACCTCCGTCAATTGAAAAGATAGATGATGATACCTGGAAGATAAAAGGCTCAGCTTATTTGGAGGATGTCTCCAAGCAGCTTGGGATAAGCCTGCCGGATGAAGATTTTGATACATTTGGAGGGCTTGTGTTCGGAGTTTTGGGGATAATTCCTGAGGACGGGAGCACAATGGAGCTGGACGAATACGGTCTTAAGATAAAGGTAACAGAAATAAAGGGAAGAAGGCTTGAAACAGCAATTGTTTATAAATCCCAGGATTCTTCGGATTATGATGATTAATTCAGAAATTCTTAAGCTAAATCCTGTATTATATCAATACAAGGAGGACATATGAATAGTATATTAGATAAATTATTAATTTTGCCCGGTATTCTGTTAGGTATCTCCATACATGAATTTGCCCACGGCTATGCGGCGGTAAAAATGGGAGATGACACTCCTTTAATGCAGGACCGTCTGACACTGAATCCCTTAAAACATATTGACCCTATGGGGTTTATTTGTTTGCTGCTGTTTGGATTTGGCTGGGCAAAACCTGTTATTATAAACAGAAGAAACTTTAAGAATCCCAGAAGAGACGATGCTATAGTAGCAATTGCCGGACCGCTGGCGAACTTCATGACTGCTTTTTTGTTTGTAGGTTTGATGAAGCTTACAATGTTTATGCCATACTCATTGTCAACTCAAATATTATGGGAAGTTCTGCAAAGTACGGTTTGGATAAACCTCGTGCTAATGATATTCAACCTGATTCCCATACCGCCTCTTGATGGCCACCACATTTTGGGCAGCATCGGAGGGGCACGTGTCTGGAATTTCTATTACAAATATTATGACCAGCTGAGATTTGCAATGCTGCTGATTATAGTATTCAGAGGCATAAGTAAAATTATTGGACCGGCAATCCATTATTTATTCAACTTTTTAATATCAATTTTTTTCTAGGTGGATAACATGGAAACTAAAAGCGAGTTAAGAAAGAAAATTTTAAATATCAGAAACAGTATGTCCAAGGAAGACGTTATATATAAAAGCAGCTTGATTATGAACAAGCTTACAGATACAAATGAATACAAAAACAGCAAAACGGTATTTGTTTATATGAGCTTTGGAAATGAAGTTGTTACAACTGATTTGATCAAAAAGATGCTCTCTGAAAACAAAAGGGTTGTCATACCTTATACAGACACTAAAAACACGGTTTTAATCCCTTCGGAGCTGAAAAGCATTAAGGATGATTTAGTTTTAAGTCCGTTTGGCTATTATGAGCCTGTATATGAAAAAATCAAGGCTGTTGAACCTGAAGAATTTGATTTGATTGTTACACCGGGAGTTGTTTTTGACAAGCGTTTAAATCGTATTGGATTTGGGAAGGGCTATTACGACAGAATATTATGCAGGAAAAGAAAAGATGCAAAAGCAGTAGCAGTGGCTTACGATTTTCAGATTCTGGAAGAGATTCCTGCAGAACAGCATGACATTAAAATGGATATGATAATAACGGAACAATGGATGAGCAATTGATTGGCTATGGATTTGCAATTGATTAGCAATGGATAAAAAATTAAAAAGCTTGGGCAACCAAGCTTTTTTCAATCGTTCGTACATGGCTCGTCCATTTCCAATCCATTGTTCTTACCTCGCTATAGTAATAACATATACCTTTGCAGCACCGTAATTGACAAGTGCCTTTGAGCATTCATCAACGGTGGAGCCGGTTGTGTATATGTCATCTACCAAAAGCACTGAGCTGTTGATAATTTTCTCTGCGGAAGAGTTTACCCCAAAGGCATCCTTTAAGTTTTTTCTTCGTTCTTCTTTGCTCTGTTCACTTTGCTTTAAAGTTTTCTTTGTTCTTTTTAACGCATCCACATATGGAATAGAAAGACTTGCCGATATATGTCTTGCAAGAAGCTCTGATTGATTGTACCCTCTTTTTCGCATTTTAGAGGAATGAAGCGGGACTGGCACTATGAAATCAAAATCAGTGTAGTTTATATTTTTCATAAAACTAACCAGACAGTTTCCAAAAAATTTATAAAAATATGTCTTGTTGTAATATTTGTAGCTGTAAATAGCTTTTTTAATCAATCCTTCATAGGCATAGGGGGATTTGGACATTTCAAAATGCCTTGTAACATCGCAGCATTCCTGGCACAGGTCTATCGAAGAATTGTGGAAAATAGGCTTTGAGCACTTGCTGCAGACCGGAGGCTCAATTTTTTTAATGTGCTTTTCACAGTCTGAGCAAATATATTTGTCACCAATTGTTTCATCATATGTTTCGCATATAAAGCAGGTATTTTTTTCAGGATAAATAAGCTCTAAAAAAGAATCTGCATAGGATTTCATATTTCAATTATTCCCTCCGACAATAATCTGTATGTTGAAAAAGCGGAGCTTAGTCTGTAATCAAGTGCTGAATACCGCCTGTCAATTTTATTGTTGAGAATCATGTCCTGCATGTATTTTTCGATTCCAACAAGCACTACAAGCTGTCTGGCTCTTGTTATGGCAGTATAAAACAAATTTCTTGTCAAAAGCATGGGAGGGCCCCAAACAATAGGCATTATGACAACGGGAAATTCACTTCCCTGGCTTTTGTGCACCGTGGTGGCATATGCAAGTATCAATTCATCCATTTGGCTGAAGGGGTATGCAACTTCCCTTTCTTCATCAAACTGAACTATTAATTCCTGTTCCGTTTCGTCAATGAAAATAATGTACCCCATATCTCCATTGTAAATGCCTTCTCCTGTAACTGTATTTCCATCCCTGATAATTTTCCACTCGGTCTGGTAATTGTTTTTGACCTGCATAACCTTGTCGCCAACACGGAAAACATACTTTCCAAAGCTTTTTTCTTTTTTTAATTTAGAAGGAGGGTTTATGGCTGCCTGCAGTTTTTTGTTCAGTTCTATTACACCTGCATCTCCTTTTTTCATGGGTGAAAGAACTTGGATGTCCTTTATGGGATTCAAGTTATACTTTAACGGAAGGCGTGAGTTGTACAAATCAACTATTAAGTTAACTATATCTCTGCTGCTGTTTTCTCTCATAAAGAAGAAATCAGTATCTTTTTTGTTGTAAACGGGCATGGAGCCTTTGTTTATCAAATGGGCATTCTGAACAATCATGCTTCCTGCAGATTGTCTGAATATGGTATCAAGCCGGATGGTTTTAATAGTATTTGAGTTAATAATATCAGACAGAACATTGCCGGCTCCAACCGATGGAAGCTGATCGACATCCCCCACAAGTATTAATCTTGTTCCTCTTTTTATTGCCTTTAATAAGTTGTTCATGAGAAGAATATCGACCATAGACATTTCATCGACAATTACAACATCGCAGTCCAGGGGAGAATTTTCATTTTTGTTAAATGCTAAGTCGCTTTCATCTTCACCAAATGCATATTCCAACATTCGGTGAATCGTCTTTGCTTCTCTGTCTGTTGATTCGGTAATGCGTTTTGCGGCTCTGCCCGTGGGAGCGCACAACAGAACCTTTTTGTACATGTTTTCAAATATTTTAATTATAGAAAGTATAATTGTTGTTTTTCCGGTTCCGGGGCCGCCTGTAATTACAGTTACTCCATTTATTATTGACTGAATTACAGCTTCTCTTTGCCTGAGTGAAAGAGTTATGGATGATTCCTCTTCAATGCTTTTCAGAAAAGGAGCTGCGCTTACTTCATCCATATTAAAATCAACTCCCGCAAGGTTGATAAGTTCCTTGCATACATTGACCTCTGCCATGTAGTATGGTAGGTAGTAAACAACTCTTTCATTGTTTATAGTTTCTATATGTATTTTGTCGGTAAATGCCATGTTGCTAATTTCATCCTCAACAGAATCATCATTTATTTCCAGAAGGCTTACCGTGCTGTCTAAAAGCATATTATAAGGCACATATGCATGGCCTCTTGTGGCATATTCGGCAAGTACGTATTTGACTCCTGATGATATTCTGTAAGGAGAAACCTTCTCTACGCCTAGAGATTCAGCGATTTTATCAGCCAGCCTAAAACCTATGCCGTATATGTCTTCAGAGAGCCGGTAAGGGTTTTCGGCAATTGTTTTAATAGTGTTTTTTCCGTATTGTTTAAATATTTTGACACTGTAGCCGGGGCTTATTTCATGGCTTTGCAAAAACATCATAATTTCCTTGATGTCTGCCTGTTCTGAAAAACTTTTTGCAATCATTTCGGCCTTTTTTTCGCCAATGCCTTCAATTTCGGTAAGTCTTTCAGGATGTTTTTGTATAATGTCAAAAGTATCTTCCTTAAACAGCTCCACAATTTTCTTTGCGGTGTACTTACCAATGCCCTTAATCATTCCTGAGCCCAGATAACCTTCTATTTGGTCCAAGCTTGAAGGAAGGACCGTGTTGTATATTTCAACCTGAAACTGCTCTCCATACTTGGGATGCTTTACTTTTTTGCCGTAGACTTCCAATGTTTCGCTTGTGACATCAGTTCCAAAAACACCGGTAATTGTCACTATGTCGTTGTCAGCTTCCATTAAAGCGACCGTATATCCGTTTTCATCATTGCGAAAGATTGTTTCTATAACTGTACCTTTAAGTGTTTCCATTAAATGCTCCTTGCGTTTAACCTCTTAAAAATTATACCACAATTTCACATAATCCAATAATAAAATTAAAAAGAACTACAAATTTTTCTTTTAAAGATATAGAAACTGTGATAAACTTTATTTCAGCATTATTGTTTAAAATTAAGGAAAAATAAACATAAAAGAGTCATACTATATTTAGATTAAAATATTTTTGCCAAGGAAGGAATTATTATGTCTAAGGAAAATTTTATTAAAGGCGCTGCAATTTTAGGCATTGCAGGATTGATTGTAAAAGTATTGGGAGCAATTTATCGTATACCGCTGACGAATCTCATTGGAACAGAAGGAATAGGTTATTATCAGCCTGCCTATAATATATATAATTTACTGCTGGTGGTGTCGTTGTCAGGATTCCCTACAGCAATCGCAAAATTGGTTTCGGAAAAAAGAGCATTGCAAAATTACGAAGGAGCATATCAGGTATACAAGGTATCACGCTGGGGCTTGTTTATTATCGGAATTGTGTCTTCTTTAGGTGTGTTGGTCTTTGCAAGAAGTCTTGTTTCATTTATAGGATTTCCGGGTGCTTATTATTCAATGCTTGCACTTGTTCCCGCCCTGTTTGCGGTTCCTCTTTTATCAGCGTACAGAGGATTCTTCCAGGGAACTCAGAACATGGCACCAATTGCATTGTCTCAGCTTATTGAACAGGTGTTCAGGGTTGCGGTTGGTCTTTATTTAGCATATGCATTGGTTGGCAAAGGACTCGAAGAAGCTGCCGCAGGAGCAACATTTGGTGCGTCGGTTGGTGGAGTTGCAGCATTAATATTAATATATCTGATGTTTTTCCTAAGTAAAAAATCAATTAAAGAAGAAATCAGATTATCTTCTCACAATAATACAGAGCCAGTGTGGGATATAGTTAAGAATCTTTTGTACATAGCCATACCAATAACAATTGGTGCATCAATAGCTCCTCTCATGGGAATAATGGATTCATACATTGTTTCCAGCAGGCTTTCTGCCATAGGCTATACTGAATTGCAATATACAGACATGTTTGGTGAGTTAAGCGGAACAGCGCAGACACTAATAAACTTTCCGCAGGTATTTTCCACTGCGGTGGCAATGAGCCTTGTCCCTGCCATAACAGATGCTTTTACAAAAAAACAAAATCAAAGACTTAACGTTACTGCCAACGCAGGGGTTAAAATGTCTATGATAATAGGTCTTCCCTGCGGTATAGGTTTATTTATGCTTGCAGAGCCTGTTATTGCACTTTTGTATGCATCTTTGGGACCTGAAAAACATGCAAGCTCAGGGGCACTCTTGGAAATCCTTGCAATAGGAGTAATTTTTCTTACACTGGTTCAATCATTTACTGCAATATTGCAATCTATTAACAAACAGTTTCATCCTGTGAAAAACCTTGCGGTGGGTTTGGTGGTAAAAGTTATATTGTCATATATCTTGATTGGTATGCCGTCAATTAATATAAAAGGTGCCGCAATAAGTACAACAATAGCTTACCTGGCTGTTGCCCTCTTGAACTGGCGCGATATTAACAAGACAAAAATTAAGATAAATCTGATTAATGTAACTGCGAGACCGCTTTTGTCTTCTGCGGTAATGGCACTGGCAACCGGAGTTTCATTCAGAGTGCTGAAGTCAGCTCTTGGCAGCCAGAATTTAGCCACATTAGGCGCAATATCAATAGCAGCAGTTGTTTATGTCATATGCTTGTTCTTAACAGGAGCAATTACGAAGGAAGATTTGGAGTTGATACCAAAAGGGGAAAAATTATCAAGATTTGTGAGGAAATAAAATGAACACTATTCAGATAATAGGCTTAGGTGCAGGAAGTATCGATGAGCTTACCATCAGAGCTCATAAGGCCTTAAATGGAAACATACCTACATTTGCAAGAACAGAAAGACATCCTATAATAAAAAAGCTTCAGGAAGAAGTTGAAATTAAGTGTTTTGATGATTTTTTCGAAAAATATGAAACTTTTGATGAAGTTTATGAAAAAATGACCGATAATATTTTAGAGCTTGTAAAAAAGCATGGAAAAATTAATTATTGTACAGCAGGAAGTCCATATTACGGTGATATCGTAACAAAAAAGCTCATCAATGAATATAAAGACCAAATAAATATAATAATAATTGATGGAATGAGTTTTCTTGATAAATGCATCAAGCTTTCCGGATTTTCAGACTATAAAGCTATTAAGGTTTTGGATTGTCTTGAAGCAGATGAATTTTCATTTGATATAAATTCATTTTGCATTGTCTCACAGGTGTATGATTCTGAAATGGCATCTCAGCTTAAATTGAAACTTATGGAAACATATCCTGATGATACATCTATTTTAAAAATAGATGTTTTGGAAGATAATGTCAAAAAAATACCTCTATTTATGCTCGATCAAGAAAAAAATTACGGATTTTCAACATATTTTTGTATTCTGCCTATTGAAATTTCAAAAAATACAGTGTATAATGTTACTAATCTATGCAGAATTGTGAAAATATTGAGAAGTCCTGACGGATGTCCGTGGGATATGAAACAGACACATGAATCCATAAGGCAGCATGTAATTGAAGAGGCATATGAGGTTGTGGATGCAATTGACAATGATGATGTAGATAATTTGGTTGAAGAGCTTGGAGATTTGCTTTTCCAGGTTGTGTTTCATGCAGAGCTTGGCAGTGAGGACGGATACTTTAATTTCAGTGATGTTGTAACAAATCTGTGCAAAAAAATGTATTCAAGACATCCTCACGTATTTGGTGATATAAAGGCCGTCAACGCAGATGAAGCACTGGAAAGCTGGGAAGCATCAAAACAAAAAGAGAAAAACCTAAGCTCGTATACAGATAATTTGAAGAATGTTCCTAAAGCATTGTCACCGTTAAGCAGAAGCTATAAAATTCAAAAAAGAGCGGCTGAGGTGGGCTTTGACTGGCCTGATGCAGAAGGCGCAGTATTGAAAATTAAAGAAGAACTCTTTGAATTTCTTGAAGAATACAAAAATAGTGATTCTGAAAAGATGGAAGAAGAGTTTGGAGACTTGTTATTTGCTCTTGTTAATTTAGCAAGATTTGTGAAAATAAATCCGGACATTGCACTCAATAAGACTATCAACAAGTTTATTAACAGATTTGAATATATTGAAACAAACTCAAAGAAGGATTTAAAACAAATGAATCTGGAAGAAATGGATGAGTTGTGGGAGGAATCAAAGTTCCAATAGGAATTTAGATAAAAAAACAAAAGAACATTTAATAAGGAGGGTTTTTTATGAATAAAGCTGAGTTAATTGCTAGTGTTGCAGAAAAAACTGGATTTACAAAGAAAGATGCAGAAAAAGCATTAAACGGATTTATGGAAACAATAAAAGATGAATTAGTAGCAGGCGGCAAAGTTCAATTGGTTGGATTTGGAACTTTTGAAGTTAGAGACAGAAAAGAAAGACAAGGAAGAAATCCGAGAAATCCTGGTGAAACAATAGAAATACCAGCTTCTAAGGCACCTGTGTTTAAAGCAGGCAAATCTTTGAAAGAAGCAGTTAATTAGTAAGAAAATAAACATATGTAAAAGGTCGTATGATGTACGGCCTTTTTGTTTGCTTATAATTAAAAAAAATCGGGGCATTATTATTATTAGAATTATAAAAAAGGAGCAGTTGATATGCAATTAGATAAAGTTAAAAGTCTTCCCAAAAAAGTTATTAACAATATAGAAGGAATTGAAGGTTTGACAGTTTACTTAGTACAGGACTATAACAATCAGTTTCTCAGAAGATTAGTTGATTTTGGCGAAAAAATTTTTGGTGAATTAGGAATGGATGAATGGGGACTGGTGCCGCAAATCAGACATGGAAATGTCTATGTTTTAAAAGAAGAGGATAAAAAGACCATATCCGGATTGGCAATTTTGATGAGAGATTGGGAGGATTCAGAAAAGGTATACTTATTTGATTATGCAATAGCTGACGACCTTCAAGGCAACAGACTTGGATATTATTTTTTGAAAATTATTATAAATAATATTGAAGAACAGGGATTTAAAAGAATGTCACTTACAGTAGATACTGAAAATGATCCGGCAATTAAGCTATATGAAAAAATGGGCTTCAAGGTTGTTGAAAAAAATACAGATGAATATGGAAAATCTCATGATAGATTTATAATGGAAATTGAATTTGAAGAGGCTAAGTTAATAACAAGGTAAGATAATCTTCAAGTATTGTATTTTTTAAACATATTGACAAATAATAACTATTAAAGTATAATTGCAAATGCAAATTATTTGCAATTAGGAGGTCAATATGTTTGATATATTACTTGATACGCTTATTGATTCGTTAAAGATCTTGCCATTTTTATTTATAACATATCTAATTATAGAATATATCGGGCATAGGTCATCTCATAAGCTGGTATCAGGATTAAAAAGGTATGGAGTTGCAGGGGGAGCATTGCTTGGAAGCTTTCCTCAATGCGGATTTTCGGTAGCTGCAGCAAACCTTTATACAAACAAAGTAATTTCTGTGGGAACATTGACAGCAGTCTTTATTTCCACATCAGATGAAGCTATTCCTGTAATTTTGGCTAATTCCGGAAGCTTAAGCACAATTATAGAGCTTATTGCAACAAAAATTGTAATAGCAGTAATAGCAGGATTACTTGCCGACCGTTTATTTTGCAGTTTTTTTGGAGAAAAGTGGTGTAATAATGAAAGCAACCATCACCAACATTTCCATGAATGCCATGGCAGTATTATATGGTCAGCATTAAAGCACTCAATTCAAATATTTATTTTCATGGCTATAACTATATTTCTAATGAACCTGGCAATATACTTTATAGGAGAAGAAAATCTTTCAAAAGTGCTGTTGACTGACAGCATATTTCAGCCTGCAGTTGCTGCCTTGATCGGATTCATACCGAACTGCGCTGCATCAATTATAATTACACAGCTATATTTAGCAGGAAGTTTAAGCTTTGGCTCTGCTGTGGCAGGTTTGTGTACAGGAGCAGGAGTAGGACTAATTGTTTTATTTAAGGTCAACAAGAATGTAGGGGAAAACTTTAAAATAATGCTTTATATTTATATTATTTCAATTGCGGCAGGAATTTTAATTCAAGCATTGGTATAGAGGCAGCAATAGGTCTGCTTCAATTACCATGTCAGAACACGGAACATTCTCCGGCTTACGGGATATGCTACAAGTGTTTGGAAAGTGCAATCGAGTAGAATCTAAATAACTAATTTATTTAGATTCTACTCGATTATATTATTATCTCTACTTAGGTTTTGAACTGCCCAGGTAAGCTTCTTTTACCTTTTCATTTTGCAGAAGCTCCAATCCTTTGCCTTCCATTGTAATATTCCCTGTTTCCAGTACATAACCGTAATCAGCCACCTTCAAGGCTTTATTGGCATTTTGCTCAATAAGAAGTATTGTAGTTCCCAGTTTATTTATTTCCTTTATAATATCAAAAATATCATTGACAATTAATGGGGCCAGACCAAGTGACGGTTCATCCATCATTATGAGTTTAGGCTTGGCCATTAGGGCTCTGCCTACTGCCAGCATCTGCTGTTCCCCTCCGGACAATGTACCTGCCATCTGCCAGGAACGCTCCTTAAGTCTTGGAAACAGTTCATAAACATTTTGTATTCCTTCTTCTATTCCTTCTTTTTGCAAATAAGCTCCAATTTTTAAATTTTCAAGGACAGTTAAATTTGCAAAGACTCTTCTTCCTTCCGGAACCAATGTAATTCCCCTGGCTACAATATCTATAGTGTCCATGCCCACAATATTCTCCCCTTGGAAGGTAATTTCGCCCATGCTTGGCTTAACAAGACCGGCAACAGTTCTGAGGGTCGTGCTTTTCCCTGCTCCATTGGCGCCTATGAGAGTAACAATTGATTTTTCGGGAACATTGATGCTTATACCCTTAACAGCAGATATTCCGCCATAGTTGACATGTAAGTTTTTAATCTCAAGCATCTTCTTCCACCCCCAAATAAGCTTCTATAACTCTTGGATTATTTTTAACCTCATTTGCACTTCCTTCTGCAATAAGCTGACCAAAGTCAAGCACATAAATTTTATCTGAGATTTCCATAACCAGATCCATATGATGCTCAATCATGAATATTGTCAGTTCAAATTCATCTCTTATTGTGTGGATAAACCTTGACAGCTCCATGGTTTCATATGGATTCATACCTGCTGCGGGCTCATCTAACAGCAGAAGTTTTGCGTCTGTAGCAAGGGCTCGGGCAATTTCAAGCTTCCTTTGCTCTCCATATGGCAGGGAGTTTGCCACCTCATGTTTCAAATGCAAAAGCCCAAGCTTATCCAGAAGCATTTCTGATTTCTGTCTCATGTGCTTTTCTTCAGCTCTGGACCAAGGCATTCTTGTTGTATATGACAGGAAGTTGCTTTTAACATGAAGATGATTAGCAATCAAAATATTGTCCAGTACAGTCAGGTTTTTAAATAAACGAATATTTTGAAACGTTCTTGCGATACCTTTTTTAGTAATTTTATCAGGTGTAAGGCCTGTTATTTTTTCATCGTTAAAATAAACGCTGCCGCTTGTCGGAGTGTAAACTCCGGTTATTACGTTGAAGGCTGTTGTTTTTCCTGCGCCGTTGGGGCCTATCAGTGCTTCTATGCGGCCCTTTTCAACATCTATGTTCAAGTTGTTTACAGCAACGACGCCTCCGAACCTCATTATAACATTGTCAACTTTTAAGACTCCCATTATGCGGCACCTCCTTCGCTATTATTATTGCGTGGAGATTTTTTCCTGAACAATCTCTTAACCATGCCCCAGGACAATTCCTTCTGCCCTAAGAGGCCATTTCTGAAAAACAATACAAGTATCATCAGCAGTGCAGAGAAAATAACCATTCTGAATCCGGCTCTGAATAAAGGTATATTAAATCCGAACATTGTGAGAGGCTCGTCGAAAAATCTTAAGACCTCAAGGCCCACAGTAACAATAAATGACGCTATTACAGTGCCTGAAATGCTTCCCATTCCGCCTAGTACTATAATTAACAGGAAATTATATGTCATTGTGAAATAAAATTGCTTGGGATCCACCGTTCCCAGTAAAGATGCCAGCAAACCTCCGCCTATTCCTGCAAAGAAGGCTCCAATTGCAAATGACAATACCTTGTGCTTGAATAAGTTTATGCCCATTGCTTCAGCAGCTGTGTCATCCTCTCTAATGGCTTTGAAAGCTCTTCCGTAGCTTGAGTTTATGAGAAAAACAATGAATGCGACGGAAATAATCATAACGCCGAAGAAAACCCACATTGTAGGCATTTCAGGTATGCTTTTTATTCCTAGAGCCCCGTTTGTAATTGTTTTTGCATTCGTAAATACAATTCTGATTATTTCTGAAAATCCTAATGTTGCAATAGCAAGGTAGTCACTTTTTAATCGAAGAACCGGAATACCGATTAAAACTGCAACCAAGGCTGCTAACAGACCTCCCAGAATGAGAGCTGCAACAAAAGGAATTTCTATTTGTGCAAGGAACGGATTTTGGGGTATTACATAAAATATTGCATCACGTTTTTCAATAGGAACAGTCAGTATGGCAACCGTATATGCTCCTATGGCCATAAAACCTGCCTGCCCTAATGAAAACAGCCCTGTAAATCCGTTAACAAGATTCATTGATACGCTCACTATTGTATAAATAGCCGCAAGGTTTAATACACGTCTGATATAATTATCACCGATTATTTTTAAATCCAGCAGTACAATTAATACCGCCAATACTGCAAATATTGCAATATAAGCTGCTATGTTGTGTTCTTTTTTCTGATTTATCATACCTTATCTGTCACCTTCTCTCCCAGAAGTCCGGTCGGCTTAACCAGCAATACTATGATTAATATTATAAATGCAATTGCATCTCTGTATCCTGTCAGGGATGGTAAGAATGTTACAAGCATAATTTCCGCCATTCCCAAAATGAAGCCTCCGAGTACGGCACCTGTTGTATTTCCTATGCCTCCTAAAACTGCTGCTATAAAGCATTTCAAACCCGGCATAACACCCATCAGCGGTATTACCGAAGGATACTTAGAGCCCCATAATATTGCACCAATGGCAGCAAGGCCTGAACCTATTACGAATGTTGTTGATATTACCCTGTTAATGTTGATGCCCATTAGACGTGCGGTTTCAAAGTCCTTGGATGCAGCTCTCATTGCCATGCCTATTTTTGTTTTATTGGTAATAAAGAGTACAACATATAATAAGATAATTGTTATTACAGGTGTTATAACCGTAACTACTGACAATGAAACATTGCCGAAACTTATTGCTCTTGTGAGCAAGGATATATCCGGAAACCCTTTAGGAACACCTGTAAAAAGGTAAGTCGCTAAGTTTTCCAATAAAAATGAAACACCTATTGCCGATATCATAATTGACATACGAGGTGCATTTCGAAGAGGCCTGTACGCAACCTTTTCAATAATGACACCAAGCAGTATTGTAGCGGCAATGACTATCACTGTTGAGACATACCATGGCAAGCCAAAGTTTACCATGCTGAAAACCATAAAATATGCTGCCATCATAAATATATCGCCATGAGCAAAATTTATAAGTCTTAATATACCGTAAACCATTGTATAACCTATGGCTATGAGAGCATAAAGGCTTCCGATTGAAATTCCGTTGGCAAGCTGTTGCATGAATATTTCAAAAGTCATATTTATTCCTCCAAACTAGCTTAATGCTGAATAATGTAAAAAGGCGAACAACCGGTTCGCCTCAGTTTGCCGAAGTTTTGGTGAACTATTTAACTTCAACTGTATCGATGTATACAAATTTACCATCTTCAACTGTCTTAATTACAGCTATATTTTTGTCAGCATCTCCCTCTTCAGTAAAGTTAATAACACCTGTTACTCCTTCAAAATCTTTAGTAGATTTCAATGCGTCTTTAATTGCATCTCCATTTGTTGAGCCTGCACGTTCAATGGCATCTCTTACCAGCAGATATGCATCATATCCTAATGCAGCAACCGCTGGAATTATCGGCTCCTTGCCGGCCAATTCTTTTTTGTAGCCTTCAACAAATGTTTTAGCTTCTTCTGTTGCCGGATCATTTTCATCAAAGAATGTAGACAATACAATACCTTCAGCATCTTTGCCTGCTACATCAATAACAGCCGGGTTTTCCCAGGTGTCGCCGCCCATTATTAAACTGTCAATGCCAAGAGCTCTTGCCTGTTTAATAACTAATGGAGCTGTTGTAGCTGAACTTGGAGCAAATATTACATCAGGATTTTTAGCCTTTATATTTGTTAAAATAGCATTAAAGTCAGTATCATTTACCTGAAACTCAGATATGTCTACAATACTGTTTTCATCTCCTGTCAATTCCTTAAAGGCATTTATAAAGAAATTACCCAGACCTACAGAGTAATCATCACCGTTTTGCATAATGACAGCTGCTGTTTTTGCGCCCTGCTGCAAAGCATAGTTGGCCATAACTTTTCCCTGGAAAGGATCAAGGAAGCATGCACGGAAATAATATTCATTTCCCTGAGTGACCATTGGGTTTGTACAAGAAGCACCCATTGCCGGGATTTTAGCATTTTTTATAATATCTCCTGCAGCAATTGAAACACCCGAACCATAAGAACCGATTATTGCTACGACTTTTTCCTTTTCGATAAGTCTTGTTACAGCTGTAGTTGCTTCACCCTTATCACTTTTGTTGTCTACTATAACTAACTCGATTTTTTTACCTAGAACTTCAGGATACATTTTATTTGCATATTTGATTCCGTCCAGTTCCTGTAGTCCGCCGCCGCCGTTCTCACCTGTCAAAGGTTCAAACACGCCGATTTTTATAACATCACTGTCTGCTCCCGCATCAGTGCTTGTCCCTTGTTCTTTTGCACATGCTGTAAACATTGTTAAAATCATTAATAAGCATAATAGTAATGATAATTTTCTTTTCATACCCTTCTCCTCATCTCTTATTAAATTTCTATGATTATAACACTTGTATGATAATTTTGCAAGAAAATTTTCCGTGTTATAAAAACAACTTTTTGCGAAACGCGTACAACTGGTTGTGTTTGTTTTTAGATTTTAAACTGATTATTTACGTTAAAGCTCACTATAAGACACATTTTAAATATAAAAATGGGACTTTAATATAAGTATATTAAAGTCCCATATATTTTATGACCCTAACCTAATTTTTCAGAGTATTTTTTCTGAAAATATTCGGCATGCCTTATGCATACTATTCTTGCATGGATTTATCTAAATTTTGATGTCAATTCTAAAACCTTATTTTTTATAATGTTGCTGTCCTCTGTCTTGCTGAGAGAGCCATCAATGATTGAAGCCAGTTCAACCATTTCAGCTTCCTTCATTCCACGTGTGGTAACAGCCGGAGTACCTATTCTTAATCCGCTTGTTACAAACGGACTCTGAGGGTCAAAAGGTATTGTATTTTTATTAGTTGTTATATGGATTTCATCAAGCATTTTTTCAGCTTCCTTGCCTGTCAGGTTTTTGTTTCTTAAATCAACAAGCATCAAATGGTTGTCAGTTCCGCCTGATACGATTCTGAAGCCTCTGTTGGACAATTCCTGAGATAAAGTCTTTGCATTGTTTAACACCTGCTGCTGGTAAGCCTTAAATCCATCTTCCATTACTTCCTTAAAGCAAACTGCTTTGGCAGCAATAACATGCATAAGCGGGCCGCCCTGAATTCCGGGGAATATAGCCTTATCAATTTTCTGTGCAAATTCATCTTTGCAAAGAATCATACCGCCTCTCGGTCCTCTTAATGTTTTGTGTGTCGTCGTAGTTACAAAATCAGCATATTCAACCGGATTGGGATGCAGCCCCGCTGCAACAAGACCTGCTATGTGAGCCATATCAACCATGAAATATGCTCCGACTTCATCAGCTATTTCTCTAAATGCTTTAAAGTCTATAAATCTTGAATATGCGCTGGCACCTGCAACAATCAGCTTTGGCTGTTCACGCTTGGCAATTTCCCTAACTTCATCATAATCGATTGTTTCAGTTTCTTTATTTACTCCGTAAAACACGACATTGAAATATGAACCTGACATATTTACAGGACTTCCGTGTGTTAAGTGGCCCCCTTGAGATAAGTCCATACCAAGTATTTTATCTCCTGGCTTTAAGACTGAAAAGTAAACACCGAAATTAGCATTTGAACCTGAGTGAGGCTGTACGTTAGCGTGGTCTGCTCCGAAAATCTTCTTTGCTCTTTCTCTTGCTAAATTTTCAACCTTATCAACATATTCACATCCGCCGTAATATCTTTTTCCAGGATATCCTTCGGCATACTTGTTTGTCAGATGGCTTCCCATTGCTTCGAGAACGGTTTCAGAAACAAAGTTTTCAGATGCTATCAGCTCTATATTGATACTTTGTCTTTCTTTTTCCTCCATCATTGCACTGTAGAGTTCATTGTCATTTTGCTTAATCAAATCAAAATTCATAGTTGGTCTCCTATACATATATTTTGGGGAGTCTTTTGCCTAAGTTTGTTAATACTTCATAAGATATTGTGCCTCTCATGTTTGCAACATCTTCAGCAGTCATGGCTCCGTCAGTTCCGTCACCGTAAATAATTGCCTCGTCTCCGATTTGAGGGTTTTCAACTCCTGATAAATCTATCATAAACTGATCCATGCATACTTTACCTAATATAGGGCATTTTATTCCTTTTACAATAATATAACCTTTATTTGACAGGAGTCTCGAATATCCATCCGCATAGCCCAGAGGAATAGTTCCTATAACAGTTGGCTTTTCAGTACTGAATAAATGACCGTATCCGACACCTTCACCTGCTTCAATTGTTTTTACATTGGCAACTCTCGCTTTTAAAGTAACGCATATTTCAAATTTATATTCATCCATATTGACTTCATCAGAAGGATAAAATCCTGATAATATTATACCGGGTCTTACCATATCAAAATAATACTCCGGCAAATCTATTATTGTCGCACTGTTTGCAATATGTTTTATGGGAATTGTCACATTTCTTTCTTCAAGCATTTTCATAAAGCTGATAAATCTGCCTGCTTGTTTATGCGCAGTTGTTTTGTCTTTTTCATCGGCCTTAGCCTGGTGTGAGAATGCGCCCTCGACTGTTATATTATCCATTTTGGCTATTGCAGCCACTTTATCCGCATTTTCTTCTGTGGGTAGGAATCCAAGCCTGTTCATTCCAGTTTCCACCTTTATATGTACCTTTGCCTTCTTGTTCAAATCTTTAGCAACTATATTTAATTTTTCTGCCAGCTCATAATTGTAAACTGTCAGTGTTATGTTGTTGTTTATAGCATCAGCGTAAAATTCTTCAGGAGTATAGCCTAGAACTAAAATATCTTTGTCTTTTATTTCTTGTCTAAGCTCAAAAGCTTCAGAAATAACTGCCACGGCAAACATATCAACACCGTTTTCTAAATACATTTTAGAAAGCTCCACTGACCCCATTCCATAACTGTCAGCTTTTACAACAGCACAAATTTTCACGTTTGGACCTACAGCTCTTCGTACTTCTAAGAAGTTATGAATTGCTTTTTTCCTGTTTACTTCGACCCAGGCAGGCCTTATCTTTTCGTTCATTTATTATTATCCTCCTAAAATTTGCTCATCGGTTAATTATACCAAATCAACAAAATTAAATCAATGATATGTAAAAAAAATTACAGGCAAAACGAATATTAGACCAAAAATGTGTTTACAATAACGACAATTTTTATTAATATAAGTCTTGTAGTTTTATAAATTATAACAATGTTCTGACTTGTGTCAAGGCAGTTTAATTAATTATAAGGAGAATATATGAGTATTTTAGATGTAAAAAATGTAACTCACGGATTCGGAGCGCGTGCAATTCTGGAGAATGTGTCATTCAGGCTGTTAAAGGGTGAACATGTTGCGCTGATAGGGGCAAATGGAGAAGGTAAGTCTACATTTTTAAATATTATAACAGGAAAGCTTATGCCTGATGAAGGAGCTGTGGAGTGGTCAAAGAGGGTTTCTGTCGGTTATCTTGACCAGCATTCAGCACTGATACCCGGGACAACAATAAGAGAAAATCTGCGTCTTGCTTTTGATGATTTGTTTAAAATGGAACAGGAAATGATGAAGCTTTACGAGGATATGTCAACAGCAGAAGATGAGGATGTTAACAGGATGATGGAAGATGCTGCGGATATCCAGACAATATTGGACAGCAGCGGATTTTATATGATTGATTCAAAGATAGAAGAGGTTGCAAACGGATTAGGCCTTGGGGACATAGGTCTTGACAGATTGGTGGATGAATTAAGCGGGGGCCAGAGAACGAAGGTACTTTTAACAAAGCTTTTGCTCCAAAATCCTACAATATTGCTTCTTGATGAACCTACAAACTATTTGGATGAAAACCATATTAAATGGCTTACAAATTATCTGCAGAATTATGAAAATGCATTTATTTTGATATCCCACGACATACCATTTATAAATGATGTCTGCAATATTATCTATCATGTGGAAAACTGCAGGCTGACGCGTTATGTTGGTAACTATGAGGAATTCAAAAGAATATATGAATTAAATAAGCAAAAAGAAGAACGTGAGTATGAAAAGCAGAAAAAAGAAATTGAAAAGCTTGAAGATTTCATAGCCAGAAACAAAGCAAGAGTTGCTACGAGAGGTATGGCAAACAGCCGTATGAAGCAGCTTGAAAAAATGGATGTTTTGGAAAGACCGAGAGACAAACCGAAGCCAACGTTTAAATTTAAAGAAACTAAGGCTCCAAGCCGCTTCTTAATTGATGCAAAGGACCTGGTGATTGGTTATGACCAGCCCTTGACAAATCCCATGAATTTTCAGGTGGAGAGAAACAAAAAAATTGCTCTTACAGGAGTTAACGGTCTCGGCAAATCAACGCTGTTAAAAACATTGCTGGGAATCATTCCTCCAATAAGCGGAAGTGTCACATTTGGAGAAAATGTGATATATGGATATTTTGAGCAGGAAGATTCCAAGAACAACTCTAATACAGCATTGGAAGAGGTCTGGAATGAATATCCTTCCCTGACAAATCATGAAGTTAGATTGGAACTGGCACGCTGCGGACTTACAACAGAAAACATCACAAGCATGATGAAGGTATTGTCCGGAGGAGAAAATGCAAAAGTAAGGCTATGCAAAATATTATTGAAGGAATTAAATTTTCTTGTACTTGATGAACCTACAAACCATTTGGACCCTGAGGCAAAGGATGAATTGGAAAAGGCATTGGCTGAATTCAAAGGGACAATTCTTTTAGTAAGCCACGAGCCGTACTTTTACGAAAGCTTCATAACCGATGTATGGAATATAGAGAATTTCACAACTAAAATAGTGTAGTAACAATTGAGAAGCAATTGATAGGCAATTGATTAGCGATAGATTGGCAATTGTAAAAAGGAAGGAGATTTTCTCGGTGCTCAGAATGACGTTGTCATCTAAGTGTTGAGAGAATCTCCTTATTTACTATGATTTTTGATTTAATTAAACACCAATACCACGTCTATTATACCATCAAAACCGCCGTACAAATCATACAATTGAGCAGTCGAGCCTGCTTTAATGTCGTATTTAGAACCTGTTTTAAAGCTTGTGATATTTCCTGACTTATCTGTTGTACAAACATAAACTGTTAGGTCGGATGAATATTCCATGTATGTTATGCTGTCAATTAACAATTGGTTTGTATAAATTTGCGTTATTTTAACCTTATCAGTTTCAGGTGTTACCCTTTCAATATTTGTTATTATTCCGTTAACTATGTCTGCCTTTATATAAACATTTAAAACAGATGAAACTTTTTTGCCGGCAGCAGATGTGTTTGAAACAGAAAATACATTGCTGTTGTTAAAAAACTGTACATGGCTAGTTGTGCTGTCAATCTTAGTAACGCCTTTTATTATTCCGTAAATTGTGCCGTTATATGTCTGAGGCACTTCCGGAGTAACGGTTATGGCATTATCAGACTTAATTCCTTTGCTCAGGTATAAAGCATCAACATGTGCATTGTATCCGATAACTGCTTTGCCCTCCAGATAAGTATCCAGCTGATTTGGTTTAAGCAGCTGATATTTGCCGTTTGATTCATAAACTATAAATGTTTCTGCTGAAATCCAGTAACCGTTTGACATAGTTCGTGTATCGGCATTGTATTTGGTTGCAATATATGTCGGGGAAGGAATGTAGTTAATTATTTTCAACGTTCCGCTTGCCACCGGATCGAATTTGACAATATCATTCTTTTTTAAATATGTCTTTTTAATCAAATTTTTACCATCATCTGTCACACTCATTACGCTGGAATTATCGGCGAGAGTGTAATTTTTTATTCCTCCGAATTCATCAAATATTCTCACAGCCGAACTGTCGCCGGTGCTGCTCACACTCAGCACTATGCCGAATGTTGTGGGATATTTTCCGTAGTTTAAAATATTAATTTTTATTATGTTATTATTTTTGTCCAGTATTAGCTTTACATTGTCATTAACAGAAACCTTTTCGGTATATTTGAAGTTATCTCCTGTTTTGTAGCTTATATTGTTAACAGTGTAAAATGTACTGTTGTCTGCTGTCTGAATACCTGTTACCATACCATCTGTCTGTTTTCTTACAACATTCAGAGTAAGTGCCGTAATTCTGGCTGATTCCTTGGTTTCGTAAAGATATACAACATCATTTGCTTCAATATCTTCCAGTTTAGTTGCATCGCCGTATATATGCAGCTTGCTGTAATTAATTTCTCCGTTTTGCTTTACAGGAAGATTTTTGCCTGCAAATAATTTGCTGCCTGTTTTGTACAAATCATCTCTTTCAACTACTATAACATCAGTTTCCTTATAAGCCGTTATTCCTATAACAGCTCCGTTAAAGGAATCATCCTCGTAAACAACTCTTATTTTGCTTCCGTTTAAATTATTGAGGCTTCCTTTTTCACCGTTTATGACAATTGGTATGTCAGGAAGCTTAAATGCTCTTACATTGCCATAGTCATCCGTCACGAATATAACCCTGTTTGATAGCAAGCTTGTTACTGTTCCTGAAAATTCATTGTATCTTGGATTTGTTACATATACTGCATTTCCTTTATTATCGTAATATACATCCCATTTGTTGAACAGGTAGTTTGCAAAATCAAAACTATCGGTTTTAAGGTCACTCATTGTGATTTCCTTGGTTACCATTTTACCAAGTGATGAAAGCAGCGTCTTACCTGTAGAGTATATGGTTTTGTTGTCTTTTATCTTTACCAGATCGCAGCTTAATGCGTTGTAAAGCATCAATGTAACATCTTTTCTTGATGCAAATTCGCTGTTGGTATTTACATTTTTAAATAAGCCAAGCTCTGCCGCTTTTGCATAGTAATTAGAAGGCCAATATCCTACCAGGGATTCATCACTGTAACCTAAAAGCCTGATTATCATTGTATAAGCTTCTTCAAATTTAATTATATTGTCAGGACCATATGCTGTAGGTGAAATTCCTTTTACTATATTAAGAACATTTGCAAGCTCTACATAGCTTTCTGCCCAATGTCCGTGCATATCATCATAAACAGAGGTCATGTTTTTTGAATACTCAGATAATCCGGCTGCGACTGTCACTATTTTAGCCATTTCTGCGCGGGTTACCTGCTTCTCAGGCTTAAATGTACCGTCAGGATAGCCCTGTACAATTCCGTAGCCTGACAATAAACCGGCTGCTTCTACTATGTCTTTACTTATGTCAGGAAAACTTTGCGCATATACATTCGTAAATGAAGCGAGGGCTATTATTAAAATTATAATTAATAACAATATTTTTTTCATCTTATACACCCTGATTTCAAATAAAAAATACTATATTTACAGTATTTTTCTTATAATAATTATATCTTAAATCTGCATTTATAGTATTACATTAACATTACAATGGAAGTTTTTTACCTTGGCGGCTTTCCCTGATTTTCAATTCTTTGTCAATATCTGACAGCACCTTTAATTTATGAAGTGTCCATAGAGGTTCTATTAATTCAGATTTTTTTCCGTCGCCTGTTAATCTGTGGATAACTGTTTCGGGTCTTAGCAGTTCCAGTGCATCACATACGATTTCAACATATTCTGCAAGACTTAATATTTTAAATTTTGTTTTTTCATAATATTCAGCCAAATCGGTGTTCTTTAAGACATGCAGCATGTGAAGCTTTACTCCCCACACATTTTTTTCGGAAACATATTTTACGGAGTCCAACATTTGCGTCTTTGTTTCGCCGGGAATTCCAAATATTAAATGGACAACGGTCCTTATTTTTTTATTTTTCAGCTGTTCATAAGTTTTGTCAAACTTCTCTGTCTTATACCCTCTTCGAAGAAAATCAGCTGTCTTATCATTAATGGACTGAAGCCCAAGCTCCACCCAGAGAAATGTCTTGGAATTCAATTCTTCTAGAAGCTTTAAAACTTCGAAATCTATGCAGTCAGGCCTTGTAGCTATGGCAAGACCCTTGATATTTTCGCAGTTTAAAGCTTCGTAAAATTTTTTCCTCAAGTTTTCAACAGTGTCATAGGTATTTGTGTAATTCTGAAAATATGCAATATAGGTGCTGCTTTTCCATTTTTTTGACATTATTTGTTTTTGCTCTTCAATTTGTTCGGTTATGGATTTATTTTTATCCGAATTGAAATCCCCGGAGCCTCTTTCGCTGCAAAAAATACAACCTCTGCAGCTTATGGTGCCATCCCTGTTCGGGCAAGTAAAATTTCCGTCAATCGACAGTTTAATAGCTTTTTCTCCAAAGATTTTTTTCATTTCATAATCTAAAGTATGGTAATTTTTATCATTCCACATTAGTATTTCACCTTAATTTCTATGAGTTATGCACAGGCTTCTTCAGTTGTTTAAAGAAGTTATACACAAATTTAATGCTTTTTTAGGCAGTTGTCAACAGATTTATCCACAAATGTGCATACTTTTGGTTATTTTACTGAAAAGTCTCCATCATCGCTTTTTAGCTTAAATTTTATAAAAGCGTCAACTGACGACTTGATCACTGCTGCAACAGGTGTTGCCAAAAATAAACCCACAGGACCGAATAATCCTCCTCCGATTATAATGGAAATAATTATTATGATTGGTTTAACTGAAAGTTTGCTGCTTAGTATCCTGGGATCTATAATCAAGCTGCCTATCTGCTGGACTATGAGAATATAAATAATCATTAAAAAACCTTTATTTGAATCATACAGCAAATTTAACAGCATTATGGGAATGCCTCCTATAAAGGTACCGAAGTATGGAATTATGTCGGTGATTCCGATAATCAGGCTGTCAATTACGGGGTAGGGGTTTTTTATAAGATATTTGGAACCTATGTATATTAAAAAGCCACTAATGACAGATGCAATCAATTTTCCTGCTATGTAGCTTGAAACATTGTCATACAGACTGTGGATAATCTTAAACATTTCCCGGGATACTTTTTTGCCAAAAACAGTGCAGCAAAGGCGCAGCATCCAGTTTTCAATTTTCTCCTTGTCAATAAGTATGTAAACTGAAATGATTATCGCAAGCAATAAGTTGCCCACAGCAGCAAAAATGTTAATAACCTTTTCAATTGCAAAATTTAATAAAGAAGACATGAGAGAAGAAAGTTTTTCGGTTATTTCCACAAGCCACTTTTTCAGCAATGCGTTCTCATCACCGAAATCGGACAGATATCGATTTGCTTTATAAAATAAAACAGGTATATCCTTCATTAATTTTTTGATGCTGATGGCGATATTTGGCGTGATAATTGTGACGATTAAGGCAATTATTAAAACTATTAACATAAAAGTTATAATAATTGCCATATATCTATTTTTAATTTTCATTTTGTTCTGGATAAAAACCAGAATCGGGTTTAATACTGCAGCTATGATTACGCCCATAACAATAGGAAGACAAACATGCAGTATTATGCTCAGTCCATCTTCTAAATAAACAAATCTGAAAATTGATATATATAACACAAAAACAGGAAGAAACACTAATAAACTTTTCAATGAATCACCTTCCTCAGTTAATTAATATTATAAAATTTTTAAATATATGAATAAATAATGATAAATTGCAGATAACTATATCAGATAATACTTTTTTTATCTTCTTCCAAATCATATAAGCATCCCGCAGTCTAAAAGATTGCGGGATGTTTGTTTTTATGCAGAATGTTGACGTTGTCTTTTAACTGCTATATAATTAGATATTATATAATATAGGAGAAAAAGATGAGAAAAACATTACTAGGAAGAACAGGCATGGAAGTGTCTGTAATCGGATTCGGCGGAATACCCATACAAAGAGTAAGTCAGGAAGAGGCAACAAAAATTATCATAGAAGCCAGGAACAAAGGCATTAATTTTATTGATACGGCCCAGGCTTATACCATAAGCGAGCAATATATCGGAAATGCACTTAAAGAAGCAGGAAGAGAAAATTTTTATATTGCAACAAAGGCAATGAGCTATGATTATGAATCAATGAAAGCGGCTATAGAAAAAAGCTTAAAAACAATGGGGCTGGATTACATTGATTTATTTCAGGTCCACAATGTAAGCAAACAAGAGCAGCTTGATCTGACTCTTTCAGAAAACGGAGCATTGAAAGCATTGGTTGAAGCAAAAGAAAAAGGTCTTGTAAAACACATAGGCATAACAGGGCATATAAGAGAAATTCTAATGCAGGCAATAGAGCATGATGAATTTGAAACTATACAATTTCCTTTCAATCCTGTAGAATCACAAGGGACGGAATTATTTACAAAGTCATTGGAAAAAGGTTTAGGCACCATTGCAATGAAGCCGATGGCAGGAGGTGCATTCACAAAACAAAAATTATCATTAAAATATATTATAAACAGCAACTTAATAAATGTTGCAATACCAGGCATGGATTCAATAGAACAGGTTGTTGAAAATGCATCTGTTGGTGAGAGCTCAGCTACCCTGACTGAAGAAGAGTATGAAGAATTGAACAAGGAAGTTGAAATTTTAGGAAATGATTTTTGCAGAAGATGTGGATACTGTAAACCGTGTCCTGAAGGCATAGATATACCTAATGTATTTCTTTTCGAAGGTTATGTTACAAGATATAATCTTCCCGAATACGGCAAGAGCAAGTATGAGGCCTTGCCCGTCAAAGCCACAGCTTGTGTAAGGTGCAGAAAATGTGAAAGAAAATGTCCATACAATCTGCCGATTGTGAATAAATTAAAACATGCAGTTGAAACATTCGGCAACATAAAATAAGAAAAGTGAAACTCAATCTTCGGATTGAGTTTTTATTTGGAATAATAAGAAGAATTGAGGAAATATTACAATATAAAGTAATTTAAAGGAGATAAATTTTATGAAAGAAAAAAAATTTAAACTGGGGCTTATATCAAGAATAATTATAGGAATTATTTTTGGTTTATTATTTGGAAGCTTTGCTCCAAATTGGTTTAACCGAATCTTTGTTACTTTTAGTTCTATATTTGGTAATTTTTTAGGTTTTATTATACCATTGCTCATATTGGGATTTGTAACAGCAGGTATAGCAGAATTAGGTACAGGTGCAGGCAAGCTATTAGGAATTACTGTAGCTGTAGCTTATGGGTTTACGCTTATATCTGGTTTTTTTGCATATTTTGTGGGTACGACAATGCTGCCTTCGTTTATAAATCCAGGAACGGCAAGCAATATTACCGAATCAGCAGCTGCGTTGGAACCATATTTTACAGTTGAAATGCCTGCAATAATGCAAGTTGTTTCAGCTTTAATACTGGCATTTATATTAGGATTGGGAATTGCTGCCATAGACAGTGAACCATTGAGAAAAGCCGCGGATGGATTTCAAAAAATTATTACAAAGGTAATTGAAAACATTGTTATACCGCTCCTTCCGGTTTATATAGTCGGAGTTTTTATAAACATGACACACACAGGGCAGGTTGCAACGGTGTTTTCTGTATTTTGGAAGGTATTCTTAATTGTAATTGCAATGCATTTAATTGTTATTGTGTTCCAGTTTGCCATAGGATGTTCAATTTCAAAAAAGAATTTAGTATATTGTTTAAAAAACCAGGTTCCCGGGTATATGACTGCATTAGGAACACAATCATCGGCAGCAACTATTCCTGTCAATCTGCAGTGTTCGGAAAGAATGGGAATATCAAAAGGAATAAGGGAGTTTGTTATTCCTCTTTGCGCAACCACACATATGTCAGGGAGCACGATAACATTGACTACTTGCGCAATGGCTGTTATGATGTTAAATAACCTGCCGGTTGATATAAGTTCATTTGCGGGATTCATTGCCATGCTGGGTATTACAATAGTGGCTGCACCTGGAGTCCCAGGCGGTGCTGTAATGGCATCACTTGGTGTTTTAGAGCTTATTCTGGGATTTACAGAACCGATGCTTGCGTTGATGATTGCATTGTACATAGCACAGGACAGCTTTGGAACAGCATGTAATGTTTCTGGAGACCAGGCAGTTGCAATGATAGTTGATACAGTTCAGAAAAAGGATTAAACAGCAATTAAGAGGAGATAATTATGCGGGATTACGGTGTTTTTGATATTCTAGGACCAATAATGATTGGACCGTCAAGTTCCCATACGGCTGGCGCTGCAAGATTAGCTAAGGTTGCGAGCATTATAGCCGGAGGAAAAATAATAAAGGTTGAATTTCTGCTGCATGGTTCATTTGCCCAGACATATAAGGGCCATGGTACGGATAAGGCATTAGTTGCCGGTATATTGAACATGGATCCATGGGATGAAGATTTAAAAAGATCATTTGATATAGCTGCTGAAAAAGGAATTGAGATTAAGTTTATTGAAACAGATTTAGGCGACGTCCATCCAAATACAGTTAAATTCATTATAACAAAAGAAGATGGATACATAACGGAAGTAACCGGCTCTTCCATAGGAGGCGGAAATATTCTTGTTTTTAACATTGATGGTCAAAATGTGGAGTTTACCGGAGAACGTCCTACAATACTGACACAGCACAAGGACTTACCGGGAGTTATATCAAAGATATCGTCTATTCTGTATGAAAATAATATAAACATAGCCAATATGAGGGTTTACAGAAGCGATAAAGGAAAAATGGCAACTATGGCATTGGAAACCGACAGTCTGATTTCCGAAAATGTAATGAGCAGAATTAAACAAATAGAAGAAATTGAAAACGTGAAGTTTATAAACCCGATTATATAAGGAGGCAGTGATGTTTGTTTCAACCGGTATAGAATTAATAGATATATGCAAAAAAGAGAATATTTCCATATGGGAATATACCATCAGATCAGAAATGGCAAAGTCAGAGCTGAGCAGAGAAGATGTAATTGAAAGGATGAGAAAGAACCTTCATGTGATGATGAGCTCCTCAAGTCTTGCTCAGGAAAAGGAAATAAAATCAGTCAGCGGCCTTATAGGAGGAGATGCTTACAGGCTGAGAAAATATGCGGACAGCGGAAATACATTGACCGGGGATTTCATGGTTAAGGCAATGGCAAGAGCAATTTCGTCATCTGAAGTTAATGCAGCAATGGGAAGAATTGTGGCAAGTCCCACTGCGGGCTCATGCGGAATCTTGCCGGCGGTCATAATTTCTGCCGCAGAAAGACTTAACAAGTCGGAAGAAGACATGATAAACGGATTATTCACGGCTTCCGGCGTCGGAATAATTATTGCCAAGCATGCCACACTGGCGGGGGCGGAAGGCGGATGTCAGGCAGAATGTGGTTCAGCGGCGGCAATGGGTTCAGCGGCAGTTGTTGAAATGATGGGTGGAACTCCCGAACAGGCATTAGATGCGGCAGCCATAGTTCTGAAAAATATCCTTGGGTTAATCTGCGACCCTGTAGCAGGTCTTGTAGAGGTCCCTTGTGCAAAAAGGAATATTGCAGGAACTGTAAGTGCACTTACAACAGCAGAAATTACAATGGCCGGAGTCAAAAGCAAAATACCATTTGATGAAGTTGTATGGGCAATGTACAAGGTTGGCAAGCAGCTTCCTCCGGAATTGAGAGAAACAGCACAGGGAGGAATTGCAATCACTCCTACAGCTCAAAAGCTAAGAGAAGAAATATTTAGCGAAAAAACTACTTTATAAGAGAATAAATAAAATGTAAAGTCAATATTGACAAAACAGCATCAGTAGTATATATTACAATTAAATATATGACGATGATGGAAAGCAGTAAATAATTCAGTGTTTTAGAGAGTCAGTGGATGGTGGAAACTGATACAGTGGTTATTGAATCCGTTCCGGAGTTTCCGGGGAATTAACCCGGACGTATGTAGGCGATAACTTATTAAGTGATTATACATAGGTATGGGTACACACCTCTTTTTGAGCGGGATAGTCTCTGAGAGATAAGAGGAATGTCCCCGTCAGGTATAATAATTAGGGTGGCACCGCGAGTATCTCTCGTCTCTAAATCAGAGACGGGAGTTTTTGTATTTAGATTATAATTAATTATGGAGGATAATATGTTAGATTTAAAATTTGTAAGAGAAAATCCTGAAGCCGTAAAACAAAATATAAAGAAAAAATTTCAGGATAACAAACTTCCTTTAGTGGATGAGGTAATAGCATTAGATATCGAAAGCAGAGAAGCAAAACAAAAAGCAGATAGCCTCAGAGCAGAAAGAAACAAAATTTCCAAAGAAATAGGCGGATTAATGGCTAAGGGCAAAAAAGAAGAAGCCGAAGAACTTAAGAAACGAGTAGTTGCAAATCAAGAGGAACTTGCAGAGTTGGAAAATAAGGAAACAGAACTTGAAGCAAAGATTTTAAAAATAATGATGACTATACCTAATATCATTGATCCAAGTGTTCCCATAGGCAAGGATGACAGCGAAAATGTTGAAGTAAAACGCTATGGAGAACCATTGATTCCTGATTTTGAAATACCGTATCATGCTGAAATAATGGAGAAATTTAATGGTTTAGATTTAGAAAGTGCAAGAAAGGTTGCAGGCAACGGTTTTTATTATTTAATGGGTGATATAGCCAGACTTCATTCGGCAGTTATTTCTTATGCAAGAGATTTTATGATAGACCGTGGATTTACTTACTGCATACCTCCCTTTATGATACGCAGCGAAGTTGTTACAGGTGTTATGAGTTTTGCTGAAATGGATGCGATGATGTACAAAATTGAAGGAGAAGATTTATACTTAATAGGAACCAGCGAACATTCAATGATCGGCAAATTCATCGATACAATATTGCCTGAATCATCTTTGCCTCAAACATTAACAAGCTATTCACCATGCTTCAGAAAGGAAAAAGGAGCTCACGGAATAGAGGAAAGAGGAGTATACAGAATCCATCAGTTTGAAAAACAGGAAATGATAGTTGTGTGCAAGCCTGAAGAAAGCCCTATGTGGTTCGACAAGCTGTGGCAAAACACAGTAGATTTATTCCGTTCTTTGGATATTCCTGTAAGAACACTTGAATGCTGTTCAGGGGATCTGGCTGATTTGAAAGTTAAATCAGTGGATGTCGAAGCATGGTCTCCGAGACAGAAAAAATACTTTGAAGTGGGAAGCTGCTCCAACTTAGGTGATGCACAGGCCAGAAGGCTAAAAATACGTGTTTCAGATGAAAACAACAACAAGTATTTTGCACATACATTAAACAATACGGTAGTTGCGCCTCCGAGAATGCTGATTGCTTTTTTAGAAAATAATTTAAATGCGGACGGCTCTGTCAATATACCTGCTGCATTGCAGCCATATATGGGCGGAAAGACCGTTATAAAATAAATCATATTAATTATGGCCTGCAGTTCTTTTTTAGAAGTCACCCTGAAAAATAACGGCAGGTCATTGCAACGAGTTTATGATTATATGTGATTATTTCACTGCTTGATTTAGTTAGTGCAAAAGCTGCAGCTTTCGTCAAATCAACACTGTAACTCCCCGAGGCAATGAAAGCCAAATAAGCATGTAGAGGTTGATTTTCGAACACCAATATAAATGAGTAATAGTGAATGGTTGAATTTGTGTGTTAGGCTGCGGAATCCTGCAAAATCAGCATTCAAGTGATTGTTTTAGTAGGATAAAAGTCGTTTAGCTGAGAGTCTTATTATAAAAATGATTTACTGAAGAACATATCATCTGTCAAGCATAAATATTATATTGACAAAAAACCTTTGTTTAGATAAACTAATATAGTCTTCGGTTTTGGAAGCGTATCGAAGTGGTCATAACGAGTCTGACTCTAAATTCTGCTTTATTAAATGGAGGCGTACCGAAGCGGTCATAACGGAAACGACTCGAAATCGTTCGGTCGGCTTAAACCCGGCTCGTGAGTTCGAATCTCACCGCCTCCGCCAAGTTATAAATCTGTCAGTCCATAGTATTATGAACTGACAGATTTTTTTATATTGCTTCATTACAGTTATGTGGAGCTTTTGGTTCAAGGAAGTTTTGTCAATCTACGGTCATATTTTAATACCTATCGCATAAAGTATATTTCATCTGTTGCATAATTCTAATTAATCTTGTAGTTACCGCGCAAGTAATCGCTATTATCTTCTGACGAATATCATTGGATAATAGCGATTTTGAATAAATGGCCTTTGTTTGGCATTTTTGACAATACATATTTATGCAATAGTTAATGCTTCTATGTAACTATTTATAACATGTTAAGGGTTTAAAATAATTTTGAGAAAGCCAATATTATTAATATAATTCCGCTTAACCAAGATAAATTAAACGAGATTTTCTTTGCCGCTTTATTCCCTGAAAAGCTCCCCAATAATACAGCAGTCATATCTGTTATAAGGGAGCATATGAAAACAGCCAGTCCGTTTACATTTCCAATAGCTGCACCAAGTCCTACCGTAATACCATCCAACGAGAGGGCGAACGCAAGCGAGGCGGATTCGGTTGGAGAAAGTGTTTTTGACGCGTCTATATCAGCATCTTCGGGATTTGCATATAAATTCAAAATAAATTTGAAGTTAAACATTGAAAACTTGATTTCTTTATTAAGGTTGCTATACTTCCTGATAATAGATTTTGTGATGCTGTCCAACAATTTTATTATTCCTAATATAAATAAAACCACAAAGCTGATAGTTATTGTAAGCCAATCAGGAATATATTGCCTGAGTATAGTTCCCGCTAAAAGGGACAACCCGGTAATAGAGCTGCAAATCAAACTAATGACTTGAGCAGATTTGAACGGTATTCTAATTTTCTTGCTGCCGTAAGCAAAACTTGCAATGAATGCATCCAAAGATAACGCGGAAGCAAGCATCATAGCTTCCAAAATTACGATAAATGAAAAATGCATGATAAATCACCTCTTGCTATGAACTTCTTTTTAGTATATTCAATTTTCCATCCGGGGTGACATATGTTCCCTCTTCCTCTCCAGATGCAAGGTTGGTTTGACAATGTCATTCAAAATTACAAGCCAGAATTGTATGGATATAGGTTTGATTATGACTTGGCACCTTAATTTCATTATGAAACTTCGGCAAAGGATGGTTGCAGGCAGTTAGTTCCGGCAGTTGCTTTGCAAGTTCAGATTTAAAATGATTCAGATGTGTATCTTTTTCGGTCTGATTTTTATTGTTTTGTTACAGTAAAAGGTATATAATTTTACATAGATGGAGATTATTATGATTAGGCGAAGGGAGAGCAGACAATGAATCACATGGGGACAAAAGAAATTGAAACAAAGCGGCTGTTACTACGAAAGTTTACAAAGAATGATGCCTTCGCGGCGTTTAATAATTGGACGAGCGATGAAAAGGTTACGGAGTTTTTAAGATGGCCAACACACAATTTTATTGACATTACGAAAAATGTAATGGAAGATTGGATAAAAGCCTATGAAAAAAAGGATTTTTATCAGTGGGCTATTGTATTAAAAGAGATAAATGAACCTATTGGGACAATTAGCATTGTCGATAAAAATGAAATGCTTAATATTGTCCATATAGGTTACTGCATTGGAAGTAAGTGGTGGAATCAAGGTATCACAAGTGAAGCATTTTCAGGAATCATTCCATTCCTTTTTAACGATGTAAAGGTAAATCGTATAGAATCGCAGCATGATCCAAACAATCCTAATTCAGGTAAAGTTATGGCTAAATGCGGACTAAAATACGAGGGAACATTAAGACAGGCGGACGTTAGTAATAAAGGAATTGTTGATGCATCAATGTATAGCCTCTTAGCCAGCGAATATTATGCAACAAAATGAACATAATGAGAAGCTCGTGAACGCGGCTTATTTAAAGACGCTTAAATTTATTATGCATCTATTTTACAGATAAATAATTTTGGTTGCAGGAAGTCGATTGCATTTACAGTCGGCTTTTTTGTTTTGCTTGATATGATAGCAGCAAATGTGAGAAGAAATTGGGGGAAAAAGAGCGGTTCGAGGGAAGAGATTACTTTCAGAAATAATGAAATATTAAAAAAGTATAAGGACGGTTTAACTATGGATGAGTTAGCAGAATTATTTTGTTTAAGCAGCGAATCTATAAGGAAAATCGTCTACAAGAACTTAAAGGATGTGAGCAATTCTGTAGAAGGAGATTGAAATGTCTAAGAAGTATAGGGGAAAAGGGTTAATTCAACTACCTGCTAGAGGCAGGGGAACGTGTCCTTTCTGTAAGAATGAAAGAATTAAATTGTTATATGAAATTTTGCTGAATAACGGTAAAAAGCTAACAGTTATGTCACGGAAAGCATGTTATAAAGTTTCAGTAGTCGGATATCTTCTTTTGAGACCTTGAGCATTTTTATAAGAGTTTCATCTTCTTTTAACATCTTTTTAGAAAAAAGCATTTTTACTGCGATCGGCATCATGGGGCGTGAAGAAATTCCAAAAAACAGTCCCCATTTAGTATCAGAATCCAAGAAGGATGCTAAGATACTTGCAGTCACCTGCTCCATGGGTGTATCCTGATTCTTCATTAAGATGTTTGTAAGAGCATCATAATGTTCTATATAACCCCAATATGTATTTTCACAGTTCTGGTAATTTTCGTAATCTTTAAAATTCATGTACATCATAATTTTGTATCTTGATTCTCCGGATTCTGATAAAACATCAAATACGCATCTGATTATCCGGTTTGTACGTCCGTCAAAAACATAGGAATAAAATTGAGATAAACCACTGAAAAACGCCGGATTTTTACTTTGTGCAGATATTCTTGTGCGTTCAGGCTTGCAATAAAGAAGTTGCTCAACATGTACTTGCAGTGCATCGGCGATATCGTACAGTGTAACAATATCTGTTACAATTTCACCCTTTTCGTATTTAGAAACAGTTGCCTTGCTTTTGTTTATAATTTTTGACAGTTCTTCTATCGTCATTTTTCTTTTCTTGCGGAGGTTTCTGACTCTTTTACCTATTTCAATGCTAATTTCAGACATAGAACACCTCAAAAGTTTATTTAAAATAGAATAATACATTAATATATAAGCTCAAAATTAATATTTAAATTATTATAACATAAAGGGGACTAAAATTCAATTTTAAATAGAAAAGTTTAAATAAATTTCTATTTAAACGAAACTTATGATGCTTTGACTAACAACTTTTTTATAAGTAAAATTAGTATAGTTATTTTTAAATATTTATAAAAAAAGGTGGGATAAGGTTATGTACAATTTTGATGAAATTATAGACAGAAGAAATACAAATGCAATGAATACAGATGGTTTTCGAAGCTATATCTTCCATGCGGATGATTCTATGGAATTTCCATATAAAGATGAAGAATTTATCAGAATGTGGGTTGCGGATATGGAATTTGCAACACCGCAGGTAGTTATTGATGCGATCAAAGAACGACTGGACAAAAGGATATTTGGTTATACAAGAATATTTTCGAATGACTATTATAATGCTTTTGTGAACTGGTGCATGAGAAGATATGAGTGGAGCTTTGAAAAAAAACATTTGGTTATGTCCAACGGTATCATACCTGCATTATATGAACTTGTTGACTATATTTGCAAGCCGGAAGATAAGGTGATTTTTTTAACTCCTTCCTATGCATATTTTAAATATGCTGCAGATTTTAACCATCGTGAGTTTCTATGCTCAGATCTTATAAATGATAATGGATATTACAGGATTGATTTTGATGACTTTGAACGGAAAGCAGCTGATGAAAAAACAACTCTTTTTATTTTGTGTAACCCGCATAACCCCTCAGGCAGAGTGTGGACTGAAGAAGAACTCAGAAAGTTAGGAGAAATATGTGTAAAAAATAATTTGTGGGTTATTTCGGATGAGATTCATTGTGATCTTTTGAGAGTAGAGAAAAAACATATACCATTAGCTAAATTATTCCCTGATTATGATAAGTTAGTTACATGTATGGCACCAAGCAAGACTTTTAATATGGCCGGATTGATGATTTCAAATGTAATTATACCAAATGCAGCATTAAGAGAAATTTGGCTCTCGAGACATTACAATTTTGACAATCCTTTAAGTGTAGCCGGTGCTCAGGCTGCTTATGAAAAGGGAGAGCCTTGGTTAGAGGAGCTTAGAGCTTATCTTGATATCAATTTTGCGTTTGCAAAAGAGTATTTAAAGGAAAATTTACCAAAAGCCGGTTTTAATATTTCTGAGGCAACATATCTTGCATGGGTAGATTTAAGCGCTTATTTCAACAAGGATGAGGACCTTCCAATGTTTTTTGCTCATAAGGCAGGAGTTCTGTTAGAGGGAGGCAATATGTTTGTACAAAATTCAGATTGTTTCATAAGGTTAAATCTGGCGTGCCCGAAATCTGTCTTGGCAGAAGGCCTTAAAAGAATATGTGATGCGATAAATACAAAAATAAAATAAACTGGTCCTAATTGCAAAATGTAGCATATCTGTTTCAAAATAAAAAGCCTGAACATATTTGTTTGTTTGGGCTTTTTAAGGTAGGTGGGATTTCTTATATTGGACAACACTATGTGAAACGCTCTAATTCTCTTTTTATTAGTTCTGTTGCAATATAAAATGCCTTTATTCTGCGTATGGCTAATGTATGTTGAGAAGTACCTGTTTCAAATTTAGGTAATATTTTCTCAACCCTGCTATTTGCCGATGTTATAGCCTGAATAGCTTCTTCTAATCCTTCTTTCATATATTTGCTCTCAAATGAGTTGTTTGTAATATTTGTTTCCGGCTCTTTTTTTATCAATTCTATTGCAATCTTGTAAGCCTTTATCCCTTGTACAATCATTGTGTGTTGAAAAGTACCTGATTTCAATTTTAACTGTGCTTTCTCACATTTACTAAGCGTTGAAGCTATTGCACGGCGAGCCTCTTCTAACTCTTCTTTTGTAAAACTATCCATAAATATTACCTCCACCATATTTAGTTTTCTTATCTTCATTATACAACACTACTGCAATGAGCAAACTTTATTTCAATACACTCTGTAAGTGACAGGTTTTTATTGATATAACCTTTCATACATAGTATAATGTTAATACTTTTGATAACAGGAGTAATGCATATGATATTTCGTCCAATAGATATTGCCAGGCAGCTTAAAATAAGTACTACAACTTTAAGAGGATATGAGGAAAGAGGATTAATACCGCCAGTATCCCGTTCTTCCGCAGGGTATAGGATTTATACAGAAAAGCATTTGGCATATTTTATTTGTATTAGAGAGATGCTGACAGCGTTTGGCTTAACTTTTATTGCAAAAGTAATGGCAGAATTAAAAGGGGGACACATTGACGAGGCACTCTGGATTGCTAATAAGGCACAAGCCGATTTGTGGAATGAAAAACGAACGTATAAAAAAACTGTAGAAATGCTGCTTCATGATAATTTTCATACAGCAGTTCCAAGAAAAATGAGCATAGGAGAAGTAAGTAAAGAAACAGGTATTCCTGTTACAACTATTCGATATTGGGAAAAGGCAGGACTTTTATTTCCGGAAAGAAATAAAGAAAACAGGTATCGCGTTTATACAAATGAACACATGCGTCAGATATTAACGCTTAATGCTATAAAACTGTCAGTACAGACTCACCGGATAAAACATTTTTTTCGTACAATGAAGGAAACATATGCAGCTTTTGATTATTCAAACCGTGAAGAGATTGCGGCGTTTTTAGATAGCATATCAGTCCAGCTAAATCAAATGAACCGTTCACAAATCAAAAGTATTTCATCGCTATATACATTGTGTCAACAAGTAGAAAATGATTTTTATCCAACGAAACTATGAAAAAATTTGTAGAGTTGAAATTCGGATTAATGTCATATATTTAAATATTAGGAGATGGAATGTCATGATAATTAGGGAATGCAACATTTCGGACTATTTTAGAATACACGAGCTTAACAAAAATGCTTTCGGATATGAATATCCCTTAAATAAGACAAAAGATAGGTTATCTGAAATTTTGAATAGGAAAACCGATAAGGTTTTTGTTGCTTGTATAGAAGATACTGTTGTGGGATATATACATGGATGTGATTATGAATGCACTTATTCAGACTCGTTAAAAAATATAATGGCTATTGCGGTTGATGAAAGGTTTCGTGGCAATGGAGTTGGCAAGGCACTTTTAGATGCTATAGAAAGTTGGGCTAAAGAATGTGGTTGCTGCGGTGTTCGACTTGTTTCAGGTTTTGACAGGGTAGGTGCACATGAATTCTATTTACACTGCGGTTACATAAATAGAAAACAACAGAAGAATTTTATTAAGATATTTGACAAATGAACATAATTTGTGATTTTCCTCTTTGTTTATATTTACCTACAAAGAAGTAAAGGGATTTGAAATTTCATCATACAAACGTTTGTATAATGGGAAGTGATAAAATGAAAACAAAATTAATAATGGTTGAAGGTATACCTGGTTCGGGAAAATCTACTTTTGCTCAAAAGATAGCAGATTATTACAGAAATAAGGGTATAGCAGTTAATCTTTTTAATGAAGGTCAGGCGCACCCTGTTGACTTGGCGTGGTCAGCATGTGTGCCACTAGGTTCCCTAGATAATTTACTGTTTAAATACAGTGAGCTTGAAAGCGAAATAAGAAAAAATATGAACATTAATGGTGATTATGCAATCATAGCTTATACTCAAGTCAAAACAGATAACAGAGAATTTTATAAAGAACTTGAAAATTACGAGGTATATGATAATAGAGTAGATTTTGATGTTTTTTGTAATCTTATTTACAGCAGATGGTCTGCATTTGGAAAACAAGCAGTAGAGAAAGACATACTGAATATTTTTGAATGTGCTTTTTTTCAAAACCATATCAATGAATTGCAGAATTATCAATTAGCCAATAAAACAGATATTGAAAAGCATTTAAATAAGTTGCTTTCTTCCGTCATAAACTTATCACCTGTTCTTATTTATCTGTCTCAACCAAGTATTAGAGAAACTATTGAACGAATTGCAAAAGAAAGGGTATCTGAACATGGCAATTGGATAGACATGGCGGTTGCATATACAGAAAAAACGCCATATGGAAAGCTTAATAACCTGAAAGGTTTTGAAGGATTAATCCGTTGTATTGAAGACAGAAAACAGATTGAGGAAGATATATTAAGAACACTTCCGATCAATACTATTATTGTTGAAAATGATGACTATAATTGGGAAAGTGCATGGAATAAACTTGAAGCTTACTTAATTACATTATAAGCATGCTCTATCGAAAGAAGCCGGTTGCTGTTGCGATTGGCTTTTTTGTATTTGTGAGGTAAATATATCCGGAAAGCTTATATATGCGAGCTTATGTTTGATTAAGAAAATTAGATGATTACTTAAGGATGATATAGGGTTAGACAGGGTATTGCCACTTAGTGATGGCAGTGTAGCGCTGGAAGATTAGGAATTGTGAGAAGTATTAGATACCTAAAATATATCTATATCATATCAGATTGAAAAAATGCAGTATTGTATTCTTTTCAGTCTGCTTTTATGTTATAATAAATAATATATTAGATGCAACAAACAGATAACCAGAAATTTAAAAGGTCAATATATGGTATAAAAAATGAATGATAATAATAAAAGTGTACTGATTTTAAACTTAGACAAGCTGCACACAACCGATTTAGGAGTAGAACGTATTAAAAGAAATCTTTGTTTAGATAAGGATGATGTTGTTAGCTGGTGCAGGGAAAAGATTGATGAATCTAATAGAAATATAATCAAAAGAGGAAAGAATTGGTATATAAGTACGGCTGATTGTGAAATAACAGTTAATGCTTATAGCTATACGATAATAACAGCCCATAGGATAAAAAACAAATAAATTTCAAGTCATAATAAGACTAACCTTATCTCAATATCGGATCATGGCAGCCGGAACGCTTGAGGACTATGCATAATTGATATAAATAATAAGTTGAAGTGATATATGCTGGAAACACCAATTATATTGAATGCAAGGAGATAAAAATTATGGTTTTAGAAACAGAAAGATTAATTTTAAGAAAGATGACACAGGAGGATTTTCCGTTTCTCTGCAAGATATTGCAGGATGACGATGTGATGTACGCTTATGAGGGGGCATTCAGCAATATTGAGGTTCAATCATGGCTTGATAAGCAAATCGATCGTTACAGGGAATACGGCTTTGGTTTGTGGGCGGTTGTTTTGAAAGAAAAAGGTATAATGATCGGGCAGTGCGGATTGACTATGCAGAATTACAACAGCAATATGGTTTTGGAGGTAGGATATTTGTTTCAAAAAGAATACTGGCATTGCGGATATGCAACCGAAGCGGCAATTGCCTGTAAAGAGTATGCCTTCGATAAACTGAACACCAAAGAAGTATACTCCATTATCCGAGATACAAACACTCCATCTCAAAACGTTGCAAAACGAAATGGTATGAGATGCATAGACGAATTTGTCAAACATTATCGAAATGTTGATATGCCCCATCTGGTATATTGCGTTGAGAGAACTTTTTAAAACACATAAGACAGTAAGAGTTCATATGTAAATAATAAGCCATGGGGTTTTTTGACTTTATGGCTTTTGTTGTTGAGATGTTACCATCAATTTAAATGTCAAAAACAGTTAGCGCTAAACACGTAATTTATAATTAGGTTACTTGAGTAGTGTAAGGTCAGCTTGACATAAACTATAAATTATGCTATGCTGTATGTAAGGTGTACCTGACACGATGGCAGGAGGAAATATCATGAAAAACAAAGTAAAGCGTCTTAGGGAAGAGTTAGGGCTTACACAAAAAGAACTGGGAGAGAAAGTGGGAGTTTCACGACAGGCGATCAATGCAATAGAAACAGGTAAGTTTGACCCTTCAATTTGGCTTGCGTACGATTTGGCGAAATTTTTTGATGTATCTATTGAAGGATTGTTTCTGTTTGAGGAGGGAGATAGGAAATGAAGAATATTTTGAAGAATCCACGAGTCAATGCGGTATGCATAAGCATGTTTACGGCCTTTTACGGGCTTATCTTTATTGTAACTTCTGGACATGTTGAGTTTGAAAGACTGATATATTACAATAAGTCAACAGGTGTTCATCAGTTTTGGACTGGGTGGAGCAATTTTCTAGCTTCCGGGCACCACATCTACATAGCCTATACGTTAATTGCCATAACTGTCTTGGTTGTCCTTATGCTGCTTTTCCGCCGACGTCCATATGATGAATACCATGTCGCCAGCCTTATTCAATGCCTTGCGGCAGCTGCAGTACTTACTCTGATAGCTATTGCCGGATTCTACCTTATGATATTAAGCGATTCCAACGGTATTGTTGAAAAATTTACACTTTTTATTGCTATACACTGGGCAACGGTGGTGCTTGCAGATTTGGTTTATGTGTTTATATGCAGATGGAGTTAGATGTATGAAAGTCATTCTGATACAGCCTAAAATGAATAAACGTCCGATGGATACCGACTTAAAAACCCGTATGGCTCCATCGCTGGCGTTGCTTACTTTGATAAGTCTTACGCCTGACGGACATGAAGTGATAATGCTAAATGAAAATATTGAGAAAATAGATTACAACTGTGGCGCGGGCATGGTAGGGATTACAATAACCTTGGATGTAATGACACGGGCTGTACAAATTGCGAAAGAGTTTCGCCGTCTGGGAGTCCCTGTTGTGGCAGGCGGCATACACGTCACAAGCAGCCCTGATGAGTGTATGAAGTATTTTGATGCTGTTTGCGTTGGAGCTGCCGAGCGTGTGTGGACACGCATAATAGAGGATGCTGTGAACTGCAGGCTTCAGCAGGTATACCATGATATGGAGGGTTTTAAGGGAGATGAGATTGTTTCTCCGGCGTACAACAAGATTGATAAAAACCGGTATTTATATACAAACGTCATCACCACAAGCCGCGGCTGCCCAAACATGTGTGACTTCTGTTACAATAGCTGTAAAAACAGGATTTATGTTCAGCGTCCCATAAAGGATGTACTAAAGGATATTGAATCGCTTGGGACCCGACATGTGCTTTTTATTGACGATAATTTTATCGGTGTGCCGTCATACACCCGTGAATTGCTTGACAGAATTCGGGGAATGAATTTGAAATGGAGCGCTGCTGTAACCACAAAAATTGCGGACCATCCTGACTTACTGGATTTGATGGCAGAAACAGGCTGTCAAAGTCTTTTTATAGGATTTGAATCCATCAATAACTTGTCTTTGCAAGGGGTAAACAAGGATAACTGCTTTGAAAAATATGAAAGACTTATTACAGAAATTCATAAACGGGGCATCATGATCAATGCAAGCATGGTGTTCGGGCTGGATGGTGATGAACCTGATGTTTTTCAACGAACTTTTGATTGGCTGGTAAAAAATAAAATTGAGACGCTGACTTCTCATATTCTCACTCCATATCCGGGCACAGAGCTGTATCGACGAATGAAGGAGAAAGGGCGGATAACTGAATATGAACTCTCAAAATACAATACATCTCATGTAGTGTTTAAGCCTAATGGAATGACAGCAGAGGAGTTATATGAGGGCTACCTTTGGATGTACAGAGAGTTTTATTCCTTTTACAGTATATTTCGCCGCATGCCCAAGCATAAGGCGCAGCAGAAATCATATATTTTGTTCAACATATTTTATCGTAAATTTGGGCGTCTTATCTCAGCATTGGCACGAGTTATCCCTATGAGCGCTGTAGGACGGTTAGCAGCACGAATTTCATACCGGATAAAATGAAAAAATTTATATAAAAATTATAATAACTATTTGCTTGACAAAACAAAACAATTATGATATTCTACATGTGGTTAGCCAAAGCTAACCACATGTAGAAAGTGGGCAATTACTTATATGCCCATTAAAAATACATCTTGGTTAGTTTAAACTAACCATAATCCAAGTGAGGTGATATCTTGAGTATTGTAATTATTGGTGGTAATGAAAGAATGGTATGTCAGTATGAAGGTATTTGCAAGAATTATGGATGCAAGGTAAAGGTTTTTGCCAAGGAAAACGGGGCGCTCAAGAAAAAAATAGGATTGCCAGATCTTCTGGTTCTTTTTACAAATACAGTATCTCATAAAATGGTCATCAGCGCAGTTGGGGAAGCAAAACGTAATAATATACCTGTTGCACGGGTTCATTCAAGCAGTGCCACTGCTTTATGCAGCATATTAGAAGAACATATTTTAAAATCCATGGAGGCGTAGATGGAACGTTTTTTGATTGAACATTGCTCTCCCACCTTGGCTGGACTAAAAACAGCCAATCTGTTCAGCTTTGCTGTTGATTCTGCATCTGAATTGAATTCATATTTATGTAAAGCCAATCATGAGCTAAACCATAAGGATGTTTTTCTGGATGTATTGCAAAATAACAATGAACGCGCCATTATATTTGTTTATCGTAAAAATAGACTTCAAAAAGAATTGCAAGGTAAAAATGTTTCAGATTTCCTTGCTCTATATGGCTATAGCTGCAATTCTGTTACATATTGTATTGAGCATTTAAAGGAACGTATTGCCTGCAGCAACAGTTTTCCTCATGAGATTGGGGTATTCTTAGGGTACCCTCTGGAAGATGTTGTCGGGTTTATTGAGAATCGCGGGAAAAACAGCAAATGTTCAGGCTGCTGGAAGGTTTACAGTGATGAATGCAATGCGGTAAGGTTATTTAAACTATATAATAAATGCAAAAAAGTATACATGAAATTATTTGCCGGAGGCAGGTCTATTATGCAGCTTACAGTTGCTGCTTAAAATAGTATAAGAAAAAGGAGTATAAATTTATGAGTAAAATAGCAGTCGTTTTTTGGAGCGGTACAGGTAATACTGAATCTATGTCAGAATTTGTTGCGAAGGGTGTAAGAGAAACAGGAGCTGAGGTAACAGTATATTCCGCTTCTGAATTTGATCCTGATACCTTGGAACAGTATGATGCAGTTGCTTTCGGCTGTCCGTCAATGGGCGCTGAAGAATTGGAGGAAAGTGAATTTGAACCTATGTTCTCTGCTTGCAAGCCAAGGCTAAAAGGTAAGAAAATTGCACTTTTTGGTTCTTATGGCTGGGGAGACGGAGAATGGATGAGAAATTGGGAAGAAAGCTGCCAGTCATTTGGAGCGGTACTTGTAAATGACAGCGTTATATGCAATGAGGCGCCTGATCAGGATGCACAAAGTGCCTGCATCAATTTAGGGAAAGCACTTACTCTATAAATATAAAAATAACAGAATCCGCGGGGTTCTGTTATTTTATATTAAAGATTAAATTTAATTTGAGTTATGCTCTCGAACGTATTTTTTGATGGCTTCAAAGCTTTCCGCACTGATTACATGTTCAATCCTGCATGCATCTTCTGTGGCAATTTTTTTGTCGACACCTAAAAAGGTCAACCATTCAGAAAGCAAGGTGTGTCTTTCATACATCGCTTCTGCAATATCTCTCCCCTTTTCAGTCAAAGTAATATGCCAATCGCTGTCCATTTCAATATAACCATTTTCACGGAGGTTTTTCATGGCGACACTGACACTGGGTTTTGCATAGTCAAGTTCATTTGCAATATCAATGGAACGTACCTGATGATTCTTCTTGGATAAAATCAAGATGGTTTCAAGGTACATTTCAGCCGATTCCTGAATCTTCAAATCATCATCTCCTCATTTGAGTTAATTATAGCTAACTATATCTTATCATATATACTTTCAAAAAGCAATTTCTATAAAAATATTTACAAGTCACTTATATTGACAAATCAATTTGTCTGTGCTAACCTAATTACAGTTAGGAAATACTAACCAAATGACGGAAACATTAAAAGGTGTGGAATGATTGGAAAACAAAGTATAATATTTTATCATGACATTATTGATTGCATAATTGCCGCACTGGAGGCAAGAGACCGTAATACCGCAGATCATTCCCGCCGGGTGAGTGACATGTGTGAGCAGGTTTGCAGACTGATGCAGCTTTCACAAGATGAGACAGAAAAAATACACATGGCGGCGCATGTGCATGATATCGGAAAAATAGGGATTGCAGATTCAGTTTTAATGAAGCCGGGACCTTTAAGTGAAGATGAATGGAAGCTAGTTATGGAGCATCCTGAAATTGGTGCGAATATTTTAAGCAGAAGCCGTGGACTTTCGGAAATAGCTCATATTGTACTGTGTCACCATGAAAGGTGGGATGGAGTGGGTTATCCGAATAAGATAAAACAGGAGGATATTCCGTTAGGTGCCAGAATTATTGCTATTTGTGATTCAATCGATGCTATGATGAGCGAGAGAGCATACAGAAGATCATTGACATCTGAGCAATGTCAAAATGAGATTGTAAATAACAGCGGAATCATATATGATCCAGCTATTGTTTCCGTGGTTACAGGCAACTGGGAATCTGTTGTTGGATATATACATTTCTAATATGCAATGAAATGCAGAAAGCTGATATATGGCAAAATGGTATTTAAAATGTGTGTACTTAAGCAGAATTTTCTTGCTTTCTGCTAAAAAGAAATATTCTGTAAAATTATTGACATGTTTTAAAGAAAGATTACAAAAAATTAACATAAGGGCCATTGATAAATTAATGGCTCTTATATATTTTCGATTATGTTTGTGATATACTGGATTTCATATTGTTCATGTTTGTAAAATATCAGGAGGTAATATATGCCTAATGTAGAAATATGGGACGCATATGATTCTAATGGTAATAAATTATGTTATGACTTATACAGGGATGAGGCTTACCTGATTCCGAACGGGGTATATCATATTGTTGTCGAAATATATACTGTTACTAAAGACAAAGAAATTTTGATTACACAAAGACATTCAAAAAAAACACACCCTTTAAAGTGGGAAATAACAGGCGGTTCTATCTTGAAGGGTGAAACACCGGAAAAGGGTGCTTTGCGTGAATTGAAAGAAGAAACAGGCATACTTGCACAGGAATCTGATCTGCGATTTGTTTACTCATGTATAATTGAAGGAACACCTTCAATTTATTATTGTTACCTAATAGTTATAGATAAGGATAATACAAGAGTTGAGTTGCAGGATGATGAAACGGTTGATTACCGATATATCGCGTATGATGAATTCAAACAGTTTATTCAGACAGAAGAGTATGTTGATACAGAAAGAAACCGTTTTAACATTTACGAGGAACAGTTTGATAATATTATTTATTCAATCTAAATATATCATTATGGACACTAATAACAAGTAATGACTATTTTACCACATTTTCTTGTAGATGAAGCCTTTGCTTGTTTAAATACATAAGGTTATCAATATGCTTCAAAAAATCCGCTGTCGTCATTTCGCCTGATTCGTTTGAAAGGCAATCGTAGCCAATACTCAGGCTTATTTCATATGGGACTGATTTTTGAATGTTAAATAAAGATACATTTTCATTAAGTCTTTGTATCATTGTAACGAGGTCTGAACGTTCATAGATTTCCATTAAAACAATGAATTCATCACCCCCGTATCTTGCAATGAAATCTTTCTTCCTGAACGTATTTTTAAGAATAGAAGCAATAGATTTAAGTGCCTGATCTCCGCTGTGATGTCCATATAAATCATTAATTATCTTGAAAGAATCAAGATCAATCATAATGCCAGCAGTAAGATTGCTGTTTCGATTTTTGATTCTTGTGCTCAGATAGCTGTCAAGGGATCTTCTGTTATAAAGGCCTGTCAGATAATCTCTATGAAGATGATCATTTTGAATATTGACAAAAATAATCAGTATGGACACAGTTGCACAAATCCAAATAAGAACAACACCGTAAAAAAAGTATTGTATAATGCCGCCGATTGCAGGAGGAATACCGAAGAAAAGAAGATACATATACTCCTTTCTACCAATTTTTTTTCGATTTTTTACAATAAATGCAGCTGTATAAATTATAACTAAAAGGCATATTGCCAACAATATATAGACATAATCTCCGCGGTGATAAATATTGCTATCATCAATTACAAAATACATATTAATAAAAATACTTGCGATGGATAGTACCGAATTGATTAAAACGAGTGTAAGCATCGGGATTAAAGTTTTTTTTAAATGTTCTTTACTGCCATTGATATAAAAATCAACATAAAAGTACCATATAATACATATGACCGGATTAAGAATGTTGTACAGAACTGCCGAGAATATATACAGCAATTTAACATAAATTCCCGGCTTGCCATCTAAAATCCACATAGCAGTGTCAAAAAACAAAATAAGAGCCGCTACGGAAACAAGTATTAAAAAAAGTTTTTGGTCGGTTAAATATTGACTGTATTGGTGATAAATATTCAGAAATATTAATAATAATATTGATATAGAAAAACAATTCAATTCAACATATTGCAATGTTTGAAGCTCCATAATCGGAGCACCCCCTAAATTGATAACGGTTAAATCAAAAAATATGTAATGTTTAATATGGCTTCAATTATATTATTAAAGCAAAAATTATTCAAGTTCTAAGTGAGAATATTTTTGCTTTGAAGATTGGACTGTTTTCTGGCATGCTATTTATTCCTTGGTAATTGACTTCTTTACATTTATTTGGTAAAGTATAAATTGACATTAATAAATCAGTATGAAGAGTCAGACAAAGATTGATTTTATTAACGATTGATTTTAAATGAGGAGCCAATTAATGAAAGACATAGACGTAGCAGTGGAGCTTTTAGAAAAAGAAGAACTTGCACTGGCAATAGTTAAACACAACAGGGTTATTCTTACAAGCAGCGGCAGAGGTATAAAACCTTTGTATACAGCTTATGAAGAGCATAAAATTGAGCTTGAAGGCTCAAGCGTTGCAGATAGAGTAACAGGAAAAGCTGCCGCAATGCTTTGTGTGCATGCGGGAGTAAAACAATTAAAAACAAAACTGATTTCAGAAAATGCAATAAAAGTATTAAAAGAATCCAATATAATATATGAATATGATGAATGTACTCCTTTCATAAAAAACAGAGACAGGACAGGAATGTGCCCGGTTGAAACTTTATCACTTAAAATTGACAACATGGATGAACTATTAGTAGGAATAAAAAGTTTTTTGGATAGCATTAATAAAGGCAATTAATATGAAGATAGCTGTTATAGATGGAATGGGCGGAGGAATTGGAAGCCAGGCGATAGAAAGACTGAAGTCTTTAAATAGCAATGATATAGAAATCATTGCACTGGGAACGAACTCCCAAGCAACTTCCAATATGTTAAAATCCGGGGCTCAGGAAGGAGCTACCGGTGAAAATGCAATTACATGGATGTGCCAAAAAGTTGATATAATAATAGGGCCATTAGCTATTATTGCAGCAAATTCCATGATGGGAGAAATAAGTCCTAAGATGTCAGAAGCAATTGCCAGCAGCCCGGCAAAAAAACTTTTGCTTCCAGTGAGCAAGTGCAATATAGAAGTTATTGGACTGGAGAGCCTGCAATTTAAAACATTATTCAATGAACTAACACTAAAAATTAAAAAGATATTGGAAGAGAAATAACCATGAAGGTTTTAGAAGGATGAAACTTTTATGGTTATTTTTATTTATAAGGAGGAAAAGAAAAATGAAGAAAAAAATTACAACAAAAGAGCTGGTATTAAGCGGTTTATTACTGGCGAGCGGAATTATACTTCCAATGATATTTCACATGTTTGGCATGACAGGGCCAATTGTATTGCCAATGCATATACCAGTTTTATTGGGAGGCTGTTTATTGTCACCTATAATGGCGCTTTTATTGGGCATTATTACTCCAATAATAAGCGGGTTGCTTACAGGTATGCCCGTGATGTTTCCGATGGCTGTAATAATGGCAATCGAGCTGGGAATATACGGACTGTCAGCCTCTTTAAGTACAAGAAACTTAAAATTGTCATCAATTCCTTCATTGATTATTTCAATGATTGCCGGTAGAATTGCGGCAGGACTGACAGTTGCTGCATTAGTCCAACTTTTCGGGATTAAAATGAATCCAATAGCGTATGTTACAGGTGCAATAGTAACGGGAATACCGGGAATCATCATTCAATTGATATTTATTCCCACACTTGTTTATACAATTAAAAGATTTGTGAAAAATACATCAGCAAGTGCTTAATAGCCATAAATACATATGTTGAATGGTTTTAATAAAAAGTATGTTGCATGTTTTTATGAAAAATTATTGACATATGACATAAATATAATATAATAAAATATATGACATATGTTGCTTAATAATGAATCTGATTTCTAATATTACTTAGACAAGATATGTCAATTTCTCTAATAAGCATGAAGAGCAAAGCAGGTATTTCACTGAAATTACCTGCTTTGCTCTGTTTATTTATATTCACTTCACCATTAAATTAACAGATTTTATCATATGTCTTTTAATTCCCTTACCAATATGTCATCATAGTTTTCCAAACCCGTAATTTGTGCTGCAAGTTCAGTTAATGGAATTATATCACTTCTGTCGATACAGCTTAACTCAAATTTTCGGTTTAATGCCATAAGTTGCTTGATGCCTGCAGATAATCTGTTAATATAAGAATAAACACCGATTGCACCTGCAGAAATATCTGCTGCATTTTTATAATACAATTTAAGCTCCCTGATATCTGCAAAAATTTCTTCCTTTGTACAGCCAAATCGCTGATATTCTTTAGGAATGTCGCCTAAATTTATTAAGTCTTCAATTTTCTTGCCAACCATAGCTGCAGCCATAGATGCCCTTCCTACAGCAACAAAGTTTATATATGGTGCTCCAAGAGCTAATCCTTTATAAATCTGATCTTCTGCTGCAAAGCCTCCAGCTATTGCGATTTGAGGAATACTATAATCCTTTGCTTTAAATCTTTTTAGAATATCATAAAGCATGCTTTCCAGGTAAACAGTAGGTATTCCCCATTCATTCATCATTTTTACGGGACTGTTTCCGGTGCCTCCGCCTGCTCCGTCAAAAGTTATCAAATCAACACCTGCTGTTGAAGCGATCTTGATGATTCTTATTAAATCTTTGGGATCAAAAGGCCCGGTTTTAAAACATACATGTTCAGCACCTAGTTTTCGTAATTCAGCTACACGTTTATAAAGAATTTCTTCATTCCACATGGGAAGCTTACCTATTTTTTCAAAGATTTGACCTTTTCCATTTTTATAATTTTCAACTACTTCAGGGTCTGAAGGATCAGGGAAAATTAAATACCCCATCTTTTGAAATTTTATTGCATCATCTATATTTTTGACTTTGCCCATTCCCTGGATGCCCTTAGCTGCCTGACCGAACTTCAACTCAACTGATTTAACACCAAGTTTTGTTATGGCATAATCCAATACCCCCAAGTTTTCATCGTCATAATTTGCCTGGAGAATTATGTCCCCATAACCTCTGTAATATTGCCTAAAGGAGTTAACCATTTCCGCAATCAATGGAGATGAAATAACTTTTCCATTTTCTAAAATTAAGTTTTTATCTTTAGCAACAACATCTTCACCTATAACAGTCAAGACGCCGGACAACGCCGCACCGGCGTAATAGTCCATCCAATTTAATTTTGCCATAGCAGGCAATATAATTGGAGCAGTCATTTTTACATTGTTTTCAATACCAAAGTGAACTTGTATATCAGCTTTTGGATATGTAGCTGATTCAGAATTTTCTTCACAACCTGATGCTCCGAAAACTCTTCCGTTAATATTGAAATGTGAAAAATCCAATGGGTATTCTTTTTCTGAAGCAAACTGATTTACGTCGGTTTCATATGGATAAATTGCTTCGGATCCCCTGAGTGCCGACAAACCTATTTCACATGAACTAATGCAGTTAGATGTGCACACTGCACACATACCTGAATATTTAGATGCATTTTTGGGTGTCCTGATTTTAGTATGCGTTATGGTACTTCCTAATAATGGGCTGTAAGACATAAAAACCTCCATTTATTTTAGACATTGTAGCCTATGTTTTATATCATAAAGGTATTTTGCTACCCTTAAAACATACTATTGTCATCTGCATTGGAATAAGAAGTTTATCCATGTTGGTTTCTTAGAAGTCTAATATTTATTTGCTGCAACATATTGCAGATTTTTATTAATAATTTAAATTATTTAAGTCAATTAATGACATATGTTATTAATTAATATTATATTCTATTTTTGTCATATGTCAATAATTGTTTTCAGGGCTGATATTGTATAGCTGATTAATAAAGAAAAGTAAATTCAAGCTTTGCTTATAGCATCATATTAAAATAATTATTGACATACGCCAGAAATGCTGTATAATTAAGGTGACATATGCCGGTAATAAATATATCATAACATATGATTCTGTTTGCCGCTAACATCAGCATTATGATGAATGCAATTAGATATAATAGTTTTTTTCAATCCAACCAATTATGTAAGCAAAGTAGGCAATTAAATAATTTGCCTGCTTTGCTTTTTGTATGAAGTTTAATTTTATTAATAACAAAAATACAACACCTTTATTGTTATATTAACAGGGGGTGTTGTACCTTTAATTTAAATATTTTTAGAAGTATCTTTTTTTTGAAGCGTATTCTTCAACCAGCCTCAGGCCTTCTCCGAACCTTTGGAAGTGTACTATTTCACGTTCTCTCAGCCATCTTAATGTGTCTTTGACAAGAGGGTCATCAGTTAGGACTATTAAATTTTCATAAGTCGCTCTGGCTTTTTGTTCTGCAGCCATGTCATTGTACAAATCTGCTACAGGATCACCTTTCGCCTGAGTGTATTTGGATTCCCAAGGAACACCATCTGAATCGAGCAGGAACGGGCAAGTTTCATGATTCGCATAATATCCTCCCATGCCTGCCGCAATCAATTCATCTCTGGTGGCACCCTGTATTAATTTTTTAAATAGTGTCGCAACCATCTCCATATGACCTAACTCATGAGTCCCGAAGGGTTATCTGTTTTAAATTCCGTTGCTATTTAGGGATTTTTGGATAGAGTATCAATTCAAAATCATCAAAGTTTTTATCTTTGCCGACTCTCTTTGTTTTTGTATAAACAGCCTTAGAAACAACCTCATCCAGGAGTGCATTTTTTACTTCCGGATCCTCAACTGAATCATATACGGCAAGAACGTGTTCAACCTTAGGAATGAATTCAACGATATTTTTATATGTCTTATTATCCTCTTCAAGAGACTTCATTGCAATATTTAATTTTTTAGTAGCCTCATTAATTTTCTCATTAATCAATTTTGATCTTTCCATAAAGATTTCAGCTGAATAAATGCCCTGTTCCAGGAAGTCATGGACGTTGTTTAACTGCTTATTAAGTCCGGATATTTCATCTTCAAGCTTTTTAATAGTTTGCTTCTTTACTTCAATTTCAGTGTTGTTTATTTGCTGCTTATTTTCTATACTTAGTTGCAGCTTATATTCTGTCAGCCACTGCTGCAGTGATACCAATATTCTGTTTTCAACAAATGATAAATATGAACTTATATTTTTGCATCCTGACTTAGGGCATATTACAGCATCTGGTGTTCTGTTTGGATATGGCCGACGAACCATTTTAGAGCCGCAGCATCCACAGATTACTAATCCGGTTAATGGATTTTTTATGGATCTGTTTCCTGGTATCGGCTTCGGCTTGTTTTGCTCTAAAAGCTCCTGTGTTCTATAAAATAAATCTTCATCCACAATTGCACTGTGCAATCCCTTATAAAGCTGCCATTTATCAGAAGTGTTTCGAGGACGTTTTTTTGTTACCATTCCATCTTGCATTTTCTTGACTTCAGGCTTATAGTTCCGGCGTATCTTTCCTATATAAACAGGGTTTTTTAATATATCTAATATAACCGCAGGTATCCATTCTTTATTTTCTGATGAAGGAATATTTAAGGCATTAAGTTTATTTGCAATTAATGTTGAGCCTAATCGTTTAATAGATCCGTCTTCCTGTTCTTCTCCTATCGTATATAATTCAAATATCATTCTTACAATAGCGGCCTCATCAGGAACAATCTCCAATGTAAATCCCTTTTCATTTTCTAATTTTTTTCTTTTATATCCAAAGGGTTCTTTATTAAATACCCACTTGCCTTCTTTGGATGATGCGTCAATACCATTTCGTAGCCTTCTCTTAGTGGTTTTATATTCTCGCCTGGACATAAATAACCCGAATTCAAAGTACTCTTCATCAAACTCATTATTTGGGTCGTATATCTTCATGGGAGTAATTATTTTCGTGTCGGAATATTTAAAGGTCTGAGCTACAAGGCCCTGGTCAATGGTGTCACCTCTGGCAAGACGTTCCACTTCCATTACAAGTACTCCGGCCCATATGGTCTGCTCAACTTCATTCAGCAGCAGCTGCATAACTGGCCGGGAAGCTATTGTCTCTCCAGATACTATTTCCCTGTATATTTTAGTAACATTTATTTTATTTCTTTTGGCATATTCCATTAAGGTCCGCTCATGTCTTAAAAGAGTTTCGCCCTCTCCGTGCGCCTCAGCTTCCAAATCTGCCCTGGATTTTCTTAAATACATGCAGTATTCTTTCATATAATCACCTGTTTCATATATATGTTATTCTGCTAAAATTAGTTCTGTCAATTCATTGAAGTAGCCGTCATACATCAGAGCTTCAGTAAGGTTTCTTCTAAATTGCATATGACGTCAAGAAT
>DFOA01000012.1 GCA_002381185.1 Firmicutes bacterium UBA3553 | reverse complement strand
TTTTTAGATTAGCATAAACAGATGTACTGCGATTTTACATAGATGATATGATACGGGATGATATTATTACCTCTATTCCCTCTTTTTTTCAACAATTATTTAGAATATCTAAAAATAAAAATACACTTAATGAGATTAGAATTACCTTTGGAAAAGACAAGTTATTTCAAGTAACAAAAGATACAATAATGGATAAAGCTCCTGCATATTTGACCAACATTTTTATACAGGAAAGGTACTTTTGTGTTAAAGATTATAGGAAGTAGCTAACTTCGATTTATTAAATTTATGAAAAACAGGGAAAACTTGAATGTTAAGTTTAATTCTATAAATACAAAAAAGCAATTGTAAAATCATTTGTAATAAATATCCCAGACACACTAAGTGTTGAATTGAGTTAGGTAGTTCGTATTTAATTAATGCAGGAATATGTGGCATATTAAAGTTGCTTAAGCATGCAAGAACTGTAGAATGCAAGGATTATGAAATAAATGGTCACAAGCCTTACTAATTATCTAAAGATTTTATATCGAATAATGATTTAGCTGATTTGTTTGTAAAAATGATGGTTAATAATTTTAAAGAAACTACAAGATTCATGGATGTTCTTAATAAGAACGAATGCCTATAAGGAAATGAAAAAACAAATAGCAAATCAAACACAATTATGCTATAATAAAGACATAATATTAGTGAGGAGGTGATGTTTTGATTGAAATAAGACCAATAAAGGATTTAAGAGATACAACTGAAATATCAAAACTATGTGAAGAAAGTAAAGAGCCTATCTATATTACAAAAAATGGCTATGGACACCTAGTTGTTATGAGTATGGAAACCTATAAAGAGAAATTAGCAAAAGCAGATTTATATGAGAAGTTAGCAGAGGCAGAGAATCAAATAAAAAATGGAGAAAAGCTTTTAGATGCTGAAGCTGTATTTGAAAGTTTAAAGGACAGGTATGGTAAATAACTATACTATAAAGATGACTCCAAAAGCGGCAGATGATCTAGATAATATTTATCAATATATATCAGAAGAGTTATTTTTAACTTCTTCGGCTGCCAATATTCTGGAAAGAATAGAAAGAGGAATTATGAGATTAAGAGAGTTTCCTTTTTCATGTAATTATGTAGCTGATGAATATTTAAGAAATAAGGGTTATAGAAAATTAATAGTTGATAATTATATTGTGTTTTATTTAATTGAGGAAGAGAATAGTCAAGTTATTATCATGAGAGTTCTGTATGGAAAACAAAAATATGAAAATTTACTTTAAATATACCTATTAAATTAGGTGTATTTAATTTGAATATAAGTAGTTATAAAGTTTGAAGAAAGCATCCACCAAGGGGGAATATCAGTCTACGACATCATTAATGTTTTCTCAAGTCATGTGGAGATTATGAACTTTAAAGCAAAAAACTTTACAGCTGCCAGTTATAAAGCAAAACTTAATAATTGAATTTGAATGGAAATCTGAAATTAATGGGAGGTTTGAGACTTTGCAAGAGCATAGATTTACAAAGGTGGATTGGACGCTTTTTAAAAATAAAATTGCTGATTGGCAGGAAGCCTATATGAATAAGCTCAATAAGGAATATATAGAATTACTAAGTGAAGACGCTAATCCATCAGAAAAGTTTTGGAGGCTGGACAAGAGAATAAAGGCAGATAGGAAGAAAACTGGTGTTCAATTAGAAATGAGCCGGTCGAACCTTATTTATAACATTATTTCACTTATAAATGATGGTGCAATTAGCTTTGAAGATCTCGAAGAGTTCAGTGATGAGCTGAAGGAAACGGTAAGTGCCTTTGTTAAGATGTAGTTTAGAGTATATGGAGTTTTGAATGATCGACCCTTATGAAATGCTCTATTGGAACAATAAATGGTATACGGTTTGGAGTTTGCCATCTTCAAAGAAAAATCAGAAGTTTTCGGGTTGAACGGATTTTGCGGATACAGCGATCGTAAATGATAGAAATTCGTACGTTTTTAAAGATAAATGAAAAAGAGTTGAAATGATGGAAGGGAAAAAATGAATAATGAGCGCATGAAGTTGCCTAAATTTCTCAAAGAAGTGGATGCACTTTCACAGAATTTAAGCCATGAAAATATGGAAATGCTGATCCATGAGATAGCAAGAACGTGGCCTGAAAATAGAAGAAACGATTTGCTGCAATTGATGAGGTCTTATGAAAATATATCAGGGAGCAAATCCTGCAAGAAGTGCATTGATGATGGAATATCTCAAATAGTAACTGACATAGAAAGCATAAAAGAGAGATTAATTCAAATCAATTCTGCAAATCGTCTTTTAGATAGTGAATATAATGAAGAGTGGGATGACTGGTACAATAGTGATGTAGATGAGGTTCTCTTCTCTGACCCAAAGGGAATTTTAAAGGATATTAATGAAGCAATGGAATTAATTCATACCTGTGTTGATAGGGAGTTATATGAGGAGGGATATGGGCTTTCAAAAATTTTATCTGTATTGGAGGTATCTTCGGAAGGAGATTATTGTGATTATGATGGCTCCTCTTTATATATGTGTGGGTTGGATCAATATAATTTATTAGGGCATGAGTATATTCCGTTTGTAAAAGAATGTTTATATCTTGCCTATATGGGAAACCAACTTGAAGACAGAGCAGATGAAATATATTGCATGATGGGTAATTTTGGGTATTATGATGTGAAGCTTGAGGATATCATGCAATCTGGAAATGATGAATTACCACAGTTTGATGCTTTTCTTCCGATGTGGATAGAATACCTCGGTGCGCAAAAAAGTAAATCAGCGGAGAAATTATTAAGAGAAGCTCAGTCCATGATTCAAGATGAAAGCTGTCTGTTGGAAAATGCAAGAAAATATGTAACGGAGCATCCTTCCTTGTATCAGCAGTTTTTAGAGATAAAACTAAATTCTGATGAAAGTGATAGCATGTTTGAAATTGGGATAGAAGCGATGGAGAAAATACCATCTTCTTATCTAATCAGGAGCGAAATAGCACTTTTTACAGCAGAGTATGCAGTGAAATTGAATGATCCTGAGAAGATGGAAAAATGCTGGATCGAAGCATTTCGTTCTGAAACTACAGTGGTTAACTATATGCGAATAAGAATCTGCTCTAATAATTGGAAACAATGGGAACAGGAACTTAAATTTATTATAGAACAGACTTATCAGGAAACGAAAAATCGAGATAAAAGCCTTTCTTACGACATGAATGCCGAGAGGGAAAATCATCTTTATCGAGAGGGCTATTGTACTATGCTGTTTTTTGAAGAACAGTTTGAAAGGATGTACTCTGTGGGTATGAATGAAAAGAATGCCCTTGGTTGGTCATCAACGTTTATGAAGCAGGGACTGGCGTTTATGCTTTTGCTGCTGTTTCAAGGAGAAAAATTTCCGAATGGTATGAAGGCAATGCAAGGCAGGGCAAAGTCTGCCTGCGAAATATCCGCTGATAAGTTTTATCAGGGAACGAAAATTAATTCCAAATTATCGGATAATGAATTGTTTTCACAGCTTTTCAATTCATGGAAGAATGAAGTACAACTGACAGCAGAGGAAACAAAGAAATGGTTAGAGAGAATTGAAAAATGGATTGCCGGCAGAGTGACTGGAATTATGGAAGGAAATCATAGAAACTATTATGGAGAGTGTGCTTCTTTTATCGCTGCATTTGGAGAAGTACAGGAGTCTCTTGGTATTCCTGACGCTAAGACGCATATTATGGAGAGGTATAGAAGTGAGTATTCCCGACGAAGTGCGTTCCGCAAAGAATTGGTGACATATGGAATGAAAAACAGATGAATCAATGATATTAAAAACATCGGATGGGATATGGGAGTAAACATACTCCATCGATACAAAAGAATAAGTTTCGAATTAAGGCACTTTATCTGACAGAGGAAGGGTATGTTTGGAAAGATCTGTTGGAAAAATTAGAAGAAGATTCGCAAGGGTTCCCAAGAGGGGCAGCTATGCGGTCCCCGAAAAACAGCAAAAAAATGACGCTTTTTAACCCGAAAAAAGCTGTTAACTGTAGAAAAATTTTACAACCGGTTAGAAGCGCTTAGCGCAGAATAGCGGTAGTATGGAGGAAAAAATGACTGAATTATTAGCTCCAGCAGGAAATATGGAAGCTTTAAAAGCTGCAATTTCTAATGGTTGTGATGCAATATACTTAGGAATGCAAAAATTTGGTGCACGTGCATACTCATCTAATTTTGATTTAGAATCGTTAAAAGAGGCTGTTACGTATGCGCACCTGAGGAATGTTAAAATCTATGTAACAATGAATACCATTGTTTTCGAAAACGAAGTTGAAGAGATAGAAGAGCAGATGGACATGTTAAATGAAATCGGTGTTGATGGAATTATCGTCCAGGATCTGGCTGCTTTCGATTATTTAGTTAAAAACTTTATTGATATGGAAGCACATTGCTCAACTCAAATGGGAATAGATGATTTAGACGGGACTTTATTATTTAAAGAACTTGGTGCTAAAAGAGTTGTTCTGTCCCGTGAGGTTGAGATTGAAAAAGTAAAAGAGATAAGAAGAATAGCTAAAGTACCTTTAGAAATTTTTGTTCACGGTGCTTTATGTGTATCATATTCTGGAAACTGTCTAATGTCCGGATTAATCGGCTATCGAAGCGGAAATCGCGGAAGATGTGTTGGTTCATGTCGTAAGGAGTATGAACTAATTGATAAGACAACAGATACATCTTTAGGTAAAAACTATATTCTATCTACTAAGGATTTAAACACGATCGAGTATATAAATGATTTAAAAGAAATTGATTCTTTAAAAATAGAAGGTCGAATGAAAGAGCCTGCGTATGTTGCTAACACTGTATCAAAATATCGCATGGCCCTGGATAATAAAATAACCGAAGAAGATAAAGAAAATCTGAACAAAACATTCAACAGAACATTTACTAAAGGATATTTGTTTCACGAAGATAAGAAAGATATTACAAACATCTTAAGACCTAATAACTTTGGTTATGAAATTGGAAGAATTAGCAAGATTGTTAAAGACATGTATGAAATAACACTTACATGTACTTTAAATCAAAACGATACAATCAGAATAAGTCATAACAATGAAGATGTTAATTTAACTGTTGTAAAACTGTACGATAAAGATGGCAATTTAATCAACAAAGCAGATGATGTCTGCTATATCAAAATCAAAGAAAAGTTGTCCAAGGGTGATTTAGTATATATAACGAAGGATTATCTATATTACAAAGAGTTAGAATCATCACTGGAAAAAGAATTTAAGCGTTTTAACCTAGATATTAGAGTGTATGCATTTCCAGATTCAAAGCTTATCATAGATGGGTCGGGCTTAGGCTTTAATTATTTATATGAAAGCGAGGAAATACTAGGGGTCGCAATTAATAATCCAACAACAAAACAGCAGATAATAAAGCAATTTTCCAGATTAAATGATACTATATTCGAGCTTAATCATGTAGATTTTGAGGAAAGCAATGCATTTATTCCAGCTAAACTGTTAAATTCAGCAAGAAGAGATATTGTACAGGGCTTATATGACTTAAAGCTTAACAGCCATAAGAAAAGAACCAAATCATTGACAGCAAAAGAAAAAATAAGCTTTGCCCCTGAAAAAACATACCTTACGGCCTCTGTAACGACTAAGGAACAGTATGATGCTTGCGTGAGCTGTGGAATTAAGGAAATCTATTTTGAAAACATTATTAGAAGAAACCAGAATGATTATAAGGAAAAAGAAGGGCAGCTACTAATCGGAGGATATGGCGGAATTTATCACTACAGAAAAACTAATCCTTTTGTTACGGACTATTCTCTAAATGTTGTTAATTCTGCCAGTTGCTATGAATTATATAGATTAGGTGCGAAACGAGTAACTTTATCTTATGAATTGAATAAGAGACAAATTGAAGATTTAATTAATGCCTATTATGAAGAAAATGACGGCCATCCTGCACTAGAAATGATTGTATATGGTAAGGCTCCTTTGATGTTTACAAAATATTGTCCGATGAAAAAAATGAATCAATGTGGTATTTGCAAAACTAAGAGCTATGAGTTAAAAGATGAGCAAGGAACGTTCCCTATCATTTCTCATGATGATTGTACAACGACTATCCTTAATGGGAAGACGCTTAATCTTTTAGATGAGCTGCAAAGCATAAAAGGAATCGAGGCATTCAGATTAAACTTCACAGTTGAATCAAAAGAGCAGGTTGTGAAAACCATTAAAATGGCCTTAAGCAAATTAAATGGCTCAAGGAATAAGGCTGTCTTTAATCAGGAAACAGACACAAGAGGACATTTTAATAAAGAGATTTTGTAGGAAAATCCCAGTTCAAATCCGGGTGTCGTCTCTAAGAATTTAAATATAAAAAGGAGCAGGAGGGTTTACCACTGCTCATTTTGTATGAATTTGAATATTTATTTATCGTTTAAAAAACTGTAATTTTATTATAAATTCATAAATACAAGATTTAAAGTAACTTAATTAGATCTTCTAATTTTTTAGATAAAGTTTTTGCAAGCTCAAAATCAGTATTTTTTAAGGCTAATGCTATTTCCGTTTCCACGGATTTTTTCTTTTGCTCAATTTCTAAATAGTCTTTATCAAAATGTTTGGCATAAATCATCTGTCTGAATTTTCGCATACTCATTTTTCTAATTGTCTTATTTTCAATGATTAAAACATAATCCATACAATTTACTATAAAATTGTAATCATGAGAAATCATCAAAATTGCACCGTTATAGTTTTCTATGGCCTTTTCAAGTGCTATTTGTGAATAGGTGTCTAAATGACTTGTAGGTTCATCGAGTAGCAGCATGCTCGCGTTACTAGCTGAAACTTTAGCCAATTGCAGTATGTTTTTTTCTCCACCAGATAAAGATCCTATCTTTTGATTAACGAGTTTTTCATTAAAACAATAATTTGAAAGATATGATTTAATTTCTTGATAAGTTTCAAATCCAACATCTGCAAACTCTTCAAGTATTGTATTGCTTTCGTTTAGTATTTCTCCTTGATTTTAAGATAAATAAGCAACTTTAACATCACCATTTATTTCAATGGAATCATGATCATTTTTATATATGTCTCTCAATAAGGTTGTTTTTCCTGTACCGTTTGGACCAATAAGAGCTACTTTATCAGTAGATTTAATCTCAAAATTAACATTTTCTAAAAGTATTTCATCAAAGGCAACTCTATAATCACTAACTTTTAAAGCAATGGTTTCTTCGATTTTATTATCAGTAGCTAAACTGATATATGGCTGCTTAATATCTACAAATGGCGTTTTAATCCTACGTTCCATTAATCTTTGTTGAATTTTAACTCTAGCTTTCAATGCTCTTCCTTTAGATGCATCAGAAAGTTCAGTTGCAATAAATCTTAATTTATTGATTAAAATCTCGTTTCTCTTGATTTCTTCATCATCATCAGCAGCAAGCTCTTGTAACTCAATTTTAGTTTGCAGTAATGAGAAGTTATAATCAATATATGTTCCATCGAATTCCTGGAGTTCCATGTTTTCAAGGTGTAAAATTTTATTAAAACAATGATTCAATAGATATCTGTTGTGAGTAATAACTAAAATTGTTTCTTTGTGAGAATTAATTAGGTTTTTAAGCGAATTGATATTTTCAAAGTCTAAAAACACATCTGGTTCATCCATAATTATTAAGTCAGGACGATTAAGCATTTCCTTAATAACTTGAACAAGTTTAAATTCGCCACCACTAAGCTCAGATATCATTAGACCCTTATGATTACTTAAGTCTGCAAGATTTAGTTTTTTATTAATGTTGCTTTCAAATTCATTCCCATTAATTGCATCAAATGCGTCTTGGGCTTGCTGGTACTTTTCCAGCAGAGTATCCATATCCGAAGATGTTTCCATTTCAGCACAAATGGAAGCTATTTCATTTTGTAGCTTAATAAATTTTTCGCCTATATATTCAAAAACAGTAGTTTCTTTTGGTTTGTCCAGTTGTGAGAACTGACTTACATATCCAATCCTACAATTTGGGTCTATCTCTAACTTACCATCAAACATATATTTCTCTGGATCCATAATTATATTTATCAGTGTGCTTTTTCCACTTCCACTTGTGCCTATAAAAGCGCAATGTTGACCATCTTCTAAAGTAAATGAAATCTTATTATATAGATTTTTTTGTGGAAATGAGTAGGACAAGTTTTCAACTTTTATCATATTATTACCTTTCTTTATCACCTAAAAAAGAGCTTATAACTAAGTTCTTCAATATATAATCTTTCCAATTGCAATTTTGTAATTCATTATAAACTAGTTATGATGTTTTTTTGTTTACCTCGGGTAGCATAACATTTTTTATGATTAAATTCAATCATTTCATTTTAAAACTTTTCAGAAATGTATATGGGTATATCGTATTATCCGAGTGACTATAAGCTTCTTTTATTTGATGATAATATGATGATGAATGAATCAGTATACCATTGACATCTTTATTATGATATGCACTTTGAAAGTTTGACAATTGAGTTATCAATATAATTGAATATGACGGCATAAACTG
>DFOA01000004.1 GCA_002381185.1 Firmicutes bacterium UBA3553 | reverse complement strand
TTGCTTCCCCCGGCATAGCCGGGGGTTTATTGTTGATACAAATAAAAGATGATTTTCTTACAAAAAGCATCTTTTATTATTCATATACAAAGTAAGTGTAACGAGTTACTATTTTAATTTATTTTCAACTGTATCAATTGCAGCGGAAGCTTATCTGAATCTAAAACGGTTAGACCATTCAATTTAAGCGACATGTACACCTGTTACTGTTTATTCTCCCAATGTTCCTTTGCATTGTCATATATCTCATCTAAAGACATATCATTAAAAATTTCGTCTTCTATTTTTAAATAATCTTCCTTGCTTATCCCCTCTGAATGTCGTATGAATCTTAAAAATCCGGAATATCCCAATTCCTTTATCAATATTCTGGAGCCTTTTTCTATTATTTCTCTGTCTGTAAATTTGCTTTTTTCATTCAATAACATCAATATCCATCTCCTTTCTAAGAAAATCTATTGGATTATATAGTTTAATGTTTTTAATTATATCTTTTAATCTAACTCTGTTTTTTTCTATTGTTTTTATAAATTTATCATCACAAGTTATAAAATAATTGCAGTTTCCATATACAGCTGATGCAAGATGTAATGCATCTTTATCTTTGGTATTTGAATATTTTACTATATCCCTTGATATTAATCTGATATTATCATCCGGCTTAATTGTTTCTTTGCATAGGTAGGAAATATTATTAATATGGAGCTTCCTTTCTATAAAAGGATTTCTACTGTTTTCGTATTCTAAAATAAAAGACCACATTAATTCATATTTTTCCTGTTCGATTAATTCAAACAATATATCTATTGCCATAGATTCAAATTTTATCCTCATTTGAGTCTGATCATCAAATATTCTATTATATATATTCATATCAAAATATATCTTCATATCCCATTCTCAACTCCCATGTTTGCTATATTAATTATACCATAATACAATGTTATTACAATAAAAATAACTATTAGAATTTTTCTTACATAATAGCATGAATTATCAGGCTTAGAAGGCTTTATCCCTGAGTCCTGTTTCTCTGGAATCATCAGGCATTCTAAGAAGGAGAATTCCGTCAGTGTCTCATAATCAAGCTGTTCACAGCATTTTTTTCAGCACTTACACTTAAAGTATTTGACAACATAGAGCATTTATTATTTATTCTTACATTAAAAAAACAGTGAATCAGTCATATGAATCACCGTCATGTATGATTTAAAGCATTTTCAAATGCCTACAGCTTTCACTTTCTCATTTTTGGGTTTTGATTGCCTATTGCTTGTTATGAATTTAAATATCCAATAAACGATAAATCCTACTGACATCCCAACCATTGAGAATACTACATCTCTGAATTCATATCCCCGGCCCTCTATAAACAAGGATTGATAGTACTCATTTCCAACTGAAAAGATAACAAACAAAACAATCGTAACAATCACTGAATATATAGTTTTTACATCGTATGCACCAAGTAAATTCATGGTTACAATCGTTAGTATGAAAAATAATATGCTGTGAATCCAATGTTCCATAGCCTTTGCCCAATAACCAATCTCTGCTCCATATGAAGTAATTTCTGATGTTTTTCCATCAAAGGATTGTATTGTATTTTCTATAAATCCTAATTGGTCCATCTTACTAAATATAAAATTCATGGTATCATCGCTCATTTTTATTATTTCTTCACCAGTCCTAGTTGCAAAATAGATAATGCAAACAATCATTAATAAAAACAAGATACTTGATACTGTTTTTTTCCATAATATTTTCTTGTTTTCTTTTTCCTTATTGAAACTATAATAATAATTATGAGCATAATAATATTTATGGCTGTATTCGGTTCCAACTAAATATCTTATGTCATTAACAACACCGCCGATTATTTCAGCCCCTACATTCAGTATTCTGTTTTTAGCCTCGATAATATCTATAATAGGTGCTGTTTCTTGCCTTGCTACCATAATAACGCCATCAATATATTTTGATAAGGAAACAGCTTCACTCTGAATAAGCGCAGGAGGTGTATCTATAATGACATAATCATAGCTTTTTTTGATATCACTAAAAAACTCTCTCATGATTTCGGAATTCAGAAAACTTATATCGCCTACTTTTCCTTTTTTTGAATACATTATATGCAACCCAGTATCAGGTTCTATCATAATAGCTTCTTTTAAATTTTTACCCTCTTTCAATACATCTAACAGACATTTTCCAGGACGCTTTCTAGATATGCCTAAAACACCATCTTTATAACAATCGAAGTCTAAAAGTAACGTTTTTTTGCCTGCCGATGCAATAGATAAGGCTAAATTTACAGAAACATTTGTTTTACCTTCTTCCGGAACTGCACTTGTTATAACTATCGTCTTAATATCTGATTTATCGCAAACGTGCATGACTGTTTCAGTCAAGACTTTATATCCTTCAACGAAACTGTTGTCAATATTCTTGATTAATACAAGCGGATTTTGCTTATATCTTAGTTTATTCTTAACATGTGGAATTTCTCCGAGACAATTAATAGCAACCAGTTCCACCATTTCTTTTTTACTTTTGAGACAAGGTCTCAAAAAGTGTATAAGAAATACAATAAATACACCACCCATCAAACCAATCACACAGCCGATTGCTAAATACAAGGTGTTATTTTTCTTTTGAGGTATCGGAACATTCGGTACTTTGGCTTCATCTAAGACCTTGATGCTTCCTACCTCCACCGTTTCGCTTATAACCTGAGGTGCAACACGCATTATAGAATTGGCAATATCTGCAGCCAGCTGAGGGTCAGCATCTTTAACAGAAACCATAATAACTTCCGTATCTTTTGGCGATGACACTGTCAGCCAACTTCTCATAAGGCTTATATTAATATTTGTGCCTAAATCCTTATTAACCCTTTCCAAAACATTATCACTTAAAAGAATCACTCTGTATGTATTTACCATTTTTTGCGACAAATATATGTCGTTTTTACCACTGACTTCAATTTCACTATTAAGTATGGTGTATGTCTTTGAATTTATTACCATACTGGCATTTGTTTCATAAATATTATCCTTAGACATCGGCAAATTAATATATACCAGAGCTAACCCCATGAAAAGGAATGTAGATATCAATATGACTTTCCAGCCCTTAATGACAACATATATTAAATCTTGCAAGCTTATTTCATCATTATCCAAAATTGCACCTCGGGTTTATTCATAAAGATTTTCAATATAAGTCGTTAAATATATAACAGGAATTATTGCATAAATAGATTTTGTTTTCGTTCAAAATAACTCATTGACTATAGAGCACTCATAAAAACTCACATATTTCATAAAAATACAGTAAATTTTACCAAAAAATAAACTTCATATTTTTTTATGAATTTATAGTTATATTATATTTTGTATAAGCTAATTTTCATAACCCTTATATAATTCGATGAAATGAATTAATTCATATGGATTGCCCAAGTTTAAAACCTTTTCATATGAAATTTCACATTTTTTATATTACAACTTTTGACATAAAATTTCAAGTTATATTTATAAGAATCAGCCCAAAAAGGTAAATAAAACTACTTTCTGGATATTATTCTTATACTATCCCCCCTATGCTCTGTTATTCGCCTATATACCCCTATACATTTTACAACTATTTTGTTCCATAATATATATTATTGCCCTCTAAAATCAGTCCTAGTACTCAATTAGACACCGTAGCCTTTATTGCTGTTGCACTGGTAACACTAACCGATCCCATATTACCTAACAATCGAGAAAATTCCGGCAATTGTAAAACTGTTGCATAATTAATTATCAGCACTTCATCAATTTCATTATCCTCAATTAAATCATAAATATTGTTTTTAAAGTAGCGGGGATCCACTATAAAAATATCCCTGTAATGAGGTAGAAGGAATGGAATAAAGGCGTTTCCATAGGAATCTTTTATCACGAGAATTTTTTTCTCCATTTGGGAATCAACTTTGATATGGGAGAAAGCAGTATCACCACCCATGAAAGCAGAATATTTTCTTTCATGTTCAAAATATGATGGAAAAATTATTTGATTTGAATCCCATGCCGTTTCGTCCCTATTTACTGATGAATATTCAACTGATAATAAAGGATCATAGTACCATATATCATCTAAATTATTTTCCAATCGTTTATTTTGAGTCATATTGTATATAGAACCAAGATATTTATCTTTTGAATCTATTCTATTGTATTTTTCTAAAGGTACCGCTTCTTCATCTTTTATTTTCATAAACGATTCATATGCTTTAGATGCCCCTAATGCCGTCCAATGGTGATCAGTTTTAAAATATAGGTATTCATTTTTATGCGCTTCAATATTTGAATAAGCATCTACAGTTATGATTTTATTGTCCATATTTGAATAGGCGTATCTAATCCCATCTTTTTGTGAACCACTCAAATCTCTGTATTCACCAGGCATATTAAATTCGCTTGATGTAGGTGCAATGAGACTGTATATTTTGATATCACCGATTAAGTTTTCAGCATATTTATTAACCGATTCTATATAAACGTTTGCATTGTATTCGTTAAATTTAAACTTTTCGTACCCTACACTATTTATTATAACAAAATTGCCCACATTTTCAGGTGAATGCTCAATAGATAAATCATTTCCTATAGGCTTTTCATCATCTTTTAATTCATCTGACTCTTCTTGCTCTTCTTTTATTATAATATTTGATTCTACTTCTTTATTTTCCGTGCTTTCGTTTATTTCACTGTTGTTCAAAACAATTTCATCAACTGAAACTTCTTCATTTACATCTTTTTTTACTATTTTATTGTCAACGTCACTTTCAACTGTAGATATGCTTTCAACAATATCTGTTGAATTCCTGTTATTATAAAATATCCCTATTATTAGGGCTAAGCTAATTATTATAAAAGAACAAAACAATTTAATGTTTTTAGCACACATTTATAGTTCCCCCAAATTACTTATTGTACTTAACTCTCTTAATTTATAGAAGCAAGAAATCATTTCTTTATAACTCTCCTTATAAACATATATCCTCCAATTCCCACACTCGTTCCTACGCTGTCAATCAACACATCCGTTACTTGCGCTCCCCTGCCGGAAACAAACATCTGATGAAATTCGTCTGATACCGCATATATAATACAGATAAGCAGTGTCAAGGCTATGCTTCTGCAGACGGACATTCCGCTTTTCATGAAAGCATTGATTATAAGCACTCCAAGTGCGAAATATGCAAAAAAATGCGCATTTTTTCTTATAATATTATTCAAACTTCCCGCATTAAAATCCGCCTTGGGGAAAACCATATTAACTGTGTTTACAATAACCCTTGTCACAAATTTACTTAATTCATTTGACTGCTTAGCTGTTTGTGATGATAAATTGAAAATGAGGAACATGCAAATAAGCACTGCTGCCCATGATATCTTTTTGTGCATTATCGATAACCTCTCATATTTCCCAAGGAGCAATAAAATAATATTGCCCCTTGTTTTTAGCCTAGCCTCTTACAAATCCGTTGTCTCGAAATTATTATTTTGCCCACAACAATAACTCATTAACTCAAGTGACTGGCTCCGATGCCATAGGCCGCCATTGCCATAACGTCCCAATCCTCACCATTTACCCGGCTTCCCGTCCTTATCTGCATCTTGCGCTACCATATTTATCTATACCAATCTGGTGACAATTTCCATTGTTTGAAATCTTCCACATCATGTCCAAACACAATTTTTGCATCATATTCTTCGCTCAATAATCGGATACGATCAATGTTTTCCATGTAGGATTTCGGATCTACACAAAGTCCCGGAAGGACGACCGGTGGCCCAAAATTCAATTTGGAATAAATGCCATCTGTGACAAACAGGAAGTTTCCATTCTCCTCTGTCCGGACAAGCATTCCAATTACGCCCGGCGTATGTCCTCTTTGAATAAACAAAAACACATCATCTGACACCCATGTGTCCTCAGAAATTGTCTGATAGCCAATCCCATCCATAATCATTTCATTTCTGAAATATGCACCGGATACTCCATCCGGGCTCATAGAAACCTTCACAAAAGCCTCCTGCGCTTCGGCTTCGCTGATCAGAACACGTTTTCCAGCCCTTGTATGCCGAAACTTTTTCAGATTTCCGGCATGATCATAATGAAGATGAGAGCAGATCAGCAAATCAATATCTGCCGGTACCAACCCCAACTCTCCCAGTTTTTCCTCCAGATTGCTTAATTTATAAAAGGTGTAATCCTTTTTAAACTGCTCCGGCCACGTCATCTCCCAATCGGATGTAATCCCTGTATCCCAAAGGATGTTCCCCTCTTTTTCGTCCTGAACCAACACACAATGTCCGCAAATTGTATGTCTGCGATTCTGTGCGTAGATATCCGGAGTCTCTGCCTGAATTATCTCATTTCTCGGCACATCCCACAAACCGGTTTCAATAATTGATAATTTCGCCATATAACCTCCATCCATAAATATCCTTTATATTTGATTATGTGTCTTATAAATCTGATAAAACTGATAACGATTATTTACATTGTATTTTGAAAAAATATTCTGAACATGATTTTTCACTGTATGAAAGCTGATGAATATTTCATCCGCAATCGCCTGATAAGATAACCCCTCGCATAAAAGCTCTGCCACTTCTTTCTCTCTTTTGGTGAGAGTCAGCGGATTCACCACCGACCGGATCGCCTCCTGATCCTCTGCCCTATGTATATTAATCCAGTGATACATCTCCACCATTCCATGTACATAATTCATCGGAAACGGATATACCTGAAATATATATCCATTAATCTCAACTGTCTTGACCAGTTGACCTGAGGCCCCCTGCAAGATAAACAAAATGAGAGACTCCTGCCCCTTGAGCTTTTCATCTGTAACCGCACTTCCTGTCATGGCAGATATATATTCACGAGCTTTCTGATTGCTGGTCAACACCTTATGATCGATATCTGTAATGATGTATGCATCCTCTTTTATCAAAATTACCTCATCTTTGATATTGGATATAATCTTCGGCTTTTCCAATACTTTAAACAATTTAAAGGTTTTTGCTATATATTTGTAAATCTGTTCGAAATACTCCAGCTCCCGATCTGAAAAATCCTGTTCACCTTCCTCGCGATAAATACATAGATGAATGCATCCATAAATATCGAACGGCATGATCACCTGATATTTTACATGCATCGTTTCATTTAAAAAATGAACATATTCCGTCGTTTCTCCATCATCCTGCAGCAAAAGATCTGACGTTCTGTAAATATATGGCCTTATGTTGTCATGCCACATATTATCCTTGCGGCATTCTTCATTGATTTTTCTTGCACATATGTCCTTCTCTGCAATGGAGAAATATGGGTGCTCCGTGCCAATATACAATCGGTTCAAATCTGTGAGAGACAAAAACTTTCCCTCAAAATCGAAGACTGTTATATATGCATTATAGATGCAAAAATACTTTTTTAAATTATTCAACAGCACGGTGTTGAAAATCTCAGTGGCTGAAACCATTGTTTCCATCATTTCATATGCAAATCCGCTTTGTACTTTTTCATCAAACAACATATGCTTTGTTCTCTTTTCTTCTTTATTATAGGTGTCTGATACTTTATAGAAAAAGTATATCACTTTTTTTTCACCTTGAAAACAAAATAAAATATGTTACTGAAATTTTATAATTAACGCCCAATAAGCACCAGCCAAAATGGCCGATGCTTGTTGGTTTATACTTCTCGTTTTATCTGTGTCTGTTTTGTTTTCTTAAATGGCCATGTCCAGCTTCCATCCTCAGCAATGAAATGCGTTCCTTCATTGCAGAGAAGGCCAAGGCTTACGCCCAGACAAAGAGTGATACACACTGGTATGATATTGTGTCCTCCCTGAGAAAAACATGCTGATATACCACCAAACATTGCCGGTACTTTGTTGATCAGACCTTTATCTTTGATGATCATCATGAAACAACAGGCGATCGTAAGTAACCCACAGGAGATTGCATTGGAACCTGCCACTCCAAGTCCCAGGATGGAAAGCCCCCCGGTAAATGTGAGCATTGCGACACCCCACAATACACCTACGATACTGCTGAGCATCTGTGGAATATAATCTTTTCTGGCTGCACCACCGTTAAAGAAAATCGGTAATGCGATAAAGGTACACCAGATGATCCCATACTGTCCTAACGGACTTAACAGATATAACAAAACATAGATTCCGGTCCAGATGCCGATCCAGATAGACCAGTTTACCATTCCTTTTGCTGTCATATATCAATATCCTCACTTTCATAAATTTTCTTTTCAGAACATTTCCTATAGGAAATTTGAGTCGATAGCTTTTATACCTGATGTACAGTTCTCTTCATAATCTGATTTTGCAGATTTCTATCCAGTTCTACAAAGTATGCACTATATCCGGTTACACGAACGATCAGAGTCGGATAATCATCCGGATGCTCCTGTGCATCTTCCAGAACTTCCTTATCCATGATGTTGAACTGAAGCTGTCCTACACCTTCTTCAAATGCAGCATGTACCATATCAATTGTACGCTGTCTGCCTTCCGGTGTTTCCAGAACATCTCTTGTAATATACATGTTAGTAATCGTACCGTGGAATTTCTCATGAGACTGACGTGCAACGGATTTCAAAGATGCTGTCGGTCCATTTACGTCTGCTCCAGGGTATGGTGAACAGGAATCACCCAGAGATTCCATGGATTTACGTCCACTCGGAAGTGCTCCGACCACGCTTCCGTGAGGTACACAGCCAGACTGCGGTACCAGTGCAAGACCTCTCTGATGTCTGGTTGCTGCTGTCTCCTGATCCGGATCATATTTTGCAAACACACCCGGATGAGCAATAATTTCATCTGCAATCCATTCCATTGCATGTTTACCAACCAAGTCTACACTCAAATCATCGTTACCGTATTTCGGTGCATTCTTGCACATCTGATAGATGTCTTCATATCCTACGAAGTTTGCTGCCAATGCATCTCTCAGTTCAGCCATTGTAATCACTTTGTCATCGTATACCAGTTTCTTCACCGCTGCCAGAGAATCAATCATATCCGGAATACCTACGCCTACATATCCCGGGTAAGAGCTGGAGTATCCACCGCCGCTGAAGTATGCAAGACCTCTCTCAAGACCGGAATCTGCAAGAACAGACTGAACCATTAACGGATATTCCTGATATACATTCATCAGATGCTGGTCCGCAATGTAGATCAGATCGATTTGCTCTTTTACGTGTGTCAGCACAGCTTTTTCAAACTCTTCATAGGTTTCAAACCCGGTACAATCACCTGTATCTTTACTTAACTGCTCTCCGCAACGTCCCATGTTTACGCCTTCACGTTTTTTACCACCTGTGAATGCCATATCGATTGCCATAGCAAGGTTAATGTACTGACCCGGGCCCCATGTGTAGTGACCGGTTTTCCCAATTTCTTCACACCCGGTTGCAATCCATTCATTTGCATCTGCTTCGTCCCAACCATAACGCTTCATAGCTGCAATTGCAGTATCATCGTTAAATATGGAAGGATAACCCATACCCGCTTCTACCAGATCCAAAATTTTGTTCAGCCACTTGTCAGAAGAATTGCTGTTTACACGGCAGCACATAGCAGGCTGCAGGCAGTGTGCGTCGATAAATGCATCCACCAACAGATAAGACATCTCATTGGAATTGTCATTGCCATAACGGTCTACGCCGCCGGTGATTACATTCTGCATTACAGCAGTACCCTGGAAAAATTTAGAGGTTGCCGCATCCGTAAAAAACAAAGTATTATTTGTTTTTATATAGAAACACTCTATCAGTTCCATTGCCAGATCTTTTGTCAGTGTTCCGGCTGCAACTTCTCTCTCATAATACGGCTGCAGTATCTGATCCATACGTCCAAATCCAAGTAGCAATCCGGTACCATCATTTTGCAGTACATTAAAGCAGAACCAGTAACTCTGTAATACTTCATGGAAGGTACGTGCCCGGTTCATCGGAACATTGTCGCAGATATCTGCCAGATTTAACAGCTCCTCTTTTCTCTCCGGTTTCTGCTCTGCCAGTTCTCTTAAGTACGAAGCCCATCTGTGTGCATATTCTTCAATAGCCTCCAGCATTACAACGACCGCACGATAGAACATGTTTTTCTCTAACTGTTTTGGATCATTGAAGTCGTATTCTTCCAGTTTCTTTAATGCGATTTCTTTATAATAATTCGTACCGTTTGCAAAGATTTCTTCCCAGTTCATGGTCATGTGTGAACCATAGCAGTTTACCGGAAAACCAGGTGCGGAAAATCCGGTGCCTACAATTTTGTCATATACATCCTTTGGCAATTCTCCACGCCATTTTGCCCATGCGGTTTTGTCTTTCCAGAATGGATAAATCTCGTTTTCAAATTCTCCGACTTCCTCATCAGTAGCAAAGAATCTGTTATCTTCACGAGTTCTAAGTGCCTGCAATCCACCTTCCTCTGCTACCCATGTAGTATCAATTTCTGGTTGGAATGCATGTGCATACGGTTTCTCAGTAGCCAAGCCTACAATCAGCTCACCCTCTGTGTATGTAAGTTTCATTGTAGTCATGGTCTCTTTGATTGCAAGAGCTCTCTTCATGTATTTGTCCAGCTCCGCATGATCTCTGTAGATCTTTGTGTAGCAGCGTGCTCTGTGCAAATCCACGCCTGCTTTTCTGCCACGAAGGTCTGCGTTCAGGAAACGTACACGCTCAGTACAACCATTTTCCATTGTCTTCCCGTAGTAAGTAGGATCTGCCTTGATTTTCAACTGAATATCAATGTTTTCTGCTAATTTGTTCATTTTTGTTCCTCCTAAAGATAATATTATATTTACTAATTTCTCATTAAAGCCCACCAATGTTACATTTCATACCGCTTTCTTCCACCCAGTGATACTGATCTGCAAGATCACTTTTTTCCAGCATCTGTACTCCATGCAGTTCATATGTCTGTACTCCCGGTACCCTGTTATACTTTTCCTCTCCCAGATTATGGTATGGTAATATTTCAATGCGATCCACAACTTTCAGTGATTTTACAAATTCTGCTGTTTTCCGGATATTTTCCTCGTCATCATTTTTGTTCGGAATAATCGGAATCCGAATAACCAAATTCTGTCGAGCTGTGACTAAAAGTTCGGAAGCCATTTTGATGTTTTGAAGAATCGGCTCATTGGATACCCCTGTCAATTCTTTATGAATCTCCGGATTCATATGTTTGATATCTGTAAAAATGTGATCCGTCACTTCGTAAATCTTTCTGGCGTTCTCTGCGGTAGCATAAGAAGATGATTCCAACGCTGTATTGATACCTTCCGCATGGGCTGCTTGCATCAGTTCTCTCACAAAGTCAGCCTGCACCATCGGCTCTCCGCCACCCACGGTAAGGCCGCCACCAGATTTTCTTTTATAGTAAGTTACATCTTTTCTGACTTCTTCCATCAACTCCGGCACTGTATATACGGTACCGCAGACTTTTTTTGCATGTGAAATCTTGCAGACCTCTGCGCACTTCAGACAGTTGGTACATTTCTCACGATGCCATTCGATTGCTCCATTGTTTATTACTATGGCTTTGCTTTCACATACCTGCGCACATCTGCCACATCCATAACATAATCTCGGGGTGAACATAACATTCGGTTTTACAGTAAGCCCCTCCGGATTGGAACACCATTTGCATCGCAATGGACATCCTTTCATAAATACCAGTGTCCGAATGCCTGGTCCATCATGAATCGAATACCTCTGAATATCAAAAACAGTTCCTGTTGTGCTCAATACATTTTCCTCCTTTCTTTTTCTGTGCGTTTCTTTTATGAGCTTATTTTATCAGTAAGCCCGGGACTTGAAATCCACCACATTTCTTATTTTAACTAGTAAACATTTACTATTTTTCTTGGGCCTTTCATTTCTTTCCATCTTCCAGTTCTTTTTTGCAGAGCATCATCAACTTTTCTTCCTCCAAAACACCTTTATAACAGGTTCGGCCTATCTTGAAAGAAGGTGTCATATGAATCGCATTTATTCCTGCATACCGTCTGTCATCCGCTCTTTTTTTATTGGCTTCTGCATCAAAAAGCATCAAAGAAAGAGTTTCCGGAATCTCCAGTTTCTTTCTCACCGCTTCCAGCAAGCCTTCATCACCGATATCTTTTTCCTCCACCTGATATAGTGAATATATTTCATTATCATAGCTTTCGAGCTTTTCCTGATAATGTGCCTGCAGATATGCCCGTAGTGTGATTGCTTTTCTGGAACTGGACAAGCGCCCGCCAATCCGCGGTTCAATTCCATAAGGTGCTCCCAGTTGTTTTAAATGTTCATTCATCCGCATTCGTCTCTGGTCCGAAAACAAGCAGGATGCATCCGCTCCCTGTGGAGGCATGTCATCATGAATCTCCATGTAAACAGGAGTGATTACACAGCTAAGTTCTTTCTCTACCTTTTTGTACATCTTGTAAGCAATATAGCAGAATGGGCATGCATAATCAGTGAATACTTGTAGTGTCATTGTTTTTCTCCTGTTTTTTGCATCTGTTGTATGTGAGATGTTCTTTCCTTGTTTCCCAATACCAGTATCTTTTTCTTTGCTTTCATATCCTTCTCTCACCTCCGTTTTTCTTTATTATATCGTAATTCTATTACCCCCCGCATCACAATCATTCCCTATTTTATTTAGTAAGGTATTCCTATTTTCTTGTCCTTCCGCAATCGCACAATAATAAAGCTACATCAGATCAGGAGCAGCGAGATCTTCTTACTTCCTTCAGAACATGAAAAAAAGCACCATTTTGAAGTGCCTACACAAAACTATTTATTTTAAAATGCTTCAGAAGTTCTTAAATAAATATCCTCTAATATCCCCATTAGTTCATCAAAAGTTGCATTACTTAATCCTAAATTTTTTCTAACACGTGTACCATGTCACTACCTATTCACATATATTCTACCATAATTATTATGAATTTGTTACCATAGCTCTCTAATTATTCTTATTGCTTAATACCCTTATTAAATCACTGAACACTCCATAAGCCGTCTGTTCTATTTCCGGCTCGTGTTCCACAATTGAAACAGTACCCATTAAATCAGTGGTAATACTCACTATTGAGGTTGTTCCATTTATATTTGACAAAAGAGAATTTTTATGGATTTCTTCCGGTCTCACTCTTGCAATCACCTTGCTGTCCTTTAACCAGCCATAACATATTAACTTAATTACATTGCCCCTGCTTTCTGCTTCTTTTATTTGTTCGTATGTAATATCTTCAATTCCTTTTCTGTCAACATCATAAGGTGTTATATTTGCTTTCATGAGCACGTTTAATAATGCAGCTGTCTTTGCTGCAGCATCCCATCCTTCAATATCCATTGAAGGCTCCTCCTCAACAAAACCTCTTTTCTTTCCCTCTTTGATGGCTTCAGCATATGATTTGCCCTTTGCAATTTCTTCCAAAACAAAGTTAGTGGTTGAGTTTAATATTCCTTTTATTTCAGTTACCTTACAGAACTTCAGTGTTTCATCTACAAGATTAAATACAGGTGTGCCATCCATTACAGTTGTTTCATAGTAAAATAAGACGTTATTTTCTGCGGCTAAGTCTCTTAATTGTTCGAATGCCCAAGCAATTGGTCCCTTATTTGCGCTAATTGCATGCCTTTTTCGCTTTAGCGCAGCAGATATGTGATCAATTGCCGGTTGGCCTGAAAATATCTTTAGAGGAGTCAATTCAAAAAGTATGTCATAATCAATATTCTCAGCAACTTCCATTGAGCTCATCTCTTTATAATCACTTCTGCTTTCATCAAAATGATTCAGTGTCTGTAAATCATTAAGGGCTCCTATTAAATCAATTCCATTTTCATTAACTAAGCAGCCCTTTGACTTAGTTGAAATTGCTACTACATTAACTTTCGAATTATATCTTTCAAATATTTCATTTTCTTTCTCAATCAACAACTTTGAAAATGCCTTTCCTACGTTGCCATAACCTAGTATTGCTATTTTAACGTTATTACTATTCATTTTACACCTCTGATCAAAAATTTGATTAACATTAATTATTATATCGTATTTCGGAATACCATAAACACAAAGTAATAACTATAAGACCTTTTGACAACGTCAAATACGTCCAACCTAGATAACACTTCACCAGGCTTTTAAAGATAGGGTCTCATAAGGAGCTAAAAAGTAAGATGCAAACATATCGGCTTCCTTCTCCTGTGGATCCTTGTTCCATTTCAAGGTCTGTAAAACAGACTATACTTTTAAAATCTTCATGAAAATACAGATGATAAAGCTCACCGCAAATAAGTATTTGCTCCTGTTAAATCCAGCTTGTTTTTTATGACATATTTTATTTTCAAATTATATGGAATGAGTTTACCGTACTTGTTGGTTATCAGGTAGGACTCCACCCTCTCAGGTTTATCGAGTAAATAGTTAAAAAGATCGTCTTCGCTGAAATTTTTTTTGATAACTTCTTTCAAATGTCTCTTTATATTTGGGCCGCTTATAAAAGTCTCTCTGTCATAAAGAGTATATCCGGCTTCTCCTGATACAATGTCCAGCATAAGCTTGAGTGCTTTATTTATCTTGGTTCCTCTAAATGTTCTCAAACCGATTTTATCTCCTTTTTCAACCCAGTGAAAGTAATCATGCTTTAAATTCTCATCAGCAAGCTTTTCCAGCACTTTTTTGATATTATCATTGTAATCAGTCCAATAACTTTCCTCTGATAATACTTCTTTCATTCTTTTCCTTATTTCATCGGTTATATCCCCTCCGTCCCCGGCAAAAACCGGCGGTTCTCCGTCCAAGGCCTTGCTCACATATATTTTTCGGCTTTTAAATTCTATATCTTTTATCTTCCATATTCCTGCCGCCAAATATACATTCACGCCTTCCTGCAACGCAGGAGAAAAAGGAAGCTCTCCTATTTTATTATGGCCATCATACACATTAAAATTATCTTCCGTTTCAAATAAAGCAAAAAATTCACTCCCCCTTAAAAGTTTTTCTGTTTCAACCCCTGAGATTGCTTCATCTTCCAATATTTCAATATAATTATTCTCTATGAGAAAATCCAGTAATTCCTTTACTTCATAATCCTCTATTTCATGCCAGCATCTGAAGTTTTTGTTAATATTGCTTAATTTATCGATTTTAACTCCTGACTTTTCCAGAAGAAATGAAATTATCTGGTGTGCCATCACATCATATGGTTTGATAATTCTATCTATACTGTCAATCTTATCTTCCTTATAGAGAGTTATTGCCGCAAGTCCTTGCAGCAAGTCCCATTCATTTGTAGCGATAAAATGTAATATACTCTTTCCGGTAGTTCTGCCGCTCCTTCCCAGCCTTTGTCCCACGGCTGCCACCGAATTAGGTGCATTGTACTGGACTACGCTGTCCACAGAACCTATGTCTATTCCCAATTCTAGAGTTGAAGTACAGCATATTGTAAACAGCTCTCCCTTACTTCCTTTTGCAAATTCTTCGGCTGTAAGCCTCAGTTCCTTGCTTACGGAAGAATGATGAGAAAAATACCTGGTATTCGAACCTAGTTTTCGCCCAAGCTTCGACAGGCTTACCGCCAATCTTTCAACCTCGCCCCTTAAATTGGGAAATACAAGCATGGATTCTTTTTGTGAATATTTGAAAATTTCTTCCACCGCCTCTCTTGATTCACGCTTTATGTTAGACTCATAATAGCTATTAGTATCTTCCAAAATGTTTCTGTTTCTGTCCAGAAGTATGTCTGTTTGCCTTTCCCCCGGAAAAAATTCTTTTACAATGCTATAGTCATCTTTGTTCAGTGTAGCTGACATTCCGATAAAACGCGGAGCTTTTTCCATATACGCGGTTATTCTTTCTAAAAGACTCCTAAGCTGAATCCCTCTGTTATTGCATAAAAAGCTATGTATTTCATCAACTATAACCCACTCCGTATATTTAAATAAACCCACTGCTTCTCCCGGTCTTATTGACAGCATTGCTTCTATGGATTCAGGAGTTATTAAAAGTATTCCCTTTGGTTTTTTCATCAACCTGATCTTTTTAGTTCTTGATGCCTCCCCGTGCCATGCGGTAACGGGAATATCCATGTAGCAGCACAGCTCCCATACTCTGCTGAACTGATCGTTTATAAGAGCGATCAACGGGGATATATAAACAATCTTAAGGCCTGACCTCCAATCTGCAATGGAATTTATTGCAGGCAAAAATGCTGCTTCCGTTTTTCCTGACGCCGTAGGTGCCGCAAGTACAATATTGTTGTCTGTTTCGCAGGCATGTCTAATCGAGGCTTCTTGTATTCTTCTTAAGCTGTTCCATCCTTCATCATATATATATTTGCGGATTTCCTTCCTCAACAAATCGAAACTGCTCATTACAAAACCTCGATTTCATCCATGTTATCTTTATCCTTCGTTACGGGAACAGGCTTTGACCCAAATTTGACATTTATTATTCTCTCAACACTTTCATCTGGATTTTGTCTTATTAAGTCCAAAATCTCCAGATAATCCTTGATCACAGCTCTGGGAGTGAGAAATTCTATAGCTCCGGGTCTATTTAACTGTTCTTCCATATACATTTTTATCTGTTCTGTTTTTAATTGAATGTTTGTTTCGTACCGTACATTATAAATGTTTATCAGATTTTCCAGCAAAGTGTATATTTCCTCCGGATTCAAAACTCTTAAAGGCAGCACTGTTCTGTTGACATTTATAAGACCGGAATCCATTACATCCTCTTTTCCCAGTCTTCCCTTAAGAGCGCCATAGCTCGACATTCCCCTGTTTTCGTCAAATACGGTTTTTCTTGTAGCTCCGAAATTAATAAATAAACCCTTTGCCTTATTTGACTTGCATTCATTGTATATATTCAATATTTTTTCATAATTTTTCTCTCTTGTCTGTGAAAGGGGAAGCTTATACAAATTTACCGCTTCGTCGAAATTAATTACAAATCCTGAGTACCCGATGCCTAGTAATAATTCGGATAAACTTTTAACACCATCATACCAATTGTCATCATTTACTATTTTCTCAATACCCAGCTCTCTTTTTGCTTCTGTCTTGGTGTCCATATCTCCACGAATCCACCTCAAAGCTTTAAGCTTCAACATTCTGTTGTCTTCCACCACGCCCTCGTAGTATTTGGCAGCTGCTTGCCCGAATTCAAAAGACAGTCCAACAGAACTGAAAGAACTGGTAATATTAAGCATTTGATCTTCAACCAGTTTTTTATTTTCAGCCTTCAGCACCTTTGACACAGGAATATTATTTTTTTCGGATACATCGGTAATAATTCCGTTTATCCATTCCTCCAGTATTGTATCTATTGCATTTCCGTCTTGGCATGTCCGAACAGCTATATTATTGACTATTTCTGTATACAAAGCCCTTGCCTTTCCATCAGAAGCATGAAACCTCCTTGTTGGAGTCAAATCCACAGTTGAAACCGCAAAGTTTTTTTCAATGGCAATAGATTCTATTGTTCGAAGCATGAAGCTCTTTCCGCTTCCAAAATCCCCTGCCCAAAACCTTATGTCGCTTCCGCCTTCCATCACCGAATCCAAAATAGAAATAATCTCCTGAACCTCTTCATTCCTTCCAACCAACAAATGCTGGATGCCCTTTATCGGCACTATCCCGCCCTCCAAAGCCTTTATAATACTATGAGCTTCTTTTGGGTTAACTTTATTTTTCATTAAATATCAGCTCCTTTACCATGTCAGTATAAAAATCATCTATTTTAACTTTATCTCCCTCGGCTATAACCGCCTGATCATTAATATAATCAAAAAGCTCCTTGTTTACATCACTGATAAAAGCATTCATCAAGACACCTTTATCCATGGCTGTTTTTTTGCATTCCTCCGCTGATATAAATCCTTCTTCAATTATTTTTTTCAAAAAATCCCTATATTCAAAATCTATTCCTTCAATATTTTCCAAAGCAACTTCTTTAGTTGCATCTATTCCTTCATTTTCAGGTTCTTCCACTGAGCCAATGTATTCCTTTACAATTTCAACGGTTTCTTCAAGCTGCCTTTTAGATTCTCTCACCTTGTTCATGTCCAGTTCAATTTTCTTTCTTACAGGAAACCTGAGCCGGAATAATTCTTCTAAAAGATTGACAGACAGCTCTGTTTCAGATTCAACCATATTTCTGTACAATAAGATATTGCCTGGATGGATAATATCTTCAAGCATTTTAACATTATTTCTGCTCAATCCAGTTTCTTTGTCTATAATGTATAAGCACAACAGAATCAATTTTTCATCTTCTGATTTTTTTATAATTTCTTTAGCAATTTTAATAAAATTTTCATCATTGCTGTAACTTATTAACAGCTCCGTGTTTTTGCCTTCCTCAGCTGTCATTATTTCGCTGACTTTGAGCTTCCAATTGGCGGGTTCATGCTCCACCATGCTTTTAAGCATATGCATCACATCATCATTATTGATACGAGCCTTAAAGCTTTCTATAACACCTTCAATATGTTCAACAACTGACTTGGGCATATAGCCGGCAATAACCTCCTCTTCCTTTTCGGTACTTAGAATTTGAATGTTCGGCACCATTTTCCTCACTGTATTTTCGGAAACCTTCAGCAATGAAGAAACAAATCCATTATGCTCATAGTCCAAGTAATAATTATATTGACCCTCAATAATCTTTTTTAAATTATTTTTATTCCTTTTTTTCCATCCTGTGCTCTTGTCAAGACTTTCTCGTATTACATCCCATATCTCCAAATATAAAAGTATTATTCTGCTTCTTATTTCATAGGAAATCCATACTTTTGTACTTCTTGGTTCTGTGTACCTTAAGATATTAATTTCATTTTCGCTAAATTTTCTTGTCTCCCGTATTTTCCCATCCATGTCCCACCATGCAAAAGGGAAGCCGTTATCTGTTAAATTTAAATATATGTTTGTTTCCATTGTTGGGGTATGCATATATTTTTCTGCCTCTGAAGCTTTCTTATAAACTTCATCTCTGAGGCTTTTTCCTAAGCACGCATCCAATAAATTATAATAGCGTTCAGAATTGGTATATTTTCTTCCGGCACTATAAACCTTAGTCACATGGCATTTGGCTATACAATAAATTAGATAGTAAACATCATAGCCGCCGATTTTTTCATAAATTCTTTTTGTTACTTTAATAAATGATTTTTTGTTTTTCCTTAATTCGGCATCTATATATTCACATAATTCTTCATATAATTTCAGAGCTTCATTTGTTACCTGTTCCGTTTCTGCGCTTCTTTTTTCGAAATAAGGCAATTCCAATTTATCTATCCAATTGATTTTATAATCCATTTCTATGCTATTTTCCGGTATTGCAAATGTTTTTATGTCCGTTATATCTCTTATATAATTACTTTCAGAAACAGACTCCATTTTCTTAGCACCTTTCTCATATGTAAGAGTATTGTCTATATTTTCTTCGGTTGAGATTTCATTGCGGGATTCGAACACGAGCTTTTTGGCAAAAAAAATTATCCCTTTTAAAAAATAAATTAATCCTTCAATAAAAGATATCATCACTAAAAAAGCAGCTATCTCCCCCTTTCCAAATCCAAAGGAAATTATAGACAAAGCGGCAAAAACCGTTCCTGAAATTTTCCTCTTCAAATAAAACCTGTGAACTCCGAACAATCCTAAGAATATTGACAGTATAGCAGCCACAAACGGATTCTTTCTAATTCCGGAAAACTCATTCATTCGTATAAAATATTTTTTCATAATTTCACCCAGTGATTCTTTGTGCTATATTACATTAATTATATCAGTTTTCATATGTTTTGACAATCCTAAAAGCACCTGAGTATTCCGCACCCCTGACTATGTAGGCACAGCCCCTTATGCTTTCTAGCACGTGACCCTCGCGCGTTGTCGTTAAGCCACTTTCGTAGAGATTCAGGCCCCCTCCCCCCTTGTAGTCTTAAGAGTATTACCAAATCCTCCATCTTTTTCAGCAGTCTTCTTCGAGTGACAACTTTTCAAAGAGGTTGCCAGTTCTAATAAGCACCGCTACCCATGATATCTTTTTGTGCATTATCGATAACCTCTCTCATAAATACCCTTTACAGCATTTTTTGAACTTTTTACCGTTGCCGCAAGGGCATTTCTCATTTGATCCTATTTTTCTATTTGTTCTGATATAGGTCTGCTGAGTAGGCGGTGTTAACAAGTCAAGTCGTTTATGGCTAATAATCCCAGTTACTAAAGCTTTATTTTTTGCGCACAAAGCCCAATTATTTCTCTTCACAGAATTTTTAAGTAACTGAAAAAATTCATCAATTAATCTTTATGCTAAAAAATCTGATAATTGATTATAAATCATTTTATCAGATTTTAGGTAAAATTCTACTTTGTAACCATTTTAAAAAAGGAAACATTTATTGCTTGCTTAATATCTTTTCTATCATAACCCGATATAGGTCTGTACTTTGTTCTGCAATTTTTAAAATGTGAATAAGCAATACTGATTGTTCTCGAATACTCTTATAAGAATTCAAAAGATTCATCAAATGATAGGCTACTTCTGTTTTTTGCTCTAATCCCAAATTAAAAATATAAATTGCTTTTTTAATGTCATCCTGTATAGATTTAGAAATATTTGCAAACTCTTCATCTGACATTTCCATGACTTCATCAAGTTTAAAATAAGGAATACGGCAATCACTGTAGACACTGTACAATGCATATATTTTTTCATCTATTGTAGAAAAAATATCATTATTTTGAATTAATAACCATAACTTACGATAAAACTCACTTTCACCTAAATTAGCACGCACCAACTTATTTAAAATACCATCTACCAGATCTTCACAGTTATCTTTAAGTTTTTGAATCAACGAAGAAGTGAAATATGCATCAACCTCTACAGATTCATCAGACTTTGCATTAATTCCTTCCTCCAAAAAATATCTGAATGTAGTTTCTTGACTCTCAGAGCTACATATAATATGAAACGCTGCCGCACAAATATCAAAAGCTTCTCCTTTAGAAGTATTTAATAACTTCAATATTTCATTTCGATTAGATTCAACAATTGCTTTTTCATGTTCCATTTATCTGTTTCCTCCTCTAGATACTGTGAAGTTAAAGTTTCCAAATCTGTTTCGTTTGTTATAGTACTAATCCATTCATTTTTTTTCAATCTATTTATATTATCTGAATTTTCCATTCCTAACATATATTTTGAATACTTATGAGCAGGAACAAAGCACTTAGTTTTCAGCATATCAGTATGCAGATTTTTTATGCGCAAATCCTCGGACTGCCTTTCCATTTCCTGAAGAATTTCTTCTCCCTTTTTTTCAATATAGTAGTACTTTTCTCTACCTATCCTACTAAAAGAAAAATAATTCTCATTTTGTCTCTTAGCCATCCATTGTGAAAGTTCAGAAGTAGTCATACCACTAATATCAGCCAAATCCTTATGCTTAATACCTGGTTGCTTATTAATGGCATTAAAAATTTTCAAATATTTCATATTTTGTTTTGCCAGAATTTCAAGCTTTGGTTGTTTTGTACGTTCTTTGTCTGCTAATTCCGACAGCAATGCACCGCCCCACAGAGCTCCTAATATAAAAACGCTTGTAGAAGAAAGATGACTAATAGTACCATACTCCCACTTTTTGAACAATGTTTGCCTTAACAAATAAAACGAGTGCGGAAGTTCTTTAGAGTCACTATGGCAAATATACTCAAAAATTTGTTGCAAATATATGTTGATTTGTTCCTCAGAGATAATTTGGTCAGATTCAATCTTCTTATTAAGAATATCACATAAACGAGCCATTGTCTGTTCTTCCATTACTAATCTCGCCTCCAATAAATTGTTTATAAACAGTTTACCCTTTTTATTATAACATATGCAATAATCAACAGCAAGTGAATAATAATTTTAATTTATAAGTGAATATTTACTGTTCTTGGAAAAATGACCTGTCGATTTTCCACACATTCTTTAGAAAAATTTGCGCTTACAATAAACATACACTGATATTTTTCGCAGTTTTTATAACAACTTTCATTGCGTTGTAATTCAAAAAAATCGGTAGCACAAATAGAGCATTCCTTAAATGGTATTGCAATTAAATTTACCGTCCTTGCCACACAACTTATTTCTGATTTGGGACGAATGGCTTCACAGCAATTACATAACAGAGATGTCACCTGATATCTTTTAGCAAGCGCGTCATACTGATTTTTAAACCCACCATTAACCGACGAGCTCCAGGCTGAAGTAATCAGCAAAAATGGATTGAAACTGTCAACCAGTCTTTTAGTATAGTCTTCATTTGAAACATCTCGGCAAATAGAAGGAAGTATTCTTCCTAACCCCATCACATCAATTATTGTACATTCTTTTCCCGGTTCCGATAATCCCTCTATATACCCTTCTTTATTAAATTTCGAATATTTATAATATGTTCCTATCCTCACTCCGCAACGATCAAAAATTTGCATAATATTATTATCATCTTCCGTCCACCCGCTTCCGGCCATAACCAATATGGTTTCCTTCAATCTCTCCGGTTCCCGGACGTATAAGCTTGCTAAAAAATTTCCTATTTCTGATTGAACTTCAGGAGCACACATATATTCAGGGAAAACAATAATATTAGCCTTGCTGTCAATTGCCTTCTCTAAAAGTCCTATAGCACGTTTTACGGCAAATCTAATATATTCTTCAGAGTATTTTACTTTAAAATTTACACCAGAGGTTACATGAAAATCTGTTTTATCTTTTCCCAGGAATGGAATTAACGCTACCTTTAATACTGAATCTTTATTTTTTTGATATTCATCTTCATATAATACAGAAGGTAATTCTGAGTTTATATTAAAAGAAAGTGTAACCAATTTTGGTTCTTTAAGGCCTTTACACTCAGAAACCTCCAACACACACAAATTAGTCAGGCAATGCTTTATACTTTTATCTGTGATAACATCTCTGAATTCCAATGCAATAGCCGCTTCATAAATTAAGCTTTTAGGAGATGCAAAGTAAATATATGATTTTTCCTTATATCCATAATTTAATGGTGCCGGCGCATGTCTCATATTACGCACACTAGCCGCATACCGGTCAATTGCAGCTAACAAAAAATATAATAAAGTCGCTTGATTCAGTTCAGTATCTCCATAATAATCCAATTCATTTCTTGTATAATACATCAATCCTAAAATCTTCTGTATTCCACGCTCAACATCGAAGCTGTATTTATGAATGATCATATTAGATTTTGACTCAAACACCCTTAATTTATCCAAATTAGGATTTTTATTTTCCGCACATTCGTTAAACAAAATGTACCTTCCAATAAATAATTCCTGATCACCAACTAAATCAATTAAATTATCGTAACAAAAGGCAGCAACATCATACCATGTATCAAACCTTGATAGACTTTCTTTTAATGATTTTTCCATATCCATTTTGTCTTGCACTCCCTTGTTTATAGTATTGAGGGTAGAGAAAGCAATAATGCTGCATATATTATTACGGTTAACTCCAACTCACTCAATTTTTCACCTGAAAAACTTAATTCATACATGTAATTACTTACTGCTTCAGAATGCTCTATTCCATGACAGTATAATTGCTAAAAACTGTAACCAGCATATCTCTGATAATTGGTATTAATGTGTTTGATATAAAATTTAAAAATGATTATACGGCTGTGTAATAATATTTAGGACTTAAACTGATACATTACCTTTCATCAATATTATATCTACTATATTCTACCATCATTATACCATTTAAAACGATTTCCAGCAAGAAAAAACCTCTTTAAAGTTCTGTACTATCGGCTACGTATAAACATAAGTGCTGATATAGAACCTGTTCTCTTGGATTCATCAAATGTTGGTAAATACATGAAAGAGATGGAAATAAAAACAAGCTGTAACAACTGATGTATTGAAGAATACAATGATAGTAATACTATACAGGAGTTGTGTTCATGCTGAAAATATTGTTGTACGGCAGTGCACAGGAGCGTAAAATCCTGGAGGAAGCATTGCAAAACCCCCTTAAGGAAAACAAAATTTCCTTTAGTTTTCGTTATTTATCAAATCCGCAGGAGCTCATGGAAAATTATCTGTTCAACAGATATTACCGGCTTATTGTGGCATGCTTGGACGGCAGTACTGCTTATGTAATTAAAGGTGACGGCAGCAAGCACGACTATTATATTGCCAAAGGTACTATGAGTTTTCCCCCCACGCCTGAGGAAATAGACGAGGAGCTCATGAGAAACCCGGAGCTGGCAAGCTTTTACTCCTCCGGAGAATATACCGTAACTCACCGCGGTTTCACACGTAAAATACCATACAACGAAATAGATTACATCCAGAGTGATAATAAAAAAACCATAATTCACCTGACAAACGGAGACAGGGAAGTTATTTCAAAGAATATAGGAAAGATAAATGACGAAATCAACAGAAAGTATTTTGTAAAATGCTGCATAGGAGTTATTGTAAATACACGTAATATCCATAAAATACACCGTTCGGAAAAAAGCAGCAGGGTTATAGAGTTTAAATCAGGCGCCAAGGTCCTGATGACAGAAGGATATTTTAAAAAGTTTGCAGAAATATATTCAATGTCGGTTTCGAGACTGGCAGACCTTAAAACTCTTGACGATTAGAATGCTGTATATACATTCAAAATGAGGTTGAATTTTTTAGAACTTTACTTCGCGAACTGCATATTCATTTCGCATCAGCTTGAATTTACGTTGAAATAATCACATTTTCCAAATGTATACATATACGCACCAAATGTATACAAATGCAACACCTTATTAACCAAAACAGAAGGATTGATTAATATGAAAAATAAAATTGCCTTATACGGAGATGCTGAAAAGCTGAATCAAGTAGAAGATGTGTTATCCAAATACCTGAATGAAAATGATATTCCTTTTGAAATACACCGAATTTCCGACTCAGGACAATTTCTGAGGGAATTTTTGCTCAAGGATGATTACATGCTTTTTATGATGAATGAAAAGGGTATCCTGCGATATCTGCTGAAAATTTATAAAAATTTCGACAGGCATACTACGCGCTATGCTTACGGAAAACTGAAGTTCCCTTTGACACAAACAGAGCTTAAAAAACATATGCTTGAAGCAGTTAAATCATCACACACCTGTCCCTACGGTGTCTATGCGGCAAAAAACGCAAAAATGTCCCAGCTGATTCAACACTCAGACATCGAATGTATTTATAAGGAAAAGAATAAATCGATATTTTATCTTAGCAGCGGAGAAACTATGGAAGTGCCGGATTCCCTGTCCGGTATATTAACCGAGCTGGACGCAAATTATTTTATAAAATGCAGCAAGGGATTCATTGTTAATTTTTTTAATATTGAGCAAGTAAGCGATGACTATAAAACCCTCATAATGAAATCCGGTGTGGAAATTCCAATGTCAAGGATTGGTCAGAAGAACTTTTTCAAGTCGCTTTCGCTTTCAATTACGGGCGTTAATGCATTCAACTACTGATGATTCGCCACTGCTTGTCACCTTCCGGCAGCATGTGTATATAATGGGGTGAAGGGGGGTGAGATTATGAGTGTAACAGCAATTCACAAGAATACCAAGGTCAGATTAGTGCTGAACGCAGGTCTCGATGACAATAACAAGCAAATTACGAAATATAAAACTCTGGATAAGGCACGGTCGGAAGCCGGAAATGAAGTTTTGTTTGACATCTCGAGAAAAATTGCATCTCTTCAAAAGCATTCTCTTAGGGATATTATTAAGAATGAAGAATATATGCTTGTAGAGGAATAACATCAATATGAATCTGAATGCAAGGGGGTGATGCAATGTCCACAAAATTGACTATGTCCTTCAAATGTGCAGAAGGCAGTACCTTCTCATGCAACCTGGATGATCCTTTAGATGAATTGACGGCAGAACAGGTAAGCGCGGTTATGGATGATATTATCGCTGCAGACGCATTTGATATAAAAGGCGGCCTGAAGGAAAAGGCATCCGCGGAAATCATAACAATTATGACAAATAAATTATTATAAATAAAATATAGGGGGCGGACAAGCCCCCTGTAAACTCTTCATGCTATTATTAAAAATAATCCTAATCTTCTTACTCAAATTTGCTTCAATTGCTCTTTCATCTATAAAATGTATCATGATAATCCCTCACAAACAGTATGAACCTGTATTTTTTTACTAATCCTTAGGCTAAAATCCTCATATCCTTCTGGCACTGCTCCCATCGGAAGAGCACTATATGCTAATCCACTAATAGATTTACCTTCTCTTTTATAATGAAGATTATCTGAATACCATAGCATCTTCATTAATTTTACCTTGTGAAGATTTGCTACTTTTGAGGCTAAATAATTCATCATCTCAACAACTTTGCTTAAATTAAGCACTGCCCTACCTGTTAGATCCTCATCTTCTAAATCTGCATAAATTGCTTGAATCGAGTCCATTAAATATTGATTTCGTTTTTTCTTATATTGCTCACTTGCTTCGTGATAATATTTAATAAAAGCTTTCTCCTTAAACAAAATTTATTTAATAATTTTACAAATATTGTTATTTCACTATAACATAGTATAACTTCTCGTTCAATATGTTTTCAAAACTATATTATTATCCCATTCCCTTGGCGTAAATGACATAAAGAGGGGTGCCGTATTTTTTGGCAAGTTCCATCGTATCACATCTGTCGAACATCGGATAGAAAACTAGCACCGAATACAACTCAATAATGGTTGGTTTTACGACCATTAAACAACCATTTGACGACCATTCGTCCATTCTGTTTGGGTATTCTCTCAGAAGTTCTCTTTTGTGCTAAGCATGGATTTTTGTTTTTAAACAAGGAAACATTGAATTTTAACTATTTCTTTATTTTTTTGAATATATATTTAATTTTTTATTACAATTCAGACAATCTTGGCATATCTTTTGCACAATAGTACTTTCAAAGAATCATCTATCTTTTGTCCATAAAGGCAGTTTAATATAGGGCTATTATAGATATAAGATGAAACCACGAGATGATACTATGAAAGGAGGCGCTTTTCTTTGATTCAGTTAATGAGAAATGTAAAAGCATATAGAGACGGAGAATGGAAACCGAGTGAAATCCTAATAGCCAACGGAAAAATTGAGCAAATAGCCGATCGCATTAAGGTTACATATGATGGTCTCGAAGAAGTAGACGGCAATGGTATGACTGCAATACCGGGATATATAGACCAACACGTTCATATAACAGGTGGTGGTGGAGAAGGCAGTTTTATCACACAAGTTCCTCCGCTGAAGTTTAGTGAACCGGTAAAGGCCGGAGTTACTACTATTGTAGGGTTGCTGGGAACTGACGGCACTACTCGAAGTGTTGCAAACTTGGTGGCTAAAACTAAAGCCCTAAAGGAATTTGGCTTGACGGCATACTGTCTCACCGGAAATTATAACTATCCTTCTCCGACTTTGACCGGCAATGTAATGGACGATATCGTATTTGTTGATGAAATCATCGGAGTGAAAATTGCGATTTCCGACCATCGTTCCAGTAATATGACGAAAGAATCACTCATTAAGTTGGCTTCAGATACAAGAGTAGCCGGGATGCTTTCAGGAAAGCCCGGGATAGTACATCTGCATACGGGAAGCGGAAAAGCCCAATTAGATATGCTTTTCGATATCGTTGAGAGCACAGAGATTCCGATTAAAACATTTAGACCGACTCACTTGGCGGCAAAATATGATGCAGCCATCCGCTTCGCTAAAATGGGTGGATATATCGATTTCACATGTGACCCGAACGATATGTTTAACCGTAGTGCTCTTCTAGTTCGTTCCATGGATGAAGCACCTGAAGGTAGCGTTACCATCAGTACAGACGGAAACGGAAGCCTACCTATTTGGAACGAAAAGAATGAAATGATAGGTATAGGTGCAGGTAGTATATCAGCACTTCATTCCACAATTAAAGCGATGGTAGAAATGCAAAACTGTCCGCTTGAAAAAGCAATTAAGCCTGTGACAGAAAACGTTGCAAAGGCACTTAACTTATATCCCGCAAAGGGAGTTTTAGCAGACGGAGCTGATGCGGATATAGTTTTACTTGATGAAAATCTCAAGATAAACACGGTATATGCTATGGGAAAGTGTATGCTTAAGGATGGCGAAATGCAGGTATCTGCATATTTCGAATTTTAACCATTATCTTATGTAAATTGGTTTGTAATCCAAAACGAAATTTTAAATATTTTTATTATTTTAAAAAAGGAGATATTAATTATGTTAAACGAAAAAACTAAGAAAAAGTTCCAGATGCCTAACACTTGGATTATCGTTTTCTTGATGGTAGTTATAGTGGCGATTTTATCATGGATTATTCCTCCGGGTGCATTTGAATATGAAACGGTGGAAATTAACGGCTCAACGCGTAATCTGGCAATTGCTGATTCCTTTAAATATCTTGAAGAAGGCTCAGGGGAACCTACTGGTGTATTAGGTGTATTCTCTGCACTGTACAGAGGCTGCGTTAATATGGCAGGAACCATCTTCATGGTATTCACTTGCTGTGCAACATTTAGAATTATGGTGCAGACAGGTGCTTTCCACGCCGGTATTGGTGTTGCATTAAAAAAATTAGGAAAATCCAGCCGAATCTTAATTATTGTTATGATGATTATCTTTGGTCTCTGCGGTTCTGTTTTCGGTATGTTATCAGAACTGTTTGGATTCTATCCTCTGGTTGTAGGTCTAGCCATTGCATTAGGATATGATGCAATGCTCGGAATGGCTATTCTGGCTCTTGGATCATATATAGGTTTCGCAGCCGGTACATTGAATCCTTACAATGTAATGATTTCTCAAGGTATTGCTCAAGTTGAAGTATTTACAAACTTGGGATACCGCTGGTTTTGCTTCGCAGTAATGATGGCTGTAACTATTGCCTATGTTGTTTATGCTAATCTAAAAAT
>DFOA01000003.1:12731-128534 GCA_002381185.1 Firmicutes bacterium UBA3553 | reverse complement strand
CGGATTCTGTGAGGGGCTAGCGTCGTGAGGTGTTAGTCTACTCGACTATACAGATTACGATACTATTGAATTTTCAAAAAAGAATGAAGAAGTATTTCCATCCAGTCCTGATAGATTTCCTTTCAAAGATTGTTCCATGCCAGTAATAAGTTAGTGACAGGCACGGATGCTGCTTATGACTTATTTTCTAAAAAAACAAGCTGTAACAACCTATGTATTGAAGAATACAATGATAGTAATACTATACAGGAGTTGTGTTCATGCTGAAAATATTGTTGTACGGCAGTGCACGGTAGCGTAAAATCCTGTTCCTTTAGTTTTCGCTATTTGTCAAATCCGCAGGAGCTCATGAGAAACCTGGAGCTGGCAAGCTTTTACTCCTCCGTAGAATATACTGTAACTCACCGCGGTTTCACACGTAAAATCCCCTACAAGGAAATAGATTACATCCAGAGTGATAATAAAAAAACTATAATGTACCTGACAAACGGAGACAGGGAAGTTATTTCAAAGAATATAGGAAAGATAAATGACAATATCAATAGAAAGTATTTTGTAAAATGCNNGTTTGCAGAAACATATTCAATATCGGTTTCGAGGCTGGCAGATCTTAAAACTCTTGACGATTAGAATGCTGTATATACATTCAAAATGAGGTTGAATTTTTTCGAACTTTACTTCGCGAACTGCATCTTCATTTCGAAACAGCTTGAATTTACATTGAAATAATCACATTTTCCAAATGTATACATATACGCATCAAATGTATACAAATGCAATGCCTAAAAAACATATGCTTGAAGCAGTTAAATCATCACACACCTGCCCCTACGGTGTCTATGCGGCAAAAGTGCCGAATTCCCTGTCCTGGATATTAACCGAGCTGGACACAAATTATTTTATAAAATGCAGCAGGGTATATATTGTTAATTTTGTAAGCGCTGTATTGAGTGCTTACCATTTATCTGGTTTTTTGTCAGCTACATGGACAGCTCTTACGGTTATGAGCTGACAAAGATGATCTTGCAAGTCAAGAACAGATTTATAAAAAACTCTGTCAGAAAGGATACGGCTGTCATTTGTATTGCTTTATTAAGTAAAAAGTTAATAAAATCTTAATGTTTTGTTCGCTTTAAAAATTATGCCAATGATGGTACAATTTTAAGGTACAATAAAATTTTGGAGGAAGTAATGAAAAAATTATCTTTACTTTTAGTTTTAGCTTTGATGTTATTTAGCTTTGCAGGATGCTCAAAAGGCGAAGAACCGGCTGTTGCTGGAGAAGCTAAAACATTAACTGGTACAGCTAAAGGATTTGGCGGAGATGTTACTGTTACTGTAACAGTAAATGGAGACGACATAACAAAAGTAGAAGCAGTTGGCGACAGCGAAACTCAGGGCATAGGTTCAAATGCTATTGAACAATTACCAGAACTTATAGCTGAAGCAGATTCTACAGAAGTTGACGCTATTACAGGAGCAACTGTAACAAGCAACGCTATAAAAGAAGCAGTTAACAACGCTTTAGCAGAAAAATAATAAAATACATAAAAAAATAAATCTCATCAAACGGTGAGATTTGTTTTTTTATGTAGCAATACTCATGTCTTTTTTTAAGCAGTTTCGTATGACTTGTAGAATTTGTATTTGCCGACCATTTCCTTTAATGAATTAGCTTGTCCTGACAGCTCTTCGCTGGATGCTGCAATTTCTTCGGCTGTTGCTGAATTGGCCTGGACAACGCCTGAAATTTGGTCAACACCTATATTGACCTGATATATGCTGTCACTTTGTTTTTGAGAAACTTCCGCTATGTCATTTATCAATAAATTTGTTCTGCTGGTCTTATCAACAACTGTATTTAAGGAAAGTTCTGTATCCTTTGCTATTGAATAACCCTTTTCAACTGCAGAAGTCGAGCTTTCTATCAGCAAGGTTGTATTTTTAGCTGCTTCGGCACTTTTAGACGCAAGGTTTCTTACTTCATCTGCAACAACAGCAAAACCCTTACCAGCCAACCCGGCTCTTGCAGCCTCCACAGCGGCGTTTAATGCCAGTATATTTGTTTGGAAAGCAATATCATCGATGGCTTTTATTATCTTTCCAATTTCTTTGGACGTATGAGTTATTTCTTCCATTGCTTTCATCATCTGGTTCATGTACTTGCTGCTTTTTAATGCCTCTGTTTCAGTTACTTCTGCCAGTTTGCCGGCATCAAATGCGTTTAAGGCTTCGCTTTTAACTTGTTCTGATATATCTGATATGGTGGCGGCCATTTCTTGTGTGGAGCTTGCCTGTTCGGTCGCTCCTTGGGCTAACATTTGAGCTGCTGATGCAACATGTTCAGCTCCGGCATCAATGCCTTCTGCTGCTTGATTTATATCAATCAATATATTACGCAGCTCAGAAAATAATTTATCCATAATTTTAACTATAGTTAAGTAAATTCCGCTGTGGATTGATGAATCGGAAGTATATGTTAAATCATGGCGAGAAAATGCATTTTCATAGCCGTTAATACTTTCTTCAAGCTGTCTTACAGAGCTTACAGCTACTTCCATGGAACGTGCAAGTGAGCCTATTTCATTATTAGCTGTTATCATCTGAAGCTGGCTGATTACCTCTTCATTAATTTCTCCGGTCTCAACAGCCCTTGCGGCAGCAACCACGCTGTCTAAAGGAGAATTAACCCGTAATTTGAAGTACCTTTGTAGTATGAAAATACTTGCAGCAACCGATAGTATGCCTGCTATGACAATAAGTATTACTTCTTGGATTATCTGCTTCTCTACAATTGAATGATCGCTTCCTGAAAATAGAACTCCGGCGACATTCCCATCAAAGGAAAGAATAGGTTTATATACAGTTATATATGATTTTCCGAATACCTTGGTTTTTCCTATGTATGCTTTCTTGTTTTTTATTACGGTGTCAGCTATTTCAGAATCAAGCTTTGTTCCTATTATTCTTTTTCCGTCTTGAATAACCGTAGTATTTACTCTTACATCATTTTCAAATATTGTAATATCATTGTTGACATAGGACTTCATATTATCAAGAAATTTTGTTTCTTCAAGGTTGTAGTCTGCTATTACTACGCCTGTAACAGTGTTATTGTTATAAATCGGCAAAACCGCATTTGCAGAAAAGTAATCAGATGCCCCTTTTCCTATATCTGAACCGTATTTTCCCCCTAGGGCAGCCTTTATTACTGTGATGCCTGATATGTCCTGCCCTGTTTTATTATCACTGTTGGTACTTGCAATAATTTTGCCTTTTGCATCAGTTACTGTAATGTTGCTGATTTTAGAAGTATTTTCTTTCAAGTTATCTATGTAAACTTGAATATTGCCTGAATTTTTGTTTTTAGCCGAATCTATAATAACTTGATTTGTTGATACCTGTGTTGCGTATTCTTCAATTTCATTTTTTAATGTTTGAAGTTCTGATTCAACTAATTTTATGGAAGTCTCGGCTTTTTCTATGGAAACCTGAAACACCATACTATTTAAGCTGAATAATGTGTACGTTGAAGTAACTGCAATCGTCAGTATTAGGATAATTACACTTATTCTTAATATTTCTCTGGTAATGCTTTTTTTTGAGTCTTTTTTATCTTTTCTAATTATGAAACGTTTAATTACATTCACTTAAAATCCTCCCTTAGGTGTAAAAAAATTATGATTGAAATCAACATGGTTTATATATACCAAAAAAATTAAAGTTAAAACAAGTTATTGCTAATTTTTGCTACAAAAAGTAAGCTTTGATTTTATTAAATATTTGGCTCTTTATGTATTTGTAATATAAATAACAAAGTAATTACAAGTATTTCTGAGGATAATAACAGAATGGCATTACTTTAAAATAAAAAAGTGAGCTAGCCCCACCTTAAATTATATTCAAAATAATTATTCACTCATTAAGGTCTTATAAATTTTTCAAACTCTTTTTCTGTCATTGTCCGAGTTAGAATCATTTTAAGTTCCTCTCGTGCATTACTTTCTATGTAAGGAAATTCAATACACTTTTCCCAATCCTCAGCTGTGCTATAAGTAAGAGTTGACCAATTGGAATTCAGGAACTCGCCGTTTTTATAGGCTGTTATATACATGTTTTCCAGGAGAAAGCTGGTCGCTTTCGAAAAACTGCTTGATTCCATGCGTGCCAGGAGTTTTAACTCTGCCGTCTGCAGAGGTCCTGCCTGTTTAAGAATATCATAAACTATTGCCGCATCAGAGTTCAAAGGCTTCTTGTTCAGGCACTGATTTAGCAGGAAGTAAACATGTCTTGACAGATATGTGGTGCGTTTGCGGTATGCCTTGCAGTAAAAAAGATCATGTGAATCTATTAAGGCAACCGCATCGGACCAGTCACATCCTATATCTGAGAGGGACGGCAGGTAAGGGTTCACATTGCAAGTAAGAATCCCGGCATAATCAAGGTAGTCTCTTAATTTAATTTTATTGACTGAATATGCTGTTTCCATTATAAATATCTCCTGACCATTTTGCAGTAATCCACTGCTAATCTCAATATATATTAACATTATTATGCCAGGTAATCAATGGATGAGTTGTTAAAATATTAATTTAAATCAAATTATATTGTTAATTTTTGCTTACATATTATAAAAAAAATGTAGAATTATGCCATTGTATATGATATACTGTCTTGGTACTGATAAATTATACTAATTGGAGAATTTCATGTTATTTATAACTAACAAACATCTTAAGCCTGGCATGATATTAGCAAAAGATATTGTATTGTACGGCAATAGCAATTTTAATACTTTGCTCTTGACTAAAGGGCAGGTTTTAAATAACACGTTTATCAAAAGAATTCTTTATCATAATATAGAAGGGGCCTATATTGAATCTGAAGCTTTTGCTGATATAAAGGTTGATTCATACATAGATGACAAGTTAAAAGCAGAATCATTGACTCAAATTAAAGATGTTTATTATAATTTCCAAATGAGTTCGGGCAAAATTAACGCATCAACAATAAAACAAATGTCATCCATAGTTAATGATTTAATAACTGAGCTTTTATATAAGGATGACCTCACATATAATGTAATCGACTTTAAAAACTTTGACAGTTATACATTTCAGCATTGCTTAAACGTTGCCATATTGAGTATATCAACAGGTATTTCATTAGGATTAAGCGAATCCAAGCTTCATGATCTGGGTATTTCAGGGCTGTTCCATGACATAGGAAAAATGTCAGTGCCGGTTGAAATACTTAACAAGCCGGGAAAACTTACAGAAGAAGAATATGAAATAATTAAAGCACATCCTATCAATGCTGCAAAACAGCTTCAAAATCTCGTTTCAAGCGACGTCTTAAGAGCAATAGAAAGCCATCATGAAAAATTAGACGGAACGGGATACCCTTACGGCAGAACTGCAAATAACATTAATTATTACGCTAAAATACTGGCTGTATGCGATGTATATGATGCATTAACATCAGATAGGCCATACAGGAAATCAGCATTTCCAAATGAAGTCATAGAATATATAATGGGATGTGCGGATACACATTTTGATTATGAAATATTACAGCATTTCATTAAAATTATTGTTGCATATCCTATAGGGACATTTGTAAAATTAAGTAACGGAAAATTAGCCGTTGTTGTAAAAAACTATCCCGAAAACATAATAAGGCCGCTGATACGAATTGTAAATTCAGATGGAACTGTGGGCGAAGATGTCGACCTTCTTTATGACAAGAGATATATGAATGTTACAATCGTAGACATGGGATATGACTATGAAGGCTCAGGACTGGCAGGAGTTTTAAAGTCCTCTTATGACATGAAAATTAAGCTTTAATACCATCCTATTCGTATTTCCCGCACTTAAATATAAACAGCCTCGTGAACCATATATATCATTCGGAATATAATATATAATAATAATTTATTTCGGAAGTGATGATAGTGGATATAAGCTTTAAAGATGTAATGCAGTTAATAGTTCCCATACTGACCATCGTATTAGGAGCACTTTCAGCGTATTTAAGGACTAATGAGAGGCTTAGAAACAGTTCAATAAAATATATAACAGAAGCTGAAGAGATGTATAAGGATGTGACCAAGGCAGGAGGACAAAAATTTGCTTGGGTTGTTGACACGTTATACAATCTAGTGCCTGCCCCATTAAAAATACTGGTAACAAAAAAATGTATTGAAAAGATAGTTCAAAATACATTTGATGGTATTGAAGCATATGCACAGACTCAGCTTGACAAAGCAATAGAAAAGTATTTGTTAAGCAAGACAGACGACAGTGAAACATAGAATAGAAATCAGATTAAAGGAAGCCGGAGATTTTTCTCCGGTTTTTGTATGTCCTTACCCCATTTTCAGAGTATTTTTGCTTATAACCCTATTTTGATTAGATAAATTTTTACACAAAATACTAATAAAAAGTTGTTTTAAATCCTACAATTATTGGTATATAAGTAATATATATAATAATAGGAGGTTTTTTATGGCTAATTTTGCAAATCCGTTTGCAGGTAATGTACCTAAGAAAATAACAAAGGAAGAATTGATTCAGGCTGTGAGGCTGAATATAGCAGGAGAGCTTGAAGCTATTTATGTCTATGATGCGCATGTTCAGGCGACAGATGACCCTGTTGCTAAAAAGGTAATAGCAGACATCAGAGATGAAGAAAAAGCACATGTTGGTGAATTAATGACATTACTCAAATATTTAGATCCGGAAGAAGCAGTTCATTTTGCAGAAGGCGAGGAAGAAGTAAAAGAAATGCTTGAGGAATTAAAAATTTCAAATCCTTCGTATGTGGCAAAAACAAGCACAGTAGGAAGTTTATTAAAATAGGAGGCATATATGGATTATTTATCAAGAGAAGGAGCTCCCATATCGGCAGAGCTTTGGAATAAAATAGATGAGGCTGTAACTTCAATGGCTAAAAGAATTCTGGTGGGAAGAAGATTTTTAAGTATTTATGGTCCACTGGGTGCAGGTGTTCAAAGCATCAACATCGATACAACAGAAGTAGAAGAAACAGAAGGAAATCCAAAGGTAATCAAAGGCAGAAGGTATGAGCAAATACCTTTAATATATGAAGACTTCAGCCTGCTTTGGAGAGATCTTGAAACAAGTGAGCAATCAGACATGCCTGTTGACCTGTCCGCTGCTGACAGAGCCGGTGCAGCAATTTCAAAAAAAGAAGATGAACTAATTTTCTTTGGCAGCGAGGAATTAAGTTATGAAGGGCTGTTAACAGCAAAAGGAATTACAAAAATTCAAAAGGGAAATTGGAATGAAGGAGAAAATCCTGTTAAGGACATATCTACGGGACTTACAAAATTCCTGGAAAGAGGATTGGTTGGGAGAAATGCTCTCGTATTAAGTCCAAACCTTCTTTTGCAGCTTCAAAGAATTCAGCCGGGGACAGGAATTACTGAATACGAAAGATTAAGCAAGATGGTTAACGGAAATATTTTCTCAACTCCTGTTATTGGCAGCGACAAGGCTGTATTGGTAAATGCAGAGCCTCATAATATGGATCTTGTAATAGGTCAGGATATAGCAGCTTCATATCTGGAAACAAAAGATTTAAATCATTATTTCAGGATTATTGAAACTGTGCTTCCAAGAATAAAAAACAAGGATGCTGTAGTGGTTTTCGAATAATACATATTAAAAGGCGGTTAAATTTGACCGTCTTTATTTTTTCAGAAAAATACATAAGATTATGTTATAATTGTATAATAGTTATATGTTTTTATTTAATATGCTGTAATAGCCTTAGGAGATTTGAATTATGGAATACATAAATTTAGATATGAGTGATAAAGAGCATCATTATGAATATATTGTCAGCGCCTGCCTTTGCGGGGAAAAAACAAGATATGACGGTAAAATATCCATTTCAGAAAAGGTTAAGAATTTAGTTGATGAAGGTAAAGCAATAATGGTATGCCCAGAGGTAGATGGAGGATTAAACGTACCAAGGCTTCCATGCGAAATAAAAGGCGGAAGAGTGCTAAATGTTGAATCTGAAGATATGACAGACTACTTTGTTGATGGCGCAATTAAAACACTGGAAACAGCACAGAAATACGGTATAAAAAAAGCAATTTTAAAGGAAAAAAGCCCTTCCTGCGGAAGCAGGCTTATTTATGATGGAACATTCAGCAAAACATTGATTCCAGGTGAAGGAATTACGGCAAGGCTACTGCGTTTAAATGATATAGAGGTTATCAGTGATGAAGAGTTTGAGGCTTAACTTAACGATACGGGTGTTAAAGTACATACTTTGACGCCTGAATTAATAAACTTTAAATTTATCAAGTATAAGGGAGTCATATAATTTAACAATTGGTAATATTAAATTCCATGTTAAACATATATGACACATAATACACTGAATACCAAATTTTTATATTAATTATTATTGAATAAATATAATCATCATGATTTATAATGGTTTCTTAAATATTCATTAGTTAAAAAATGTAACTGTCAATATTTATGGATATTGTTTAATTTTGCTTAAATTTTTACATTATAATAACAGTATTTTAATTTTTTTTAATAAACAAGCTAAAAAAGAAGATATGTTCTGTACATTATTTAGTTATCCACACCTGTGGATAAAATTGTTAACAACTTTTTGGATTTGTAAAATTTAAGGTTACTATTTGTCAAGTATTATTTAAAAGAAATGTAAAAAAATATAACGTTGAAATTTCAATACATAGTATTTACGAGTTTTGCACAGCTTATCCACTGATGTGGACAAGATAGTGGATTGAATAATCAGTATAAATATAAATCAAAATAAAAATATTTCAAGCTACATTATTCGACATTCATACATCTATATGTATTATATAATATATTTGTTCCGGAAAATTATTTGAAGCAAATATAAAAAAGTGCATGGTCGAACGGCAAACAAAAGATGCACGCAGTAAGTATATGGGAATATTCGGGGGAATATGAGGACGTTAGTTGTATTTAATTTGTCGACAAATTCAAAAAGACGCAAATAATTGCGTCTTTTTGTTATATTATTTAATTTTATTTAACTTGGAGAATACTATAATTCCGGCTCTATTAAACCGTAGTTTTCATCTTTTCTTTTATATACTACATTGACTTCTTCTGTTTCTGCATTTAGAAAAACAAAGAAATTATGTTTCAACAAGTCCATTTGCAATATTGCTTCTTCTATAATCATAGGCTTTACAGCAAATCTCTTGGTTTTTACTACTTTGAATTCCTGTTCTTCCTCATCTATATCAAGAGGTTCTACATTTTCAAACTTAATGGATTCATTTGAATGTTTCTTATTTTGAAGCTTTGTTTTAAATTTTCTGATTTGCTGTTCTAATGATTCAACTGCTTCATCTATAGCATTATACATGTCGTCGGACATTTCTTCGACACGTACTATTCTGCCATTGAAAGGAATTGTCACCTCTACTTTATGTAATTTCTTTTCGATGCTTAGAACTACTTTTGCTTCAATATCCTGCTGAAAAAACTTATCGAGCCTCCTAATTTTTTTTATTGTTGCCTCCCTTAATGACTCAGTGAGTTGTATGTTTTTAGCATAAATAGATATTTTCATGCGGTCAGCCCCTTTCAAGTTATTTATTATTAATATACTATACTTAAATATTACCCAATTATGAAATAAATAAACAACTTAAAGTAAATAATTTACTTGTATTTTACAAAGTATAAAAGAACATGACAAATTTCCGTTTTAGTCTTAAATAAAAAAAGATGTTATTCACATCTTTATTATTCTGTGCTGTATGCGGGTTTTCTTCTGGCCATCTTCTTAAAGTTAGAAGCATATTCAAATGTTGCAATGTACTTGTCCACATAGCTTACAATCCATGCTTCTTTTGATTTTGGCAGTCCAAAAGGAAACATATGTGCTTTTATTATATTTTCTTCTTTTTTGTTTAAGTCAAAGTATTTGCTTGCATTGTCAAATGCAATTAAGGGGTGAGCAATTGCATGCTTTATTGAATCTGTTATAATTCTTAAGCCCAGGCATTTCTTAAATTTATATAAAAAGAAATCGTGAAGCAATGCCCCTCTGATTGTGGATTCCCAGTCTAAATTATATTTATACGCCATTCGGTACGCATAGAATGCAACTTTTACAGAATGATCAAAGACACTTTCATCATGATGTTTTATTTTCCTCATTTGCTGATATTGTTCATGCTCAATGATCGGTCGTGCAACTTCCATAAATCTATAATCGAAATATATCATCGTACCTTCCTTTTAATGTTATTTGCATTATATGTCCTGGTTTATTAATAATACTTCTTCATAATATTACTAAACATCAAAAAATGCAAGGAAAAAATATATAAATTTTCTGTCTTGTTTTGCTGAAATTTCCATATAACTACTATTGCTAATTTCCAGACATAAGCAAAACGCCCAGGGCGGATACAATAAAATAAGCCGTTGAGCTTATCAACGGCTGCTGTATTCAACTTAAATATTAACTTTATTACTATCTGTATTGAACTCCGATGTATGCTGCGGGATTAACTACAGATCCGTATTTTCTTACTTCAAAATGTAAGTGAGGTCCTGTTGCGACTCCGGTAGATCCTACTGCCGCTATAACTTTTCCCTGATATACCTTTTCGCCTACAGATACATAAATTTCGCTGCAATGGGCATATCTTGTTGTAAATCCGCCGCCATGGTCTATATCAACCATGTATCCGTAGCTTCCGGACCAACCTGCAAATGTTACTGTTCCTCCGTCAGCTGCTTTTATTGATGAGCCTGATGCCTTAGCCATGTCCTGACCTAAGTGAAATGCTCCGCTTCTGGAACCAAAACGAGATGAAACATATGATCCGAGAAGTGGGTTTATAAAATATCCTGTTCCTTTTTTCGGCGGTGGGTCCTGAGTACCTGTTGTAACTATCTCGGTAACAGGTTCTGTTATAACTTCTTCCGACAAAACTTCCTTCGCTATTTGAATACCATTTTGTTCGGTAACCAATGCTTCTATTTCCGAAACTCCGTACTTACCTTTTCTGTCAATAACCTGTTCATCGTTGTACATATAGGAAACATATGAGTATTCAGTTTCAAAAGGTGTTTTTTCTTCCTGTTTTACTTTTCTTGTAACCTTAACGTTTAAAAATGGTTTTGGTACCACTAAGTTTAATTCATCTCCGATTTGTATCAGTTCAGGATTTGAATCAGGATTTGCAGATATCAATTCATCCAATGTCATATTGAAATATTCTGCAATGGTCCAGTATGTATCTCCTTTTTCTACTATGTACTTTTGTTCTTCATCAGTACCTTTTATTATGTAATTAACTAATTCATCTTTGCTTTTTATTTCTTTATTTGAAGCTTTTATCTGCTCTATTTTTACATTTTCAACAGTGCCGACATCTATTATTGATTTTTCATCATAGTTTTGTGTAAAATAATCTTTAACTTCTTCAATTGCGCTGTTTGCTTCACTCTCTGAATTAACTATTCCGATTTGCTCTCCGTCTATGTTGATTGCATATGCTAATATAGAATAATTAACATTAGCTTCAAGTATGTCGTATAACTTTTCTTCTGTCACTATTTCATTGTCTTTTGCCTTAGATTCTGTAATTTCAAATTTACTTTCTATTGCTATGTCATGTTGATATGTTTTTTCTAAATCATCTTCCAATTTAAGAAGAACGGAGCTTAAGATTTCAGAATCTCTGACTTTGCAAAGTTCCTTTCCTTCTTCTGTAATTGTGAAGCTGTCAGTTGAAAACACATTATTTTCGTGAGTTTTTAAATAAGTAGAAGCGTAGCTGCCGCTTAAAACTAATGTGGTTGCACAGAAAAGTGCTATTGAGCCTTTAACTTGTTTTGTAAATTTTATTTTAAAATTAAGGACTTGTCTTTCTTTTTTTTCTGGGAGCTGTTTGAAGATTTTACCGGATTCAGTACTGTTCGATTTTTTTAAAGGTAAATTTAATTTTCTCATAGTTTACTTCCTGGTAGTTTATCGTTGTAAAATTATATCATTAAAGGAGAAAATACTAATTCTCTTTTAAAACAAAAAATGATATAATTAAATAGTGAAATACTGTTCTTTTAATTAATCATCTAATTTATTATACTCGAAGGGATAATAAATTGTCAACAAGTTATATGGTAAAATGTTTTCACAAAAACATAACAATATTATTACAAATATATTACAATTTTAAACACAACTTTATCACAAAACATATTTTTACCAAAAAGGAGTAAATTATGTATTTTATTCTTCAAGAAATGCAAATAGATTTAGGGGACACCCCTATTGAAAATATATTTATAAATGACTATATGCCCGTGGCTGATGGAACCTATGTAAAAGTTTATTTAATGGGCTTTAAATGCGCAAGGGACAAACAGTCAAATTTCAACAATGAAACAATATCCAAAAACCTGAAGCTGCCGTTGTCGGATGTATTAAATGCATGGGATTACTGGGAAAAAGAAGGTATTATAATCAAGCATGAAACAGATGATGAGTTTAATTACATAGTTGAATTTGTAAATTTAAAGCAATTATATATTGATAATGTTTATAAATATATTTCAAAGCAAAACAAAGAAAAGTCGAATTATATCGATAATGAGGAACTTATTTCTTCCGGTAGAAATGCAGAAAACAAAAAAATGATGGAAGAAATAGAGGACATGTTTGGAAGACCGTTAAAAATCAGCGAAAAGCAAAAAATAGTATCTTGGCTTAGCACCTATAAAATGAAGCCTGAAATTATGACCTTAGCCTTCAGCTACTGTGTAAACAATAAAAAGGTGAAAAGATTCAGCTATATTGAAACTGTTGTTTCGGCATGGCATGATGAGGGCGTAAAGGATGTTGATACTATGGTTGAATATCTGGAAAAAAGAAATGACAGATTTTCGGTTTATTCAAGAATCAGCAAAGCCTTAGGCTTTATCAGGACACTGACTGAGGCGGAAATGAAGACTATTGATAAATGGATTGACGAGTGGCAGTTTTCTATGGAAATGATATTGAAGTGTCTGGACAATTCCACTAAAATTAACAATCCAAACATAAATTATTTTGATAAAATATTGAGCGAATGGAATAAGAATGGGTTTAAAACAATTGAAGATCTCAAAAATGACGTAAAACCGGAATCAAAGACAAAGGCAGCCGTTAAAGAAACTTCAAAATCAAAAAATAAATTCCATAACTTTATTCAGAGCGACGAATATTCTAATGAAGATCTGGAACAGATAGTCAGAAAAAGATTTGAAAAAAAACTCAATAAATTAGGTCTTAACATGCCTGACGAAGGAGAAAAACATGAATAAGCAGATATTGGAAAATATAATGACCGAATATAATAAGAAACGCCTTAGGGCTGCTCATGATGCAGATTTAAGAAAACAAAAATTATACGGACAATTTCCTAACCTGGAAGAAATAGAAATGCAAATTAAATTGTTAAGCATAAAATTGTCTAAGCTTTTTTTAACGAAGCCGGACAATTTAAATGAGCAAGTTTTAAATTTCAAGAATGAAATTGAAGAATTAAAAAATAAGAGAAAGAATATTTATGAAAAAAATAATATTCCTGCAAATTATTTAGAAATGCAATATGAATGCAATAAATGCAATGATACAGGTTATTTACCCGACGGGAAAAAATGCAGCTGCTTAAATAGACAGATTATTAATAATTTATACACAATGTCCAACATGGTGCACATGCTTGACAAGGAAAATTTTAATACATTTGATATAAGCATATTCAGCAATGAAATGTATAAAAACGAAAAATTAACCCCCAGGCAAAATATGTATTACATATTAGAAATAAGCGAGGATTTTTGTTCGAACTTTTATGATACAAATATGAATTTGCTATTATATGGCAGTGCAGGACTGGGAAAAACATTTATGTGCAACTGTATTGCAAATGCTTTGATAAGCAAGGAAATTTCGGTTCTTTACCAAACCGCTTTTTCTTTGTTTGAAATAATTGAAAATCACAAATTTAACAAGCAAAATGAATCAGATGAAAACAGGATAAATTACAATATGATTTTTGAATGCGATTTGCTTATTATAGATGATTTAGGAACAGAAGTAAGTAATTCATTTACAAATGCAGAGTTATTCAATATAATAAACGAAAGGCTTATAACAAACAAAAAAACAATCATATCCACTAATTTATCGTTGGAACAGCTGCGGGATACATATTCAGACAGAATTACTTCAAGAGTATTTAACAGCTTTGTACCATTGAAATTTTATGGAAAGGATTTAAGATATAAAAATTAAAAACGAAGGGAAAACACATGAAACACAATTTAATATTTGGTCATAAAACACCGGATACGGACAGTGTATGTGCAGCAATAGCATTGTCTGAACTTAAAAATGAATTAAATGAAGCATCTGTGCCATATATACTTGGAAATATAAATAAAGAAACAGAATTTGTATTAAAATATTTCAATGTTGAAATTCCGAAGATTTTAAACAATGTTAAAATTCAAATCAAGGATCTGGATTACGATAGGGTAAAACCTTTTAACAAAAACCAGTCGGTTCACTTTGCATATTTTAATATGAATGAGAACAAGCTGAGGACTCTTCCTATTGTAGATGATGAGGGATTTTTAGCCGGAATAGTTACAATGAAAGATATAGCTATGAGTCTGATCAACACAGATCAGCAGTATCTTTTCACATCCTATGACAATATTATAGAAACTCTTATAGGAAAGAGTCTTTTAAAATTTGATGAAATAATTGACGGGGAAATAACAGTTGCATCTTTTGAGGAAACAACACTTAGAAGGTCCGCCATATTAAATAAAAACTCCATAGTGATAGTCGGAGACAGGTATGATGTCATAAAGTATGCGGTTGAAATCGGAGTTAAGCTGATTATTGTAACCGGTGACATGGAAGTTTCACCTGACTTAATTGAGCAGGCAGAGATAAATAAGGTAAATATAATACGAACGCCGTATCATACATATTACACGGCCAAAAATATTTCCTTGTCAAAATATGTGAAAGACATTATGAAGGACAAGGATATTATGATGTTCTCAGATGATGACTATTTGAATGACTGCAAGGAAGATATAGAGCAGTCCAAACATTCTAAGTTTCCTATAATATCAAGCGACAAAAAGTACGTGGGATTGCTTAGCAGGAACCATTTAATCAATCCCCAAAGAAAAAAGGTAATCTTAGTTGACCACAATGAAATGAACCAAAGTGCAGATGGTCTGGATGAAGCAGAAATACTTGAAGTCATAGACCATCACAAGATAGGAGACATCAGGACATCAATTCCTATTATATTCAGAAATATACCCGTAGGAAGCTCAAATACGATTATATACCACTTGTACAAGGAAAATAACGTAAGGATAAAAAAGGAGACAGCAGGACTCATGCTGTCCGGTATAATATCAGACACGCTTTTGTTTAAGTCTCCTACAACAACGGAAAAGGACCTAGTGGCAGTGGATGAACTTTTGAAAATTGTGGATCTAGACTTGCATAAATATGCAATGGAAATGTTCAAAGCAGGAACATCTCTTGAAGGATACACAATTGAAGAGATTCTGTTCCAGGATTTCAAGAAGTTCAATTTGGTTTATAAAAACGTAGGAATTTCTCAGGTGTTTACATTGGATATCAACCAGATAATGAACAGGAAAAGTGAGTTCATAAAACTTATTGATGATATCACCCTTGATAAGGATTATTTCTTAATAATTATGGCAGTAACGGACATAGTTAATGAAGGGTCCTATATATTTTACACATCAAGCAAGGAAAGACTGGTTAAAGGAATTTTTGAAGAAGAAAATGTATATCAAGGTATCTATGTTGACAAATGCGTTTCAAGGAAAAAACAAATAGTTCCAAGGGTTATTAATGCCCTTAAATTAATTAGACAGTAAAGAGAAAAGTAGAGACAGTTGTCCCTACTTTTTAATATATTCTTTTAATTCTTCCCCTTGATACAAGTCCGCTGTTTATCAAAGATGAAATTGTCATAACATCAATGTTTCCTCCACTTACAACGCATGCCACATTTTTATTTTTTATGTTTAATTTCTTTAATGCTGCTAAAGGGAGTATACCTGATGTTTCAGCAATTAATTTGTGTTTTTCTACTAACATTAATAAAGCTTCCGTCATATCTTCCTCTGTTACTTCAATTATTTCGTCCACATATTTATTGACTAAGCTGAATGTTAATTCGCCCGCTTTTTTTACAGCAACTCCTTCAGCGGTTGTTTTGCAGCAGCTTAATTCTGTTACCTGTCCTTTTTCAAGAGATGTTTTCATGGTCAATGCTCCGGAAGGTTCAACACCGGTAACTTTAATGGATGGATTTAAGTTTTTAGCTATTAATGCTATACCGCTTATAAGACCTCCGCCTCCCACAGGAACAAGTATTTCATCAACGGTTTCAAGCTCTTCAATTATTTCAAGACCAATAGTTCCCTGGCCGCAGATTATATCGTAGTCATCAAATGCATGAACAAAAGTATATCCCTTTTCTTTTGAAAGTCTTAAAGCTTCCTTGTATGATTCATCATATACATTGCCATGGATAACAACATCTGAACCGTAAGATTTTGTTCCCTCAATTTTTATTAAAGGAGTAACTGTGGGCATTACTATAGTTGATTTTATATTGTGCATTTGGGCTGAAAATGCCACTCCTTGGGCGTGGTTACCTGCTGATGATGCAATTATTCCTTTTTTCTTTTCTTCATCAGTCAGTCTTGCTATCTTGTTGTAAGCTCCTCTAATTTTAAAAGACCCTGTAAGCTGTAGGTTTTCAGGTTTTATATAGACGTTATTTCCATATTCTTTACTGAAAAAATCACTATATATTAAATTTGTTTTTCTAATTACTCCATTTAATCTTTCTGATGCCTTTTTTATATTTTCTTCATGATTAAGCTGTTCGTAGTTTGCATATTCTTTAATCATATTGTCCTCCGTATAAATATTTGTTTTTATGCAAAAAAAACGGGCCCTCTCAAAAGGACGAGAAAACCCGCGGTACCACCTTTATTGTGTAAACACCTCTTATCTGTTCTAGCAAACATTGGCATTTTAACGGTGCCGTACGCTTTTTTCTACTCTGGTTATTTTCGAAAAAAGTTCTCAGGAGTGATTTGCAAATATTGATATTACTGATTTACACCAGACATCAGCTCTCTATAAATATGATAATATTTACCTGTCTCCGTCTTAGAATTTAAAATTTATTTATGATAATATTCTCCCCTTGAAAATTTGTCAACAATTTTTTAAAAAATTGTTGACAAAGAATATTCTGAAATGTATAATCATAAACATATTAAGAAAAGCATTGACGGAGACAAAAATATCGAAGTATAACTTCAGAGAGCCGATGTGTGGTGAGAATCGGTGTTATAAGATATAATGATCACTCCTGAGCTTCCAAGCCGAAATACAGTAGGCAAGGACGTGTTCCTGCGTTACAAGGATAGAGTTCAAAAAACATAAGTTTTTTCGACTTGAAAGAGGCGATATTTTTTTATCGTAAAATAGGGTGGTACCGCGAAAGACCTTTCGTCCCTATATACATCTACATGTATATAGAGACGAGAGGTTTTTTTTCTGCCGCTAACTGCAACGATTTCTTGATTTATATATCGATAATGATCAAATAAATTGATGAACGAGACTGAGATTGCAATACCTATTTATTATAAAAATATCCTTCTTATATCAAGTTGAATTGTAAAAAGGAGGATATATGTGCAGAACAATCAGTTTTAAGGTTTCAATGGGAATGGATTCGGCAGTTAGGGTGCTTACAACACTCAGAAGAAAACAGTTTGATGTAAGAGGATTCAGTATGGTATCTTTGGATGAAAACAACTCCGAATTTAAAATTACCCTGGAAGAAAAGAGGAAGGAAAGCTTTGACAGAGCAATCCTTCAGATGCAAAAGCTGGTAGATGTTTACGACGTGGCAGAAACAGCTAATTAAAAATAAGCTAAGATAGCTTCACTCTACTCTGAATGCAGGAGGAGAGGCTCGCTGGGGTTAGGGCATCTCGCAGGACTCTGAAAAATAGGGGTAGGAATCTCCACTGCGTTCGGAATAGGCAAAAGTTAAGTATTGTCAATTGACATAACAATAAAACTAAAATTATATTTCATGGAGGAAGTAAAAAAATGGGAACAATGTACTATGACAAAGATGCGGATTTAAAATATCTGGAAGGAAAGACCGTTGCGATAGTAGGCTATGGCAGCCAGGGACATGCTCATGCTCTTAATTTAAAGGAAAGTGGAGTTAATGTAGTTGTTGGTTTACAAGAAGGAAGCAGGTCAAAAGCAAAGGCAGAGTCACACGGCTTAACTGTTAAAACAGTTGCGGAGGCGGCTAAGGAGGCAGATGTTGTAATGATGCTTGCACCTGACACTGTTCAAAAACAAATATATGAAGAATGTGTTGCGCCAAACCTGGAAGAAGGAAATGCACTTGCATTTGCTCATGGATTTAATATTCACTATCACCAAATAGTACCGCCTAAAAATATAGATGTATTCATGGTTGCCCCAAAAGGACCCGGACATCTGGTAAGAAGACAATATGTTGAGGGTAAAGGAGTTCCTGATGTTTTTGCAGTATTTCAGGATTATACAGGAAGATGCAAGGAGCTTACATTGGCATATGCCAAAGGTATAGGCGGAACAAAAGCAGGCGTTATCGAAACAACATTCAAGGAAGAAACAGAAACCGACTTATTCGGTGAACAAGCTGTTCTTTGCGGCGGAATCACAGAATTAATTAAAGCAGGTTTTGACACATTGACAGAAGCAGGATATCAGCCTGAAATAGCATACTTTGAATGCCTGCATGAAATGAAGCTAATAGTTGATTTAATCTATGAAGGCGGTTTTGAAAACATGAGATATTCTATAAGCGATACCGCAGAATATGGTGATTATATAACAGGGACAAAAATTGTAACTGAGGACACAAGAAAAGCAATGAAAGGTGTTTTAAAGGATATACAGGACGGAACATTCGCATATGACTGGATATCAGAAAACAAGGCAGGAAAACCAAGATTCCTGGCTATGAAGAAAATGGCACTGCAGCATCCGTTAATTGAAACTGGAAAAAAATTAAGATCAATGATGTCCTGGATAGGAAGATCGGCAGAAGGACAAGAATAACCATAAAAATATAAGCAATAGCAGGAGGCAAAAATGAAACTATCAGGCTCACAAATAATATTAAGGGTACTCAGGGAAAAAGGGATTGACACTTTATTCGGGTATCCCGGCGGAGCTGTAATACCTTTCTTTGATGCTCTATATGACGAGCTTGATTATTTCAAGGTATTCAGGCCGGCACATGAACAAAACGGTGTTCATGCTGCGGACGGCTTCGCCAGAAGTACGGGAAAACTAGGTGTATTTGTTGCAACATCAGGACCGGGAGCAACAAATACCATAACAGGAATCGCAAATGCATATATGGATTCAGTACCTTTGCTGGTAATAGCAGGGCAGGTTGCAAACACATTAATCGGCAGGGACTCATTTCAGGAAGTTGACATAACGGGCATGACATTATCGGTGACAAAGCACAGCTACCTTGTTCGAAGGGTTGAAAATCTGGAGGATGTTATGAGAGAAGCTGTTGAGGTTGCTCTGGAAGGGAGGCCGGGACCTGTGCTGGTTGATATTCCCAAGGATGTATTTATGAAATCCTGCGAATATAAAGGCAGCAGCACTGAAAAAACAAATGAAGCAGTTGTCCCTTCGGATGAAAAGCTTGAAGAAGCCGCAAGATTAATTAACAACGCCCAAAAGCCTGTAATTTATGCAGGCGGCGGTGTGAGAATATCAAAAAATGATGAACTTCTCCTTCAATTTGCGGAAAAAACCGACATACCTGTGTGCAACAGCTTTATGGGTCTTGGAACAATACCTAGAAATCACAAACTGTCTCTGGGTTTTGTAGGTATGCATGGCTCAATGGAAACAAACATGGCAGTAACGAAATGTGATTTACTCATAGCAATGGGAGCACGTTTCAGTGATAGAGTAATAGGAAGTCCTGAAAAATTCGCACCTAATGCTAAGATAATCCATATTGATGTTGACTCTACTGAAGTGGACAAAAATACTTACGAGAGCATTCCACTCATCGGGGAAATGAAAAGAATACTGGAAGGGCTTTTAGATAAGACAGAGAAAAAAGACAGAAGCACTTGGCTGGATGAAATAATGTCCAAAAAACAGAATAAAGAGATTGAAGGACAGTTTGTTCCTGAAAATATACTTAAAGAAATAAATAAGTATTACAATAGGGATACGGTTGTTGCCACAGATGTGGGGCAGCACCAGATGTGGACGGGACAGTACTGGAATTTTAACAGGTCTGATGAATTCATAACCTCAGGTGGTCTTGGAACCATGGGATTCGGATTGGGAGCTGCCATAGGGGCTCAAGTCGGGAACCCTGATAAAAAAACCATACTTATTACGGGGGATGGAAGTTTCAGAATGGACTGCGAGGAGTTAGTGACAATTTCCAAATATAAACTTCCGGTCAAGATAGTATTGCTTAATAACAATACGTTGGGAATGGTCAGACAGTGGCAGAGAATGTTCAGTGATGCAAGATATTCAGAAACGGACAATTATGATGATGTTAATTATCAAATGCTTGCAGCGGCTTACGGCATAAAAGCATATAAGGCTGAAACAATGGAAGAACTCAAATCAATTCTTGAAGAAGACTGCAATGTAAATGAGCCGGTTTTGCTTGAATGCAAAATAAATCAAGACTGCAGCGTATATCCAATTGTTCCTCCGGGGAGACCGATAGATGAACTGTTGATTAGCGGCTAGGAAAAAAAAGATTGAGGCGATTACTTTGTAAATAACGCCCCAATCTTTTTGTTTAATTATTAATATAAAGAGGTGCCGTGGTCAACATATAGAATTTGACCTGTAATTGCTCTTGAAGCATCGCTTGCAAAGAATAATATTGCTTCAGCCTGGTCAATTGCCTGAGCTTCCGGAAGTTCGACGTCAATATGTTTTGCGCAAGCGGCTGCAAATTCCTGGTTAAACAGCTTGAATTGTTCAGGTGCATTCAATTCAGTAGGTGTTGGGCCTGGTGCAACTGCGTTGCAGCGAATTTCTGTTGGAGAATACTGAAGGGCTATGTTTTTAGTCATGCTGTTTACTGCTGCCTTAGCGGCGCTGTAAGAGATTCCTGCTACACCCTGGCTGCCGATAGAAGACACGTTTACAATAGAGCCTTTTCCTTTGTCTTCCATATGTTCCAATACATACTTTGTCATATAATAAACAGAAAATTGATCAACCTTACACACATATTCATACCATTCTTCAGTGCAGAGATTTATGGGCATATGCCTGTCCGCAATACCTGCATTATTTACAAGAACATCTATGCGCCCATATTTTTTGATTGTTTCATTAACTATTTTTTTACAATCCTCCATTTTAGAAACATCAGCCTCGATAGCCGTAATTTCTCCACCCTGAGCTGTTATTTCATTCACTGTCTCTTCATTTTTTTCCTGTCTTCTTGATGCTATAATTACTTTGGCACCTTCCTTGCAAAAAAGTTCAGCGGTAGCACGCCCTATTCCTGAATTTCCACCGGTAATAATTGCAATTTTATTTTCAAGTCTTTTCATTCTTTATACCTCCCATGGGCTTTTTAAATAAATTCTATATAATATAAATTATGGATTATTGCATTATAGCAAAAATAAAATGGATTGTATAATGCTAATTTCGTATTGATACATGCTAATACATAATAGAAATGTCAATTCAATTCTGTTATAATAATTAAAGAAATTTGCCATAAAGGAGCTATAGATGAAAATAGACTATGAAAAAATGGGAGAACATGTTATTAAACTTCATACTATAGGAAGTTATATGATATCAAGAAACTTTGAGAAACTTATTCAATATATAGAAGACGAATACTTTTCAATGCAAATATTTGACGACAAATACTATTCTGCTGCTGATGATTTTGTTTTTCGAATGGATATCACGGGTCTTTCATACAGTAGTGCTTTTGAACTGGCATATAGGGACCTGAAGAAAATGGACTACGGTCAATACCATATAGGATTAAAATCAATAATTGTAAAACTCAAGGGAAATCAACGCTACACATATTATGACAGAGAAGGTATAAGAAAAACTTTAAGGCGTATAGAAACAGAGTATTCATTAACAGGTCAATATGATGAGAATAAAGATATTTTAGAAAAAATAGAGACGAATAATCTGAAGGATGGTCCTGTTGGTTTTGAAGAACTGAATTTTGAAGAATACTATGAAAATTCTACTAAATCCATTTACAGTAAAAAACAGTCTATGACCGAAAAATTCTATGAGAAGGAGTTAAAGACCGCTGTCAAAAAAGGAATTATATATCACTATATTGTTGAAGCTGACCATTATATTAATGAAAATATTAATACAGCGACTTATGTTGATTGGGTCTTTCTCGCCAAGCTTTTAACCCTATATTATGCAACTGAGAAAAAGCCATGGACAAGAGATATGACAAGGGATACGCTTAGAATTTATTATGGTATAAAGGAATGTTGTGAACAAAATAAATTTGAGGAAATAGTTTTTCAGCTTACAACGGAAAACTTAAAATTGATACTTAAAAAGATTTCCATGTACATGTATGAAGACATGGCTGAGGAAATAGTCCAGGTAATAAGTTATTTAAATAATGTATTTATGATTCATAGAGATGAAAGATATGTTGACTATATAAAGAAGTTTTCGGTGATATTGGAAGGCTATAATAAGAAGAAGGCAGCTGGAGAGTAAACTCAAGACAACTGAATAAACTTACGAAAAAAGGGTTGTAATTACTAGCCAATGCTAGAAATTCAACCCCTTTTGATATTATGATATGTGAAAATAGATAATAAACCAGGTTATACTATAAAACATAAGCAAGCTATAATTAACAATTTATCGCACGAAGAAGCAATGACTCACTTCTGCTGACAAAGGCTTCAACATCCTCTGGTTCTAAAGCTTGCTGGTTTAATAATGCTAAATCAAACATTTGATTAATTATAATATTTAAAAGTTCATCATTATTTGAGTTAAGGATAAAGCGAACGATGCTGTTATTCAAGTTTACAAGCAGTGAGCTTTTTGCCTGCAGTTCTTTTGCTGAAAAATTAGTGGAGTTAATAAAACCGTAAATTTCCATCATATCAGCCATTCTTCTAGCCTTTTCATCATTAATGATTAACATAGATATACTTTCATGCTGAAGATTTGTAATTTTTAATCCGATATTTCCAAGCCTGTCTCCAAGAGCATTCCTAATCTTATTAGTCACTACTTCAGAACTTTGTTTATCATTTTCCTTGACTTCAGCTCTAAAAATCGCTTCAATATTAGAATCAATTCTTATAAATTTTAGTGTGGGATTTAAAACCTCATATCTTTGCATAAATGGCTGATCTATAACGTGATCAAATAGCAGGGCATTCAAACCACAACGCTTGAAAATTCCAATATAATATGCTTGGTCAATTGCATCTGAGCAGTAATAAACTTCATTACAATCCGTTCCGCCGAACTTTTCGACATATTCTTTTATAGTATAGTATTTACCTGTTAAGTCCATAAATATGGCTTTTCTAGACATTACAGATGCAAATGTCTTGTCCTGAAGTATGCTGTATTTAATAAATGCATTAATATGTGGCCAATTGGTTTCATATTGCTCTCTATGTTTTTCAAATATTTCATTAATGAAAATAGTAACCTCCTGTGCCAGACATTCGTTAATAAGAGATATTACATTTTCCTTTGAATCCTCTTCACGGATGGAATTACGAGATACTACAAGGGGAAGATTGTCGCATTCAATAATTCCGCTTTGAAGGTTTACGAATTTTGGTATAAGTTCTCTTATATTCTCCCCTATATAAACTCCTCTGCTATAAACCTTAATATTTCCATCTAATTCTTCGGTATTATTTTTTGTATTTCTAAAAAACAGTATCCCTTTAACACCTATATCAATACTTTCAAATTTAAACCAAAATAAGGGGTCTGTTACATCATCAAAGAAATTTCTATAGAATGAATTCATTTCCGAAGAATTTATAAGATTTTCATTTAGCCTAAAAATGGGTTCTGGGATATTTACAAGCTGATTCTGTATATCGGTAGCTTCAAAAAATATCTCTGTTTTCGAAAAAATGAAATATTTTTTTATTATGTCAAGGATAAGCTTAGGCTTTTTCAAATAATGGCTGTTGTCATCAAGATAAAGTATGACGTCTGTACCTGTTTCGGATTTGACTCCCTCCTTCATAGAGAAGGACATGTCCATAAGACAATCCCATCGTACAGCCTGATTATTTTTTTGATAGGATTTTGTCTCGATTGCAACATGATCACTAAGCATAAATGAAGAATAAAATCCCACACCAAAATGACCGATTATTGTATCGTTACTGTCCTGGTTGTTTTTATTTATAAAATCAGTTGCTCCTGAAAAAGCAATTTGATTTATATATTTATGCACCTCTTCCTCTGTCATGCCTATGCCGTTATCACTGATTACGAGGCATTTGCTGTTTGTATCCAACTTTACGCAAATGTTACCTTTATATTCAGATGATGTACCCTCCAGTTTCTTAACCATTGACAATTTTTCTACAGCGTCGCAAGCGTTGGATATTAATTCTCTGAAAACAATATCCTGATCTGTGTACAACCATTTTTTTAGTATATTAAAGACGTTTTTGCTTTCAATTGACAGCATTCCGCTTTGATCCATATAATTATACCTCACTTTTCAAGTTTTTTATTGACTTTTATCATTATAACAAACAACACAGCATAGGTGAAACAAAGTTTGTGAAATTTATCATGCATAAATTGAATTGTACAATCCATGAATATATTTCTATAATACACCCATAACAGCAAGATGTTATGATTAAAAATTAGGAGGATAATATGTCAAAGGAAAGAATTACGAATGCAAGCTATGTAAAATGGCCAAGTTTTGAAGAAATTCAAGAAATGTTCAAGGAACATTTTATTATCACAAGAAGAGAAGATGGAGTCGTGACTGTACGTATGCACTGCAAGGGCGGTCCACTGATCTGGTCAATGGAATTGCATGATGCCATAGGTAAAATGTGGAGACTGCTTGGAACTGACCGTGAAACTGAAATGATTATATTTACGGGCACAGGCAACATTTGGGTAACTGACTTCGAAGCTGCAAGCTGGGCTCCAGAAGGGGACAATCCTGGAGAAACAAGATATAACCATATGTTTGTTGATGGACGACGTATGATTATAACAATGATTCAGGATGTGGAGGTTCCTACTTTAGGCGTGCTGAGCGGTTCTGGCGGACATACTGAACTGGCTTTAATGTGCGACTTGGCAATTGCGGCAGATGATATAGTTGTTCTTGATCCGCACATGCTGCCGGGAACAAATAACGTTCCGGGAGATGGTATTCACAGCTGTTTTATGGAGCTTATGCCTCCAAGATTTGCTGCATGGTATTTAATGACCGGAGATAAAATGTACCCACAAGACCTTGTGCGTTTAGGACTTGTATCTGAAATAGTTCCTAGGGAAAGACTCATGGACAGAGCTTATGAAATTGCGGACATGCTTATGGCTCAGAACAGAGTAGCGAGAAGATTGACTTCTCAGCTTGTGAGAAGACCTTGGAAGAAGAGAATTGCCGATGATCTTGATATGGCATTCGGAACAGAAATGTTTGGGATGTTCTGCGCTGACGAGCTTCACTCAGAGCTTTTATCAATGATTAAGTATTTGGATCTTGAAGGAAAAATTGATCCGCCTTTAAAAGGAAAAATAAGATAATGTTAAGACAGGTGTGGAGAATTGAAGGATTCTCCACGGGTTTTAAAATATAGGTGGTATATTATGAAAAAAATTTTTACTGTAAATTGCGGTTCTACATCGACCAAGGTAGCCTATTTTGAAGATGATAAGCTGATAAATAAGGTTTCACTTACAATAACAGCTGAACAGCTGAAGAAAATGCCAAAAACATTGGATCAGCTTGAATTTCGAACAATCCAGGTTAAGAAATTCCTTAAAGATAATAATCTTGATCCTAAACAATTCGACATAGTTGTTTCGAGAGCTGGAACCATTCCTTCAGTTCCGTATGATGGTGCGTATGAAGTAAATGAACTGATGCTTGCATCTGTTACATATGCTCCCGAAGCACAGCATGCATCAACCTTATCATGCCTGATTGCTGATAAGCTGGTAAAGGGGCTTGAAGTTCCGATAATTATTTATGATCCAACCTGTGTTGATTCAGCAGATGAAATTGCTAAGATAACAGGTATTCCCGAGATTATAAATATGCCCATAGCACATTTGCTTAATACAAAGATGGCTGGAATGACATATGCGGAGTTAATCGGAAAAGATTACAAAGACCTTAACCTTATTATTGTGCAGCTTGGTGGTGGAATAACTCTTGGTTTCCATGATCACGGACGCATAGCTGATTGGGTATATGATGATGAGGGTCCTATGTCACCTCAGAGAGCCGGTGCAATACCGACAAGATATCTGGTAGATTATTGCTATAAAAGCAATAAAACACTGCAAGAAATGAGAATGTTTCTTTGTGGTCAATCCGGCCTGGTTGCATATTTTGGAACTCAGGATGTAAGAGATGTGGAAAAGATGATAGATGATGGTGATAAAAAGGCAGAGTTAATATTGAAGGCTATGGCTTATGGTGTTGCTAAAAGTATAGGTCAGCTTTCAGTTGTAAGAGGAGGAAAGGTTGATCAGATTATCCTGACAGGTGGTGTTGCATACAGTGAAAGGATAACGGAATGGATTAAGGAAAAGGTGTCTTTTATAGCTCCTGTTTCAATTATTCCGGGAGAGCGTGAAATGGAAGCACTGGCGGCCGGCGGACTCAGGGTCCTGAATAACGAGGAAGAAGTTCACCCTTATATTTATTATCCAAAGGGATACAACTCAATTGAGGAGATAATCAATAATCCAAATGAACTTGCCTAGAAAGCAAAGATATTTTGCAGTACAAAGGCAATAGGAGGTAATGATGGAATTAGAAAATAAAGTTATAATAACAGCTGCTTTAACGGGAGCAATGACACCCAAGGAATTAAACCCTGCTATACCATTGACTCCGGACGAGATTGCGGAGGATGCATATAATTGTTGGAAGGCAGGTGCTGCAGTAGTTCATCTCCATATGAGGGATGAAAAAGGGCTGGGCACCATGGACAAGGAAAGATTTAAAAAAACTGTTGATTTAATTAAACAAGGAACAGATTGTGATGTGGTAATTAATTGTACAACCTCTGGTGACAGCAGAGCCAGTTATGAAGAAAGAATGGCGCATCTGCCTTATGTTAAGCCAGAAATGGCTTCCTTTGATGCAGGCTCATTTAACTGGATGCCTTTTGGTATTTTTGATAATGCTCCGCAGCTTCTTGAACCCTTAGGGCTTAAAATGAAGGAACTTGGCATAAAACCTGAGCTTGAAATATTTGATACAGGATTTATGAATATTGTTAATTACTATGTTAAAAAGGAAGTTCTGTCAACTCCATGTCATTATCAATTTGTTCTTGGAGTTGGAGGAGGAATAGAGGCATCTGTTAAGAACTTACAGTTTTTATATGATATGCTGCCAAAAAATGCTACATGGTCTGCCTTTGGACTGGGAAAACAGCATTTGCCCATAATGTATGCCACATTGGCATTAGGAGGTCATATCAGGGTTGGACTTGAGGACAATGTTTATTACAGCAAAGGAAAGCTTGGAAGTAATGTTGAATTTGTTGAACGAGCTGTAAGGGTAATTAAAGAATTCGGAAAAGAACCTGCTACACCTGATGAAGCAAGACGGATACTTGGTATAAAAAAGAAATAGGGTGAACGGAATGTATAAAAGTTTTGATGAACTAATGAAAAAGGTCATTAATTCAAATAGTCCCCTTAAAAGAGCCGTTGTGGCAGGAGCTTGTGATGAGCACACACTTGAGGCTATATTTCTCGCTCAGGAAAAGGGTCTTGTTACACCTGTTCTTGTGGGGAAAAGGGAAGAAATTATCATCAAGCTTAAGAAGTTGAACTATGAAGATAAAAAATATGAGATTGTAAATTGTGATAAAAATGTTAATCCTTCGGAGACAGCTGTTAAGTTGGTACATAACGGCGATGGGGATTTTATTGTAAAAGGAAAAATAGAGACCAAAGATTTGTTAAGACCAATACTTAATAAATCAACCGGATTGAATAAGAATGGTTTTATTACTCACTTTGGACTTATGCAGCTTAAAAGTTATCACAAGCTGCTGGCAATGAGCGACTGTGCCGTAATACCTTATCCTACATTAGAGGAAAAGAAGAGGATTGTAATATCATGTACAGAGGCCCTCATAAAGCTAGGCTATTCTAGGCCTGTTGTAGGAGCCTTATGTGCGGTTGAGACTGTCAGTGAAAAAATGCCAGAAACGATTGATGCTCTTAAGCTTAAGGAAATGTCAGAGCAAGGGTTGCTGGGAAACTGTGCTGTTGAGGGTCCCGTATCATTTGACTTGGCAACCAGCAAGGAGTCAGCAGAAATAAAAGGATATATGTCACCATATGCAGGAGATGTAGATATGCTTCTTGTTCCTCAGCTGGTTACGGGAAACGTGATGAGTAAAATATGGAATTCAGATCCGAATAATATAATGGCCGGATGTCTTATAGGAGCAGATATCCCCATAGTTTTGACATCAAGAAGTGCAAGCATGAATGAAAAGCTATATTCCATACTTTTGTGTACAATGCTTAGCCGAAGTCTGATAAATTAAATCTCAGGCTTACAAAAATCCTTACTAAGCTCTTTGACGATATCAACAAAGCAGTTAACTAATTCTGAAGACATAGACTTTTTATAAAGCATAACTATAGTACAGTTATTTACAAAGGCATCATCCAGTTTTATATAAGAAATATTTTCCATGCCGCTTTTTGATTTTGACACGTAAGTGGGAATAATGCTGAAACCTAATCCTAAAGAAACATCAAGCATAACCGAGTCGGTTGTATTGACATAATTTGTATGGATCTTCCTTACTCCGGAATAATGTTGAAGCTCATGTATTGTGCGTTTTAGAAAAAGTGGTTCTGTGTAGTGTGGAAGAATTAAAGGTAATGATTTCACAATTTCAGGTATTAAGTTAATAGATGGATTAGGAAACAACTTGGATGATACGGCCAAGGAAAAATCGTCTGTTCCTATGGGAACGCTTTCTATTTCTTCATAATCTGCTGTAGCAAAATCAAAGGTAAATCCAACATTGTATACACCATGCTGTATAGTTGTGGAAATTTCATTGAAATCATAGGCTTCCACAACCAGTTGAACAGATGGATATTTCTTTTGAAATGCTATCAAAGAATCATAAAATGTTTTGCACAGCTCACCCGGTGAAGTAATTCTAAGGATTCCGAAGTTCCCCTGTGCGGCAGCTTGTACGTTTTCAGTTATAACCTGCATGTGTTTTATAAACAAATCGCAGTCTTTCATGAATACTTTACCCGCTTCGGTCAGTTCGACATTTTTATTATTTCTTATAAAAAGCTGTGCCCCAAGTTCACTTTCAAGTGCCATAATTTGACGGCTTAAAGTGGATTGACTGATATAAAAATGTCTTGCGGCTTTAGTGATGTTCTTATATTTAGCAATATGTTGAAAGTACTGAAGTGTCTCAAGATTCATGATATCATCCCCTCATAACAGTAGTAACAGTAACATTAACAATTTTATCACAAATTTATTAATGTAACAATATCAAATAAATAGTTTATAACAAAAACAAGAAAGGAATCTTTAATATGGAAAATTGCATAATAGCAGCATATGGGCGATCAGCTATCGGAAAAGCAGGCCGTGGATCTTTGGCAACAGTAAGTCCCATAGACTTTGGAGCAGAGGTATTAAAGGGAGTTATTAAAAGGGTTCCTAAGTTAGATTTAAATGACATTGATGATGTCATAGTCGGATGCGCCATACCGGAAGGAAAAATGGGCTTAAACCCAGGGAGAAATATAACTATAAGAGCGGGATTTCCTGTAAGGGTTCCTGCCCAGACGGTTAACAGGTTTTGTGCATCCGGAATTCAGTCGATTGTAACAGGAGCTTCAATGATTATGAGTGGCTTACAGGAGGTCGTTGTTGCAGGGGGAGTAGAATCTATGAGCTGCCCTGTTCTGTCAGAATCGTCGGAATTTTTAAACCTATGGCTCATAGAGAACACAGATGTTTACATGCCTATGGGTATAACAGCTGAAAATGTTGCTGAAAAATTCGGAATTACAAGAGAACGAATGGAACAGATGTCGGTTGAAAGCCATGCAAGGGCCTCGGAAGCCGTGGAAAATGGTTTATTTGATGATGAGATTATCCCCGTAAGAGGTTTTGATCATGAGGGTAATCCCATAGTCTTCAAAAGAGATGAAGGATATCGAAAAGGAACTAGCATGGAAACTTTGGCTAAACTTAAGCCATGTTTTAAGGAAGATGGGTTGGTAACAGCTGCTACCTCTTCCCAAAGAAGTGATGGTGCTGCCTTTGTGGTGCTGATGTCCGAAGAAAAAGCAAAAGACTTGGGCATTAAGGGAATAGCCAGATTTTCAACCTTTGCTGTTGAAGGATTAGATCCAGCATATATGGGATTGGGACCAATCTATGCCATAAAAAAAGCTATTGGCAAATCCGGTCTCAGTTTGGAAGATATTGATGTTATAGAGCTGAACGAAGCTTTTGCGTCTCAGGCAATTGCAACCATAGATCAGCTCAATCTTGACAAGAAAAAGGTAAACCCCAGAGGAGGAGCACTAGCATTAGGTCATCCCCTGGGAGCCACAGGTGCCATACTGTTGGGCAAAGTGCTAAACTACTTAAAAACCGTTAATGGCCGTCATGGTCTTATCAGCATGTGTGTAGGAGGTGGTATGGGGGCAGCCTGCATAGTAGAGATGATAAAAGAGTAAATTCAATTTCTAGAAAATCCATCGCGTACTAACATAAAAGGAGACTTAAAAATGGAATTTATACAGAAAAGGTGGAGATATTTGGCGGCGGCTATGTTGCTGGCGTTATGCTCAGGAATAGGTTATACTTGGAGTGTATTCCAGAAGCCTCTTATGGAGAATTTCAACTGGACACTTAAAACTATCTCTCTTACATTTACAATCCAGGTGCTTGTATCTACTCTTGCCCCTGTTTTTATAGGAAGGTATCAAAAAGTATTAGGTGTAAGGAAATATCTGTGGATAGGAATGATAATCTATTTGGCCGGACTTCTGGCCACGGCGTTTACAAGCTCAATTGGCTATTTATACATTATGTATGGAATTATCGTAGGTATCGGAATAAGCATGCTTTATCCATGCCTTATGTCCTACAGCACAAGCTTATTTCCCGATAAGACAGGAATGGCTTCAGGTTTGCTGGCATGTGCCTATGGAGGAGGCTCAATCATATGGGCACCCTTGGCAGCTTATTTTACGGAGCGTTATGGAGTGCTTTATGTATTTGGTATATTGGCTGCTATATTTGCTGTTGTCATGATACCCACTTCTTTTTTAATAAGGGGTTTACCTGAGAATCTCAATCTCCAACCTGATAAAAAAAATAAGAAAAACTTAAATGTAGTTTCTGCAGAAAATTATACTTGGAAGGGAATGCTTAAAACAGGAAGATTTTATATCATTTTAACTGCATTAACACTGGGTTCTACCTCAGGACTTATGATAACGGGACATGCATCTTCAATGCTTCAAGAGGTTCAGAAAATGACTGCGGAGCATGCTGCATTATTGATAGGATTTATTTCAATTTTTAATGCACTGGGGAGGTTAATCTTTGGCTTTGCTTCTGACAGGGTAGGAAGATATAACATTATGTTGGTGCTGTTTGTGGTAATTGGATGCTCAATGGTATTGCTGACAAGGTCTGAAGGTATGATTTTTAACGGAGCTCTTCTGGCAATCAGTGCATGTTACGGAGGCTTTACGTCAATGTTTTCGCCGATTTGTGCTGATAATTTCGGTATAAAAAATCTTTCAATTAATTACGCGTTTTTGTATGTTGCCTACGGAATAGCCGGTGTTATCGGTCCACAGCTGGCTGCATGGACTAAGACGATAAGCGGAGGATATGACCTGGCTTTCATGACGGTAGCGGTAATGAGCACAGTCGGTTTTGGTCTGACTGTTTTACTTAAAATAATTGCTTCAGGAAGAATACTGAGGTCATAAAGCAGCTTGTGAAAGGTTTAAGATTGTGATTTGTCAAATACTTAGGAAGACGTTTTAAATTAACCTTGAAGCAAGAGTATTTTTTGCTGACACATTTTATATCATCAGGTATTTACGTATTTTTTAGAACTACAGTATGTCCATAAGAAAATTTATTGAAGATGTTTTACTAAAAGAAATATATATTCGAAAATAAAAAATGGAAGGATATTACTATGGAAATGAAGAATTTAAATAATCCGATTGAAAAAAAAGGCACTGAAAAAGTAAGCAGCAATTTTGGTAAAAAGGGTTGGGGTGTAATAATTTATGTAGGTGTTTTATATTATTTCATGACGGGTATGACAGTTGACGGTTTAAACGTATTGGTACCGGGGTTAAGTGAACTGCATGGGATGAATTATAATCAAGTCTTAGCAATATCAACTCCCGCAGGAATTATAGCCTTAATTTCCTGTATGTTCTACGGATGGTTGGCTGCCAAAAAAGGAGCGCAGTTTACAGCTGTATTATGCCTTGTATTAGGGGGAGGCGCTACTATTTGGTACGGAAATGCCAATACTATTACAACATATGCCATATCATTGACGCTGATGGTTTCTCTAATTAATGGATTTAGCAATATTGCGGGAAATGTATACATGGCAAACTGGTTTCCAAGGAAAAAAGGATTAGCACTTGGATGGGCAACCATGGGCATGAATATGGCATCTGCTACAATAGTCATTGTTTTAAATGCTTTTGCAGTTAGATTTGGTGGAATGAACATATCCGTAACAATTATAGGTATTTTTATGATAGTATTAGCTATTTTTACTAAACTTTTCATGAAGGGCACTCCGGAGGAAGCAGGATGTACGCCTGATAACTTACCTCCTGATCAACTGAATGGAAATCGAATAGAAAACTATGTGCATAAACTTACTTATATGAAAGTATTTAAAACAAAGGAAACTTGGCTAATGGCAATTGCATATGGTGTTAATGGCATGGTTACTGTCGGCGTAATGTCACAATTGGTTCCAAGACTGATGGAAAGAGGTTATGAACTTAATACCGCTATTATGATGTTAACTATAGCTGCGATAATAGGACTTGCCGGCAGTTACGCATGGGGAGTTGTAGATCAAAAATGGGGAACCAAAACAGCATCATTGTACTTTGCTATGTGGTATATTGTGGGCATTGGTTTCAATTTAATTGACAACACAATTTGCTTATACATTTCACTTTTCATGATAGGTGTTGCTATAGGCGGAAACGCCAATTTTCCTCCATCAATGGTTACAACTATATTTGGAAGAAGAGAATTTCCTATGGCTTTTACAGTAATGAATACTATTCAAGGTGTTATTCGAAATATGGCATTCTTAGTTTTAGCTGCAGCTATAAGCATTACAGGTTCTTTTACCGGTGCATATATGGTATTTATGGCAATAGAAGTAATTTCAATAATTGCTATGGTCTTATTGAATGATAAACCAAAGGAAATTGAAGATTAATAAAAACATTATATATAAAAAATAAAATGGTACCGTTGTTAAGGATATTTTAAGTGTGAATTTAACATCAAGAAGATGATTTCTGTATTAAACAGGAGTCATCTTCTTTAAGTTCCAATGATAGCATAAGTTGCTCTATAATCATTCTATAGCTTAATCAAATTTAAATGATATATTCTTCTCATATTGTAGGATGCGTTTGTAATTAAAATTGAAAATGAAAAATATAAAAATATTAATTTTGTTGTTTCAGGCAGCGCATATACAGCAATTTCCATTAACGGATGAATTACGCTGGCTAGAATAATGGCCACAATACCCCACATGAGGGAAAAATCCAGGCATACATATGAATGAAGATTAAAAGGCAGGTGACTGTAATCCCACATTTTATGGTGAAATACCCTGTCTAAAATTCTTCCTGTTACATATTCAAGAAATGTAACAGCGAATATGCTTCCTATGGTTGCTATTATTAATGCAGCAAGGCGGCTGCTAAATGTAATTTCGCTTAAAGTAAATATCAGCACTATGACAATGCCGCTGATTCCGTAAAGAGGGCAAAATAAATTTGTCAAGAAACCCCTGCTGATTATCACTTCTCTTTCAACAATGCTTCTGAACACAGTTTCCAGTAAAAATCCGAAAAAACCATATATCAAGAAGAACACTAACATATTTATAAGATCATATTGCATGATATCTCTCCTTTATTCTTGTTTATATAAAGTATTTTTTGAAATAAATAGAGAAATATCCTTTGGACATTATGGCAATATGTTCATAATAAAGTAGGTTTCTACATATATGTTATCTTTTAATATATCTTTTTATCTCGCTAACCGATGAAAATTGAACACTTTTAGTTAAAATCAGGCCCATTAAATATAAAAGCATCAATATTATTATGGAAGAAATTAACGAAAATATGTTGCTCGAAGAATTAAAAATAAATATGCTATATAAAAATTTAGATAAAAACCCTGCGGCGGCACCAGCAGCAATAGGCTTGAAGATCCAGTTTGAAATATCGAAAACAATGCATGATACCTGCAAGAGTCTTGTCAGATACAATATTGTATTAAGTATTGTGGTTAAAAACAAAGCAAACAGGTATGCATTAAATCCATATACCGGAATGAAGAAATAAATTATTGATATTTTTAATACCGATTCGATTATATTCACTTTAAATGAACTCATTTGCTCACCCAGAGCATTTAACATTGATGATATTACCATGTTCAAATACATAAAAGGACATACATATGAAATTATTTTTATCATAAGTCCTACTTGTGAATCATTGTATACTGCAATTGCTATTTCATTTGGGAATGCAACAAATACCGCAACAACCAGTACTCCTGAAATTGCTGTAAAATGCAGGACCTTGGATAATGTATTAGAAACCCTTTTTTCATTTGCAGATGCATTGTCACCGGCAACAGAGGGAATCAAAATGGATGACAAGGATGTTAAGAAAGAAGAAGGAAAAAATAATATGGGCAGAACCATTCCCTTAATCATTCCATAAAGACTCATTGCAGTTTCGGCAGATAATCCATAAATTAAAAGTCTGGAAGGAATCATTGTATTTTCAACAGTTCTTAAAATTGCATTTAAATAAGATGTTGCAGACAGAGGCAATGCTATTCCAAAAATTTTAAAGATCATGTTGTCAGGTTTGGCATTAGAAAACTTAAACGGCTTTTTTTCAAAAATATAAAAGAACCATGTCAGTACCAATGAAAACAGTTCTTCTGCGGTCATTCCGATAGCCACAGCAGCACAGCCGTATTCAATGCCTTTAGGAAGAAAAGCATCCATTATGGCAAATATTACAAAAATTCTTACCAGCTGTTCTGTGACCTGAATTATTGCCGGTTTTGTAATTTTACCTACGGCATAAAAATAACCTTTGTAGCAATTTGAAACAGCTATGAACGGCAGGCTGGGAGCCAGGTACAAAAGAGCCAGGGTTGTTCTTTCATCATTTAAAATATTGCTGCCCATGTAGTCGGAAAAATAATATAAAATAAATGCTGATGCGAATCCTGTAAACATGGAAAGTACTACAGACTGGTGCAGCACCCTTTTAGCGTTGGAATAATTCCGTACAGCCAGCTCCTCGGAAATAAGCCTCGAAACAGCAACTCTGATGCCTGAGGTTGCAAGAGTAACCATAAGCATGTATATAGAAAGTATTAGCTGATACAGCCCGATTCCTTCAGCCCCCAATACATTGGCAAGATAGATGCGAAACAGCATTCCAACAACCCGAACAATAGTAGTTGCAACAGTCAAAATCAATGTACCGAGAATAATACTTTCCTTTCTCATAACTCACCTCAACAAATATATTCATATAATCATATGCTCCATATTTTAATTAATGAGCAAAAAATGGGGACATTGCTAGATGTGTATTATTTAACGCACAAAATACAATTTATTAGATTTTTTAGTTGTAATAACCTGCTAAGTATTATATAATTAATTAACAAATAATTTTGGAAGGCAAGCATGAATAATTTATTATTAAATATAAGCAACACATTAAAAAGGACGAGGGCAGAAAAAGGGCTGACACTTGAAGAAACATCAAGACTGACGGGAGTCAGCAAGGCAATGCTGGGGCAAATTGAAAGAGCTGAATCCACACCTACGGTTTCAACATTGTGGAAAATTTCCACTGGCTTAAAAATTTCATTTTCAGAGTTTTTAAGCGGAAGCCAGGATAATAACAATATAGTATTAATTGATGAATTGGATCCGGTATATGAGTCAGATGGCAAGATGGCATTGTACAATGTATTTCCTTTTAATCCATTGACCGGTTTTGAATATTTTTATATAAAGCTTTTTCCCGGAGCACATCATGTTTCTTCACCTCATAAAACATCAACGGAAGAATATGTAGTAGTAACTGAAGGAACTCTTGAAATTGTAATAGGTGACAAGAAATATGTTTTAAAAGCACCCTCTGCCTTATTATTTAAGGCAGACGAGTTTCATGAATATAACAATCCTTATGACGAAGATGTTATATTTCAAAATATAGTTAAATATTAATTTATACAGAATATTTATTATTCTGTTTATTTTTAGTAAGCTTGTATGTTAAAACGCACAATAAATTATTAAAACATAAAGGAGGAAATTATGATATCCGAAAGAATTGAAAGTATAAGACAGAACTATATTAATTCCAAACCCGCAATTTCGTACGAAAGGGCGAGAATATGGACTCAGTCCCACAAAAATACAGAGGGGCAGTCAATACCCATCCGAAGAGCGAGAGCTTTTAAGGATACATGCGAGCAGCTGGAAGTAAATATATATGACGGTGAGCTGATTGTAGGAGCGATCGGTGAATTCAGGAAATGCGGAATTTTAACTCCTGAATTTTCCTGGGTATGGGTTGACAGAGAAATGGACAACTTTGACAAAAGAGTTCAGGATCCATATATTATGACTGATGAACAAAGAGAATATGTCAGAAAAAACATATTTCCATATTGGAAGGGAAAATCCCTTGAAGAAGCATTTTTGGCACAGCTTCCATTAGATACGGCAAGGGTTGCAGTTGATACAGGCATTGTTGACAACGACTCCAAGTGGAGGCAGGCAGTGGGAGAAATAACACCTGATTACCAGGACGTGTTATTTAAAAAGGGATTTGGCGGAATAATAAAAGAATCAAAAGGGCATATTTCTAAGTTAAATGTTTTAACAGCCGAGGGAATGAAGAAAAAAGAATTCTATGAGTCTGTAATATTGACTTCGGAAGGAATAATAACTTTTGCAAAAAGATATTCCCAAGCAGCAAAAGAAATGGCCGAAACGGAAAAAGATGAAAAACGCAAAAATGAACTTCTCAAAATATCAAAGGTGTGCAACAATGTGCCTGAAAACCCTCCGGCAACATTTTATGAGGCAATACAATTTGTATGGTTCACACAGGTTGGAGGAATAATTTCTGAAAATCCGCTGGCTTTAAATGTAGGCAGATTTGACCAGTTTATGTATCCTTATTACAAGCATGATATAGATAACGGTATAATGACAAAAGAGGAAATACAGGAATTAATCGAAGCATTATGGCTTAAGCTTTCAGAATGGGTTTGGACCATTTCTGCTAATACGGCAGAATTTTTCGCAGGATACAATCAGTTTCAGAACATGACCATCGGAGGAAGAACAAGAGAAGGCAGGGATGCGACCAATGATTTGTCATTTATGGCCCTGAAAGCAACTGAAAATATTAAAACGCACCAGCCTGGCTTAAGCGTACGAATTCATCAGGATTGCCCGAGAGAGTTTTTAGATGCTGTCACTAATTTGGTAAGCAAGGGAACCGGATTTCCTGCAATACACAGTGATCAGGCCGGATACCAGATGCTTATAAATGCAGGATATGAGCCAGAAGACGCAAGAGACTGGAACAACTGCGGATGTGTAGTTCCTCATTTTAGAAAAACCGGAGAATGGACTTCCGCAGTTAATATTAACTTTACAGCTGCATTGGAATTTGCTCTGAATCAGGGACGCAGCAGAATCACAGGTGAGAAAATAGGAACTGATGAAAAAGACCCAAAAACATTTGGCAGCTATGAAGAAGTGGAAAATGCATTTTATAGGCAATTTGATAATTTAATCAAGCATTCCGTAATATCCACCCTTGTAGCACAAAGGCTGCACAAGCAGTTTGTGCCGAGGCCGTTTTTATCGTCTTGTATAGAAAACTGTCTGGATGAAGGTGTGGATTTAGTGGATGCAGGGGCAAAATATAATTTAGGACCTGTACTCACAGGAATAGGGTTGGCTGTTACATCTAACTCATTGGCTGCAATTAAAAAGCTGGTTTTTGAAGACAAAGTAACCGATATGGAAACATTAATCGATGCACTCAATGCTGATTGGGAGGGTTATGAGGAATTAAGACAGATGGCCTTAAAGGTTCCTAAGTACGGCAATGATATGGATTATGTTGATGATATTGCTATAAAAATGGCTAACTATTATTATAAGGAAGGTCATAAATACAAGGATATCAACGGAAATAATTTCAACACAGCGTTTATGGGAATTTCCAACTACCTGCCCACAGGAAAGGTTGTGGGAGCAACTCCCTGCGGCAGAAAAGCCAAGGAGCCGTTGTCCGAAGGAGTATCCCCCTTTGCAGGGTCGGATGTTTCAACACCTTTGGCTGCAATGCGTTCTGCCGCAAAGTTAAATCAAGATGTGCATTCAGGGGGAACTCTTTTAAATCTCAGATTAAGCGAAGATTTAGTAAGCACCAGGAGAGGGCAAAGCAATCTGGGCAATATGATACAGACATTTTTCGCATTAGGAGCCTTTCATGTTCAGTTTAACACTGTTTCCACTGAAACACTGATAAAGGCACAGGAGAATCCAGAGAATTATAAGGACCTTCTTGTGAGAGTTGCAGGATACAGCACACAGTTTGTTAATCTGTCAAGAAGCATGCAGGATGCCATTATCGCAAGGACTGCACATGAAAATTTTTAACCAGAAATAAGACTTGGATATCTGACAGTTAGGAGCAATTTATGAGCAATTACGGTTATTTTATGGAACCTCAGAATTTTTCGGTTAATGACGGCGATGGCATAAGGACTACAATATTTTTTGCTGGATGTCCGCTGAACTGTCGATGGTGCGCTAATCCCGAGGGCCTGGAAGATGTAAGAAGGATATCATTTAATGCTGAAACTTGTATAGGATGCGGTAAATGCGCGTTAAATTGTCCCGAAGATATAGGCATTAATTTAAATTTGCCTGAAGAAAGAGAAAAATGTACTTCATGCGGCAGGTGTGTGGAGTACTGTCCTACCGGCAGCAGAAAAAAACTTGTAAAGCGATATGCCATTGAGGATATACTTGAGATTATTAAGCGCCAGGAGATATTTTACAGATATTCGGGGGGAGGAGTCACTTTTTCCGGCGGAGAAGCAACCTTGCAGCAGGACATATTAAGAGTTCTTGTTAATAATCTGTATGACAGGGCAGTAAATTTAGCCATAGAGACATCAGGATATTTTGAGTTTGAAGAAGTAAAGGATATATTAAAAAGAATGGATTTAATATTCATAGATATAAAGCATATGGATGATATAAAGCATAAGAAATTTACAGGCATAGGCAATACGAAAATTTTAAACAATATCAAGAGGCTCAACGAATTGAATGTTGATGTTGTCGTGAGAATTCCTGTTATAGTCGGTGTTAATGCCGACAGAAGAAATATTATAGAAACCGCCAGATTTGTAAATAAAAATATTAAAAACCCCAAAATTGAATTATTACCTTATCATAATTTCGGGGATGAAAAGTATGAAGTACTGGGTATTGAAAAGCCGTCAGGAGAGTTTAAAAGACCTTCACCTGACTTGCTGGATAAATTAAAGAATTTGATTAAGGCTGAGGGAGTAAATATAGTAAACTTTAAATGAAGGCGAAGATTTTCTTTATTTTATTTGAAGAATCGTTATTAAATTGATATAATTAATTTATAATTAGTAACAGTAAAAAGAGGTTATTATATGGGAGATGAAATCAAAGTAAAGCTACTAAAAGAAGAAATAGATGATATTTTTAAATTACTAGATGAAGTAAACCTAAACCCGGATACTAAAAAAGCGTTAAAAGATAAGTATGACAAAATAACTGATATATATAAGGATTTTATGACTGGTTATTTAGATTTTAAGGAAATAAGTAATCATTTGTATGATGGCATTTACATATCCGACGGAACAGGAAAAACAATTTTTGTTAATGATGCATATTCCAGAATCACCGATATTGCAAAGGAAGATGTTATTGGAAGAAATGTTCTTGATATTTCTCAAGAAGGTAGACTTTATAAAGGTGCTGTAACCATGGATGTAATTAAGAAAAAGACCATGGTAAATTCACTCGGTAAGAGTTTAATAAATCAGAAAGACCTTTTGGTTACAGGTTCTCCCATATTTGATGAAGATAAGAATGTAAGGCTTGTGGTAATAAATAACAGAGATATTAGTAACTTAAAAGAGCTTGAATTAAAAAATGCTGAGCTGCAAAGTGATAAACAAAGAGCTAATCAAGAAATTGAATTTTTAAGAAAACAGCAAACATCTAAAGCATATGTTGTCCGTGAAGGGGAATATATGAAGGCTATTATGGAACTCGTCAGCACCATAGCACCTACGGACGTAACGATTTTAATAATGGGGGAGTCAGGAACCGGAAAAGAAGTTATTGTTGATGAGATATATTCTAAAAGTTTGAGAAAAAAGAAGCCTTTAATAAAAGTAAACTGTGCGGCGATTCCCTCTGATTTATTGGAATCAGAGCTGTTTGGGTATGAAGGAGGATCGTTTACCGGTGCAAAGACGTCAGGAAAAATTGGATTATTTGAATTGGCTAATGAAGGTACAATATTACTTGATGAGATAGGTGATATGAGTATGAAACTTCAATCAAAGTTGTTAAGAGTACTACAAAATAAAGAAATCATAAGAATTGGGGGAAACAATCCCATTAAATTAAATATAAGAGTGATTGCTTCCACAAATAAAGATTTAAAGAAAGAAGTAGAGAACGGGAGGTTCAGAGATGATTTGTATTACAGGCTTAATGTTGTTCCAATTCAGCTTAAGCCTTTAAGAGAAAGAAGAGATGAAATTCCAAGCCTGACTGACGAGTTTTTAAATAGGTATAATAAAAAATATAATAAAAATATAAAAATTGAGAATGATGCAATTAAACTTCTTTTAAGGTATAATTGGCCCGGCAACATAAGGGAGCTTGAAAACTTAATTGAAAGGCTGATTGTTATAAATAAGGATGGATACATAAGGTATGATAGCCTGCTTACTTTGCTTGACATGGAAGAATATAAAAAAACCAAAAAGTTTAGGACAAAGAATTTTACGTTAAAAGAAGAAGTGAAAAAATTAGAAACTGAAATAATTAAAGATGCAATTTATGAGTTGGGGTCAGTTAATAAAGCATCTGCTGTTTTAGGATTAAGTCAGCCGGCTTTAAGCAAGAAATGTAAGGTTTTAAATATCGATATTAATAAAATTAATAATTTAAAATAAATAATTTATTTAGTCAAACTAAGCTATAACAAAAGTTATTAGATATAACTTTTGTTATAGCTTTTTATTAACTATTTAAATTTTACATAAGACCGCTAAAGTAGTAAATTTATATTAAAAAATATGATAATAAAAATATTGTCTTGTTATAACTTTTGTTATAGTTGGAATTTATAAGAACTTAACTTTCTTTAAATATCAGCGTCAGAATAGTTTTACGACTGGCATGCTTCTTGCTTATATATAAGCAAGAAGATATGAAGGAGGAACAAATGAACAAAACAATTATTACGGTAGCTCCGACTGGAGCATGGCCAACAAAAGAAAACAATCCAAATATTCCGTTATCGCCTAAGGAAATCGCTGAAGATGTTTTTGAATGCTATAAGGCAGGAGCTTCTATCGCACATCTTCATATGAGAAATGACGAAGACAAAGGAACTATGTGCAAAGAGAAATTCGAAGAAACGGTATCGCTTATAAAGGAAAAATGCGATATAGTCTTGAATCTTACTACATCAGGAGATTTAAACGCAACTGATGAAACAAGACAAGCTCATTTAAAATCAATAAGACCGGAAATGGCATCTTACGACTGCGGCTCAATGAACTGGATGCATAACAGTTTATTCATTAATCATCCAAAATTTTTGGAAGAGCTAGGGTTAACAATGCAAGAATATGGTGTTAAGCCTGAAATTGAAATTTTTGATGCTGGTATGGTATACAATTCCTTATATTATTTAAAAAAGGGAATTTTAAGGTCTCCGTTGCATTACCAGTTTGTTTTGGGAGCCGCAGGAGGAACAGCTGCAACAGTTGAAAATTTAGTTTACCTGAAGAGTTTAATTCCCGAAGGATCAACATGGTCAGCTTTAGGAATAGGCAGAGGTCATGTTCCTATAATGCTTGTAGCAATTGCTCTTGGTGGACATGTACGTGTGGGGATGGAGGATAATGTTTTGTTTGCGCCTAAGATGCTTGCGGAATCTAACGCTCAATTTGTTACAAGAGCTGCAAATATCATAAAAGAAGCAGGCAATGAAGTCGCTACTCCGGAAGATGCGAGAGAAATATTAGGATTGAAGAGATAGGCAGAGTAAATTAAAGAGAGGCATTTATAAATGATTAAAAATATAGCTGTACTTGGTGCAGGAACCATGGGTCACGGAATAGCTGAGACATTTGCTATGTATGGATTTTCAGTTAACTTATATGAAACCAGCGAAAAGATAAGAAATTCTGTAATGAGTATTATTAAAGGGGAGTTAGATTTTGCCGCAGAAAATGAACTAATTGATAAAAGTGAAGTAAACGGTATAATCAACAATATTAAGCTGTTTAGTGATTTAAAATCAGCAGTAGAAAATGCAGACTATGTAATTGAGGCAACACCTGAAATACTTGAACTAAAACAAAATTTATTCAGGGAGCTTGATGGTTATTGTAAAAAGGAAGCAATATTAGCAAGTAACACATCAAGCCTTGCGTTAAATGAAATGATGAAGCTGGTATCGGATGAAAGAAAAAAAAGAATGATAGTTTGTCATTGGTATAATCCGGCACATCTCATGCCCATTGCGGAGCTTTCATTTTTTGGAAATATGAATGAAGTAACCTTCAAAGAAGTTGAGGCTCTTTACAGTAAAATAGGTAAACAAACGGTAAAAGTATTAAAAGATGTACCCGGACTTGTTGCAAACAGAATACAGCAGGGAGTTGCAAGAGAAGTATTTTCTCTTATAGAGATGGGAGTAGCCTCACCTAAAGATATTGATAAGGCTTTAAAATTCGGTCCTGCATTCAGGTATGCTACAACCGGACAGCTGGAAGTGGCCGATATGGGGGGACTTGATATTTGGTGCACCGTTGGGGATAATTTACTTTCGGTCATGGATAACAGAACGGAAGCAAATCCAATTTTAAGGAAAAAGGTAGAAGAAGGCAAACTTGGATTAAAATCCGGAGAAGGATTTTTTGAATATACAAATGAAGCAAGTCAAAATTTCAAAAATGATTTTAATAAAAGATTAATAATTCAATTAAAAACATCAAAAAATTATATTTGATAGGAGAATAAACATGGCAAAGGAAAACTCAGAAAGTTTAGAAAGAGGATCGTTTTTATGGAGGTTCAGCAAAAAATTTAATTTTGCTGCGGAAAACATTATTCCGGACCCGTTGGTTTTTTGTCTATTATTAACAATATTAGTCTTTGTTTCAGGTGTATTATTTACTGATCATGGAATAATGGGGATGCTGAATTCATGGTATAATGGTATTTGGTCACAGATAGCTTTTGCTTTTCAAATGTCCTTTATGGTTGTTACTTGTGCGGTAACTGCTAGATCTAAACAAATTAAAAAGGCACTGAAAAAATTCGCAAAGGTAGTAAATACTCCTACGGCTGCAATCATTTTGCTTATGGCATTTGGTTACATTTCAAGTTTTTTGAATTGGGCATTTTGTACTATAGTAACCCCTATTCTGGCAATGCAGCTTACTAAAAATGTCAAAAGGCTTCATTTCCCAATGTTGGTAGCAGCAGGATACTCTACTATGAATTTAGGGCAGTGCTTGGGACCTAGTGCTTCTGTTTACGCTTTGTTAGCTGGTCAGGATCATTTTTTAGTAGATAAAATAGGTGTGTTGACTCAGGATGTAACAACTTACAATCCAATGAATGTTATAGTTTGGCTTATACTTGCTGTTGGAACGATACTACTGACCCTTAAAACAATGCCCCCAAAAAATGAGGTAATAGAATATAGTGCAAATGATGAAGATGAAGAAAAAGAAGTTGAAGAAACAAGAAACACCTTTGCAGAAAAAATGAACGGCAGCAAAATTATAATGATGTTAATTGGAATTGCAGGACTAGTTAACATAATTTTCACATTTATGAAAAGCGGATTTTTAGGTTCATTAAGTTTAAACTTTGTAATATTTATTTTCTTGACGGCAAACTTCATGCTATATAATACGCTGGAAAAGTTCATTGCTGCCTATAGAGAAAATTTAGGTCTTGCAACAGATGTTATGATTCAATTTCCATTTTATGGTGGAATACAAGGAATGATGTCTGATTCCGGCCTCGGCCAGATTATTGTCGGAGGAATGTGTCAATTTGCGACGGCTTATACATTACCTGTAATATCATATATTTCTGCATCAATAGTTAACTTGTTCATACCTTCACAGGGTGGTCAATGGATTGTGCAAGGTCCTATACTTGTTGATGCTGCTATAAGGCTGGATGCTAACATACCACATGTTGTTAATGCCTTTGTATTTGGTGACGAAGCAACTAACCTTTTACAGCCTCTTTATGTAATTCCTGCACTGTCTGTAGTTGGAATGAAATTGAAGGATGTCTGGGGATACATGGCATTTATATGGCTTTTCTGGTGCATAGTAACAATTATCGGATTATTAGCAGTACCTGGATTAATTTAGGGTTATTTGAATATAGGATTGCTCAAATACTTTTTCATTAAAAAAAGGTTCTGACATTTTTTCAGGTCAGGACCTTTTTGACGCTATGTTATACTTATTAGCTTAATTCAGCTTTTATTTTCAGCATTTCTGCATGTATTTTTTCCAATTCATCAGGGATACTTATCTGCTGAGGACATTTCGTCAAGCATTCGCCGCATTTCTGGCAATTACCTCCCTGCTCCTTTTCATCCATGAATGTAAAGTAGCTTCTTGCTGCAATCTGTTTATTTTCTGATTTTTTATAGTCGTTATATATTTCAAACACACCCGGTATATCAACTCCGTACTGGCAGTCCATGCAGTAACGGCAGCCTGTGCATGGAACCGGATTTATTTTTCTTAAATCCTCTATGACTGCATTGATTAATTTTTGTTCTTCGCTGCTTATGGACTTTAAATCGGAAAATGTTGCGATATTGTCCTGAAGCTGTTCCATGCTGGACATTCCGCTTAATATTATTGCTACATTCGGAAGTGATGCAACCCATCTCAATGCCCAGGATGCTATACTTGCCTGGGAATTGTAATCCTTGAAATGCTTCATGGCATGAGGCGCAAAGGAAGCCAGAAATCCTCCCCTCACAGGTTCCATTACAAAGCATGGAATGTTTAGTTTTTCAAGAGTTTCATACAGGCTTTTTGCATCGTTTTCTTCCCAGTCCCAATAATTTATCTGCAGTTGTGCAAAATCCCATTTGTGGGCTGCAGCAAATTTTTGAAGAACTTCATTGCCGTCATGGAATGAAAAGCCTATATTTTTTATTTTTCCTTCTTCTTTTTTCTTTGCTATGAAATCATAGAGTTTAAACTTCTCTACTGTTTCAATTGATTTTTTGCTCAGCGAATGCAGGAGGTAAAAGTCGAAATATTCAGTGTTGCATTTTTCCAGCTGCTCATTAAAGAGTTTTTCTGCATCGCCGTCTTTCTCAACCTTCCATACAGGCAGCTTGCTTGTAAGAAAATATGTGTCTCTTTTAAATTCAGGTAAAACTTTTCCCAAAAAAATTTCAGATTCACCGCCGTGATAATTATAAGCCGTATCAAAATAATTCAATCCATTATTGTAAGCATAATGAATCAATTCTTTTGCTGCCTCAAAATCAATTTTATTATCCCTTACAGGGAGACGCATGCATCCGTATCCTAATCGGGGCAAGCTTCCGCTTAAGCCTTCTATGTACTTTTTATCCATTTCAGTCCCGCCTTCATAATACTTTTATATAAAAACTATATAATAATTATAGCATTTTATACCAGACATGCAAGTATACCCGTTCTAATTTTTGGGAGGACTTCTAAAAGCAGGTAGTAGGGCAGACACTGTAATTACCAAATTAGAATTGTAAGTATTGTTCTAAAAAATATTTTAATTGACTATTGACAAAAATGAAAGGCAGGTATATTATAATGATACACCCCCACCCGGGGGGAGTATATTGACAGGAGGAAAATATGAGAGCTGACAAAGATAGTATAAATAGATTATTAAAAACAGCAGCCGGTCAAATAGAAGGTATATCCAAAATGGTTGAGGAAGATAGATATTGTATTGACATTTCTAATCAATTAATGGCGGTTCAGTCAATACTCAGAAAAGCAAACAATGAAATACTTAAAGCTCACATGCATATGTGCGTGAAACAGGCATTTCAGCAAGGTAAAGAGGAAGAAAAAATTGATGAAATTATTTCATTGATTAACAAATTTTCTAAATAAGGAGTGTGGCAAATGAAATCTCAGAAATTTAATGTTACGGGTATGACATGCTCAGCATGCTCAGCAAGAATAGAAAAAAATATAAACAAGACTGACGGAATTATAGAAGCTAATGTTAACCTGTTAAGCAACAGCATGACTGTCAAATATGATGAATCCGTCCTGACAGAAAAAGATATAATAAAGGTTGTGCAGGATACAGGCTATGGCGCATCTTCTGCAGAAAGAAAAAAGGAAGCTGCCGCACCGGATCAAAAATCTGATGCAGAGAAAGAATTTCATGAAATGAAAAAGAGATTGCTGATTTCCTTTATATTTGCGGTCCCCCTTTTATACTTGGCAATGGGACACATGTTAAAATGGCCGTTACCGGATATATTCCACGGTGAGGAAAATGCAATGACATTTGCATTTACACAATTTTTACTTGCACTTCCGGTCATGATAATAAACAAGAAATACTATACGGTGGGATTCAAGACACTGTTTAAGGGTTCTCCGAACATGGATTCCTTAATAGCAATAGGTACAACAGCAGCTGTGGGATATGGAGTATTTGCAATATATAAAATAGGCTATGGCCTGGGACACATGGATATGGATATGGTAATGCAGTATTCCATGGATTTATATTTTGAATCAGCAGCCGTAATACTGGCATTAATAACATTGGGAAAATTCCTTGAAGCGAGAGCCAAGGGAAAAACATCCGATGCAATTAAGAAACTGATGGATTTATCTCCAAAGACAGCTCTTGTTGAAAGAGACGGACAGGAAGTGGAGCTTCCTGTGGAGGATGTAGTAAAGGGCGATATTATAATAGTAAAGCCTGGACAATCGGTGCCCGTTGACGGAGTAATAACATTTGGCAATTCATCATTAGATGAATCAATGCTTACAGGTGAGAGCATCCCCGTTGAAAAGAAGGTCGGAGACAAGGTAATCGGTGCAAGCATAAATAAATCAGGTTATTTTAAATTTGAGGCGCAAAATGTAGGTGATGACACCACATTGTCACAAATTATAAGACTGGTTGAGGAAGCAAGCTCATCAAAGGCACCGATATCCAAACTTGCAGACAAAATAAGCAGTATATTTGTGCCGGTTGTAATTTCAATAGCAGTAATTTCCACAATAGTATGGCTGATTTTGGGTGCATCATTTGAATTCGCATTGTCTATAGGAATCGCAGTACTTGTAATATCCTGCCCTTGTGCGTTGGGTCTGGCAACGCCAACAGCAATAATGGTCGGAACAGGCAAGGGAGCTGAAAACGGAATACTTATAAAATCAGCTGAAGCGTTGGAAATTGCACATCAGGTTCAAACTGTTGTCATGGATAAAACAGGAACAATCACTGAAGGTAAACCGAGGGTTACGGACGTTGTAACTAAAGGCATAAGTGATGTTGAAATGCTGAAAATTGCAGCATCAGCAGAGAAAAGCTCAGAGCATCCCCTAGCTGATGCTGTGGTTGAAGAAGCAAAAAACAGAAATCTTGATTTGTATGATGTGAAAAACTTTGAAGCAATACCGGGTCAAGGCCTGGAAGCTACAGTAAATAATAAAAAATATTATATAGGTAATTTAAGACTTGTAAATGAAAAGAAAATAAATATCAATGATTTTGAAGAAAAAAGCACAAAGCTTGCAGATGAAGGAAAAACTCCTTTATACTTTGCAGATGAACAAGATGTATTGGGCATAATAGCAGTAGCCGACGTTGTTAAACCAACAAGTCAAAAAGCAATAAAAGAATTTGAGGCTATGGGAATCGAAGTTGTAATGCTTACAGGAGACAACAAAAAAACAGCGGAAGCAATAAGAAGACAGCTTGGAATTACAAGAGCGGTTGCAGAAGTCCTGCCTCAGGATAAGGAAAGAGAAATCAGAAAAATCCAGGAACAGGGAAGAAAGGTTGCAATGATCGGTGACGGCATCAATGATGCGCCGGCTTTGGCAAGAGCAGATGTTGGTATTGCCATAGGAGCAGGTACAGATGTTGCCATAGAATCAGCAGATGTAGTATTAATAAGAAGCGATTTGTTGGATGCGGTAACTGCGGTGCAGTTAAGTAAATCAACAATCAGAAATATTAAGCAAAACCTGTTCTGGGCGTTTATTTACAACACAATAGGAATACCGCTGGCAGCAGGAGTGTTTTTCAATCTTCTTAACTGGAAATTGAATCCCATGTTTGCAGCAGGTGCCATGAGTTTAAGTTCAGTTTCAGTTGTGTCTAACGCATTGAGGCTTAAATTCTTTAAGCCTGTGAGAATGACAGAAGAACAGGAAAAGGTAACAGGCGCAATAAATAACAGTGATGACTCAAAAGTCATAAATAAAGACTTATCAAATATAAATAATATAAATGGAGGAAAAGAAATGAAGAAAGTTTTAACAGTTGAAGGAATGAGCTGCGGACATTGCAAAGCAGCAGTTGAAAAAGCATTAAAATCAGTGGACGGTGTTGAAAATGCGGTTGTTGACTTATCAAACAAGACAGCAGACGTTACATTAACAAAGGAAGTAAGCAATGAAACATTGTCAAAGGCAGTAACAGACGCAGGCTATGATGTAGTGGAAGTAAAATAAGCATTATAAATAAAATGCCAAACATGTTTTCATACGGAAAATATGCTTGGTATTTTTTTATTATTTACCTGCAAAAATTCTGATAAAATGTAAATAATATATTGGCATATTAATACTCTGTTAACGCCTTGTATATTTACATGCTTCCCGAATTAAGTTATACTAATAATAGTTCAATAAAGTAAAAGGTAGGAGGGAATGTATGAATAAAAGAATAATAGCATTATTGTTATCATTTTTAATGATTTTTACAATGATGCCAACAAATGCTCATGCTGCTGTTTTTTCAGATATGCCAAATGACTGGTCAACAGCCGCACTTGAAAATGCAGTATCTAATGGACTGCTGAAAGGTTATGGGGGAAAATTAGAGCCAAATTCCAATTTAACAAGGGCTGAAATGGCAACTATAGTTAATCGGGCATTTGGTGCATATGAACAAGCAGCTTTAGATAGTTATACAGATGTATCAACGGATTCATGGTTTTATGATGAAATGGCAAAAACTGTTTTTATGAAAACGTTCACAGGAAGTGAGAATAAACTGAGTCCAAACAGTAATATTACACGGGAAGAAGCATTTGTTGTACTTTCCAGAGCGTTTAAATTATCAGGCGATAATAATAACGTTTTAAATAAGTTTTCAGACTATGATTTAATCAGTAAATGGGCGATTGAAGGTATTTCATCGCTGGTTAATGAAGGATACATCGCTGGTTCAGACGGCAAGTTAAATCCAAAGGGTTATATAACTAAAGCTGAATTTGCCCAAGTTATGGACAACCTTTTAAAAAATTTCATAAAAATACCGGGAACATTCACCGGTGATTTAACCGGAAATGTTATGATTAATGCAGCAGGTGCAACATTAAAAAATTTAACAATTAATGGTGACTTAATTATAGGTGATGGAGTTGGAGATGGGGACATAACTCTTAATGGAGTAACAGTGACCGGTAGAATCTTAATTCGTGGCGGCGGCGAAAATTCTATTAAGATAATAGGGAAATCTGCTGTTAAGAACATTATAGTCGCTCGTGTGAATGGGCAAGTAAGAGTATTTGCAGGAGACGGGACGGAAGTTGGAGAAATTGTAGTAGATGGTTATGATAATGTTATAATTGAAGGAAAAGTAGAATCAGTTAAAGTACTTGCATCGGATGTAACATTAATTGCAAGTAATGCAAATATTTCCTCTGCTTCGATGGAAGGGGAAAATGTTAAACTGACCGCAACTAATACTTCAATACTTGGAGCAGTGATAATTAATTCAAAAAATGCTCAATTAGAGGTTTCAGCTGATTGCAGTGTAGAAAAAGTAACAGCTAATGGTAAGGGGGCAGCTGTCAATGGTGAAGGAAAAGTTGCTAATGTCCAGGTAAATGCCGACAATGTTGTAGTCAATACACAAAATACCAGAGTCGTAGTAGCTGAAAATGCAAAAGGAGTAAAGATTGATGGTAAGGAAGTTAAAGGCGGTACTACGATAACAACATCTTCAACTCAGCAAAAAACATCAAGCAGAGGTGGAAAGAGTTCCAATACTACAACCCCAAGTGCTATAGAAGCCTATGGAAATGAGTTTGAGATCGGGACATATATAGAATTTGAAACAGGCGTTGAATTTAACAATGTAACATTATCTGAAAATATCGGAGATGGTGCTGTAATATTAAAGGCAGAGAATGGTCAATACCCTGCAAAAGGAGAATATATATCACAAATAATAGATGTGCCGTATTTTGAATATATGATAGCATCATGGAACAGTGATGCTCCGGAAGGAACATATGTTGAAATTCAGGCAAGGGTTTTAGTAAATCACTTTGATGAAAATGGTGAAGAAATACAGACATGGACAGATTGGTTATCATGGGGAGAATGGGGGCCGTTTATAGAAAGATTTTCATATAGCAGCGAAGATACATTGGCGAAGATATCAGTGGATGAATTAACAATAAAAGGAAATAATGGAGAAACAGCAAGCAAGGTGCAGTTAAAGGCAACTCTCTATACAAAGGACCCTTCAGTAACTCCAACGGTAAGATATCTTCACGGAACTCTTAAAAACACATTGCCGGGACAGTCAATAGAAAAAGAATTTAAAGATGAAATAAATATAACTGACTTAAATAAGGTAATACCGACTCCAAATATTTCACAAATGAAAAGAGATCCCAGAATAGCAAGTTCTATATGCAGTCCAACTACAATAACAATGATGATGAATAGAATGGGAGAAGATTTACTGCCTGAGGAGGTTGCTCAAAACAACTACGATTTTAATTATGGCTTTGGAAACTGGGCATTTACAATGGCATCAGCAGGAAGCTACGGATATAAATCATATGTTGATTATACAACTGTTGATGGATTGAAAAGAGAAATAGCAAAGGGGTATCCGGTAGGAGTAAGTGTAAAATATACAAATGACCCAGGCAATAAAAAGTATCCGTATTTAGAAGGAGCTCCGGGAACAACCGGCGGGCATTTATTTTTAGTAACAGGATTTAAAACAATAGACGGAGCAGAATATGTAATAGCAAATGACCCGTTTGCTGGAACGAATGAAACAGTGGAAAGAGTATATAAGCTTGAACAATTTGATAAAGCATGGTCAAACAGAACAGCATACATAGTTCATGACAAGGAAGAAAATGCCGGATTTGCTCATACAAAGAGAGTAGAAGCTAAATTAATTAAAACAGAAAGCCCATATGAATATGAAGTATATTATAATGGCACAAATATTAATGTTCAAAACTTCGGCGGAAATATAATTTATACTGCAGATAATGGAGAAACCTACAGTTACTTTGCTAAACAGAATAAAAATTCACTTAAATTTGATGATGATGTAATAACTAATCCTGATTTAAAAGTTTATATAATCACTGATGTAGGCTATGTATATGTAGCAACAGCAGAAGAGCTTATAGAAGGATTAGCGGAAGCTGTTGAAGAAGAGTATATTGAGAGCATTGAAACTGAAGAGGTTAATGAAGAACCGGAGAAACTGGAAGAACCAGATGAACCGGGAGAGACGGAAGAATCTGGTTCAGATATGCTGATTAAACAAGCAACAGAGAATTAACATTGGAGGAGCAGCCTTAAATAAGGGTGTCAGACCGTTGTCATTCTGAGTGTGTAGCATGAATGTCCTAACTCCATTTTTCAGAAATAGGATATCCTTTGCTGCTGCTCAGGATGATAACTGTGAGTAGTAAATACTGTTCACACGCTGGAATAAAATTACAATTAAAAATATCTTGAAGTTTTGAGAAAAGGAATATATAATATATTTCTGTAAGAAAATGATTTCATTTGATATCGTGGTGATTTAATGAAGGAGTCAGTCTATATAATTGGTGAATCCAGAACAAACATGGATAATGCCATTACAACAATTTATAATTCGTTTTATATAGCATTTGAAATCGATGCAGAGACAGACGAAATAATTGATGTAGGATGCACTCATACAATTAGTATAACAGAGAATTTTATTAAAAAGTTATTTACTGGCAAAAATATTGTAGAGTTTGATAATTTAGAACAAGAAATAAAAAGACGTTATCACGGTACTTCTCAAAAAGCCGTAATAGTATCTTACAAAGATGCTTTAAAGAAATATCAGGATATTAAAGATAAATACTATAAATAGCTGCTTTATTTATGTGATTTAGTAAAACTATGTCGGAGTAAATGAAACCCAGCAAGAACAAGTATATTTGTTTTTGTTGGGTTTTTTTATATTTAAAAATATGTGGAGGTGATTATATACATAGTGATTTCATGAAAAAAGACATTTTAGCTACGGCGAATACCAAATCTATATTAATTAACTCAGGAGGATATTATGTTATTTAATTTATCACCAATTTTTGCTTTAGTACCATTAATTATTTATATTATTTTATCATTTAAAGATTTAAATCCTGTATTAAATGTTGTTATTTGTGTTATTTTAAGCGCAATTATTACAAAGCAGCCATTTTCATCATTTGGAAGCGTAATGGCCGAATCTCTGGGTTCATTTTTAGGCATGATAGGGTTTATCATAATGCTTGGATCAGGTTTGGGAGCGGTTTTACAGAAAACAGGGGTTGCGGAATACCTTGTCATGAGCCTTGTGAAAAGGATTGGAGTGGACAATGAAAAGAAGGCAATCGCAACAACAATGGTAAGTTCGACGATTCTTGTTTCACTGCTTGGCACATTGGCAGGTGCAAATGCAATTATTGCTCCTATTATAATACCTCTGGTTGCTACAATAGGTATTACACCTTCTACTGTTGCAGTTGTATTTATGGGCGCCGGTTTGACGGGGATGTTCGTGGGACCATACACACCTCAGGTTGTTACTATAATGGGTCTTACAAATTTAACCTATGCCCAATATATGGCGGCAGCAGGAGTTCCCTTAGCTGTATTGGTTTTAACAATAACATTTATTATGGCAAACAGGGTACAGAAGAAAACCTTAGGGGTCTATGCATATGATAATTTTGAAAAGACTAAGGACGAATATGTTGCAGGAAGCGATGTTAAAAAGGCTGCTTTAGCTTTTGGCTTATCAATGCTGGCATTGATTGCATACGGCATAACTCTTCAAAGTGGATCTTCATACGCAATACTGGTTATTTCCGTATCAGCTATGATTACAGGTTTAGCAGGAAAGCTTCATCCCAATGACCTGGTTGACACGTTTATAAAAGGTGCTTCCCGCATGATGTGGCTGTTCGTAATGTTTGTGCTGTTTAATCCGTTTATTAATTTTATAGCAGAAGTCGGAGCATTTGAAAAATTGGTTTCAATGTTAAATCCATTATTACAATCTCAAAGTAAGGTTGTATTCTCATTTGTGGCTGCCTTGACAGGAATTTTCGGAGTTGGAGGAGCAGCAACAGCAGATAATATCGTAATGGACAATATGTTCAAGCCTGCTATTCAGAGTCTTGGAATATCACCCTCTTTGTGGGCCTTGATACTTCTTGTCGCAGGACAAATCACATCGTTTGCTTATCCTGAGGCAGATATGATAGGTCAGATGGGTCTTGCAAGATCTAAGGATATGAAAAATTTAGTGAAGTACGGAGTAATTGTTACAGCATTTTCAATTATTCTTGTTGTAATAAGAGCGTGCTTTGAATAGAGGTCAATATGTTAGAAGAAAAATTAAAAAAATTCATAAGCGGACAAAAAGGAAATGTAGCAGTAGTTGTAAAGGACTTATCAAACAATAAGACAATAAAAATAAATGAGAATTTAGTGTTTCCATCAGCAAGTACCATTAAACTTTCAATAATGTCAGAGCTTTTCAATAAAGTCAATGAGGGTGTTTATAAGTTGAATGACGTTATTGAAATAACGGAGGAAATGAAAACAGGCGGCGATGGGATACTAAAGGAATTAAACTGCGGTCATAAGTTTACATTAGAAGAAATATGTACATTGATGATAATAGTCAGTGACAATATGGCAACAAATATATTAATAAACATGCTTGGCATAAACAATATAAATGCCGCAATAAAAAAACTGGGGCTTCAACATACAAAGCTTCAAAGAAAAATGATGGATTCACAGGCAGCAAAAGAGGGAAGAGATAACTTAATAACAGCAAATGATTTTGCCCACATTTTTGAACTTATTTACAATGGTGAAAATGTAAACGCAGATTTCAGTCAGATGATGTTAAATATTTTAAAAAGACAGCAGGTAAGGGGCAGACTTGACTTATATCTGCCTGAAGAAGTTGTCATTGCTCATAAAACGGGAGATTTGGACTATTTGGAACATGATGGAGGAATAGTATATTTGCCGGATAAGGCATATATAATATGTGTTCTGACTAACCAAACTGAATCAAATAAAGAAGGTCGTGAAATTATAGGAAAGATTTCAAGACTGATATATGAAGATATGCGCTGAAGATCAAGTTTTTTCCAATAGACTATGACTGCATTCAATTGCAGTCAGGTCTATTAATAATTTTAACCGAATTTACAAATAGCTCATAATAACAATTTAATTTATTGTAATTAGAATGTTTTTAATATAGAACCAAAAGTAAAGTTAAATGACGAGAGGAGTGATAAGATGCTAAATGAAAAAATATTGATTATGAAAGATGAAATCATAAAAAGCGTGCAGGAATGTGTCAAAATAAAAAGCGTAGAAGATGAACCAAAGGCAGATAGGCCTTTTGGTGAAGGTGTACATAAGGCATTGGAGTACTGCATGCAGCTTTCAGAAAATTTAGGATTTAAAGCAGTCAATGTGGATAACATGCTTGGTTATGCCGAGTACGGCTCAGGTGATGAAATGATTGCAGTTCTCGGGCACTTAGATGTTGTGCCGGAAGGGGAGGGCTGGACATATCCGCCATATGCTGCTGAAATACACAACGGCAAAATTTACGGGAGAGGAACTACCGATGACAAAGGGCCTACAATAGGGGCATTGTATGCATTAAAAGCTATTATGGACTCAAATATTTCTTTAAAAAGAAGAGTCCGAATAATTTTTGGATTAAATGAAGAAACAGGAAGCAAATGTGTAAAGCATTATGTGGACAAGGGTGAGGAAATGCCCGTTGCAGGTTTTACTCCTGATGCCGAATATCCCATAATCAACGGGGAGAAAGGTATTGTCACCTGCAAATATACGAGAAAGTTAAATCAGGACGGTGATTTGACTTTAAAGTCTATAAAGGGAGGTATTGCCGCAAACGTGGTTCCTGATTATGCAGAAGCTGAAATAACACTTCCCTCATGTAAAAAGTATCAAGTAAAGAAACTTGCAGGAGAAACTGAAGGAATAAAGATTGAAGAAAATGGAAATTCAATAGTTGTAAAATGTTATGGAATATCTGCCCATGGAAGTACTCCTGAAAAAGGTAAAAATGCAATAACGCATTTGATGATGTTTTTAGGAAAATTGGATTTCTTAGGCGACTTAAAAGAATTTATCGACTATTTTAATAAATATATAGGAACAGATTTAAACGGAGAAAGACTGGGAATTTCTTTAGAAGATGACATATCGGGAAAACTTATATTTAACTTGGGAACTATACATGGAAATGAAAATGAAATAACTCTTGAAATCAATATGAGATATCCTGTTACAAGAACATTTGAGGAATTTATAGATACTTTTAAAGAAAGAGTCAGTCTGGGTAAATTGGAAGAAGTTTATTTAAGACATAAAAAAAGTCTTTATGTGTCGCCGGATACTGAATTTATCAAAAAACTTCAAAAAGTTTATGAGGAGCAATTCGGCGAAAAGGCAGAATTGATTTCCATAGGCGGAGGGACCTATGCAAAGGCTATGGAGAACATAGTTGCATTTGGCCCGATTTTCAAAGGACAGCCAATGGTTGAACACAAGCCTGATGAATATATAGAAATTGATTCATTAATGAAAAACATTCAGGTAATGGCAGAAGCAATTAAAGAGCTTGCCAATTAGTGAAGTCATATAAGATGCGGTGAATCTCTGGAAATTATGGCAGGAAAAATTCAACTATATTAAAATATAAATGAACATTAATTCATATGGAGGAAGAAAGTGAAAATTACAGACATCAGAATAGGCGAAATTTCAGTGCCTCTTAAAACACCTTTTAAGACGGCTCTGAGGACAGTAAACAGCGTGGAGGACATAATTGTTGAAATCCACACTGATACAGGAAATGTTGGCTATGGTGAAGCACCACCTACAGGCGTAATAACAGGAGATACAAAAGGAGCGGTAGTAGGAGCTTTAAGGGAACATATAATCAAAAATATTGCAGGTATGGATATTGAAAATTTCGAAGATATCATGCTTAAGCTGGATAAGTGCGTAATAAAAAACTCCAGTGCAAAAGCTGCTGTTGATATAGCTTTATACGATTTATACGGCCAGCTGTACAATGCTCCTCTTTATAAATTATTAGGAGGTTATAGGAAAGAAATTATAACAGACATAACAATCAGTGTGAATGATCCTGAAGAAATGGCTAAGGACAGCATAGATGCCATAAACAGAGGGTTTGAAACATTAAAAATAAAAGTTGGCAAAGACGCATCAAGGGATATTGAGAGAATGAAGGCCATAAGAAGGGCTGTAGGTTATGACGTGAAACTCAGAATAGACGCAAACCAGGGCTGGAAGCCAAAGGAAGCTGTTAAAGCACTGAGAAAAATGGAAGATGAAGGTCTTGACATTGAATTTGTTGAACAGCCCGTCATTGCCCACGATATTGAAGGATTGAAATTTGTAACAGACAATGTATCAATTCCGGTACTTGCAGACGAATCCGTATTCTCCCCTGAGGATGCATTGACGATTCTTCAAAGAAGGGCTGCGGATTTTATTAATATTAAACTAATGAAGACAGGCGGCTTGCACAATGCTTTAAAGATTTGTTCAGTTGCTGAAATATACGGTGTTGAATGCATGATTGGCTGCATGCTGGAAGCGAAGGTAAGTGTAAATGCGGCAGTACATTTGGCAGCCGCAAAAAGTATCATAACTAAAATAGACTTGGACGGTCCTGCTCTTTGCAGCGAAGATCCTGTGGAAGGCGGAGCAGTATTCAATGAATATAAAATTATTTTAAATGATGATCCCGGTCTAGGCATTAAAAAAATAAACGGAATCAGATACCTGGATTAATTAAAAAAAGACCATTAAGCTACTTTAATGGTCTTTTTGTTATATGCACAGCAAGGTCTTAAAAGATAAAAATCTTACATGTTTTCATTAATAAATATCTAAATCCAATTTTTCTGACAGTTCTCTTAATATTTGGATGCCTGCAATTGAATTTCCCTTTTCATCCAATGCAGGTCCGTATACACCGATTCCCATTTTTTTTGGAACAGCAGCCATGATTCCGCCGCCAACCCCTGATTTTGCGGGAATTCCTATATGTACTGCAAATTCACCGGAGGCATCATACAATCCACATGTTGACATTATGGTCTTTGTTATGCGGCATATGTGCTTCGGGACAATGCTTTCGCCTGTCTTTATTGATACACCGTCATTGGCAAGTATACAGCCTATGTTTGCAATATCTCTGCAAGTTACTTCTATGGAGCATTGTTTAAAATAAACATCAAGTATATCCTCCACAGAACCTTCAATTACATTGAAACTTTTCATGAAGTATGCAATGGAACGATTTCTGTCACCAGTTAACTTTTCAGACAAGTAAACGTCTTTATTTATTTTAATGTCGGGATTATCGGAAAGTTTTCTTGCAAGATTTAATATTCTTTCTGTTTTATCGTCAACAGATTCACCTGCCAATAAAGAAGTAGTTGCAATGGCTCCGGCATTAATCATGGGATTGAATGGTTTATGAATATTTTTTAATTCCAAATCAACAATAGAGTTAAAACTATCTCCTGTCGGTTCCATGCCTACTTTTTCAAAAACCTTGTTTTCCCCGTTGTCCATTAAGGACAGAATTAATGTTAAAACCTTGGAAATGCTCTGCATGGTAAATTTTTTGTCATAATCTCCCGCAAAATATTCCTGCTTGTCCAATGTTACCACATAAACGCCGAGGTCGCAGGGGTTTGCTTTTGCAAGCTCAGGAATGTATGTGGCAACGTTACCGTGCTTTGCATACTCAATGTTGTTTTTTATTATATTTTTAAATATATTATCCATGGAGTCCTCCATAATATTATAGCCCAATTCCGATTCTTGTGACCGTCAAGAAACAGACAAATCAGATATGAAGCCTGCGAAGTATATATTAATATTATCCCTTTTCAGAGGATATTTCAATAGAAATTAATAAATATTCTTATTGGTAATAAATATAAGTGTTTTATTTTGGAATATTTTTATAAATAAATTAATTTATTATGATATAATAGCTACATTCAACAGAGACTGATCTTTGTTGAATGTAGTTATTGTATCTGTGTGAAGCAAAACGTTAAGCGATGCACTTATGATATAATAATATATTAATTTAAGGAGATACCTATGAATAAAAGAGCTCTTATTATAATGATTGTGCCTGTTTCTTTGCTGCTTACACTGTATGCAAGATTTAATTTGAACTTTGCCGAGTTTTATGCTCTAAAGATATATCCTGTTTTTGCAGGATCGATCTCATTTTTTTCTTCTAAAATCAAGTTTTCATTAGCTGAATTTATAATAATAGTTTTAATAATAGCAATATTGATTTATTTTTTGGTTACCTTGTCATCAACCATTATAAAGAAATCTCCGCGGTATTTTAAAAGTTTCTTTTTAAATATTTCTGCTTTGTTAAGTATTATATATTTCCTGTTCGTTCTTTTCTGCGGCATAAATTATTACAGGCATGAATTTACATATTACAGCGGACTTGAAATCAAGGAATCCTCCGCCGGGGAACTCATTAATTTATGTGAAATTTTAATAAATGATGCAAATAAAACAAGAGCAAGGCTCACTACAAGCAGTGATGGAACGGCGGATCTTTTAGACATTGATTATTACGGTACGTCGGAAAGGGCTCAGAAAGCATTTGACAAAATATCCGGGGTATATAATGTTTTACAAGGAAATTATCCTCCTCCCAAATTAGTGATGTTTTCAAATGTAATGTCTCACATGCAGATAACAGGCATGTTTTTTCCTTTTACCTTTGAAGCAAATGTAAATGCGGATATACCGCCTTACCAGGTGCCTTCTGTAATGCTTCACGAGCTTTCGCATCTGAGGGGGTTCATGAGAGAGGACGAAGCAAACTTTATTTCCTACCTGGCATGCATAAATTCAGGGTTTGATGACTTTGCATACAGCGGAACAATGCTTGCATTGAGTTACAGCATGAATGCTCTTTATTACGAAGATTATGATGCGTTTTTAAGTTTGTATGATAACTATTCCGAAGATGTCAGGAGTGATTTGGAGTATTCATCAAATTATTGGAAACAGTTTGAAACTAAAATCGCGGAAATATCAAGTAAGGTTAATGACAGTTATTTAAAGGCAAACAATCAGGATGACGGTGTGAAAAGCTACGGCAGGATGGTTGATCTTCTATTAGCATATTATTCAGACAGCCATGATTATTAGTCTTAAGAAATCCTGTATAATTCAATTTGTATAGGTTAAACTATTAGAAATTGAATTGAAGGGAGAATTATTATGGCACATATTGTTTGCACTGTAACTAACTGCTACTTTAACAAGAGAGAAGGCTGCACGGCTCCGACGTTGGATGTGGACGGCAAAAAGGCGGAAGAAAGCCGATTCACATGCTGCGATACATTCATAGAACAAAAACCCGGTGTAAGAAGCTCAGTTCATGAACCCAAAAGCGAAACCGACATTAAATGCAAGGCAGTTAAATGCGTATATAATGACAATGAGCATTGTGATGCTTCAAGAATAGTTGTAAATGGTAAAAATGCTCAGAATCCGGAAGAAACTTGCTGCAGCACATTTAAAGATTAATTGAAAAAAATTAAGGGTATAAAGGATGTAAAGCATCCTTTTTTTTGCGGTTAATAATGTATGCTTAATAAGCAGCAAATTTATGTTGAACGGGATGTAATCGGAACAAAAAAATTTCAAATTCGTCTAAATAATAAAAGATTTATAAAAATTAATATAGGAAGGGAGATATTATGAAGACAAGAGCGTTTGGAAAAATAATAGTGTTTATGGTTGCTCTGATATTTTGTTTCGGTTTCACGGCATTTGGTGCAACCGAAGTTAATGTGTATGTGGACAGCGAAAAGGTTGAATTTGATGTTTATCCCGTAATAGAAAATGGCAGGATACTTGTACCTATGAGAGGGGTCTTTGAAAAGCTGGGAGCTGTAGTTGATTGGAACAAAAACATTTCAGAGGTTGTAATAAAGGATTCAAATAATGAAATAGAAATGATTCTCGGCAAAGATAAGGTTATGGTGAACGGTGAAATCAAGACAATTGATGTACCTACAAGAATGATAAACAGCAGGACATTCGCACCTCTTAGATTTGTATCTGAGAATTTAGGCCACACTGTGAAGTGGGACCAAAATACCAATTCTGTTTACATAACGAGAAGTTATACGGCTAATCCTTCACAGAACATGGTCATGACCGTAGGCTCAAAAGAAAATTTAGTTGCTTTGCTGGAATACAATTCAGAACTCTATAATTACATATGGTCGGGAAGAGGCATAGCTATTGATGCGGTTATGGAAGATAAGGCAGCTGTAGAAGTTCCGGAAGCCGCTCAAGGGTTAGAGGCAGCCGACAGATCTGATACCAACAATCAGGTTGAAGGTGTGCAGGAAGGGGACATAATTAAAAATGACGGTAAATATATTTATATTAATACAATCAGCGGATTGAAAATAATAGACTCAAATCCCGTGAATCCAAAAATAATAGCAACAATCAATGTGCCCGAAAACACAAGCATCAGCGAAATATTTACAATAGGCGGCAAGCTGGCAGTAATAGGACAAAACAATTATTTTCACATGATGAATTATGATAAGTCCGAGGCAGAAGCGCGCATAATGCCTCCAAGATATTACGATGACAGGACAAATGTGCTGATTTACAATATTGAAAATATAGAAAAACCTGTTTTGGAAAAAGAATATTTGTTTGATGGCAACTATTTGTCGGGAAGAGCCATAGAAGATAAATTATATTTAATCAGTACCAAGTATTTAAACTACAGATATGATTTATATTATAAGGAAGAAATGGATATTCCCCTTCCATATTACACAGATGTCATAACAAATACAAAGTATGAATTTGGATATGACGAAATTAAATATTTTCCCAATTATATAGATTCAAGGTATATGTACACCATAGGAATTGATTTGGCGGATAATTTGTCAAGGCCTGATGTTGATGTGTACCTGGGAGGCTCTGATGCAATTTATGTTTCAAAAAACAATATGTATGCCGCGATTGCCGATTATTCTTATGATAGTACAATGTTGCAGGCTGAATTGTACAGCCCGGGATATACTTCCTGCACAGTGGTTTATAAGTTCAATCTAAATAAGGGAAATATAGATGTTGTTTCCCAAGGCAGGGTGCCGGGAACAATAATCAACCAGTTCTCAATGGATGAACATGAAGGAATGTTCAGGATTTCTACAACAACAGGAGAGATATGGCAGAACACATCTAAAAACAACATATATATTTTAGATGAAAAATTAAAAACAATAGGAATACTGGAAGGATTAGCACCCGGAGAAAGAATTTACAGCACCAGATTTGCCGGTGACAGGGTATATATGGTTACATACAGGCAGGTGGATCCATTATATGTAATAGATACTTCAAATCCAGAAAAACCGGTTGTTGAAGGAATGCTCAAGATACCGGGATACAGTACTTACCTGCACATGGTTGATGAAAATCACATATTAGGCTTTGGATTTGACACACAGGAAAGCTCCTGGGGAGGAACAATAAACGGAGGAATGAAGTTATCTCTGTTTGATGTTACTGATGCAGATAAACCAAAGGAAATTCATACAGAAACTATAGGAAAAGCAGGAACATATTCTGAAGCTCTATCCAACCATAAGGCATTGATGTTTTTATCAAGCAAGGGGTTGATGGCATTTCCCGTGAATGTAGTGGGAGATAATTATAAAACGGAATTTAGTGGAGCATATTTATACAATATAGATAATAAGAGTTTCAGTTTTAAAAATAAAATCAGCCACATGGATGATGACATGTATTCATATGGTTATGAAGTGAGAAGAGTAATCTGCATAAATGATTACATATACAGCCTTTCCGACAACAAAATGCAAGTACACAGCATAGAAAACAATAAAAAAGTAAGTGAGTTAATAATTAAACAATAATAAGTTAAATTTTACAGCCGCGGGTTATACTTCCTGCGGTTTATTTTACTTGTTTTGACAAATATTATGGGTGTGTTTTACTAGTATTTCAACCATTTATGGCATAACACTTGAAATTTTAATGTGTAAGTATGTGTATTTTAAGGAAAAAAATGAAGGATATAATAAAATAAAAATATTGTCAAGGAATAAACGATATGATATAATTACATGTGTTTAAATATACTATATACATAATTTGGAGGATATGATGAAAAAAGCATTATCTTTAATCTTAGTACTTTTAATGGTAACATCATTATTTGGATGTGCAAGCAAGCCTACAGAACAACCGGCAGCAGCTTCAACGCTGACAGGAACCGGCGAAGGATTTGGCGGAGAAGTAACAGTTACAGTCACAAAAGAAGGGGATAAGATAACTAAAGTTGAAGCAGTTGGAGCTAACGAAACAGCAGGTATCGGTTCAAAAGCAATTGATGAATTACCGGCTAAAATAGTAGAAGCTAACTCTGCAGATGTAGATGCTATAGCAGGGGCTACAATAACAAGCAAGGGTATAATCTATGCAGTTAAAAATGCACTGGATCCTGCTAATAACCCATGGCCAATAGTTAAAGCCGAAGAACCAAAGACTGAAGAACCAAAAGCTGAAGCTCCTAAGGGAGAAGCAGGAGCAATTGCAAAGGTTGGTTTAGGACAAAACATTTCTATAGCTAAGTCAACAGATGCCACAGCTGAAAAAACAGCAACTGCACAAGCTGATGTAACTATAGCAGCAGTTGGATTTGATGCTGACGGTAAAGTTGCAAGCGTAACCATCGATGTTGCCCAGACAAAAGTTGCATTTGACAAAGATATGAAGGTAACTTCCGACAGAGCAGCAGAAGTTAAATCCAAAAAAGATTTAAAGGAAGATTACGGAATGAAGAAAGCTTCAGCCATAGGCAAGGAATGGTATGAACAAATGGAAGCTTTTGAAAACTGGATGATAGGCAAGACAGCTGACGAAATTGCAGGATTAAAAGTTAAACAAGGAGCTGAAGGACATGACGCAGTTCCGGATGTACCTGAATTGACTTCTTCCGTAACAATTACTGTGGAGTCTTACTTAGCAGCAGTTGAAGAAGCATGGAACAATGCTGTAGACGCTCACGGAGCAGAAACAGTAGGTCTTGGCGTTTCAACTCATATTGACAGTTCTAAAGACAAAACAGCTGATGTTAAACCGGTGGCACAGATGGATACTTATATGAATGCAACAGCATTGGATAAAGACGGCAAGATTGTTAAAACAATCGTTGACGTTGCACAAGTTAAAGTTAACTATGATGAAAACGGAAAAGTAACTTCTGACAAGACAGTTGAACCAAAGACTAAGAAGGAACTTAAAGATGACTACGGAATGAAGAAAGCTTCAGCCATAGGCAAAGAATGGTTTGAACAAATGGCATCATTCGAAGAATGGATGATAGGCAAGACAGCTGATGAAATCACAGGATTAAAAGTTAAAAAAGGAGCTGAAGGACATGACGCAGTTCCTGATATACCTGAATTGACTTCTTCAGTAACAATAACAGTTGAAGGATACCAATCAGTTGTTGCAGAAGCAATAGCTAACGCAAGATAATTAGTAAAATTCAGACTCCCTCCATCGAGGGAGTTTTTTTTATTGATAATATTAATATTATTTGGTATTATATTTTGGGGTGATAAATATGAAAAAAGTAATTTCTTTGTTGTTGACAGTAATTTTAACTTTTTCCTTTTTAACAGGCTGTCAGCAGAATGAAGATCCTCCAACTGAACAGGCATATGAAAAGTACACGTATACTTTTTTAGATACATTTGATACTGTGACTCAAGTTGTAGGCTATACTGAAACAGAAGAAGAATTTAACGGGTATACTGAAAAAATTCATGAAAGAATGTTGGAGCTTCACAAACTGTATGATAAATACAATGATTATGAAGGAATCAACAACATTAAAACAATTAACGACAATGCAGGCGTAAAACCGGTTAAGGTAGACAAGGATATTATTGATTTAATACTGTTTTGCAAAAATTTGTATGAAGATGTGGGAACACAAACAAATATAGCAATGGGTTCTGTTTTAGAAATCTGGCATGAATACAGGGATGAGGCGGAATTTAATCCTGCAAATGCCAAAATACCTCCAATAGAGGATTTGTTAGCTGCCAATGAACATACGGATTTGGACAAAGTTATTGTGGATGTGGATAACAGCACAGTTTATTTAAATGACCCTTTAATGAGTCTTGATGTTGGCGCTGTAGCCAAAGGTTATGCCACGGAGGTAGTAGTTCAGGAAATAACTGAAGAAGGATTTACTTCTGGAATAATAAGTGCGGGCGGAAATATCCGTGCATTCGGCAAGCCATTGGATGGTATAAGAGATAAATGGGGAGTCGGTATTCAAAATCCTGACAGCCTTATAGGCAATTCCGAGGAAAGTGTTCTTGAAACCGTATTTTTAACAAATGCTTCTGTTGTAACAAGCGGTGATTACCAGAGATTTTACATGGTCGGAGACAAGGTTATACACCACTTAATAGATCCTAAAACATTGATGCCGGGAGATTACTTCAGGGCTGTATCTGTAGTTACCGAGAATTCGGGAAAAGCTGATTTTTTGTCAACGACCGTATTTCTTTTGCCATATGAAGAGGGAAGGGCATTAGTAGAATCACTTGACGGAGTAGAAGCCTTGTGGGTGTTTAAAGACGGTACAATTGAAACCACGGATGGAATGAAAGCAATAATGAAAAGTGAAGGTGCTACCGCAGCAATCAAGAAGTAATCTTAAACAATTAAGAATGCAAATATTTCTTAAATAATAATTGGAATTGTAATGTAGCATAATAAGGGTGAAATTATGAAAAAATCAAACTTCTTTGCTTTTATATCAAGGATGAAATATATAAACCGCTGGGGTTTAATGCGCAGCATCAAAGAGGAAAATGTGTCGGAACATAGTTTGGATGTTGCTGTAATAGCACATGCCCTGACAATTATTCAGAAGAAGCGATTGGGTAAAAATTCAGACCCGCATAAAACTGCGCTGTATGCAATTTATCACGATGCTTCGGAAATTTTAACCGGAGATATGCCAACTCCCGTGAAATATTTTAATCCTTCGATTAAAACAGCATATAAAGAAGTGGAGCTGTCAGCTGTTAAAAGCCTTTTGAAGCTTTTACCTGAGGATTTTTATGATGATTATGAGCCTGTATTGATTCCAAGAGAAGAGGATTCAGAAATCTGGAAGACAATCAAGGCAGCGGATAAAATAAGCGCATATATTAAGTGTATTGAGGAAGAAAAGTCTGGCAACAGAGAATTCATCAAGGCAAAACAGTCATTGTTCAAGGAAATCAACAATATGGACAGACAAGATGTAAAGATATTCATGGATGAATTTTTGGAAGGGTACAGCCTTACTCTGGATGAAATGGAATAGAACAAAAAGTTATAATCAACTGCTTGATTATAACTTTATTTTATTAGAATATAATTGCTTTTGTGATATACTTAAATAAAAAATAAATAGAGGAAATCTATGAACCAATATAATTACATGACCTTTAAATCTGTTTCTTATGCTATGAAGGTTGAAGCTGAATTAAAAAAAAATGACATTCAATATAAAGTAATACCTGTACCAAGAAGCATAAGTTCAAGCTGCGGTTTATGCGTAAGATTTTTTAAGGATGATATGGATAAACTTAAATTGATTATTGAAAAAAACGGCCTTGTCTATGAAAAAATCTATATGGATACAGCTACATGCTAAAGCTCAAATAGCAACCGCATATAAAGCCTATAAGCAGGAAGACTGCATTGCTTTTGCCTCTGTGCAAAATATTGGCTTCCGGTATAAGCTCATTTGCCGAAACGTAAAGCATGCTGCTTGCCGCAGCAGACAGGCAGAAAGCAATAAAATATTTTGAGATACCCCCAAGTGCGGCTCCAAACACAGCGCCAAATGCTGTGGGAAGTCCTGTCAATAAAGTCAGCAATACAACTGACATCGGAGAAGCTCCTGCCATTACGAGAGGCACACCAACGCTCATGCCTTCTGGTATATCGTGGGCAGCAATTAAAATCCCTATTTTTAATCCTAAATTTTCTGAATATACAGCACTGGAACCAACTGCAACCCCTTCGGGGAAATTATGAAGACCCATGCTTATCATAATAATTAAACTCATTTTTACATAGCTTAATTTTTTTCCTGTATAGCGGTTTAATTTTTGTGTCGGTATCATTTTTTCCGCAATAAAAACTATCAAAAGGCCTATTGCAAGTCCTAATGTAACTATAAAAAATCCGCCTATATTATATGCTTCAGGCATGAGATCAAATGATATGATGGAAAGCATAATGCCCGCGGCAAAACTTAACATTCCAGATACAGTTTTGTCGCTGGGGTTTTTGACCATAACTGAAAATAAGCCTCCAATGCACGTTCCAATCCCTCCGATGATAAATCCTGTTATGAAATAATATAAAATATCCAATTTGTCCTCCTTTTACCCTTTAGTAATATATATGTGAATTTTTAGATTTCAGAAATAGTTATGTAAAAAATTTGCTGCTATTTTAAATATATTTATAAGCTCTTGTTATAAAATATTAAGAAGTAAATTCTTGTTTATGGAGATAATGTAGTATATAATGAACAATGGATGAATAATTGACTGACAATTGATAAGCGATGGGTGATGTATGTGCCTTTGGCACGTAATAATATCAATTGTTAATTAATTGCAAGTCTATCGCCAATCCATCGTATAGAGGTATAAAATGGAAGAAATAATTAAGACTAAAGTAGTGAAAATGGATTCTGAAAATATAGATTACAGTATTATAATGGAGGCAGCTGACATTATTAATAAGGGGGGAGTTGTGGTTTTCCCCACGGAAACAGTGTATGGCATCGGTGCTGATGCATTAAATGATGAAGCTGTTGACAAAATATTTAAAGCAAAAGGAAGGCCTCAGGATAATCCCTTAATTGTACATATAGCAGATTTTGATGAATTATATGATTTGGCAGAAACAGTGCCGGAAAGTGCTAAGAAGCTTGCTGAAAAATATTGGCCCGGACCCTTGACTATGATTTTATATAAAAAGAATATTTTGTCAGATAAGATAACAGCAAATCTTGATACGGCAGCAATCCGTCTTCCTGTAAATAAAATTGCTCTTGCTTTAATAAGGGAAAGCAAGAAGCCCATAGCAGCTCCCAGTGCAAACACATCTGGCAAACCAAGCCCCACAGAAGCAAGCCACGTTATAGAGGACTTAATGGGAAAGGTTGATATGATTATTGATGGCGGAAGCACGGACATAGGTCTGGAATCCTCTGTAGTAGATATGACAGGTGAAATTCCTGTGATTTTAAGACCGGGCGGAATAACGCAGGAGAATATAATAGATGTTCTAGGAGAATGTGAATATGACCCTGCAATAATAAAAAGCAATGAAAAAATAGTTCCTAAGTCTCCTGGACAAAAGTACAGACATTATTCCCCAAAGGCTAAGGTAATTCTATATAAGGGTGATATGGAAAAAGTCGTCCGCAGAATAAACGAAGATTATGAAAAATTTAAAGACCAAGGCTGCAAGGTCGGTATAATGTCCACTGCACAGACAGAAAAACATTACATGGGTAAGTTAACAATTTTATGCGGGGACAGAACAAAACCTCTGACAATTTCGTCTAACTTATTTAAAGACTTGAGAGATTTTGATCACATGGGAGTAGACATAATACTTGCTGAGGCAGTTGATGAAGAGGGACTTGGAAAAGCAATAATGAACAGATTAGGAAAAGCATCCAGTGAAACAATAAATGTATGAGGCGTTTATGAATATATTATTTGTATGTACCGGAAATACCTGCAGAAGCAGTATGGCCGAGGGTATTTTTAAATCTATGCTTCAAGAGATGAATATAGAGAATATAAATGTATCATCAGCGGGAATCAGCGCATTTGAAGGCGAGGCTGCAAATGAAAAGGCGATTTACACATTGAATAAAAAAGGAATTGACATAAGAAATCATAGAGCAAGACAGCTTACAAAGAAAATTATAAATGAGTCAGATTTGATTTTAACAATGACAAACAATCACAAAAACACGATTTTAAATGTACTACCTGAATATTCACATAAGGTCTATACCTTAAAAGAATATGCCTGCATTGTAAATAAAGAGGAAGCACCTGTTAAAGTGTTGGATATCGCTGATCCTTTTGGCTCAGACTATAATACTTACGAAAAGGTTTCAGAAGAAATAGAAGAACAGTTGAATAAAATAATTAAAACAATGGGCGAGCAATGGAGAAGTAATGGATGAGAAATTGATTAGCAATGGAAAAACCAATTGATTATCTATTACTAATCAATCATCAATCAATTGTTATCAGGAGGAGAAAATGAAAATACTACTGGCGTGTGACCATGGTGGATTTCAATTAAAAGAAACAATTAAGGAACATTTAATAAACAGCGGTTATAATATTACGGATATAGGAGTTTACAACATGGATTCTGTGGATTATCCGGACTATGGTAAAAAAGCAGCGGAAATGGTTGCGGTTGGTGAAGCTGACAAAGGAATAATAATCTGCGGAACGGGCATCGGAATCTCCATAGCTGCAAACAAGGTAAAAGGAATAAGATGTGCTTTGTGCACAAATGAATTTATGGCAAAAATGTCAAGAATGCATAACAACGCGAACATGCTTGCCCTGGGAGAAAGGGTATTGGGAAAAGGCGTTGCCGTTGATATTGTCGATGTATGGCTTTCAACAGAGTTTGAGGGCGGAAGACACGAAATCAGAGTTAATAAATTGATGGATATAGAAAAAACAGAAAAAATACATAAAGATGAGGACTAATATGGCTAGTTATTTCATAGCTTTTATTTCAGCTGTAATCATTTCTTTTATAATGACACCTCCAGCAAGAAAGCTTGCGATTAAGGTTGGAGCTTTGGATGTGCCAAAGGACCCGAGAAAAATACATAATAAGCCTATGCCGTATTTTGGCGGACTGGCGATTTATATTTCAATTATGGCCTGTATGTTTGTATACATGCCTCACACAACCACAAATCTTCATATAATGGCGGGAGCAACGATAATTGTTCTCACGGGCGTTGTGGATGATATGTATGATATGCCTGCGAAGATAAAGATGCTTATGCAGATTATTGCAGCTATAGTTGCAATAAAAGGCGGAGTTCAAATTCATTTTATAACAAACCCTCTTTCTGCCACAGGAATGAGTTACTTATTGACCTGGCTTTCATATCCCATAACATTGTTTTGGCTGGTAGGAATTACAAACACTATCAACTTAATAGATGGACTGGATGGACTAGCCTCAGGGGTTGCCAGTATAGCTGCGACCACACTTCTTTTTACGGCATCAAAGATGGGACATGATTTTATTGTATTGCAGTGCGCAATTATTGCAGGAGCATCATTAGGATTTCTTCCGTTTAACTTCAATCCGGCTAAAATATTCATGGGAGATACAGGGGCGCTGCTGTTAGGATATATGTTGGCTGTCACTTCTGTACTGGGTATGGTAAAAAGCGTTGCTGCCGTTGCTTTGGCAGTTCCTTTATTTGCACTTGGTCTTCCTATTTTTGATACAACTTTTGCAATTATAAGAAGATATATAAATAAGAAACCAATAATGCAGGCAGATAAGGATCACTTGCACCACAAGCTTATGAAATCAGGACTAAATCAAAGACAGACGGTTTTGATAATGTATTTTATAAGCATGATGCTTGGAATAGTGTCGATTGCCATAGCAGATACAGAACCGTTCACAGGTATAATAGTTGCTACAATGGTGGTTATTGCTGTATTTTATTTTGCAAAAATTGGCGGATTGTTTAAAAGAAAAGAACAATAAAATCAATTGCCTATCAATTGTAATACAGGAGGAATTATGAATAAAATAAAGACACTCATTATTTTTGGAACCAGACCGGAAGCTGTAAAAATGGCTCCCATAGTAAAGGCGCTTAAAAATGATGAGGAACATTTTATAACTAAAGTTTGCGTCACTGCTCAGCATAGAGACATGCTTGACCAGGTTTTAAGAATATTTGATATTGAGCCTGATTATGACCTGAACATATTCCAAAGCGGACAGACTCTGACACAGATAACCTGCAGAGCATTAACAGGTTTAGAAGGCGTAATAGAAGAATTTGAACCAGATCTCGTACTTGTACAGGGAGACACTACAACAGTGTTTACAGGAGCATTGGCAGCCTTCTATCATCAGGTAAAAATAGGTCATGTTGAGGCAGGATTAAGGAGCGGCAATTTATATTCTCCGTATCCTGAGGAAGCAAATCGTAAGCTTACAGGAATAATGACAGACTTTCACTTTGCACCCACAGAGACATCAAGAGACAACCTGTTAAGAGAAGGCTATGATGATAATAAAATATTTGTTACAGGAAATACATCAATAGATGCATTGAAATGGGTTATAGATAAAAATTATAAATTTGAAGATGAAAAACTAAACAGCATAGATTTTGAAAATAAAAAGGTTATACTTCTTACTGCACACAGAAGAGAAAATATCGGGGAGCCCATGGAAAATATTTTTACTGCTGTTAAAGAAGCGGCAGAAAAAAACAAAGAGGCGGAAGTTATATACCCAATGCATCTAAATCCGAAAGTAAGAGAGATTGCAAGAGGAATATTCGGAGATATGGAAAATGTACATTTAATTGAGCCTCTGGATTATCTTCCATTTACTAATTTGATGGCTAAATGCTGCCTTGTGGTTACAGACTCAGGAGGGGTGCAGGAAGAAGCTCCATCGTTGGGAAAGCCGGTGCTTGTGGTAAGAAGGGAAACGGAAAGACCTGAAGGAATAGAAGCAGGTACGGCGAGACTTGTTGGAACTGAAAGAGATGTAATATTTAAGGAAATAGATACTCTTATTAATGATGAAGCGGAATACAAAAAAATGGCCAATGCGGTCAATCCGTACGGTGACGGCGAGGCCGCACAGCACATTAAAGAAGCAATCATAAGCAAAATGTCATAATAAAAGCCTGTCTTTTCGACAGGCTTTTTGCAAGTGAATTTTTAATTGTATAATAAGTATCAAAAAATATATTGACAAAGGAGTATTTTTATTATATACTTCGAATATCAAAATATTAGATATTGAATAAATGATGAAATCAAAATAATAGACATTTAAAATAATTAAATTAATTTGGAGGGCACAATGGTTTTAGAAAAAGTTAAAGAAATTTTAGTTGAAGAATTGGATGTAGAAGAAGAGAATATAAAGCTAGAAAGTAAAATTAAGGATGATCTGGGTGCAGATTCATTGGATTTATTCGAATTAATCAGCAAAATTGAAGATGAACTTGACGTAACAATCGAAGAAGACGATTATAGCAAACTAGTTACAGTTAATGACATTGTAGAGTACATTACCAACAAACAAACAAATTAAACGGAGTAAAAAAACGCCTGATGGGCGTTTTCTCATATGATGACGAAAATTCTTTATACATAAAGGAGACTATATGATAAGTACAAATATATGCAGCCTTTTAAATATTAAGTATCCGATATTTCAGGGCGGAATGGCTCAAATATCAGATGCCGGACTGGCTGCTGCAGTTTCAGAAGCAGGGGGCCTCGGCGTAATAGCAGCAGGTAACAATACAGCGGCCGATCTGAAAAAAGAAATCAAAAAAATTAAAGAACTGACCAATAAACCTTTTGGTGTAAATGTTATGCTTTTAAGCCCATATGCAGAAGAAGTAGGCAATTTATTAATAGAAGAAAAGGTACCGGTTATTATTACAGGAGCAGGCAATCCGGGAAAGTTCATGAAACTGTGGAAGGAAGCAGGAGCTAAGGTTATTCCGGTTGTCCCTTCGGTTGCTTTTGCAAAGCATTTAGAAAAGGTGGGAGCGGATGCTGTCATATGTGAAGGTACAGAATCAGGAGGTCACGTAGGAGAAATAACAACTATGTGCCTTACTCCTCAGGTGGTTGACGCTGTAAATATTCCGGTTATTGCGGCAGGCGGAATAGGCGATGGAAGAGGAATAGCCGCTGTTATGAGTCTTGGTGCACAAGGTGTCCAAGTTGGAACAAGATTCCTTTTGGCTAAGGAATGCAGCGTTCATCAAAATTACAAGAATAAAGTTAAAAAGGCAAATGACACCGATACTGCAGTTACAGGAAGAAAAACAGGCCATCCAGTAAGAGTATTGAAAAATAAATTAGTAACACAATTTAAAGAATTAGAAAAAAATAATGCCACTGTTGAAGAAATGGAACAGATGGGAAGAGGAAGACTTTACAAGGCAGCAGTGGAGGGAGACGTAGATTACGGCTCTGTCATGTCAGGACAAATTGCAGGCTTAGTAAATAAAGAGCAGAGCTGTGAAGAAATAATAACTGAAATGTTTGAGGAAGCGGAAAAAATTATGAAAAGTTTAAGTTCATTTATATCAGGAGGCAAAAATGAATAAAACTGCTTTTGTATTTCCCGGACAAGGCGCGCAGTATGCAGGCATGGGAAAGGACTTTTACGAAAACTTTAAAGAAAGTAAGGAAATATTTCAAAAAGCAAACGAGGCACTGGGTTTTGATATAACAAGACTGTGCTTTGAAGGACCGGATGAAGACTTAAGTATTACTAAAATAACGCAGCCGGCTTTATTGACCGTATGTATGGCAATTTACAGTGTTCTGAGGAAAAATTCCAATATGGATTCTGTTGTTATGGGAGGATTGAGCCTTGGGGAATATTCAGCGTTGACAGCTGCCGATGCTATGGATTTCGAAACTGCAGTAAAACTTGTTTACAACAGGGGGAATTATATGCAGAACGCCGTTCCCGTAGGAGAAGGCGGCATGCTTGCATTGATGGGATGTACAGACGATGATGCAATCCGTTTCTGTAAGGATATAACGGAGAGATTTGGGTTGCTTGAACCGGCAAACTTTAACTGTCCCGGTCAAATAGTTGTTGGCGGTAAAAAAGAAGCTATTGAAAATGCATTGCAGAAAACTGCCGAGTTTAATATAAGAAAAGCAGTTAAGCTTCAGGTAAGCGCCCCATTCCATACATCAATGCTTAAATCAGCAGGAACAAGACTTAAGGAAGACCTGGAAAAAATAAAATTTAAAAAGCCATCCTGCAATGTAATATCAAATGTGGATACGGAATATTACCATGATGATTTGGTTATAGCTGATAAGCTTGAAAAGCAGGTTTATAATCCGGTAAGATGGGAAGCATGCGTAAGAAAAATGATAGCAGATGGAGTAAATACATTTGTAGAAATAGGACCTGGAAAATCATTATCGAGCTTCATAAAGAAAATAGATAAAAACGTTAAAGCGGTAAATATAGACAGCATTTCATCTTTGGAGACGTACCTTCAAATGTCATACGCTTAACTGCCAGACATAAAAATTTAAATAGCGATTGCTGGAAAGGGGAATTATGAAGACTGCAATAATAACAGGAGCTTCAAAAGGCATTGGAGCAGTTATAGCTTCAAGGTTAAATGAGCTTGGTTACAACCTTGTTTTGAATTACAGAAGCAGCACGGTTTCAATGGAAGAATTAATAGATAGCTTTACCAACAAGGAAACTGAGAATGTAATAGTTCAATGCGATATATCAAGCTATGAAGATTCTAAGAAACTTATAGATGAAGCATACGAAAGGTTTGGAGCAGTAGATGTCCTGGTTAACAACGCAGGCATTACAAAAGATAATCTTCTTCCTCTTATGAGCGAAGAAGAATTTGACATGGTAATTGATACAAACTTAAAAGGAACGTTCAATTGCTGCAAACATATTGCAAAGAGAATGTTAAAACAAAAATATGGAAGAATTATAAATATATCATCAGTGGTAGGCCTTGCAGGAAATGCAGGACAGGTAAATTATTCTGCATCAAAGGCAGGGGTAATCGGTATGACTAAATCCATGGCAAGAGAGCTTGGAAAGAAAAATATTCTTGTAAATGCCATAGCGCCCGGATTTATTCAAACTGAAATGACAGATAAAATTCCTGAAAATATAAAGGCTGAGATGATGAAGAATATTCCCTTGCAAAGACTGGGACAGCCGAGCGACATTGCTGATGCGGCAGAGTTTTTAATTTCTGATAAGGCGTCATATATAACCGGACAGGTGCTGTCAGTTAACGGCGGGTACTATATGTAAGGACAATGGATGGATTGATGTAGAAGCAATGGATTGGCAATTGGTAATCTATTGCTCATCAATTGCTAATCTATTGCCAATCAATTGTTAAACGGAGGATTTATGAAAAGAAGAGTTGTAATAACCGGTATAGGTGTTGTAAGCCCAATAGGCACAGGTGCTGAATTTTGGGAAGGTATAAAAAAAGGAGAATGCGGAATCAGTCCTATTGAATCATTTGACACAACTGATTTTAACGTAAAATTAGCAGCAGAAATAAAGGATTTTGATCCAACATTATATATAGAAAAAAAAGAAGCTAAAAGAATGGACAGATACAGCCAATTTGCATTGGCTGCGGCTGATATTGCGGTTAAAGATTCAGGACTTGATACTGAAAAGGTAGACAGCCATAGATTTGGATGTGTGGTAGGAAGCGCAGTAGGCGGAATTCACACAATAGAGGCTGAGCATGAAAAGCTTCTTACTAAGGGACCAGGTAAGGTATCAACATTTTTTATTCCGATGATGCTTTCAAATATGGCATCAGGGTTAATAGCAATTAAATACCAGGCCAAAGCCATTAACTATTCTACAGTTACTGCTTGTGCAACAGGGGCTAATGCCATAGGTGAGTCATACAAGAGAATCCAGGACGGAATATGCGATGTTATGCTGGCCGGAGGTTCGGAAGCTGCCATAACTCCATGTTCTATAGCAGGCTTCGCAGCACTGACTACACTGTCAACAACCACAGACGTAAACAGGGCATCAATACCTTTCGACCAGGAAAGACATGGATTTGTAATGGGAGAAGGATCAGGCGTAATGGTTCTTGAAGATTATGAACATGCAGTTAAAAGGGGAGCAAAGATATATGCTGAAATAGTAGGATATGGAGCTACCTGTGACGCATACCACATGACTTCTCCGGATGAAAGTTCTGAAGGACAATCTAATTCTATGCTTTATGCCATAGAAGATGCAGGTATTAGGCCGGAGGATATCGGATATATTAATGCTCACGGAACAAGCACAAAGTACAATGATAAATATGAAACACAAGCAATTAAAAACATTTTTAAGGAATATGCCACAGAAGTTCCTATAAGCTCGACAAAATCAATGACAGGACACTTACTGGGTGCTGCTGGCGCAGTAGAGGCAATAGTGTGTGCAAAAGCATTACAGGATTCATACATTCCGGCAACAATTAACCACCTGGTAACAGACCCTGAATTGGGATTGAACTTTGTTCCAAATGAAGGTATTTCAAAAGAATTTAATTATGCTTTGTCAAATGCATTTGGATTTGGCGGACATAACGCTACATTGGTGTTAAAAAAGTACAGATAGAGGAGTTATTATGATTTATAATTCAAGTGATATTCAAAAAATAATACCTCACAGATATCCCATGCTTTTAATAGATAAAATTGTTGAGCTTAAAGAAGGAGAAATGGCTGTAGGAATAAAGAACGTGACATTTAACGAACAGTTTTTCCAGGGGCATTTCCCGGAAAACCCGGTTATGCCGGGGGTTTTAATTATAGAAGCTCTGGCTCAGACAGGAGCAGTAGCTATTTTGTCACTTGAAAAATTTAAAAGCAAGACAGTTTATTTTGGCGGAATTAAAAGTGCCAAATTTAAAAAGAAGGTATGTCCGGGAGATACTTTAAGGCTCGTTACTAATATAACAAAATTAAAAGGCGGTTTTGGCATCGGAAGCGCAGCAGCATTTGTGGATGACGAAATTGCGGCCGAAGCAGAGCTGATTTTTGCTGTTGAATAAGGGAAATATAAATTAATCATTTAAAAAATAAATAAAGTATGTTACAATTAAATTATTGTGATATACTTTATTTTGCTTTGGAAATGTTATAAAAAAATGCATTATACAAACTTATGTTAAAAATTTAACAGAAATGTTAAAAAAATTAAATACTTTTAAGACAGTAACATATGTTACGGATTATAATTAAAAATTTAATTATAATTTTAGTAATTTAATAATAAAATTTTAAAATTCGTATAAAATAAGGAAATCGTGATTGTTTTTCTTTCTTAATAAACAGGCAATTGATTTCCAAAAATAATTTTATCGTATTGACAATTTTTATTTTGGCAATTATAGTAGTAGCATGGGCAAGAATTTTTAAAATTTAAAAAATTATTAAACAGAGGCGGTGGTAAAGTGTCAATTGAGGTTATCAAGGTAATAAAGGAGGCAGAAGAAAAGGCTGAAGTAATAAAAAAAGAAGCCGCACATCAAGCTAAACAAATTATTACCAATGCTAATGCAAAAGCTCAGGAAATCATAGATGAAGCCCGCAAAGCTGCTGATTCTACAAGCTCCGATGTTTTAAAAAATGCAGAGTCTGAAGGTCAGAAATTATATGATGACATAATAAATAAAGCCGGTAAAGAATGTGAAAGCATTTTAAATAAGGCAGATAAAAATATGGAAACTGCAGCGACCATAATACTGGAAAGGATAGTGAAGGCCAGTGGCAATAGTTAAAATGAACAAAATAAGCATTGTGGGATTAAACAGAGAAAAGTCATTGCTTATAAGAGACATTATGGACTTGGGGGTTGTTGAAATCAGCTCACAGGATGATAAATTAACAGATCCTGAATGGCTGCCATATGTGAAGAAAGACGGCAATGAAAATGAAGTCTTAAACTATGATGCAAAAATATCCAAAATCAGTGAAGTACTTTCGAGCCTTGAAAAATATGACAGTACAAAGAAGCCGTTATTCAGCACTCGAAAGAACATAACCGTTAAAGAGTTTAATGATAAGGTTTTAAATGGTATCAATATAGAGGAAAACGTAACTAGAGTGTTGGAATTAAACAAATCATTAAATGAATTAAGTTCTGAAGAAAATAAGACTGAAGCAGCAATAATGAACTTGAAACCTTGGGCAGGCTTTGATATTCCACTGGAATTAAGCGAAACAAAATATGCAAGCATAATAACAGGTATTGTTCCCAGTATCGTTGAAGTCGGAAAATTAAAAACTGATCTGGAACAAAAAACCGAAAGATTTTACCTTAATGCTGTCAGCAGCGATAAAGACCAGCATTATATTTATATAATATGCATGGTTAAAGAAAAAGAAGATGTTTATGAAGTTTTGAAGCAATATGGCTTTAATACCGCATCTTTTAAAGACATGGAAGGTACTGCCGCTGAAAACATAGTGCAGTATGAAAATAAGCTGAAAGAAATATCAGAAAAAAAGGGAACAATAGAAAAAAGAATAACTGAATTGGTTCCTCATAAGGAAGAGATTCAAGTTCTGTATGATTACTTATCTATCGAAAGAGATAAAAATAAAGTACTGAGCAACATACTTAGAACTGAAACCACTTTTTACATTGAAGGCTGGATTCCTGAAGTCAGCAAAGAAAGTATAGAGCAAGTCTTAAATAAATATCAGTGCTGGCACGTTGTTAAACAGCCTGAAGAAGATGAAGAATATCCTATTTTAATGGACAACAATTCATTGGTTCAGCCATTTGAATCAATTACGGAATTGTATAGTCTTCCTTCATCATCCAACATTGACCCGACACCGTTTATGGCACCTTTTTATTGCATATTTTTTGGACTTATGCTTGCAGATGTAGGATATGGTTTAATTATGTCAATATTGTGTTTTGCGGTATTAAGAAAATTCAAGCTTGAAGGCACGATCCAAAAGATGATTAAGTTGTTTTTCTATTGCGGGATTTCCACAGCATTTTGGGGTGTAATGTTTGGAAGCTGGTTTGGAGATGCGGTTCCGGCTGGAGCTAAGCTTATATTTAACTCAGATTTTAACATCAAGCCTCTTTGGATTAACCCAATGGAAGAACCTATGACATTACTGGTATTCTCATTCATATTCGGTATTGTCCACTTATTTGCCGGTATGGCTATTAAAGCCCATATGCTTATAAGAGATGGTAAAGTCATGGATGCTGTATTTGACATAGGATTTTGGTATGGGTTTATTATAGGAATTGCATTAATGCTTTTTGGAAATTCTATAATACCCGGATCAGGTCAAGTAGGAACATGGATGACAATTATTTTTGCAATCGGGTTAATACTGACTCAGGGAAGAGAAAAGAATGGAATTATCAATAAATTAATAAGTGGCGTTTTAAGTCTTTACAACATCACAAGTTATTTGAGTGATATACTTTCTTATTCAAGATTGCTTGCATTAGGATTGGCAACCGGTGTAGTTTCTTCTGTAGTAAGTATTCTTGGATCTATGGGAGGAAGAAACATTTTTGGTATATTGATGTTTGTTGCAGTGCTGTTAATAGGTCATGTTTTCAACTTTGCCATCAATGCTCTGGGAGCATTTGTGCATGCAGCAAGATTACAATATGTTGAGTTTTTCGGAAAATTTTATGAAGGCGGAGGAGAGCCGTTTAATCCCCTAGCTAAAAAAACTAAATATAACAAGATAATTAAGGAGGAAATTTAAATGAATATTTTAACAAGCGGAAATTTTTTAGCAATTTTAGGAGCTTCAGTTGCTGCATTGGCAGGTATAGGAAGTGCGATTGGAGTTGGAATAGCAGGTCAGGCTGCTTCAGGAGTTGTGGCGGAAGATCCTAAGAAGTTTGGTTCTACATTAATTTTACAGGCATTACCGGGAACACAAGGTATATATGGACTTCTTATAGCTTTTATAATCCTAAATAAGATAGGCCTGTTAGGCGGCGGTATGGCTGAATTATCAGCAGCTCAGGGAGGATTCTTTCTGGCAGCTTCACTTCCTATAGGTATCGTAGGTATTATTTCAGCTATTCATCAGGGAAAAGTTGCTGCATCCGGTATTATGCTTATAGGAAAAAGACCGGAAGAAATAGCAAAAGCAATGGTTTATGCTGCAATGGTTGAAACATATGCGGTTTTGGCACTTCTTATTTCTTTCCTTATGATAAACGGTATTACAATTTAATAGGTTTTATACTAAATTTAAATAAGGATGTGAGGAAATGAGCATTGAAAATATAACGGCTAATATTTTAAGCGACGCTAAACAAATTGCAGAAGTTTCCCTTAAAAATGCTGAAAGAAGCAAGGAAGAAATAATCAATAAAGCAAACAATGAAGCAGAAACAATTAAAAACGCAGCGGCAGAGAAAGCCAGCAAGGATGCCGAAAGTTTAAAAAGCAGAAAAATTTCAGCAGCGGAGCTTCAGGGAAGAAAATTGATTCTCGGTGCTAAACAGGAAGCTATTAAAAAAAGCTTTGATACGGCACTAAAAAAGCTTAGAGCTATGCCGGAAGATAAATATATAGATTTTCTGTCAAATGAAATAATTAAAATTCCGTATAAAGACGGAATAATAATTTTGAATAAGCAAGACAGAGAGAAGATCGGAGAAAAGTTAGTTAAAGCTGTCAATGAAAAATTAAAAGCAGAAAAATTTACATTGGGCAATGATACTGTGAATGCCAGCGGCGGTTTTATGCTAAAAAGCGGTGCAATTATAATAAACAGCACATTTGAAACCATACTGGACTCCATGAGGGACGACCTTACAAATGATGTTGCAAATGTACTTTTTAAATAATTTTCCTGCTTGAAAGGAGGAATGGCTTTGGCGAAGATTAAGGATACAGATTATTTGTTTTCTACCGCACGTGTGCGAAGTGTTGAAAAAAACATGCTTACACGTGAAAGAGCAGAAAAAATGATAGATGCGAAAACAACTGAAGATGCCTTGAAGGTTTTAGATGATATTGATTACGGATATGGCAGCGAGATGACAGATCCTAACAATTATGAGAAGCTCTTAACAGATGAACATAAGAAAACCTATGATTTCATCACATCTATAGCTCCTGAATTGGACTACTTCAATATGTTTTTATATCCATATGATTATCACAATTTAAAGGTCATCATGAAATCAGAGTATTTAGGCATTGATGCCTCAGATGCTCTTGTTGATACAGGATCAATTGATTTGAAAATCCTCAAGTATTCTGTAAAGGAAAGAGATTTTTCAGAACTTACGGAAAGCATGGAAAGTGCATTGAAAGAAATAATTGAGACTTTCCCGAAAACAAATGACCCTCAGATAATAGACATCATATTAGATAAATACTGCTATGATGAAATGCTGAAATCTGCAGAAGAAACAAAAAGTAAATTCATAATTGATTATGTTAAAATGCAAATAGATGCAATTAATATAAAAACATATGTAAGGCTTAAAAAAATGAATAAATCATGGGATTTTTTCACAAAGGTTTATTTGCGTGGCGGTAATATCAGCGAACAGGTTTTCATAAGAAGCTATGACGAGCCATTTGAAAAATTTGCCGAACAATTGTCTGCATATGGTTTTAAGGAAGTATTTCTGGAAGGAACTGAGGCTCTGGCTGAAACAGGTAAGTTTACAACCTTGGAAAAGCTGTTGGATAACAAGATTATTGAATACATTAAGAGCGCGAAATATGTTTCCTTTGGAATAGAGCCACTGGCAGGTTATTTAATAGCAAAGGATAATGAGATTAAAATTGCAAGAATCATATTGGCAGGCAAACTTGCAGGTATCTCGCCTGAGCTTATCAAAGAAAGGTTGAGAGAGACTTATGTATAAAATAGGTGTTATTGGAGACAAACAAAGTGTCTTGGGATTCAAGGCGGTAGGATTAGATGTATTTGACTGCTCCACAAAGGAAGATGCAGAAAATAAACTTAAATCCATAGCTGATGAAGATTATGCCATTATTTATATGACAGAAAACTTCTATGTTGAAATAAAGGACACTATTTATGAATATAACGAAAAACGCCTGCCGGCAATTATTCCTATACCGGGCATGAAAGGCTCAACAGGCATAGGACTGGAAAATATTAAGAAAGCAGTTGAAAGAGCAGTTGGTGCAGATATATTGTTTAACAATGATTAATGTTATAAAAAATGAAAGCAGGTGATTTATTTAATGAGCCAAGGAAGAGTAGTAAAAATATCAGGTCCGCTGGTTATTGCTGAAGGTATGAAGGAAGCAGACATGTTTGACGTTGTACGTGTAAGCGAACAGGGGCTGATTGGCGAAATTATAGAGATGCGCGGTGACAGAGCATCTATACAGGTATATGAAGAAACAGCAGGTTTAGCTCCGGGTGCACCGGTTGTAACAACAGGAGCACAGCTTTCAGTTGAACTGGGACCTGGACTTATAGAAACTATATATGACGGAATACAGCGTCCGTTGGAAGAAATCAAAAAAATTGCCGGGCCTAACATTGCAAGAGGTATCAGTGTTCCATCTCTTAACAGAGAAAAGAAATGGGAATTTGTGCCTGCAGCAAAGGCAGGAGACAAAGTTCAGGCAGGAGATATAATAGGAACCGTTCAGGAAACAATAGTAGTTCAGCAAAAAATTATGGTTCCTTACGGAATAAATGGAACAATTACTGATATAAAGTCAGGAAACTTCACAGTTGAAGAGACTGTATGTGTTGTAAAAAAAGATAATGGAGAAATTGCCAATTTAACAATGATGCAAAAATGGCCTGTAAGAAAAGGCAGACCATACAAGGAAAAATTAGTTCCTGAAAGACCGCTGGTAACAGGGCAGAGAGTTATAGATACATTGTTCCCTATTTCAAAGGGCGGTGTTGCGGCAGTTCCCGGACCATTCGGAAGCGGTAAGACGGTAGTACAGCATCAGCTGGCTAAATGGGCCGATGCGGAAATAGTTGTATATATAGGCTGTGGCGAGCGCGGAAACGAAATGACGGACGTTTTAATGGAGTTCCCTGAACTTAAGGATCCAAGAACGGGGGAATCATTGATGAAACGTACAGTGTTGATAGCCAACACATCAGATATGCCTGTTGCCGCTCGTGAGGCATCTATTTATACAGGAATAACCATAGCAGAATATTTCAGGGACATGGGATATTCAGTTGCACTTATGGCAGACTCAACATCACGTTGGGCCGAAGCGCTCCGTGAAATGTCAGGGCGTCTTGAAGAAATGCCCGGTGAAGAAGGATATCCTGCATACCTTGCATCTCGTCTGGCACAATTCTATGAAAGAGCCGGAAGAGTTATAAGTCTCGGAACTGAAGGAAGAGAAGGAGCACTGTCGGCAATAGGGGCAGTATCACCTCCGGGCGGAGATATTTCAGAACCTGTATCGCAGGCAACTCTTCGTATAGTTAAAGTATTCTGGGCTCTTGATGCACAGCTTGCATACAGACGTCATTTCCCTGCTATAAACTGGCTGAACAGCTACTCATTGTATGCAGACAGACTTGGAAAATGGTTTAATGAAAATGTTGCAAGAGACTGGACTGATCTTCGTTCTGAAACCGTTAAGCTTTTGCAGGAAGAAGCGGAATTAAATGAGATAGTTCAATTGGTCGGAGTTGATTCATTGTCGGTACAAGACAGATTAAAACTTGAAGCAACACGCTCCATAAGAGAGGACTACCTCCACCAAAATGCATTCCATGATGTAGACACATATTCATCTCTTGAAAAACAGCATAAACTGCTTACTTTAATTTTGAAATATTACTATGATGGAATAGAAGCTTTAAAAGAAGGAGCTGACTTTAAAGCTTTAGAGAACCTTCCTGTGAGAGAAAGAATAGGAAGATTCAAATATACAGAAGAAAAAGGTGTTCAGGAAGCTTTTGACAACATTAAAAAGCAGATAGAAACAGAAATATCAGCTCTTGTATCAAGCAAGGAGGCCGAATAATATGATTAGAGAATATAAAACCATATCCGAGGTTGCAGGACCTTTAATGCTTGTTAAAAATGTTGAAAATGTAGCGTATGATGAGCTGGGTGTAATTGAACTGCCAAGCGGTGAAACAAGAAGCTGCAGGGTGCTTGAAATAAACGGAAGCAATGCATTGGTACAGCTGTTCGAAAGCTCTGCCGGCATCAATCTGGCAGAAAGCAAGGTTAAGTTCCTTGGAAGAGGAATGGAATTGGCGGTATCATACGATATGCTCGGGCGTGTATTTGATGGACTTGGAAGACCAATAGACAACGGTCCCGAAATAATTCCCGAAAAAAGATTGGATATAAACGGTCTGCCCATGAATCCTTCAGCAAGAGACTATCCGGATGAATTTATTCAGACAGGCGTTTCAGCAATAGATGGATTGAATACACTGGTTAGAGGGCAAAAGCTGCCGATATTCTCAGGTTCAGGTTTGCCGCATGCGGATTTGGCAGCCCAAATTGCACGTCAGTCAAAAGTTTTGGGAACAGATTCAAAGTTTGCCGTTGTATTTGCAGCTATAGGTATCACTTACGAAGAAGCAGATTTCTTTATTTCCGACTTTAGAAAGACAGGGGCTATAGACAGAACGGTATTGTTTATGAACCTGGCAGATGACCCTGCCATAGAGCGTATCTCAACTCCGCGTATGGCGTTGACTGCAGCAGAATTCCTTGCCTTTGAAAAAGGAATGCACGTTCTTGTTATACTTACGGATATAACAAACTATGCTGAAGCTCTCCGTGAGGTATCAGCCGCACGTAAGGAAGTTCCAGGAAGACGTGGATATCCAGGATACTTGTATACCGACTTAGCTACTATTTATGAAAGGGCAGGAAGAAAGAGAGATCAGGAAGGATCCATCACTATGATTCCTATACTGACAATGCCTGAAGATGATAAAACACATCCTATTCCTGACTTAACAGGATATATTACAGAAGGACAGATTATTCTTTCACGTGAATTGTACAGAAAGAATATTAAGCCTCCTATTGACGTTCTTCCTTCACTATCACGTCTGAAGGACAAAGGTATAGGAAGAGGAAAAACAAGAGAAGACCACTCAGACGTTCTGAATCAGCTGTTTGCGGCTTATGCAAGAGGTAAGGAAGCAAAGGAATTGATGGCGATACTCGGTGAAGCTGCCCTGTCAGACGCTGATAAATTTTATGCTAAATTTGCTGATGAGTTTGAAAAAAAATATGTTTCTCAAGGCTATGAAACAAACAGAACCATCGAAGAAACACTGACTATAGGATGGGATTTATTGACACTTCTTCCTAAGAGCGAATTAAAACGTATAAGAGACGAATATCTTGAAAAATATTATCCAAAACAAGATTAATGAGAGGTGTTAAGTTATGGCAAGATTAAATGTAAATCCCACCAGAATGGTCTTAACCACTCTTAAAAAGCGTTTAAAGGTGGCTGTGAAGGGCCATAAGATGCTTAAGGATAAACGTGATGAGCTTATGAAGCAATTTTTAGAGCTTGCCAGAGAAAACAAGTCCTTGCGTGAACAGGTGGAGGCGCATATCGGAAATATTTATTCTAACTTTGTAATAGCCAGTGCTGTAATGTCAACAGAGGTTTTGAATGAAGCGTTAATGTTCCCTAAGCAGGGTGTTTCAATTGAAGTGGGCAATAAAAATGTTATGAGTGTCGATGTTCCCGTATTTGATTTTAAAACAACAACCGACGATACATCAAACATTTACCCATATGGCTTTGCTAACACATCTGCTGAGCTTGATAATGCAATTGAGAATTTATCAAATATTTTTCCTGAATTGCTCAAGCTGGCTGCAGTTGAAAAAGAAGTACAGCTCTTGGCAGCAGAAATCGAAAAAACCAGAAGAAGGGTTAACGCTCTTGAATATGTCATGATTCCTCAATTTCAGGAAACCATAAAATACATTCAAATGAAATTGGATGAAAACGAAAGAGGAAATCAAACCAGACTCATGAAGGTCAAAGACATGATGATTCAGGAAGTCATTGAGGAAAAACAGGCAAGCACTAATGCTGCCCTTGATGAATACAGCACATATAACAAATAATTTTATTTATGGCGGTTAAGCAATTAACCGCCGTAGTTTTTTCTTGACAAAACATTGCAACACATATATACTTTGAATATCAAATAAATAGATATTAAAGATATTGGAGAAAATATGGAATTTAAAGAATTGAAAATAGGAAATTTAACAGCTAAGATTCCAATAATTCAAGGCGGTATGGGCATTGGAGTATCTTTGTCCGGCTTAGCGGCTGCCGTAGCCAATGAAGGCGGAATAGGAACTATTTCAGGTGTGCAGATAGGATTTCGCGAGCCTGATTTCGCAACTAATCCTGTTGAAGCCAATTTAAGAGCTATTAGCAAGGAAATAAAAAAAGCAAGGGAAAAAACAAAAGGAATAATTGCCATGAATTTGATGGCTGCCATGAACAATTATGAGCTTTATGTAAAAAAGGCTGTTGAAGAAAAAATAGATTTAATAATATCAGGAGCAGGATTACCCCTTGCACTTCCTAAGCTTGTGGAAGGAACATCTACTAAAATTGCTCCCATAGTATCATCAGTAAAGGCTGCCAGAATTATAATTAAAAGCTATTTAAAACATGGAAGGCTGCCCGATGCTGTTGTTGTGGAGGGACCGCTGGCCGGCGGACATTTAGGCTTTAAAATGGATGAAATGCTGGAAAAAAAATATGCATCCTTAAAAGAAATTGTTAAAGAAGTAAAAGAGTATATCGTCAGTATTGAATCAGAACACAGCATCAAAATACCTGTTATTGCTGCAGGAGGAATAAGAACTAAAGAAGATATGACGGAGCTTGCAGAGGCAGGAGCTGATGGCTTTCAAATTGCGAGTTTGTTCGTTCCTACGGTAGAATGCGATGCTCATGAAAATTTCAAGCTTGCATATGTTAATGCAACTGATGATGATGAAATGATAATCAAGAGTCCCGTAGGAATGCCTGCCAGGGCTATTAGAACAAATTTTCTGACTGAATCAATGGCTAACGGCTGCACAATAAGTAAGTGTTATAAGTGCATGCCCGGCTGCAATCCGCTTGCCATCCCATACTGCATATCAACAGGACTGATAAACGCGGTGGAAGGTCTTGACGGATTGATATTTTCCGGCTCGCGGTTGAGCGGAATAAATAAGATATCAACTGTAAAAGAAGTTATCAAAAACTTAATAGAGCAGTAAAATACAAAACGGATGTGTATTTTAATACATGTCTGTTTTTTTATGAAAACATAATCCTGTTGCTTAAAAAGCAGGAATTTTAAATGTTTGACAATATTTTGACAACGTTTACATTTCGCTAAATTATGCTACTATTTATTCTTGACTTTATTTAAATTTGCACTTATACTAATATTTAATATATAAAAGGAGGTTGATTTATGAGAGGAGACACTCAACAGATTTTTGTTTCAATGATTGTGTACATGGCTGTTGTAATAGGCATTGGTCTATATTTCGCAAAGCGAGCCAATGAAAGCAGTGAAAACTTTTTTTTAGGAGGAAGATCACTGGGCCCGTTGGTTACAGCGATGAGTGCTGAGGCTTCAGATATGAGCGGATGGCTTTTAATGGGCCTTCCGGGAGTTGCGTATTGGTACGGTTTAAGTGATGCCATATGGACAGCAATCGGCCTTGCAGCCGGCACATACATAAACTGGCTGTTTGTAGCAAAAAGACTACATAACTATTCGGTAATTGCAGGGGATTCCATAACACTTCCTGATTTTTTCAGCAATCGTTTCAAAGAAAAAAATAAGGTAATTATGACTATTTCTGCAGTGTTTATACTTGTATTTTTTACTGTTTATGCATCCAGCTGTTTTGTTACCGTAGGTAAGTTGTTTAGTACATTATTTGGTTTTAAATATCAGTTTATGATGATAGCAGGTGCTGCATTTGTTTTGGTGTATACATTTCTAGGCGGATTTTTAGCTGAATCAGCATCAGATACCATGCAGGCATTTGTAATGATTATTGCGCTTGTGACAATTCTGGCAGTAGGAACAGTAGCTGCTGGAGGGGTGGCGTCTGTTATTGAGAATGCACGGTCAATACCTGGCTTTTTTGAGTTTTTCGGGATAGCATCACCTGCATTAGGAGCAGATGGAAATCAGTTAGTTGTAAATGGACTGCCTCAATTTAATGAAGCAGGAAGATATGGGTTATATACTGTATTATCCACACTGGCATGGGGCCTTGGATATTTTGGAATGCCTCAGGTTCTTTTAAGATTTATGGCAATCAGAAATGCAGATGAGCTTAAAACTTCAAGAAGAATTGCAACTGTTTGGGTTCTTATTTCACTTGTTGCTGCTGTTGCTATAGGCATAATAGGAAGAAGTTTATTTCCGACTGATCTTTCAACTTACAGTGAATCAGAGAGTATTTTTATAGTATTGTCATCTAATTTGCTTCCAGCCATGCTTGCAGGCTTTGTAATGGCTGGTATACTGGCGGCAACAATAAGTTCATCGGATTCATATTTACTGATTGCGGCATCCGCGTTTTCAAAAAATATATACCAGCACTTAATTAAAAAAGATGCCACAGATGAACAGGTTATGAAGATTTCAAGAATGATGTTGTTAATAATCTCAGCCATAGGTATTATTATTGCTCTCGATGAAAACAGTGTAATTTTTACAATAGTTTCATTTGCATGGGCGGGATTTGGTGCAACATTCGGTCCAATAACAATATTCTCATTATTCTGGAAAAGAACAACAAGGGAAGGTGCCATTGCAGGAATGTTGTCCGGCGGTGTAATGGTATTTATTTGGAAGCTTATACTTAAGCCAATGGGTGGAATATTCGGAGTATATGAATTGTTGCCTGCGTTTATAATTTCATGTATATTTATTTATGCAGTATCAAAGATGACCGAAGAACCTTCTGATGAAATACAAAATGAATTTGAAATGGCGAAAAATAAATAACTAAAAAGACTGAGCCTATCGACTCAGTCTTTTTTCAACCCTTATTTCTCATTTTTCCAATTCCTTGCTTGAATTCATTATCTGCCTGTATATGTCCTCAATACCTTTAGAGTAGTTTTTATTTTCCAAATTGCTGATACAGTTTTTAACAACTGTTTTTTCTCTTACCTCATCATAAACAGAAAGATTATTTTCTTTTTTATATTGACCGATTTCCGTAACAACGTTAAATCTCTTTTCTAATAAGTGCACTATTTCCTTATCAATATTGTTAATTTCTATTCTAGCATTGTTTAAGTCCATATTTCACCATCCTTTCTCTCACATTTCTCTTCCTACAGCTGCTGCTATAAGTTTTAACTTATCCATGAGATGACTAAATTTCTCTGTTTTTATGGACTGATTGCCATCACACAGCGCATTTTCCGGGTCATTGTGGACTTCTATAATTAAACCGTCAGCTCCTGCGGCCACTGCAGCCAATGCCAGGGGTTCAACCATCCACCATCTTCCCGTTGCATGGCTTGGATCAACAATTACCGGCAGGTGGCTTAATTTTTTTATTGCAGGAATTGAACTTAAATCCAAGGTGTTTCTTGTATAATTTTCAAAGGTTCTAATTCCGCGCTCACACAATATTACATTTTCGTTTCCTCCCAGCAGTATGTATTCCGCTGACATCAAAAGCTCTTCTATGGTAGATGAAAGTCCGCGTTTCAGCAATATGGGCTTATCAGTCTTTCCAAGCTGCTTCAGAAGTTCGTAATTTTGCATATTACGGGCTCCAACCTGTATTATATCCACATTTTCAACGTAAGAATCCAAATAGTCTGTTGACATTATTTCAGTCACTATTGGTAAATCAGTTTGTTTTTTGGCATATAACAAAAGTTCAAGACCTTCCATTTTTAAACCCTGAAAGCTGTACGGAGATGTGCGCGGCTTAAATGCACCACCTCTTAAGAATTTGGCTCCCGATTTTTTTACTTCCCGGGAAATAGTCAAAATCTGCTCTTTGCTTTCCACGGAGCATGGACCTGCTATGACGCCTATTTTATTACCGCCTATTATCTCATTGCTTATTTTTATTTCGGTATTATTAGGATGAAAAAGCCTGTTTGCTTTTTTGTATGGTTCTTGTACAAGCGTTACCTTATTAATAGCTTTATATACTTCAAAAATACCAGGATCAATTTTGCTGGTATCCCCAATAATCCCCAGGATGTGATAATTCAATTCATGAATTTCATTAACTTCAAATCCCAATTTATTTATTTTTTCCTTTATTATTTTTATTTCAGTTTTATCTGCATCTTTATTTAAAATTAACAGCATAGTGACCCCCAAGTTGTTTGTCATGATTAAAATCTATCATAATATCCTAGGATGTCAATAGTATAACCAAACTTTTCAAAATTTTTTCTCCTTTTAAAAGTCTGTCGAACCAATAATTAATTTGCAGATTCAATGATGTTATGATATAATTTATTAAAATATGGATGGGTAGGAGGTATTATGAAGAACAATAAATTGAATAAAATAATATTGTTGACCGTTATTCTTTCTTTTATTTTTACAATGGCTGCAGATGCTGTTGTATTTACAGATATATCAAGTCATTGGGCTAAGAGCTACATAGAAAGAGTTGCAGAAAACGGACTGGTTTCGGGATATGAGAACAAAACATTCAAACCTGACAACAATGTAACTGTTTTGGAAGCATTAGTTATGCTGTCAAGACTTTACGAAATTGATGATGATTTAAAAGATGAAATTATAGAAAAATATGAGCCTGTTTTAGAGACAATGTCTAATACTAAAGGCTACGAGTGGTCATTTGATTATTTATCTCTTATCATTGAAATGGGAGTTGTATCTGAAAGCGGAATTAAAGATATGTTTTCAAAAAAGACTGTTTTTAATGATGCAACAAGGGAAGAAATAGCGGTCCTTCTTACAAAGGCCATGATGTTGGGAGATCAGCTGAAAAAAGCATTTGTTTTACCGTTCAATGATCAGGAAAAAATATCAGAGGTGGCAAAACCATATGTTTACACTATGTATGATAAGGAAATAATGCAGGGAGATAACAAGAAAAATTTCAATCCTACAAACAAAATAACCAGAGCTGAAATTGCCACAGTGCTGGACAAGGCTTATGATTACATTGGGGAGAATGAGATATATCCGGATTTTGAGGATTATGTACCTACAACTGTCGAAGAAGGTATTATAACTAAGCTGTCAGAGGAAAAAACCGGGTCCTACATTTATATTAAAAACAACAAAGATGTTGAAAGTGTTGTAAAAATCAATGATGAAACAAAAATATATATTAACGAAAGAACAAGAAAATTTTCGGATTTGAAGGAAGACATGCTTGTAACATGTAAAGTCGACGAAAACAGACTTGCAGTTAAAATCGAAGCAGATAATACAAAAAAAGTTGCGAGGGGAATCATTTATTATGTTGCTTACTCCGCTCCTGCAGCTATAACAATTAATGATGGAAATGATGACAGGGTTAAATATGACGTTTCTACCGATGCGGATGTTTATCTTGACGGTAAGGATATTGCATTAAAAGATTTGAAAAAGAATGACGTGGTAACACTGCTGCTTGATAATAATAAGGTTTATCAGATTAATTCCGTAAGCAGGATTAAAGAATTTGAAGGAACAATAACTTCTATTGATTACACTTCTTATCCCATTAAGCTCTCAATCAAGACAAAAGAAAGTGTCATTAAAACATTTGAATTTAACAGTGACGTTGAAGTGACCAGAAATGATAAAGAAGCAAGCTTTGACAGGGTCAGGGTTGGAGATGACGTTACCATTACAACAGAATATGACGAAATGATAAAAATCAACACAGTTGCCAAAGAAGCGGAAATGAGTGGTACAATTAAGGAAATAATAATCGGACCGGTGAATAAAATTAAGATTGCGGACAAGAACGGAGATGTTGAGCAATATTCTGTAAGCAGCAATGTTGTTGTAACAATCGGAAATAAAAATGCATCCATTAATGATTTGCGTGTGGGCTACAACGTTGAGGTTAATACATCCGGCGACGAAATAGTTACCATTGAAGCCTCAGAGCTTCAAACAGCAATGAATTTTGCGGGGAAAATAATCTTCATAAATAAAGATGACAAGCTTATAATGATGCAGAATGTAAACAGCAGCGGACAGACAGAACTGGTTTATTTAAGAATTACAAACAGCACAAAAATATTCAATATCTCAGGTGAAACAAAATACTTAAAAGACATGGCAGAGGGCCAAAGTATATTAAGCACTGCTATTTCTCAGGGCGGAGAATACGTGGCTGTGAGCATAATGATTCAGTAATGAATGACGAAAAGCATCTTAACAGATGCTTTTTTCTTAAAATTTATTAGGGGACTGCGGTCTAAATGATAGCATATAAGAGACTGGTTTTAAAGGAGATGATTATGTGAGAAAGAAAATTGCAATTTTATTGCTTATATTTGTTTCAACATTTGTATTATTTGGCTGTACCGTACTTCCTGCATCAGAGGAAACCGGAATAGGACCAAAGGAATATGCAGAAATTAGAAATATAGAAGCAACAACGAAAGAAAATGAAAGCTTAAAAAAGGAATTGAATAATTTAAAAACCGAGATAGAGAAAATCAAGAAAGATTATTTGGAGCTTGCACAAAATAACGAAAATACAATTTCAAAGCTTGAGAAAGCTGAAACTAAATTAGATATTTTGGAGAATGACGGAATTCCCAGGTTTAATTCCGAAAAAACCGACAAGAATAGTATTGCAGCCTATTTAAGCAACAGCAAAAGTGTATTGGACAAAAGTTTGAGAGGAATAGAAATTGTTGACAGCCCCAGTGAAGAATACTTATTATTCTACACAACAGGATATGGGGATAATTTCAATCAATTGTTTATTTGGAATACGGGTGAGAATGAACCGGTGCTGATTGATAGGGCTACATTTAACAAAAATGGTAGCTTGAAGTGGATAGATGACAGATACCTGCTGATTGATGCAGGTGAAGGTGAGTATAAAATAACAAATGCGGAGGATATGAAAGTTACTAACGTATTCTATTCAATGCATGAAGCATATTTAATTCCCGAAACAGCAACCTTCATATTACAAAATCCTGATACAGGTATATTTTCTCTTTATGATTTTATTGATTCGAGGGAACAGGAAATTGATCTGGATTATAAAAATAAACATGCATATTCGTCCTTTAAAGAGGATAAGGGGAATAACGAGTTTATTTTTACGGGAACTTATTACGATGAGTACGGCACAACATATTCTGTCCAAGCCGCAATCAATATTGAAAAAATGAAAGAGAAATACGGTATTGTTACCTTGGAACAAGCAGTTGAAAAAGCTGAGAACAATACAGAGGAAATGGAATTAATCGAATCAATAGAACCAATTGAACCAGTTGAAAATGAAGGAACAGTACAATGAAATATGATGTAGTGATAATTGGAGCGGGGCCCGCAGGGCTATTCAGTGCGTTGTCCCTTAACAACAAAAAGGTCCTGCTTATAGAAAAAAACAAGAATCCGGGTAAAAAACTTCTGATATCAGGCGCAGGACAGTGCAATTATACAAACAATTCGAGTATTGAAGTTTTTCTGAGAATGTACGGTGAGAATGGAAGATTATTAAAGACTGCCCTTTATAACTTCAACAACAAAGAGCTGATTAGTTTTTTCAAGGAAAAAGGTCTGGAAAGCTTAATAAGGGAAGACGGCAAAGTGTTTCCAATCACACTTAATTCTTCCGACATATTGAATGTGCTTGTGAAAAGCTGCAGGGAAAAGGGCGTTGAAATAATATATGATGAAGCGGCAGAGAAAGCAAGTTATGATGATATTAAGAATTTATTTTTAATTAAGACCGTGAAATCAACCTATACAGGAATAAATCTCATAATTGCCGCAGGTGGAATTTCATATCCAAATACAGGCTCAACGGGGGATGGATACAAATTAGCAGAAAGCTTTGGACATACAATTGTAAAACCAAGGGAAGCACTTACTCCCGTTTATGTTGAGGATTACAATTTTAAGGACTTATCAGGCATATCCTTTGAAAATATTAATGTTTCGCTTTGGAGAAATAATAAGAAAATAAATGAATTTACCGGTGATTTTCTTTTCACACATGTTAATATATCTGGTCCTGTTATATTAAACAACTCAAGATATTTTGAAAAAGGAGACATTTTAAAAATAAACTTTACTGCATATAAAAATTCAGAAGAATTCAAAAGATATTTTGATGATTTAATAATAAGGTCAGGAAAACTAAATGTTAAATCAATACTGAAAGAACTTATGCTCCCTAAGCGCTTCATAGAAAAGATTATGGAACTGTCACAAGTTAAGGAAGAAACCACATGCAGTCAGCTTGAAAAAAACAAGAGGAAAAAATTAATAGAACTTCTTTCGAGTTTTCCTTTCAGGATAGAAAGGCTGGGAGGCTTCAATATTGCCATGGTAACCAGGGGCGGTGTTTCAGCGAATGAAGTCAATTTTAAAACAATGGAGTCAAAAATAAAATCTCGTTTGTATTTTGCAGGTGAAGTCATTGATTACGACGGAGACACCGGAGGCTTTAATATACAGGCTGCATTTTCCACAGGGAAGCTGGCAGCTGACAGCATAAATAAACTATAAATTAAAAACCACCAAACGGTGGTTTTGCTTTTATAATTTAAATCTTCCTTTCACTGCATTCAATATTGCAGCAATAATTATTGAATAGAGCGGAATCATAAAGAAGTTGGTCAAGATTCTTGCAGGAAGGTAAAACATAACTCCCTTTCCATACAATACTGTCAAAAAGTAAGTGTTTAGTATTATTGATGTTATTAGCTGGGTTGCACTTACTGTGAAAACAATCTTGCTCATATTTAAGCTGCTGTTGGATGATGTTATTTTTATTGGAATTACCAGGTAAATGGCCACAAGTACAAAGAAACCGATAATATAAACAAGGTTCAGTGGCTTTCCGTCATATATAATCACCTTGTCAAACACAAGCAATCCTTTATACATAAGTACAGATACAAACCCTACAGACAATAAAGAAATGAATATTGTATTCAATAGGTTATAACTGATATCCCTCTTTATATACTTATAAATCAAACCTGGAATAAAACCACTCAATGCACTTACAAGAGTAAATCCCGGAAAAAATGGTCCATTAGGTTTGGCAATAAAATTAATAATATCAGCAGCAGCTCCGGTCATAAAACCTGCAGTAGGACCCAATATTATTCCCGAAAGCATAAGTGGAACTGATGCAAAATTAATACGCAGTGCCTGAATGCTGCCCAAAGGTATATAAATTTCAAAAATTACCTTTAAAACCAAGCTCATGGCTATAAAAAGCCCGGCCCTCACAATCGTTAATGATGTGAATTTTTGTGAATCAGTATTACTTCTCATATTATCCTCCTTTATTGAGCAAATAATACCTCCGCACAATATAGGAGAACATTCTATAAAAGACAGATTCTCAAATACAGCGGAAGCGACAAGATACCGCAGACATAGTCTTTCGTTTAAGGGCGACCTCCCATCCCTTAACACTTAACGCATCTCATCTACTCTGAAAACATTTTTTACAATCATAACACTTATACTTTCATTTGTCGATATCTATTTTTATCTATTTATAATTTAGTTATAAGTATAGTTACTTTTACTATATAATATGAGAAACTAAATATATAGAATCATATTCTAAAAATGGGCAGGAAACAATTGGGTTGTAAAATGTAAAATGTTGGAATTACAACAAATTCGGAATATGTAGTATATGAACTAATGCAATAAATCAAGTTAAATAGAAAAACATTTCGAAATGTAGAAAAAAATATTGACTTTTTTAACCAGCAAGAATATAATATGTCATGAAAACGTTAAATACCATTTGTGAAAGGAAGGTATATTATGAGAAAGAAACCCATACACCCAGAGTGTTCACCTATTCCTGCGGGACCATATACTCCGGCTGTTACTGGTAACGGATTTGTATTCTTGAGCGGGCAAACTCCTGAAAAACAAGGTACTGATGAAATAATTGAAGGGGATATAAAGGTACAAACAAGACAAGTGTTCGAAAATATTCAAGGCATCCTTGCTGCTTCGGGATGTACCATGGATAATGTTGTAAAGGTTAACGCTTACCTTGTTGATATGAATGACTTTGGTGGATTTAATGAAATTTATAGTCAATTTTTTTCCAAACCATATCCTGCACGTACTACTGTAAAATGTGATGTTGCGGGGGATTGTTTATTGGAGGTAGATGTAATAGCATTACTTCCTGATAATGATTAAAAATAACTACATAAGAGGTGATAGATTGACAGGTTTTACACAAATAAATAATGAATCTGCAGTTATGCCTGGTATTACTGATGTATGGAATGCGCGGCATAGAATTTCCAAGATGGTTAATAAAACACCACTGGTTTATTCTCATGAAATTTCTGAACAGTTTGGGAGCAACATTTATTTAAAGCTTGAAAACTTTCATGAAACAGGAGCGTTTAAGATAAGAGGTGCTGCAAGTAAGATACTAAGTATGACAACAGAACAGAAAAAGCACGGGGTAGCTACATATTCTACGGGAAACCACGGCATTTCGGTATCATATGTAGCGAAAAAACTGAATATACCGGCATATGTCTTTGTTTCTGAAAGGGTTCCGGATGCTAAAGTGGATTACCTTCGCCGTTTAGGTGCAAATGTTGTTATTAAGGGCAATTCACAGGATGAAGCCGGTTTAAATTGCCATGAAGTTGCTGAAAGGGAAGGATATATAGTGGTAGAACCATTTGATGATCCATATGTAATTTCAGGACAGGCAACAATAGGACTGGAAATATTTGATGATTTACCTATGGTAGATACGGTAATAGTTCCGTTATCAGGCGGAGGTCTGCTTTCAGGTGTAGCAATGGCATTAAAATCAATTAATCCTAATATACGGGTGCTGGGAGTTTCAATGGAGCAGGGAGCAGTAATGTACCATAGCCTCAGAGCAGGCAAACCGTTGGAGTTGGATGAAGCTGATACCTTGGCAGACAGTCTGCTCGGCGGCATCGGGCTGGATAATAAGTATACTTTTTCCATGGTTAAAAAATATATGGATGAGGCTTATTTAATACCTGAAAACCATATTGCAATGGGAATGGCATATGTCCTTAAAAATCATAAGATGGCAGTTGAAGGAGCTTCAGCCATAGGTGTGGGTGCTGTTTTAGGAAGGCATATTGAATCTCTCGGAAGTAACACGGTAATTATAGTCAGCGGTAATAATGTTAATATAACTTCATTTTTACATGCGGTTAATGAGTACTTGGGCTGATTCTATTTACATAATTTATGTGATATGTTTTAGTAACTTTCTTAAAAAAATTGTAAAAGGAGGATTATAGATGGATAAGGTATTATATTTTAGCTTGGAGGAATATAAACACAGACTTGAAAACACAAAAAGAAGTATGGAGAAAGAAGGGATTGAAGTCCTGATAGTGACAGATCCGGCAAACATGAATTACCTTTCGGGATTTGACGGATGGTCGTTCTACGTGCACCAATGTCTGATTGTTATGATTGACCAGGATGAGCCGATATGGGTTGGAAGAGGCCAGGATGGTAATGCTGCAAGGTTAACGTCATGGCTTTCAGAAGAAAATATCAGACCATATACTGATGATTATGTTCATTCATTGATTAAACATCCTATGGACTTTGTATCTGACATTTTAAAGGAAAGAGGATATGATAAAAAGGTCATAGCTACAGAAATGGATTCATATTACTTTACCGCTAAATGCCAGGAAACCCTAGTCAAGGATTTACCTGATGCGAGATTTACAGACGGAAACAATATTGTCAATTGGGTGAAGATAATAAAATCTGATAAAGAAATAGAGTATATTAAGAAGGCATCTGTAATTGTTGAAAAAACAATGCAAGTCGCCTTTGAGTCAATAAATGTGGGAGTAAGACAAAACGAAGCAGCTGCAAATGTTTATCATGCACAGATATATGGTACTGAAGAATATGGCGGCGATTACGCATCGATAGTTCCATTGATGCCTGCCGGCGTTAGGACTTCAACACCTCATTTAAGCTGGACGGACGAGCCATATAAAGAGGGAGATACTGTATTGGTGGAAATTGCCGGAAATTACAGAAGATATCACTGTCCGTTGTCAAGAACAATAATATTGGGAAATGCTCCACAAAAAGTTAAAGATTTAGCAGAAGTTGTTGTTGAAGGTATAAAAGCCACACTTGATATTATTAAACCAGGTATTACATGTGAAGATATTGAACGAACATGGGCTAAAAGCATAGCAAAGAGTGGTTTTATAAAGGATTCACGTGTTGGCTATTCATTTGGACTTAACTATCCTCCAGATTGGGGTGAACACACAGTCAGCTTAAGACCCGGAGATAAAACCATACTTCAACCAAATATGACTCTTCACTTTATGCCGGGTATATGGCTTGATGACTGTGGCGTAGATATAAGTGAGCCAATTAGGATAACAGAAACAGGAGTTGAATTATTGACAAACTATCCAAGGAAGTTATTGGTGAAATAGTTTAAGCATTGTATCAGAGGTTATCCTTTGATACATGCTAACTTTTATAGAAAGAGGAAAATTTATGAATAAGTTTTTTACTAAGACATTATCACGATTTGAAGAATTTGTTCTAAGCTACTCGGTAATAATTATGGCCGCACTATTGATAGTAGGTGTCTTTATGCGAAATGTTATGAACAGCAGCTTGACATTTTCTGAAGAAGTTGCATCAGCTTTATTAATTTTGGTATCGTTTTTTGGCCTTGGTTATTGTGCAAGAAAAGGAAGGCATATTACCATGTCTATAGTTTTTGATATGGTAAGCAATAAATACAAGAAATTATTTATGATTGTTATTTCTTTTGTTTCAGCCATAGCTACTTCTTATATAACATTTCTGGCTGTAAGATATGTACTTACTGTTCAAAGTCTTGGCAGGGTAACGCCGGCATTGCAGATTCCAATATATATAATTTATGCAGTTGTCCCTTTTGGATTTTTATTATCAACAATAGAATACATCAGATCATTTATTTTTAATATAAAGGATAAGGATAATTTTTATTTAACGAGTGAAATAAAAATTCCTTTGAATGTTGAAGTGAAAACAGACTTAGCCAATTTAATCGATAAATTGGAAGAAGAAAAGGAGGAAGTATAGAATGGTATGGATGCTTATGCTGATTATGGCTGTATTGTTTATATTAAACTTCCCTATGTACATATCGATGATAGTAGCACCTTTAGCTGTAATATTAACATATTTTCCAAATATTAATCCTCTTTTAGCTACCCAACAATTGATTGCAGGAGTTCAGCCCATAGTTTTATTATCTGTTCCTATGTTTATATTTGCTGCAGATATTATGTGTGCAGGTCAGACATCAAACAGATTATTGGATTTTGTTGATACATTTGTTGGACACATACATGGAGGTATGGCTATTACAACTGCGGCTACCTGCACTATTTTTGGAGCTATATCCGGCTCAACACAAGCCACAGTAGTAGCAATCGGAAAACCTATGAGAAACAGATTGCTTTATAGTGGATACGAGGATGAAGACACTACTGCACTCATTATTAGTTCGGCTATTATTGCCTTGCTAATTCCACCAAGCATATCCATGATTATGTATTGTGTAGTTACCGGGGCATCTGTCGGTGATCTCTTCAAGGCAGGAGTACTTCCCGGAATAATAATACTTATTTTCTTCTCGGTTTATAACTTCTTTAGGGCAAAAAAGAAGAATATTCCAAGGACACAAAAAGTTGATTTTAATGGAAAAATAGTTGCATTTAAAAAGGCTATTGGGCCTTTGGGATTCCCGGTAATAATTTTCGCAGGTATATATTCCGGTAAATTCAGCCCTACAGAAGCAGCTGCAATGGGAGTTTTATATGCAACTTTATTAGAAGTATTCTTATTTAAATCAATAAAACTTAAAGATTTTAAAAATATTGCTCTATCAACGGCTGTTGTTACAACTGCAGTATTTATATTGGTAGCGGCAGGAAGCCTGTTCTCTTGGGCGATATCCTATGCAAGAATACCTCAAATGATAACTCAGGCAGTTCTTGGGGTGAATCCATCAGCTGTAAAGATTTTAATAACAGTTACAATATTTTTCTATATTGCAGGTATGTTTGTGGATTCGATTGTAGCTATTGTAATACTAACTCCAATATTTTTTCCGTTGGCGGTACAGGCAGGAATACACCCTATACATCTAGGAATTATTGTTACATTACAAGCTGCAATTGCATCAATAAGCCCTCCTTTCGGATGTAATATTTTCACAGCATGTGCGATTTTTGACAGGCCATTCCTGATGGTAGTGAAAAGATTACCTGCTTATTTAATAATGTTAATAATTATTTCGATGATTATCATATTTGTTCCTCAAATATCTTTGATTTTAATATAGAAAGAGGACCGGTATTATGAATGATTTAAAAAAAGAAGTTCATGAATTGGAAGAAGAGTTAATAACGCTCAGAAGAGATTTTCATATGTATCCGGAATTAGGATACAAGGAATACAGAACATCACAAATTGTATACGACTATCTAAGTTCTCTTGGGTTAGATGTTAAAAAGGTCGCTAAGACAGGGGTGGTAGGTTTATTGAGAGGAAGGCAATCTGGTAAGACGGTAATGCTTAGGGCTGACATGGATGCATTGCCTCAAAATGAAGAAACCGAATTCCCGTTTAAGTCTGTCAATAAGGGTGTGATGCATGCCTGTGGTCATGATTGACATACAGCAATGCTTTTAATAGCAGCCAAGATTTTGTGCAGGTATAAGGATAATATAAAAGGAAATATCAAATTTGTGTTTCAGCCAAACGAAGAGGAAGCCGGAGCTTTGGATATGATTAATGAAGGTGTTTTAGAAAATCCAAAGGTTGATGCAGCTTTTGGCATACATCTTTGGACTCCTCTAAAGAGCGGAGTAATTGGATTATCAGAAGGGCCTGTTATGGCAGCATTAGAAGAATTTGAATTGGAGGTATATGGAAGGCCGGGACATACCGGTTCACCGCACACCGCTTTAGATCCAATAATTGCTTCAGCCAATATTATTCAAACCATACAATCAATTCAAACAAGAGAAATAGACCCATTATGCCCTGTCACAATAATGATAGGTAAAATAAATGGCGGTACCGGAAGAAATATAATTGCAAACAAAGTTGAAATAGGAGGTACCATAAGGTTTTTATTTAGTAATGAAGAGGTTGAAAAGAAAGCTTTATTAGAAAAATTTGAAAGGGTGATAAATGGCATATGTGAAGCAATGAATGTAAGATATGATCTAAAATTTATTCCAAGCAACCCAGCATTACAGAATAATGCAAAGCTGGTTTCGTATGTAAGAAATGCCGCATTTCAGTCATTTGGAAATGATGCCGACATTTCAGAATACAGATGTATGGCTGGAGAGGACTTTGCCGAATTTTCGCAAAGAGTTCCAAGTGCATTTTACTTTATCGGAAATGGCAATGAAGAAAAAGAAACCATGTATCCCCATCATCATACAAAATTTGCCTTGGATGAAGATACTTTGAAATATGGTGTAGAGATGCATGTAAGATCAACGCTGAATTATTTAAATAATTAATTATTTGAGGAGGATGTATGATGAAAAAAACTATATTAATAGCAGTATCCATGTTTTTAGCAATAACACTGCTTGCAGGTTGTGGTGGACAAACAGCGGCGCCTGCACCAACACCAAGCGGAGGTGAAACTTATAACTGGAGATTTGCCCACGAAGAAAACAACGGCAGCATACAGGACGTTTATGTGAAAGAGTTTGTAAGAATACTTGAAGAAAAATCAGGCGGAAGAATAAACATTGATATATATCCGGTAGGTCAAATCGGAGATGCAACTCAGCAATGTGAATTACTGCAAAATGGCGGTCTGGAGTTTGCCATGGTTTCTCCCGGCAATACCGGTACCATCGTACCTGAAAATCAATTATTTTCTTTACACTTCTTATTCTCAGAGGATATGGAAAAAAACAAAGAAATTTTTAAAAACAGTAAAGCTTTGAATGAGATGCTAAACAAGAAATACTTAGAAAAAAATATAAAGATTCTTTCCTACTGGACAGAAGGAACAATGGAATGGACTACATCTAAGCCGGCAAACAGGCCTGAATTGTGGAAGGGATTAAAAATGAGGACAATGCCTTCACCGATGATTGTGGCATCCTATGAAGCGTATGGCGCCAACCCTACTCCAATGCCGTATATGGAAGTATACAGCGGACTTCAGCTTAACATGATTGAGGGCCAGGAAAATCCGATATCAGCAATTGAAGAAATGAAATTCTGTGAAGTTCAAAAGTATCTGACACTGGCATCTTCAAGCCTCTATGTAACAACTACAGCTGTAAATCCTAAATTCTTTGACAGTCTGCCTGCTGATATACAGCAAATGATTCTGGAAACTGTTGAAGAAACGAGAGACTTCTCGTTCAAAGCTCAGGAAGAATTAAACGGTGCTGCACTGGATAAAATCAAAGCATCTACTGATATAGAAGTTGTTTACTTGACAGAGGATGAAAGAGAAATGTTTAAGGAAGCAAGTAAAGCAGCATATGACGTATATGTAAAGAATGTTGGAAAAGATGGCGAAGCTATACTTAATAAACTTAGAGAAGAAATTGCAGCTGTGGAAAACAAATAATTTGATTAAAAAACTACTGATTATTAAATAATCAGTAGTTTTTAGCGAACGTTAGGTCTTTAAATTAAATTATACCGAGCGATGGCAGGACTTTTCGACAGCAGTGCTAAGTTGATGACGGATGTCTTAGCAGAAAGTGGTACGTGGCGAACGATTTATTATTTGTGGTTTTTTATTGAAAAGTTTCATAAATTCATTGTCTAAAACCAAATATAGTGCTATATTATATGATATAATATTCTATTATATAGAAAAGTGGAGGAATTAAATTGTTAGAGAATAAAACTAAGGTTTATGAACCTAAGCATCCGGTACAAACCCTTGAAAAGGCTTTAGAAATAATTGAATTTATGAATAAGTACGGAGGCTCTGGGATGGGAATAAGTGAAATTGATTCTCACCTTGAGCTTGGTAAAAGCACTGTCCATAGGATATTGGACACATTAATGGCATATGATTATGTAGAAAAATGCAGCGACAGTTCGAAATATATATTAGGCTGGAAGTTTTTTGAAATAGGCAACAATATACCTATTCAAAGAAATTTAACAAACTTAAATTTAGAATCGTTAAGAAAGTTATGTCAAAAATACGAGGAAACAGTCAATTTCGGCGTAAGGGTGGACAGCTATGTTACAATTATCTTCAGAGCTGATCCGAGATCCACCTTAGTGGCTAATGTACCCATAGGGACAAGGGAGCCGTTGTATGCAACCGCATTGGGAAAATCAATTTTGGCAGGATTGGATACTGAAGAGATATCAAGAGTTTTTGCCAATATACAATTTGAAAAATTTACTGCAAAAACAGTATCCTCAACAAATGACTTAATAGAGCAAATGGATAAAATCAAGGAACTGGGATATAGCATAGACGACGAAGAATACTATCCGGGATTATCCTGTATAGCTATGCCTGTTAAGAACTATAAAAATGAAATTGTTGCTGCCGTAAGCGTAAGCGGTCCAAGCACTAGGCTGAACTTTACGAAGATAATGGACATTAAAAAAGATTTAGAACTTGTTACTAATGAGCTGTCCTATTATTTAGGTTACAATAAAGATAGCATTGAAGAATAATTATTAAGAAAAGTAAGGTAATTATTTTCTGATTATTAGCATCGTTAATATCAGGAAATACAATCCCTTTATATAGAAAATTAAATTTGGCTTTCGAAGCGAAAATATTTGAGCGCATAATATTAATGTGTATTTTTCAATGAACATATGAATATAAACCTTCTGTGTCTATATTATACCATGCAATAAATAATAGAAAATGATTCTAAATAATGAAAAAAGGTATTGCGTTTTATATTTTATTGGTATATACTAAAATAAGAAGATCGAAAACATACATAAAGAAGGGAGAAATAAAAATGGCATTGAAAGACATTGAAAAATTTATCACTGAAAAAACTAATTTTCCTTTAAAGGACAGGTATGACTTACCATCCTCAAAGGTAACCTTTGAAGGCGGTGCCCATTACAGAATGGAGATTGCCGGAATCGAGTGTGTTGAAAACTTTGAAACCTTAATCAAAGAGTCTGAAAGAAAGAATATGACAATTCACAGGATTATAGGTACAGTAGGAGGTTCAGCTCTGCTTGAAACAGAAGAATTAAAATACTACGCTCAAATAGGTGCGGAAAACAAGATAGAAGTCATAATGAACCCTGTTCCTTCCAGAGGCTGGGACCTGGGGAGACAATATACAACTGGGGAAGGCTATGTATCAGGTATGAGAATAAGAGGACAAGATAATCTGTATATGTGGCTGAAAGAATTTAACAGATGCCTCGAAGCCGGAATAAGAGGGTTTATGATATGTGATGAGGGTTTGTTGTCACTTTTAAATAAAATGAGGGAAGAAGGCACTATACCTAAGGATGTTAAATTCAAAGTATCTGTATTTGCTGGACATGCTAATTCGTTGGGGGCTAAACTGCTTTCCGATTTAGGTGCGGACAGCTTTAACCCCTTGGCAGATTTACCGTTACCGATGCTTGCCTCAATAAGAAGCAGCGTAAATATGCCGCTGGATGTTTATATGAGCATAGTTGATTCAATGGGCGGACACCAAAGGAATATACAAGCGGATGAAATTGCCAGAATCTGCGGTCCTGTATACTTCAAGTTTGAACCCGGAAAGAATGAATGTGACTTATATAATTCATGGAAAGAAATTAAAAAGCTTAATGAATTAATCAAGTACAAAGTAAGCTATGCTTGTATAGCAAAAGAATGGTGTGACAGAAGTCCATATAATCTTGTATTTAATGACTATAAGGATGATTTATCCATTCCAAGACCTTAAGCTGTATTTTTTACATATTTTTACGAAATTTATAAAAGAATAATATTGAAGGAGTTGATAAAATGACAAAGAAGAAATCTATATTAGATTTGCACAAAATGAAAAAAAACGGAGAAAAAATAGCTTGGATTACAGCATATGATTTCCCCATGGCTTCATTTGCCGAACAGGCAGGCATGGACATGATTTTGGTCGGGGATTCTTTGGGAATGGTGGTGTTAGGTTACGATGGTACTGTTCCGGTAACCATGGAGGATTGTATTTCTCATTGTAAGGCTGTAAGAAGAGGCGCTCCTAATACATTTATAGTGGGGGACATGCCTTTTGGCTCTTACCATACAACAGAGGGGGAAGCTGTTGCCAATGCGGTAAGGTTTTTAAAGGAAGCGAGCTGTGATGCTATAAAATTAGAGGGCGGAGTCAGAGTTGCCGGCAAGATTAAAGCTATAGCAGATGCGGGAATAGTTGTAATAGGTCATATAGGCTTGACGCCTCAAAGTGCGGGACAACTTGGAGGATTTAAGGCACAGGGACTTTATGTGGACAGTGCCAGAGAGCTTATAAAAGATGCACTTGCAATTCAGGAAGCCGGGGCTCTAGCTCTATTGCTTGAAGCTGTACCGCCGGAATTAACAGAATTCATAGCCAAAAAATTAACTATACCGGTTTATTCCATAGGTGCTGGATTACCTTGCGACGGACAATTGATTATATGCGGTGACATGTTAGGAATGTTCCAGGCATTTACTCCTAAGTTTGTAAAGAAATACGCAAATGTTGCAGAAGTAATAACTAATGCATTTAAAGAGTATGTTGAGGATGTTAAAACTGAAAGGTTCCCTGAAGATAAACACGTCTACCATATAAAAGACACAAAAGAGGATTTTGAAAAACTGTTTGATGAATTCAATTAATAACCTTGAAAGAATGATTTATCATTCTTTCTTATTATATTATCAGCTATTCCAACTTAAACAAATATAAAAAGCATATTATCACATTAAAGTCAGTTTTTAGAACTTTAAAAAATGTTTCATTAATTTTGTTTATAATCTTTGATTTTATCTATGAATGATTGTATAATATATATGAAGTTAACGATTTCTACAAGAAACTAGGAGGAAAAATGGCAGAAAGATTTTTAAGTGATATTGAAATTGCACAGCAGGCAGAAATGCAGGTAATCAATGCTATTGCGGATAAAATAGGCATTCCTGACCAATATGTGGAGAATTACGGCAAATATAAAGCAAAAATTGATTACAGATATTTACAGAATGAATTAAAGGATAATGAAGATGCTAAGCTGATATTGGTGACTGCAATAAATCCGACCCCTGCAGGAGAAGGAAAAACCACCACTACAATCGGACTGGGCGATGCTCTTTCAAGTCTTGGCAAAAAAACAATAATTGCTCTTCGCGAGCCTTCGTTAGGACCTGTATTCGGAGTTAAGGGAGGAGCAGCCGGAGGCGGATATGCCCAGGTTGTGCCGATGGAGGATATTAATCTTCACTTCACGGGGGATTTTCATGCAATAGGAGCGGCAAATAACCTTTTGGCTGCTATGATTGACAATCACATCCACCAGGGCAATGAGCTGAATATTGATACAAGAAGAATTGTTTGGCGCAGAGCTGTTGATATGAATGACAGACAGCTAAGACACATTGTAGATGGTCTTGGAGGAAAGACAGAGGGAGTAACAAGAGAGGACGGATTTGATATTACGGTTGCTTCTGAAGTAATGGCAATATTCTGTTTATCTAATGACATAATAGAATTAAAAGAAAATTTATCTAAAATAATAGTTGCTTACACCAGAGGCGGCGAACCGGTGACAGCAGGACAATTAAAAGCACACGGAGCTATGGCAGCACTTTTAAAGGATGCATTAAAACCAAATTTAGTTCAAACATTGGAAGGAACACCGGCTTTCATACATGGGGGACCTTTTGCAAATATAGCTCACGGATGCAACTCGGTTATTGCCACAAGAATGGCAAGCAAAATAGCTGACTATACAGTTACAGAAGCAGGTTTTGGTGCTGATTTGGGAGCAGAAAAATTTATAGACATAAAATGCAGAAAAACCAGATTAAGACCAAGTGCTGTTGTTATCGTAGCAACAGTAAAGGCATTAAAATATAACGGTGGAGTTGCCAAGGCAGATTTAGGGGCAGAAAATTTGGAAGCATTGGAAAAAGGACTTCCTAACCTTTTAAAACATGTTGAAAATGTTACTCAGGTGTTCAAGCTTCCTGCAGTAGTTGCCATAAACAGATTCCCTACAGATACAGAGGCTGAACTTAATTTAATAAGAGAACGATGCAGGGAATTAGGAGTAAATGTTGCATTGTCCGAAGTATGGGGAAAAGGCAGCATTGGCGGTAAAGAACTTGCTGAGGAAGTAATCAGACTTTCTGAAAAAGAAAGTAATTTAGAATTTGCATATGACTTGAACCTTCCTATAAAAGAAAAGATAAAGGCTATTGCTTCCAGGCTTTATGGAGCTGCTGATGTTGAATTCTCATCAAAGGCCGGCAAGGAAATAGCCAATTTCGAAAAGATGGGATTTGGGAATCTGCCTATATGTATGGCTAAAAACCAATATTCATTGACAGATGATGCAAAGATATTAGGAAGACCAACAGGGTTTAAAATAACTATAAGAGATATAACCATATCTGCAGGAGCAGGATTTTTAGTTGCACTTACAGGAGATATAATGAAAATGCCGGGACTTCCAAAGGTTCCTGCTGCTGAAAACATAGATGTGGATGTAAACGGAAAAATAAAGGGGTTGTTCTAATAAATTGAATAATTTTTGCTTATCACCGAAAGAGACTTCGGAAGCCCTTATACTGACTGCACAAAACAAAGCATCTATGACAACTCAAAAAAGGCTTCTAATGAGCATAATGGCCGGATTGTATATATCTCTTGGCGCACAGGGTTTTATGGTAACCTATGAAAATGTGTTTATAAGAGCTGCGGTATTCCCTGTAGGACTTATGCTTATAGTGCTTGTGGGAGGGGAGTTATATACCGGTAACTGTCTGATGACATTTGCCTTATTGCAAAAGAAGATTAAAGCATACGATTATATAAAAAGTTTGCTGCAGGTTTTTACGGGAAACTTTATAGGAGCCTTGATAGTTGTAGCTTTGCTTTATTTTGGAGGTGTGTATAATAACCAAGTTTTGTCGGAAACGGTTGTAAAGATTGCAAATGCCAAGCTGTCATTGACGTTTACGCAGGCATTAAGCAAAGGCATACTGTGTAATATTCTCGTGTCTCTTGGCGTATGGTTTGCCACAACATCGAAGGATACAACAGGCAAGCTTCTTGGATGTTGGTTTCCGGTAATGCTGTTTGTACTTACGGGATATGAACACGTTGTAGCAAATATGTTTTATTTGCCGATGGCTGCAATATATGATTCAACAATAACAATATCAAAAATATTAATCAGCAACTTTTTACCTGTAGCTATAGGAAATTTCATAGGTGGAGGAATCCTGGTGCCGGTTGTTTACTACAGGGTATATCATAAATAAGATATAAAATAAAAATCTTCAGAATTCTGAAGATTTTTATTTTATATCGTTACGCTTATCTTTTGTTATTGTAACTACCAGTACACCGGCCAAAATAAGTATACATGCAATTATATTTCTTGTGGTTACTGGTTCATGTAAAATTAATATCCCAAGTATCACACTGGTTATGGGTTCAAACATTCCTACAATAGAAGTAACTGTCGGACCCACATATTTTACGCCTATGGGAATAAAGGTATTTGCTAAAAATGATACAAAAAAAGCAATTAAGATTGTAAATAGCCATCCTTCAGGAGTCATTGCAAATACAAGATTATTACTTACTATGCCGGCTATAAACAAATATACAGATGAAAATATTGACAGATAAAACGTTATTTTAAATGGATACATGGAATTTAAACCGCTTTTATCTATATACAGTATATGGGCTGCATAAAAGATACCTGACAATAAAGCCAATGTCACTCCTATGATGCTGAAAGCTCCTTCAAAGAACATCATTATGCCTATTGTTGACAATACAAGGGCAATGATTTTTTCCTTACTTACTTTTTCCTTAAATATTAATATGCAAGATGCAGTGACCAAGACGGGATAAATATAATGAATGGTTGTTGCCATTCCGACAGAAATATAGTTATAAGCTCCGTATAAAGTTAGTGCAGTCAAAGTTGGACCCAATGATGCAAGTATGGCAAATTTCTTACCTTCACTTCTATTTATTTTAATATCAATTTCTTTATGCTTCAACATAAAAAAAAGAAAGGGGATGGAAAGGAAGTTTCTGTAAAAAGTAAGGGACATATAATTGCTTCCCTCCAAATATGCTAATTTTGCAAGAATTGGTGTATAACCATATATAACAGCTGCCAAGACACCAAAAGCAATGCCTTTAGTTTTATTCATGATGTCCCCCTGTCTTTTTTATTTACCGCAGCACTTTTTGTACTTTTTGCCTGAACCGCATGGACATGGGTCGTTTCTTCCTATTTTTTCTCCCGCTATAACTTGTTTTGATTTATTAAAATCCTTCTTAATTTGTTTTCTTTTTTCATCGTCAAAAATGTTACTCCATTCATCCATTCCGTAAAGCCATTCGGCCTTTGCATCATGCATGTTCCACAGCAGTTTTTCCCAGTCAAGTTCTGCTTTGATTTCTGAATCATCTGTTAGTGCTTCCAGGTCCAACTGCTCCTTAAAGCTTGTGTTTGCTCCGTCAAGAAAACCTACGTACTGCATAGCCGTCATGTCGTTCTTTTCTGATAAATCTTTGATTCTTCCTTCTATTACAGGATTTTTAGATTCAAGGATTTTTTTGTAGCATTCAGCTTCTCTTCCCATGTAGTCTTTAAAAAATTCCTGATATTCTTCCTGCGTTGTAATATTTTTTAAATTTTCATTCCACTCTGTATATAAACTCATGATATCCTCCAATTATTTTACTATGGCTATTTTAACAGCAATATAATAAAATTTCAAGGGAAATGATTAATTTATACAATAAAATTCGCCGCATGGGCGGCGAATTTTATTGTTTTTCTTTAAGCAAATCTCTTATTTCAGCAAGCAGCTCTTCCTGGGTTGGTTTTGCCGGTGTAACAGGAGTTGGCACTGCTTCTTTTTGTTTTATAAGTTTTTCTTTTGATTTATTGATTAATTTAATAAATATAAAAATTGATATTGCAACTATTAAAAAATCAACAACATTTTGTATGAAGTTGCCGTACAATATAGCTGTTTCAGGCTTTATTACTTTGTCGCCTTCCATGACAGCTTCACTCATCACATACTTCAATGACTTAAAATCCATACCTGCCATAAAGTATCCCAATACAGGCATAATTAAATCATTAACTATGGATGTCACTATTTTACCGAAGGCACCGCCCATGATAACGCCCACGGCCAAATCTAAAACATTACCTTTAAACGCAAATTCCTTAAATTCTTTCCACATAGACCCTCCTTGGCAAATGTAAGCCGGTATGTTGGTTCATTAATTTTTATATTTTAGACCGCCAGGTGTTATGCCAAGTTCGAAGCTGTCATCATAAGCAATGTATCTGATTCCGTTTTCTACTATGGTATTTTCTTTATCAGACTTATATACAACAAATACATTGTTGTTTTCAGAAGCTTTTTCAAGAATTTCTTTTAAAACTCTTATTTCTCTTTCATCGTTAATATTATCTAAATCAGCATTCATTGTAAGTACAAGGACCTTATCCTTATAATTTACAAGGCTTTTTATATTGTTCCACATTGTAGTGTTGCTTGCGCTCATTGTTCCATTTGATATTATGCCGTCAAAGTATATGATTTCTCCCTTACCTGAAAGAATTTCTTTTTTGTCGGCTGTTACAACAAGTTTTTCAGAATAATCAGATACTTTTGATGCTTTTATAGAATCAACAAATTCTGTTTCAGCTTTTAAACCCAGTTGTTTATCCTGAGGCTCATACATAATTCTTAAATTATCAATGTATATTGTTCCGGCATCTTTTCTTGTTTCATTTATTTCAGCAAGATAAATATTTTTTAATGTAACCGGATAGGCTGTTCCTTCAGGAATATGAGCTTCAACCCATTTCCAGCCGGTCCAGTTTACCTCGTCTTCAAATGTAAGCTTTATCTGATTGTTGTAAGCGTCATTGATTCTGGTTCTCAGCCAGTGATTCTTACCGTCACCATAAACCCACATTCCTATTGCTTTAGGCTTTTCCTCCAACTTTATTCCTTCGCCATCTTTGCCAAATTCAACAAAGGCAATGCTCTGGTCAGTCATTTTAGTAAAGTCATAGTCTAATTTCAATGCACTTGAGCCTTCCTTGACGAAGTCCTTGGTAACAGAAATATTTCCGGCAGAACCTTCGGGATATAAAGTTAATTTCAGGTTTTCCAGGTCTTCGAAACGGTTCAGTGTCTTGTATCTGTATCCGACTTTAACAATAATATTCTTTGTGGCATTTCCAAATGTTGCTGTTATTGCACCGGTATTGCTGACATCTCCTGCTGTGAAGATTCCGTTTTCAACCGTACCTATTCTGTTTCTGTAGGAATATGAAACATATTTTGCAGGTATATAAGCGGAATTTCCATCTTTGTCAATTCCCAGAATTTCGCCTATTTCATATGTGTCTCCAAGACCGAAGGTCAATGAATCTGTATTGAATTTCAATGCCACAGGTGTATCAAGAACATTAACTTCTACCTGACCTTGGGCATTTTCAATTTGTGCGGTAATAACTGCCTTTCCGGCTTTACTCGGATAGAAAATATTATTTACGACCTTTCCTGCGTCTGCCGGTGATACTTTATATTCAACATCCTTTAAGTCTGCTTCCATATGAGTGTAATATTCATTGTAAAATTTAAGTCCCATACTTACTTCTGTATTGTTAAATACAGCATTTTGGGCAGGAATGATTTCTATCGATCCTACATTGTTGCTGTCAGGTGAAGTGTTAAATACCCCCACACCGGATGCTATTTTTCTTTCTCTCCCATCAGAAGGAATGTTGACAACGGTTATATTTGAATTTCTCAAAAAGTCTACACCCATGGTGGTGGAGCCTCCTCCATCCATATTTACAGCATTATAAGCTCCGAGTCCAAGCATTATTTCTGCAAGTTCAGTCTGTTTAACACCAACATAGTCTTTATTTCTTCCGTCAATTGTAACCATTATCATTTCAGTGTTGTCTTTGTTAAAGCCTATGGCCGTTCGGGGATTAGCTCCCAGCGCCTCATTGCTTACCAGATTTAACTGACCATCTTTAACCAGGTAATTTAATGCGCCAAAAGCCCATTCAACATTTTCCGGACTGAAGTCAAGCTGTATGTTTAGAGTTGCCGGCTGACCAGGTATAAATGATTGCATCAATTGCTCCATTGTTGTCGCGTTGCAGCTTGCTATAACATATCCTTCTTCCGGTATTATTGTAGAAGGTTGATTTTTTCTTACTTCAGTAACTGTTTGTCCAACTACAACAACCTCCACGATATCCTTCTTGCCATCATATCCCGGAGACATTTTGTTCCAGTCCTTGGTAAGCACTGTAGGGCCCCAGTCTAATGAGGATGTTTTATTTAAAACAACAACATTGTATGCTGTGCTGTCAGAACCATACAATGTAATTACAGGATTCCAAACTGATATGTTTACATTCCCGTCCAGAAGTCTTGAAACCGTAGGATAACCGCTGCTGTATGGCAGAGGTGATGTAATTATATTTCCGCCTTCAATTAATGGTCCATATGTATATGTAGGATCTCCCATGTAAAAAAAGTCGCCGTTAACCGCAGCTGTTGCCCCTGAGGATTTAATCATGGAGCTTAAGGGGGTTCTGTTAGATACACCATTCTCGCTTGTTATGGGCTCCACTTCTGTGTATTGATCTGTTAAATCCGCTCTGATGACATTGATGTTCATCCAGCCCACACTGGTATACCTTTCAATTTTTTCATATGTTATGCCTGTTGAGAGCCTTGTTTCTTTTGACAGGTCGTGGACTGTGTAAAAACTGCTTCCATAAGCGTATGAGCTTAGTAAAATTGCCAAGGCTGCAGAAAAAGCTGCTATTTTCTTAATAAACAAATAAATCATTCCTTTCCGTTTTTAATTTCATATAATCCATTATAACATAAAAAAAGGACAATCATTATTAAATTACTGTTAATTAAAGAAGTAATTTTTAGAAATAAAGGATTAAATTCTATTTTAATTAGACGATTATTTTTTTATTTTGTTCCGTACCGGACTGCAGTTATAAAATTATTTCTTTATAACATAATAATAAAATTAGGAAATAATGATAATAGATATGAAGAAAATGGTAAAAAATAATTTCCGCCGCATATTGACAATATACTATGTATGTGTTATTATTGTGCAAAATACTCCTTATCAAGAGTGGTGGAGGGACGAGGCCCGATGAAACCCGGCAGCCTGATTTATTCAAGGTGCCAATTCCCGCGGATTTCCGAAAGATGAGGCTAAATAGACATTAGGGACCTCTTCTGTTAGGAAGAGGTTTTTTGTATGGGGAGCAAATATATTGGTAATGAAACTGTGATTTTTTTATAAAGAAAGGAATAGGATATGAAGAAATGGTTATTTACATCTGAATCAGTTACTGAAGGTCATCCTGACAAAATGTGCGACCAGATTTCAGATGGTATTTTAGATGCAATTCTAGAACAAGATCCAAACGGAAGAGTTGCCTGTGAAACAATTACTAAAACAGGATTTGTACTTGTGGCAGGTGAAATAAGCACAAACTGCTATATTGATATACCCAAAATAGTAAGAAACACTGTTCAAAATATAGGATATGACAATGCTGAATACGGCTTTGACTACAAAACCTGTGCTGTGTTCACATCAATTGAGGAACAGTCACAGGACATAGCAATGGGTGTTAACGAGGCTGATGAGTACAAAAAAGATCATCAGGATACAAGGGATATGATTGGCGCAGGAGACCAGGGCATGATGTTTGGTTTTGCATGCAATGAGACACCGGAATTGATGCCTATGCCCATATCATTAGCCCATAAGCTTTCGCTTAAGCTTACTGAAGTCAGAAAAAATAAAATAGTTAATTACTTAAGACCGGATGGCAAGACTCAGGTTACTGTTGAATATCATGATAACAAACCTGTAAGAATTGATACAATAGTAATATCAACTCAGCACGGTCCTGAAGTTGACAGAGTTACAATTGAAAAGGATTTATTGGAGCATGTTGTTAAAACAACTGTTCCTGCTGAATTATTAGATGAAAACACCAAGTACGTCATCAACCCTACTGGCAGATTCGTTATAGGCGGACCTCAGGGTGATTCAGGGTTGACAGGAAGAAAAATAATAGTTGACACTTACGGAGGATACGCAAGACACGGCGGCGGAGCATTTTCAGGAAAGGATCCAACTAAAGTTGACCGTTCAGCAGCATATGCGGCAAGACATATTGCAAAAAATATTGTTGCAGCAGGGCTGGCAGATAAATGTGAAGTTGAACTTGCTTATGCAATCGGTGTTGCAAAACCTGTTTCAATAATGGTGGATACTTTCGGTACAAATAAAATTGCCGAAGAAAAAATAGAGCAGGCTATTTCAGAAAACTTTGACTTAAGACCGGCATCAATTATTGAAGGATTTAATTTAAGAAGACCTATATACCAGCAGTTGGCTGCCTACGGCCATTTTGGAAGAGATGATCTGGACCTTCCTTGGGAAAAGACAGACAAGGTTGAAGTATTAAAAAAATATTTGTAATCTGACCAAAAGAGACCAAAGGGGACGGTTCTTGCTGGACCAGTTAAAAACTGGT
>DFOA01000003.1:0-12707 GCA_002381185.1 Firmicutes bacterium UBA3553 | reverse complement strand
AAGAACCGTCCCCTTTGGTCTTTGGTCTTAAAATCGGGAGTATATAATGCTTGACAGAAGTTCAGGAATACTTATGCCTATCAGTTCACTTCCTTCGAAATACGGAATAGGAACATTCGGGAGGGAAGCATACAACTTCATAGATTTTCTGCATGCAGCAGGACAGAAGTATTGGCAGCTGCTGCCGATTGGGCCTGTTTCCTACGGTGATTCACCGTATTCATCCTTTTCAGCCTTCGCAGGCAATCCATATTATATTGATTTGGAGCCTCTTATTGAAAAAGGAATTTTGTCATATGAGGACTGTAAAGTTTTGGATTCCGATGACGAATATGTGGATTATGAAAAGCAGTTCAATTTCAGGTATAAAATATTATATAACGCATTTATAAACTGCAAGTTAAAATACTTAAGCGAAATAAATGAATTCAGAAATAACAACCAATGGGCAGCTGATTATTCATTGTTCATGGCATTAAAGTATCATTTCAATCAAATGCCATGGTATGAATGGGATGAAGGCATTTCAGACAGAAACGAAGAGGCCCTGGAAAAATACAGGCAATTGCTTAGAGATAAAACTGAATTTTGGATTTTTCTTCAGGTTTTGTTCTTTGAGCAGTATTACAAATTAAAAGATTATGCATGTAAAAAAGGGATATCAATAATAGGAGATATTCCTATTTATGCTGCAAAAGACAGCGTTGAGGCCTGGGCTGAGAGGAAGCTGTTTGAAGTCGATGAAAATATGAAGCTGTCCATGGCTGCAGGGGTTCCGCCGGACTCATTTTCAGACAAAGGTCAGCTATGGGGAAATCCTGTGTACAACTGGGGATATCTTAAGGAAAATTCCTACGAATGGTGGATAAAAAGGTTAAAATGGTCCTTCAGGCTGTACGATGTTGTCCGAATAGACCATTTCAGAGGATTTGATGAATTCTGGGCTGTTCCGGTAGGTTCTGAAAATGCAATTATGGGCAAGTGGCTTCCTGCAGGCGGGAAGGAGCTGTTTGAGCAGGCAATAAAGGAACTGAGAAAACTAAATATCATTGCTGAGGACCTGGGTATTATCACAGACAGTGTTATAAAGCTGAGAAATGAACTTAGCTTTCCCGGAATGAAAGTTCTTCAGTTTGCATTTGACGGAAATCGGTCAAATCCATATCTTCCTCAGAATTATGAGGAAAACTCTGTTGTCTATACAGGTACCCATGATAATGATACCCTAAGAGGATGGCTTGAAAGCCTGGATATGGATACTAAACTATATGCTTTAAACAGATTAAACATAAATGTAGATATAAAAGAAGACATAATAATTGACAAGATAATTGAAAAGGCATTAGAAAGCAAAGCAGGAAAAGCTGTCATTCCTTTACAGGATTATTTGCATTTGGATTCCCGCGGAAGAATAAATACCCCTTCAACATTGGGAGGAAACTGGATGTGGAGGGTAAAAAAAGAAATGCTGACTAATGAGCTTATAGATAAAATCAGAACAATGACAATAAAAAGCGGTAGAATTTAACGGATAAAACGCTAAAACGTGTTTTATCCATTAAATAATACCAAATATTCTTCACTGTTTAAGTTAAAGCTGGTTCCTGTACTGCTGCCGTAGTATTCCTTCATATTTTCTTTAAGTCTTAATGTAATGGTATCTTCTGACATATTGACTGCAATAATTATTTTTTCATTATCATAATATCTTTCGAAAGCAAATACTTCAGCCTCGTGCAATAAACATTTGTATTTACCCTCAGCAAATAATTTGTTTTTCCTTAACTCAGACAACATTTTATAATGGCTTAGGATTTCCTTGTTTTCATTTTCCCAGGGGAAACATGCTCTGTTGAAGGGATCCTCGAAGCCTTCAACTCCGGCTTCGTCACCGTAATAAATGCACGGGACTCCAGGAAGGGTAAATTGAAGCAAGCTTGCAATTTTGAGAAGTTGTATTCCTTTTTCTAATTCCTTGCTGTCTAACTTATATACAGCTCTTTCATTTTTTTTCTGAGGTGTTTCTCTGCATCCTAAAACAGTGAGAATTCTTGCAGTATCATGGGTACCTAATATGTTCATGAGGCAGTTTACAGTTTGAGGAGGATATTTTTCAATGATAAAATTCATTGTGCTGTATAACAGGCCGCAATCCCTATTTTTTATGTAATCAATAATAGCGTTTCTTAATGGGTAATTGGTTACAGAATCAAGCTGCTTTCCAGAAAGGTATTTCTTTAATTTTCCATACGAGAATTTGTTTGCTGCATCTTCCCATACCTCACCCACTATAAAAGCTTCATTATTTTGTTCCTTAACCGCCATGCGAAGTTTTTCAATAAATTCATCAGGCAGCTCATCTGCAACATCAAGACGCCACCCCTTAACGCCTCTTTTCTGCCAATATTTCAACACTCCGTTTTCACCGGATATAAAATTAATGTAATCTTCACAAGCTTTGTTAACTGCGGGAAGTGTTTTGATTCCCCACCAGCTTTCATAATCATCCTTCCACTTATTAAATATATACCAGTCATAATAAGGTGAGCTTTGGCTTTGATAAGCACCAAGTGAATTGTAATATCCATACTTGTTGAAATAAATACTGTCAACACCTGTGTGGCTGAAAACTCCGTCCAATATTATGCCGATTCCGCAATCTTCCGCTTTTTTGCATAGCTCTGCAAAGGATTCTTCATCTCCGAACATGGGGTCAATTGAAAGGTAATCTCCCGTATCATACTTGTGGTTTGAATAGGCATCAAATATGGGAGACAGATAAAGTGCTGTTACTCCAATGTTGGATAGGTAGGGAAGCTTTTCCTTTATTCCTTCCAGATTTCCTCCGAAGAAATCATTGTTCTTAATTTCGCCTTCTTCATCAGGAAGAAAATTGGGGATTCCGCCCCAATCATTTCTTATTATGATGTCGCGGTTTTTCTTTAAGGTTCTGGTTTTGTAAAATCTGTCGGCAAATATGTGATATATTATCCCGCCTTTAATCCATTGGGGCGTTGCGTAACTTTCTTCATATATTAAAAGTTCATAAGGCTGTGATTCAACATTTTCATCAAATATGAACTTATAATAATATTGACCGCAATCTTTAACGGCAAAACTTCCTTTATACAGGTCATAGGATTTTTCTGTTCCAATCCATTCTGTCGGAACTTCCTTGCAAAACCGGCTGTTGTAATCATGCCTTTTTTCTATTCGTATAATGGGTCTTTGCACAAAGCTTTTCTTTATATATATTTTAATTTTAATTTCTTGATTTATGCGAATGCCCCCCTGGGGATACCGGAAAAATTCTGATTGACTGTCAAATATAAACATAACATCTCCCTTAAACAAAATGGAATCTCGTCCCCTTCAGACTGCTTAGCTTTTTGTTATCCGCAGCCGGCTAAGAATTTTTTTGTTTTCTTTTAATCAATTGACTTTAAATGCCAGATATTATCAGCATACTCCCTGATTGTTATGTCTGAAGAAAATATTCCTGAACATGCAATATTCATCAAAGACATTTGGCTCCATTTTCTTTTATTTTCAAAATACAAATGAGATGCTCTGCTGTGAACATCCATGTAGCTGTCAAAGTCAGCAAAACACATGTAAGGATCTCCCACCTGGCTGCCTCCTATTAAGTACTTGCTTATGGACTCAAAGGATTTGCCGTTAATGCCTTTATTCAAGTAATCAATTATTTTACGGAGCTTAATGTTCTTTTGGTAATATTGTACTGAATAGTAGCCATGTTTCCACAAATTTTCAACTTCGTAATCTCTCATTCCGAACAAAAAGAAGTTTTCTTCTCCTACCTGATTTATAATTTCAACATTGGCCCCGTCATAGGTACCTATTGTAAGAGCGCCATTCAGCATGAATTTCATATTTCCTGTTCCGCTGGCTTCCTTGCCTGCCAGGGAAATTTGTTCACTTAGTTCTCCGGAAGGAATAATCAGCTCAGCTAAAGAGACCGAATAGTTTTCTAAAAATACAACATTGATGTATTGTTTTATAAAGGTGTTTTTGTTGATATAATCACTTAAAGCATATATGAGCTGTATAATTTCCTTTGCCCTGTAGTATCCCGGTGCCGCCTTAGCCGCAAATATAAATGTTTCAGGTACAATATCTTTTGTGTTTCCTTCATTTATATCTATAATCAGGCTTATAATTCTCAAAGCATTTAGAAGCTGCCTTTTATATTCATGAAGCCTTTTTGCCTGAACATCAAATATAGAATCCAGGTTCAATATTATGTGATCATTTTTAAGAACATAATCAGCCAGCTTTTTTTTATTTGAATATTTTATATCATTTAAAGTATTAAGAACTGAATCATCATTTACATATTTTTTTAGTCCCGATAATTTTTCCGGGTTCAAACAGAATATAGGTCCCAGCAGTTCATCCAGCAAATTTTTAAGCTTTGGGTTTGCCTGATTCAGCCAACGCCTGTGAGTTATTCCATTAGTAATGTTTATAAATTTGTCGGGATTGTAATCATAAAAGTTTTTAAAAACAGTCCTTTTAAGTATTTCCGTATGCAGCCGTGCTACACCGTTAACGGAGCGGCTTCCGATTATACAAAGATTTGCCATGTTCACCTTGTCATATCCGAAAATGGACATTTGAACAGCTTTGTTATAATCTCCGTAATATTTTGATTTTGCTTCCTCCAAAAACCGTCTGTTTATTTCGATAATAATCATAAATATTCTCGGCAGTTTTGCTTTTACAATATTTATATCAAAAGTTTCCAAGGCCTCTGTCAAAACTGTATGGTTAGTATAGGAAACAGTATTAGAAACAATTTTCCAGGACTTTTCCCAGGAATAATGATATTCATCCATAAAAATCCGCATAAGCTCAGGTATAATAAGAGACGGATGAGTGTCATTAATGTGGATTGCAGACTTATCACTGAAATTGTCGAGGGTGTGATACCGGTTAAAATGCTTTTTTACAATGTCCTGGGCCGAAGCGGAAACAAGAAAGTATTGCTGTTTAAGTCTCAGAATTTTTCCTTCGTAATGATTATCCGCAGGATATAGAACCTTTGAAATTGCTTCTGCCATAGAGTCTTCCGACAGCGCCCTGATATAGTCTCCCTGGGAAAACAAATTCATATCAATAGAGTTAAGGCTTCTTGCTTCCCAAAGCCTTAAAAGGCTCACTCCTTTACTTCCATAGCCTGAAATGAACATATCATAGGGAACGGCTTCAATTTCAGTGGGAAAGTCATGATGAATCAATAAATTGTTGTCAGTCCATTCCTCTCGTATTTTCCCGTCAAATTTTACAATGACTCGTTCATCAGTTTTAGGAACAAGCCACACATCCGAAGTGGTAAGCCAATCATCAGGCAGTTCTGTCTGCCAGCCGTCTATGATTTTTTGTTTAAAAAGACCGAATTCGTATTTAATTGAATAGCCTGCTGCCGGATAGTCCTGTGTTGCCAAGGAGTCCATAAAGCACGCTGCAAGCCTCCCAAGGCCTCCGTTGCCAAGACCTGGGTCCTTTTCAATCGCATACAATTCATCTAATGAGACATTGTATTTTTTTAAAGCTTCTGAAGCTTCATTTTCAATTTTTAAATTATACAAATTGTTTCTCAGGGATTTTCCTGTCAGAAATTCCATGCACATGTAATATACTTGTTTTTGCCCTGCCTTATTTACTTCATTCATAAACCTGTTTCGTTTATCCCGGAGTATATCTCTTATAACCACAGACAATGCCCTGTATATTTGATTTGTATTGGCACTTTTGGGATCTATGTTCCAATATCGGGAAATTTCCTCATCAATAAGTGAATTGATGAGTTTTGAATCCATGTTTGATGTCAGCATTATGTAACTCCTTATAAGTTTTCGTACATTTCAAAGTATTTTACGGCTGATTTTTCCCAGCTAAAATCCGTAGACATTACAGTTTTAACAAGCTTTTTAAAGTCTTCTTTGTTTGCGTAAACCTTCAAGGCTCTTTTAACAGTTTCAGCCAGAGCTCCCGGAGACTGTTCGTAAAATGTAAAGCCGTTTCCGGAACCGAGGCTGCAGTCCTTTATTGAATCCTTAAGACCACCGGTTTCTCTTACAATGGGAACAGTTCCGTAACGGGAAGCAATCATCTGTGCTATGCCGCAGGGCTCGCTTATGGACGGCATTAGAAGAAAATCGGCACCTGCGTATAATTTTCTTGCCAGGTCCGGATTAAAATCAATTCTCACTGCCACCTTATCATGATAAATATCCTGCAAAGCTTTAAAGCGAAGTTCATAGCTTCTGTCACCCTTGCCTAAAATTAAAAATTGAACTTTTTCTTTCAATATTTCTTCAATTCCACTAATTATCAAATCAAAGCCCTTGTGTTTTACCAGCCTTGAAATTATTGCGATAACAGGCACGTTTTCATCCTGGGGAAGTCCTGCCATCAGTTGGAGATTTGATTTGTTGACATATTTGCTTTGAATATTATCTATGCTGTAGTTTTCAAAAAGTGAGCTGTCTGTTTCAGGATTATAAAAATCAATATCTATGCCGTTTAAAATTCCTCTTACCTTTGAAGCATTTTTGTAAATAATGGCAGCCAATCCGTGGGCATGGTAATCATCAAGTATTTCCTTTGAATAGCTTTCGCTGACAGTGCTTATAATATCACAAGTTTCCATGGCTCCTTTCAGCAAATTAATTGAACCGTTAAATTCAACTATTGATTTTTCCGTGCCGTAAATTCCTAATACATCCTCTGCAATATTAATATCATATATTCCTTGATATTCAATGTTGTGAATTGTCAATACTGTTTTTATGTTCTTGTAATCATGGGAATTTGAATAAATGGTTTTTAAATAAACAGGAACAAGCGATGTCTGCCAATCATTTGAATGAATTATGTCAGGGAAGAAATTAAGCATGGGCAATATGAACAATACTGCCTTTGAGAAAAATGCAAATCTTTCTCCATCGTCAAAATGGCCGTAGCATTCACTTCTTTTAAAGTAGTATTCATTATCTATAAAATAATATGTAACATCATTTATTGTTTTTTTAAACACCCCGCAGTATTGCTGCCTCCATACAAGGGGAACAGTAGTTTTACCAACAAATTCAAACCCCTTTCTGTCATAAATACTTTGGTACAAGGGAAGTATTATTCTTATGTCTATATTATTTCCGTATTTTTCTTTTAAAGCCTTGGGAAGTGAGCCTGCTATTTCTCCCAGGCCACCTGTGGTAATAAATGGAGCGGCTTCTGAAGCCGCAAAAAGCACTTTCATTTTACTCATAGTTCACTCCTTCCTATACGATTGAATGTTTTTTAATAAAAAACGGACAGTTTGAATAACCAAGCAAGATTCTATCATTTGTAACCTGGGCATAGGTATCTGTTATAATTGAATCGAGCTTTGCGTTTTCTCCTATTACGCCATGCTGCATAATGATTGAATTTTTAACTACTGCGTTTTTACCTATTCTGACTCCTCTGAAAATTATGCTGTTTTCAACTGCTCCTTCAATTACGCAGCCGCTTGCTATTAGAGAATTTTTCACATTGGCATCCCTACAGTATTTTGTAGGGGTGGAATCCTTTGTCTTTGTGTAAATAGGGCCTGTGTTTGAATAAAATAACCTTTGAATATTATTCTTCTTCAATAAGCCCAGGCTGTTGTCGTAATAACTTTGCAAGGAATCTATATGAGCAAAATATCCATTGTGTTCATAGCCGTAAATTCTTAACGAATGAACCTTTTTTGCAAGAACGTCATAGCTGAAATCCTTGTAATTTCTTGCAATGGCATCGTATATTATGGATTCTAAAAAGTCTTTGTTCATAACCCATGTATTAAGCCCTACGTTATGAACACCTTTTGTAACAGGATATACTAAAATATCATCAGCTCTTCCGCTATCGTCAAACTCATACAGTATTTTATGTATGGAACAGTTCTTTTCTATGTTAACTTTAGTATATACAGCAGTTATATCCGAATTTTTTTCTTCGTGATAACGGATAACATCCTTGTAATTTATGTTGTATATCATGTCGCAGTCTGACATTATGATGTACTTTTCTTTAGAAGATGAAATATAATCTAAGACTCTTTTTAAGGCATCCAGTCTTCCCTGAAACAATCCGTGATTTTCTCCCAGAGCATAAGGAGGGAATATGAGAATGCCTCCTTTTTTTCTTGATAAATCCCAGTCTTTGCCAGAGCCTACGTGTTCCATCAAGGATCTGTAATTGCTTCTTGTTATGATGCATACTTTGTTTATTCCGGAATTCACCATGTTGGACAAAGGAAAATCTACAAGCCTGTATCTTCCTCCGAACGGTATAGCTGCAACTGAACGATGCGAAGCCAGCTCCGTCATGCTCCAATCCTGCATGTCTGAAAATATAATTCCTAAAGCGTTCATTTTACACCTCCTGCATGTTATTTATGATGCTCTCTCGTGGTATAACAGTAATTCCTAAATTTTTATCTCTTGGAGTGCCTATTTTAAGATTTGCCCCTATTACTACTGCTTCGTCTATTATAGAATTGTTTACAATTGAGTTTTCTTTAATTTGAACGTCAGCCATTATAACTGAATCTCTTACAACTGCATTTTCTCCTATTCTCACTCCGGAAAATATTATTGAGTTTTCAACAGACCCAAATATGACTGCGCCTTCTGAAACGATGGAGTTTTTAACTGTTGAATTGCTGCTTATGTATTGAGGAGGCCTTTCGGCGTGCCTTGAATAAATTACCCAGTCACCTGAGAGATCAAAACTGCTGTCTCCCAATAGGTCCATGTTTGCCTGCCACAGTGAATCAATGGTTCCCACGTCTTTCCAATAACCTTCAAATTCGTATGAATAAACTTTTTCGCCTGCTTTTAGCATTAACGGTATTACATCTTTTCCGAAATCCTTTGTAGATTCAGGATTTTTGTCATCAATCTCCAAGTATTCTTTAAGCTTGTGCCAGCTGAACACATAAATTCCCATAGATGCCTTTGTGCTCTTTGGTTTTTTGGGCTTTTCCTCAAAGTCCGTAATTCTGCCTTCATTATCTGAGCTTAATATACCAAATCTTGATGCTTCTCTGATAGGAACATCAATTACAGAGATTGTGCAATCAGCATCTTTTTCCTTGTGATACTTTATCATTAAGGAGTAGTCCATTTTATATATATGGTCACCTGAAAGAACCAACACATATTCAGGATTATATTGGTCGATAAAATCTATATTTTGATATATGGCATTTGCAGTTCCGGAATACCATTCGGAGTCATCAACTCTTTGATAAGGCGGAAGTATTTGAATGCCTCCGTTCATCCTGTCCAAGTCCCAGGATTTGCCGTCGCCTATATAAGAATTTAATATCAGAGGCTGATATTGTGTCAGTACACCTATTGTATCAAGACCTGAATTAACGCAGTTCGACAGAGGAAAGTCAATTATTCTGTATTTACCACCGTAGGGTACAGATGGCTTTGCTATTTTTTTTGTCAGAGCGCCTAATCTGCTTCCCTGACCACCTGCAAGAAGCATTACAACACATTCTTTTTTAGCTAATTTCATATATTCTACCTCCCATTTCGTTTATATTGTTCACTTTATCTTTTTTTAAGAAAATTACCGACAAAGGAGGCACTGTCAGAGAAATATAAGAGTCATATCCGTGTATACGTCCCTTTGATGAAATAATCCTGCCCATATTCCCCGAGCCTGTTCCCCCGAATTCCAAAGCGTTGGAGTTAAAGACTTCTTTGTATTCTCCTTCATCAGCTCCGATTTGATAGTGAAGTCTTTCAACCGGAGAAAAATTAATAACTGTAATCAATTCCTCTCCTTTTTTATTTATTCTTTTAAACGCGATGATGTTTTGTTCATAGTCGTCATTAGAAACCCACTTAAAACCATCCCATGAATGATCTATTTCCCAAAGCTCAGAATTATTAAGATAAAATTCATTTAAGACTTTAATATATATGTTTAATTTTTTATGATATTCGTAATTTATCATAAACCATTCTACTTCTTTGTCGTAATCCCACTCTGTGAACTGACCGACCTCGTACCCCATGAAATTAAGTTTTTTCCCGGGATGTGCCATCATAAATCCAAGCAGAGCCCTCACATTTGCAAATTTCTCTTCATAAGGTCCGGGCATCTTGTTAAGTATTGATTTTTTTCCATGAACAACTTCATCATGAGAAATGGGCAGAATGAAATTTTCACTGAATGCATAATGCAGTGAAAAAGTAATGTTTTTGTGCTTGTATTTTCTGAAGAACGGGTCTGTTTCCATGTATTCTAAAATATCGTTCATCCATCCCATGTTCCATTTGAAATTAAATCCAAGGCCACCTAAATAAACAGGCTTTGTAACCATGGGCCATGCAGTAGATTCTTCTGCAATCATCATTGTATGAGGATGAAGCTTAAATACTGTTTCATTCAATTTTTTTAAGAAAGCAATAGCTTCAAGGTTTTCATTGCCGCCGTAAATATTTGGAGTCCATTCGCCTTCTTTTTTATCATAATCCAAATAAAGCATCGAGCTTACAGCATCGACTCTTAAACCATCAGCATGATATTCTTCTATCCAGAATATCGCATTTGAAATTAAAAAGGATTGGACTTCTGTTTTTTCGTAATTGAATTTGTGGGTGCCCCAGCCTTTGTTTTCTCTGAGCCAGACTTCATCATATTCATAAAGGCAGCTTCCATCAAACATATACAATCCATGGGCATCCTTCGGAAAGTGTGCCGGAACCCAATCAATAATAACTCCGATGCCGTTTAAGTGGCATTCATCAATCAGGTATTTTAAATCATCCGGTTGGCCGAAACGCATTGTGGGGGCATAATATCCGGAAACCTGATACCCCCAAGAACCGTCGTATGGGTGCTCCATCACTGGCATAAGCTCAATGTGTGTATGTCCGTGTTCTTTAACGTGAGCTATCAGGCTTTCTGCAATTTCTCTGTATGTATATGGATTTCCATTTTCTTTTCGTTTCCACGAGGAAAGGTTAAGTTCGTAAATATTAACTGGTAGTTCATGTAAATTAACAGACTTTTTATAGATTTTCCAATTTTTATCGCGCCAATTGTAATTATTTATGTTATAGACGATTGAAGCTGTTTCTGTCTTTGTCTGAGATGAAAATGCATATGGATCTGATTTAAACAATTCTTTGTTTTCTTTTGTTGTGATAAGGTATTTGTACAATTCGCCGGATTGTATAAGCGGTATGAATAATTCCCATATGCCGCATTTATCAATTCTTTTCATTTCATACCTTATATCCTTTTTCCATTCGTTAAAATTACCTACAACATGTACACTTTTTGCACTCGGTGCCCAAACCCTGAAAATAGTGCCTGCGTTATCGGCAATGTGCGAACCGAGCAGCCTGTATGAATAGTAATTAGTTCCCTGGTGAAATAAATAGATTGGCAGTTCATTGTTATTTTTCATATGATGCTCCTTTTGGTAATTGCTGCAAGTAATGTATTTATATATAAATTATACAATAATATATAGTGTTTATAAAGGTAATTATGTACTATATTAATTATACCACCATATTATCAAATCAAAACGAGAATAATGTAAAAAAAAAGATGCCGTTAAGCATCTTAAAATATATAAACTATTTAATTAAAATTTATGCTGCCGACTCCTGTTCTTATTTCAAGCTTAGTGTGTTTATCCCCGTTTGATTCGGTTTTTTCCTTTCCCATGAATTCATTTATTACAGCTTCATAGCTTGAATTATCAGGTATGGTTATAGTAATGTCTCCTATGTCGGTAACCGCTTTTATGCTGTCTGCATTTGATATATCATTAAATGATAACTTCACATCACCTGTATTTGTAATAAACTCTGAATTTTCATCAGCAGCATTGCTATATAAATTTATTTCTCCCACATTTGTTTTTAAAATGTAGGAACCTTGTGAATTTTCAACAATGATATTTCCTACATTGTTTTGGACTTCAAATTTTCCTTTAATATTTTTAATATTAACATTACCTACATTTAGAGAAATAATAATATTTGTTATATTTTCAGGTACAGTTATTGATAATTCTGTTGATATATTGTAATCCTCAAGTTTTATATCTTTATAAGTTGTGTCCACATCAATTGAATTAAGGCTTTCATCAACCGTGTAGTCGAAGTCTTCAACCAATTGTTCTGATTTTTCTTTTGATCCTGATTTTGCAACAATATTTATACCTATTAAAACATCATTTGATTTATGAGTATCAATTTTAATATCACCGACTGAACTGCTAATATTTAAGGTGTTTAAGTTCCCGGCATTTATGGTATGTGATTCCTGCCTGCTTGCTTCTGATTTTCCCACGGTGTTAATAATAGCTTCTGTAATTTTGTCAGAAACGTCTTTCACCTTATCTTCGTCCACTTCATTTATGGACGAGCAGCCGATTAATGATAAAACGGTCACTATTATTAAAAATAAATTTAACATCTTTTTCATAACTATAAATCCACCTTTCTGCGAAAGGCACCGATGGGGTTATGAAACACCTTAAATTCCATCGTCCTTTCACTCTTTTTTGTGTTATCCTCTTCTTGTAGGTAGCGGCATACTACAGAACCCGAGGAGGTGAGTGGCGGGGCTGTATAGCGGCAACCCCGAATAACTATATGGTGTCGGTCATCCGT
>DFOA01000014.1 GCA_002381185.1 Firmicutes bacterium UBA3553 | reverse complement strand
TCGCGAACTGCATCTTCATTTTGCATCAGCTTGAATTTACGTTGAAATAATCACATTTTCCAAATGTATACATATACGGATCAAATGTATACAAATGCAACGCCTTATTAACCAAAACAGAAGGATTGATTAATATGAAAAATAAAATTGCCTTATACGGAGATGCTGAAAAGCTGAATCAAGAATATGAATCTGAATGCAGGGAGGTGATGTAATGTCCACAAAATTGACTATGTCGTTCAAATGTGCAGAAGGCAGTACCTTCTCCTGCAACCTGGATGATCCTTTAGATGAATTGACGGCAGAACAGGTAAGCGCGGTTATGGATGATATTATCGCTGCAGACGCATTTGATATAAAAGGCGGCCTGAAGGAAAAGGCATCCGCGGAAATCATAACAATTATGACAAATAAATTATTATAAATAAAATATAGGGGGTGGACAAGCCCCCTGTACTCTTCATGCTATTATTAAAAATAATCCTAATCTTCTTACTTTTGTAAAACCTCATCCTTTAACCGTCTATATATCTCATCTCCACTAAAAGGTCTGCCGTCAAATTTCAAAATTTTAAAATTTGACTCATATGGTGTTTCTTCTTTTATAATGCTGTTTAGCTGACCGGTAGCATTTTGTTCTATATCTATTATATTCTTTGCGGTTTTACCCAAATTTAGAAGCTTTTTCTTTGGAAATGGCCATATATCGCCAAATACTAAAGCTCCAACTGAGAATCCTTCGACATTTAATCTATATACTGCTTCTTTTACTGCACCATAGGTTGAACCCCAGCATACTATTAGGTTTTCAGGATTTACTTCTCCTATAAACCAAGGCTCTTCTGCCTCTTCCTTTAATCCTTCAAATTTTCTCATTCTCTTAAGTACCATTTCAGTTCTTAACTTTGGATCTTCTGTAATATGGCCATATTCATCATGTTCATGACTATCCACCAGCACTACTTCACCGGGAACCTTTCCCGGAATTATTCTGGGAGATACACCACTTTCAGTTATTTTATATCTTTTATATTCACTATCCCCTGTGTCCTCTTCTCTGCAAAGATATCTTTCTATTTTAATTTTAGAAAAATCAAATGGCTGAGTAGTCTTTGTATAATCTGCCAAATATAAATCTGTCAATATTATTACCGGAATCTGATATTTGTCCGCTATGTTGAAAGCCCTTGCTGTCTGGTAAAATGCATCCTCAGGGTCCCTTAATGCCATTACCATTCTAGGGAATTCTCCGTGGCCTGCATGTATTATGAACCGCAGATCACTTTGTTCTGTCCTGGTAGACATTCCTGTAGCAGGACCTGATCTTTGAGCGTTTACTATTACGACAGGAAACTCAGCTATTCCTGCAAAGCTCAACGCTTCAACCATCAGCGCAAATCCTCCGCCGGATGAACCGGTCATAGCTCTAACCCCCGCATAAGATGCTCCTAATGCCATATTAAGAGCTGCTACCTCATCTTCAACTTGATCTACTGCAATTCCAACCGCCTCTGATTTATGAGAAAAATATTTTAAAATACTGGTAGAGGGCGTCATAGGATATCCACAATAGTATTTGCACCCTGCAGCAACTGCCCCAAGAGATAATGCATTATTTCCATTGATTATAATATTATTTTCTTTCTTAACTTCCAATTTGCATTTATTATCTATAAGTTTATATCCTTCATTGATAGCATGTATATTATCTTGTGCTATTTTTTCTTTAAATTCTTCATTCAATACATCTTCTGCTAATTTAATCGGAAGTCCAAAATATTTTAATATAACACCAAGACCAATGGTATTATATACTTTTGGATTAATATTTGATGCTATTTTTTCAATAGGAAGGGATATTATATTCTCGCCGGCTGCTATCTCTTCACCGCATATAATATTCCCATCATCCTTTAATTTGTCTTTATGAACTTCTATTGTCTCTTTATTTAAAGCTAATATTATATTTACTTTTTCCGTAAAAGAACTTATATCTCTATCAGAAAATCTAATCTGAGTAAAATTATGTCCTCCCCTTACCATAGACATATAGTCCCTGTATGTAAATACATAAAACCCGGACCTCTTTAATATCTTTTCTAATATATTAGCAGAAGTATCTAACCCTTGACCTGCAGCTCCGCCAATTAATAAACTATAATCCAATTAAAGTACCTCCAAATAAATATCGTTAATATCTATTATTTAAATTCATCCATTAATTTTTCAGCATCCAGGGGATCAAGTTCCCTATCCACAAGAGGCGGCCCATTCTTAATGAACTCAAACTTATCTCCATAGTCTTCCTTTTCCTCTTTATATAAGATTCCTATAGGAATCCTATCTTCAAATTCCAATGCTTTTTCCATTGCTTCTTTTTTGTTGGTATAGTCATAGTCATCTGGTAAATGATAAACTCTATTCTTATACCATGAAAATGTGTTAACCTTGTTCCAAACAACACAAGGCTGTAATATATCTATTAATGCATATCCTTTGTAATTAACGGCTTCCTTCATTAGGCTTACAAGATGTGGAATATCACCTGAGAAACCTCTTGCAACAAATCCAGCACCCATTGTAAGTGCTAATGCCAAAGGTTGCACTGGCTCTACTTTGACGCCATCAAATTGCAATGTAGTCTTTTGACCTATGGCTGTTGTTGGAGATGCCTGACCTTTAGTCAATCCATATATTTGATTATCATGAACAAAATGTGCTATATCTATATTTCTCCTTATTCCATGGATAAAATGATTTCCGCCTTCCCCATAGGTATCTCCGTCCCCTGATTCTACTATAACCTTTAAGTTTTTGTTTGCTAATTTAATACCAATGGCCGGAGGTATCGCCCTGCCATGTAATCCGTTAAACCCATTTATTTTTATATAATGAGGCATTTTTGCCGCTTGACCAATACCTGAAACGATCACTGCTTCATGTGGTTCAATTCCTAATTCCTCTAAAGCCGTTTTTAACGCAGTCCTTATCATATAGTTGCCGCAGCCGGGGCACCATGATGGATTATAAAGCTCATATTCACATTTCATTATAAAACCTCCCTTACTTTTAAATACACTTCCTCACCACTAAAGGGTCTTCCAGCATACAAGAGGTACTTCTATCATTCCGGCAAGTCTTAAGGCTTCAACCATCAGCACAAATCCTCCGCCTGAAGAACCATTCTTTTGAGTCTATAAATTATATTTCTAAAAGATTGTATCCTTCTTTAACAGCCTCTATATTTATTTCTGTTATTTTCCCGTTAATTTATCTTTTATTACTTCTATTGCTGCATTCAGGGCAATCCAAAATATTATGCTTACCACTAACCTATACCCAGATTATATTGCGATAAACTAATATATGAGATTGAAAATAAAATATTCTTTTTATATCTATATCAAAACTTCTTCATCTATGACTGCGAATGGCACAAAAAAAACCGGCTATTTGCCGGAATTTAAATCGGTAGATACAATGTTAGGTTCATTTTTGCTTAAAATTCGGTTCAAAACCATTATATGTTGTGGTCAACTTCTACTTTTCCTCACCAAAACCACAATACGTCATCAGAATTATCATTTCCATATGCTGCGTATTAGGTAACTCAAATAAATAAGTATGGTTTTTTAAAAAATCATATATTTTAGCAGCTAACGTTTATTGGAGGAAACAGGATGTCAAGGATAACAGATATTGCAGTGGTCTTAATTAGAGTTCAAACTATTTATGCTAAGAATATAATTGTATTTAGTTGCATGTTTCATTTCGTCTGTAAGTATTCTAAGTACTATATCTCGAAAGAATCTGCTCGGTAACCCTTCTCTTATGATACGATATCTTTCCATTGCTGAAAGCGATTCAAATATAGAGCCTTTTATTCCATCTAAATATGAATTTGGTTCTGTAAATTCTTCTCCGTTATAACTTTCAATTTCCTCATTAGTATAATATTTGTATATATCCCTATACCATTGTCGGTGTAATCTCTCATCATCTCTAATTGAAGTTATTATATCTCTCTCTTCTTGAGTAGGGGCATTTTCAATCAAATAATTATATTTGAGTTCATCTTCTCTTTCGCCTTGTACTGCCTCCCTAATGAGGCTTAGAGCAGTGTTATAAGCCCACATGCTAAAATCCATTCCATAAGAAGAACATTGAATAAATTGATTTGGATAAGGAGCATCATAATTATACAAGTTATCACCTCTGATTATATATTTTCATTATAATATATGTTTATCCAACTAATTGGTGTATTTTATAAATTACTTAGTTACTGTATGTTTCCATATAAAATATTTGGATTTGTGTCAATAGATTAGATACAAAAAGTTTTTTATGACACTATGCAGCTGCTTTATGAGCAGCCTGTGGAGTTATATAACTTGATTCATGAAATCAAATTTTACTTCTCAGCCATTTGAAAGATAAAATCATGGCCACCGGCTGAGCCGGTGGTCATGATTGATACAACAAAACTTCCCTCAAACTTTCGTCCAAGGGAATTAAAAAACACATCAATATCTAATTAAAAAATCGTGGAACCCTTTGACTTCAACCTATTTCTTCTCTATCAACAGAGCAGTCTCTCCGTGCCTTGAATAGACAAAAATGATGTCGTTTAGCAGAGTGGAGCTTGGATGAAAATTTTCATTGGTATTAGATTCTTATTGCATTTTTTCCGCTAGAGTTTTTATAGCTACAGAGCTCTGAGAAACTTGATATTAATCGTCTATATATTTCTTTCATTTAAGCTACTACTTCCTTACCAATTATGTTGCTCTTTTCATAAACTTCATCCGGACAGAAGTCAACTCCATTTGACCATTCAATACTGCCACCACTTACTTTAACTGTTTTAAATATTTCAATATCTTTTAATCCGCTCCAAAATTTATCTTCTAAATATTGAGATACATCAAATATACCAATTTCATTATTTGTAAAAACCAAAAATAATTTATAACCTTCTAATGGTTTAACCTCTTTAACTTTTGGATTCATTAAGTTTACCTCCTACCTTAAAGGCTCAATTTTAAAATATTCTCCATCTTTAATTAATGTATTCCAATTTGCAAATAACTCTTCTTGATGTATATCCATCCATGTCAATAACATCCTTAGTTTTTTAACAGGAAAATCACCTTCTAATACATTTCCATCTAAATCAATAACTATAAATTGTCCATTATATTCAGCATGTATATGTGGTAATTTATGTTGTGAATTAGATTCTTTATACATTCTTACGATTATTCCATAGAACATTGATATTACAGGCATTTCATCAACTCCTACTATATTATTACTTAAAATATAACATAATAATTAAAATTTTTCAATCTAACTTTATTTTGAATTATTTGTGCTGTAAAAAAACTAACTTTTAACTTCCTTATTTACGGAAGAGTTAGTTCCGTTTTTTTATGACTATACAAAGGCAGGCAATCCATATTCCATATACAGCTCCAACTCTCATCCACTGTTGTACAGATAAGCCCCACATTTCTTTATAAATACTGGCTGACCGCCGCATCTCCTTGTGAAGTGCGACGATAATTCACGTCCGGATAGTCAAGCACCAGTGTTGTAGCGGCCTGCTCTTTATGCGCCAGTTTTAGCGCCTTTGCGGCTATTAATGTTTTTTCTTACGTCCACAATTTTGCACTTGTCTAAATTTTTATTTTAGTCTATAATAGGTTCATCAAGAATATAAGTGGCAGAATCGTAAGGAAGTCTAAATTTAGACAAACTTGAAAAAATGTCAAAGGAGATTATCGCATGAAATATGATTTATCTAAAAAATTAACCATTGGTGCTTCACGGACTCTCATTTCCTTGCAGCAAGCAATGTTGACCTTGCTTGCTGAAAAATCTTTTGAGGAAATTGCAGTTCAAGAGCTTTGTGAAAAATCAATGCTTCCGAGAGCAACCTTTTATAATTATTTCGATGATAAATATGATCTGCTGGAATACTGCTTTATGACCCTTCACAAGCAAATTGACAGCGGTTATCAAGAAGCAAATAATTGTGAAAAACGATTGAACGCACTGTTGGAAAACTTTATTGATTTCTTTGACCAAAATCTCGGGATTATCCAGAGTATTTTAAAAAATAACCATCCAAATCAATATTTTATCAACCAAATTCGTTTTTATCTCATCACAAATATGATGTCAGCTTTCAAAAGCAGTCCGAATAAACACCAATTTAAAATACCCCAGGAGATGGCTGCAAAACTATACAGTGAGTCGGTATTGATTATCCTGGAATGGAAATATCTCGATAAAAAAGAGTGCTCAAAGGAACAGGCGAAAGAATATTTGCGAATGATGGTAAGCGGAATCGACTTGAACAGAGCAAGTTAGTTTCCCATAAATAGACCAACTGAACTCAGAAATAACAAAATAAAAATGTAAAGGAGACTTCTTATGATTTTTTATTTTAGCGGTACTGGCAACAGCCAATTGGCGGCAAAGAAAATTGCAGAAACGACTGGTGATGAAATTGTTTCCATCAATCACTGTCTAAAAGAGGGCCAAAAAAATACGTTCCGGTCGGAACGTCCGCTGGTGTTTGTCACGCCCACTTACGGCTGGCGTATTCCAAAGGTGGTAGAGCGTTGGATTCGCAAGACCAGTTTTGAGGGTAACAGCAATGCCTATTTTGTACTTACATGCGGCGATGGTTGCGGCAACGCGGCAACTTATGCCCGAAAGCTCTGTACGGAAAAAGAAATGCATTTTTGTGGGCTTGACTCGGTGGTTATGCCGGAGAATTATGTGGCTATGTTCACAGTTCCCGATGAGCCCGAGAGCCACACTATCATTGAGAAAGCGAAGCCTCACATAGCAGAATTGGCTGCACGTATTCAAAATGGAGAACAGTTTCCCGAAACATCCATATCGTTTATAAGCAGGCTGTTAAGTGGACCAGTCAATCTGTTATATTACCCTTTAGTGGTCCACGACAAGGGGTTTACAGTGTCCAGTGACTGCGTTTCCTGCAGAAAATGCGCCCAAAGATGTCCTTTAAATAACATTGACATGGTAAATGGGAAACCCATATGGAAAGGAAACTGCACACATTGTATGGCCTGTATCGGAGGCTGTCCCACTGAGGCGATTGAGTATAAATCAAAATGGGGTACAGGCTCTAAAGGAAAACCACGTTTTTACATTATGAAAGAATAATACATTATATGGGGCATGGTTTCGTGATCTCTAACAACATTAAGCTGTCATGAACGACTATAAATTTTAATACAAAGTGGAGACTCTTCACGCTATATAGGCAAAGGAACTCCACTATTTCGTCTCATTCCCAATTTGATAAATCTCAATCTTCCCCAATGCACTTCCTCCTTACGCTCTTTTCTTAAGAATCTTGTGGACATTCCCTATTAAATGAGTACGTCCTCTCCCACGCACCCACAGAAAAGCAGCGATTACTGCTGATGCAGTCAGGATGATCCATATCATTTTTACAATATTCTTTTCTGCATGGGTAATAATGAATGTTTTTTCTGTCCCTTCCATGTCAAAGAGCAGATAGCTTCCTTTCTTGATATATTCTGCTTGCTTCCATGTGTCATTCCGCAAAAGATAGATGCTGATGCCGAAGGTCTGCCTGTCGGGGGTATCCATAGTATATTTCCATAAATCATGTTGTTATAAAGTAATTAATGCATTATAATAATTTAAGTAGCAAAAGATATAAATTAAGGTATATATAATAATGAATTGAAAAATATATATTATAAATTGATCTTTAGTAATATTCAATTAAAAAATCCAATACCAGTTAGGAAGGTATCTATGATTAAAAAATTTTTTACTCAACTCAGGATGTTTTGGATAATTTACCTTTCTCTATTTCTCTTATCTGCTATAGGTGGTATTTTTACGACAAAAGATATTGATATTATCTATATTTGGTTTTTTTTATTTTATATGCCATTCACGCTTTTCTTAGTTTATCCATATGGTTTTCTCATGGGCTTTTGGATACAAAAAAAATTAAAAGGCATGGCAATAGAAATTCTCCTTTTATCCATCATATATTTTATTTTAGCACTTTTATTACTAATGGCATCTGGAGTATCTGGAATATTAACAAATGGAATTCTATATAATATTGATATCAAATTTTATCCAGCTCTCGGCTCAACTTTATTATTTGCTTTGGGGGCAATTATCGCAAAATTTAAATACCAGAAATAGTTCAAAATATATTGTGTTATAAATAATCATGACCACCGGCTCA
>DFOA01000038.1 GCA_002381185.1 Firmicutes bacterium UBA3553 | reverse complement strand
TATTTAGCTCCTACTCGATTGATAGTATTAACGAGCAATAATTTTTTTATAAGAAATAAATATTTTTTAGTTGACATATGGTGTTATCAATCATATAATAGAAAAAATTAAATATTTTCGTGGGTATATTACAGAGGTTGCGATGATCAAGAGTAAAAGCTCTGCTTTGAAAGGGTGATTCGCCGAAGGGTTTTCCCTGGGCTTACATTTAAAAGATGTAATACTGTTTTTATAGGATGCTTCCCAATTCTATAAAAGAGAGCTGTAATATGCTGGGCAGAAGGTTCGGTGTTTTTTGTAAGCGTCTGAGAGCCCTTTTGCTCTTATGTCGCTTTTTTTATTACTATTTTTTAGTAAAAAGCGGCATGAAAATTATTTATAAAAAATAATTTTAAAGGAGAAAAAAATGAGAGATTTAGTAAGAGGCTGTGGAGTGGCATTGGTAACACCATTTACAAAAGGAGAAGTTGATTACAATGCATTAGGAAGGCTGGTTGATATGCATGTTGAACTGTCTGGTTCAATAATTGTGGCAGGAACAACCGGGGAAGCATCAACATTGACAGATGATGAATATCATTCAGTAGTGAAATTTGTAATCGGCAGAGTAAATAAAAGAATACCTGTTATTGCAGGGGCAGGAAGCAACTGTACTGCGTCAGCAATCAAGAAAGCACAGTTTTGTGAAGAAGCAGGCGCAGATGGTTTATTGATTGTAACTCCTTATTACAACAAAACAACTCAAAGAGGGCTAATAAATCATTATAGATTAATTGCAGAAGTCACATCACTTCCAATTATAGCATATAATGTACCCGGAAGAACCGGAATGAATATCGAACCAAAGACTGTTTTAGAACTTTCAAAAATAGAAAATATAGCAGGAATTAAAGAAGCAAGCGGAAATATAAGTCAGGTTGCGGAAATTATACGAATATGTCCTAGAGATTTTTTAGTTTATTCAGGCAACGATGACATGGTAATTCCTTTGATGTCTTTGGGAGGACACGGGGTTATTTCTGTGGTTGCCAACATATTGCCTGCTGAAACCAGGAAAATGGTTGATGATTTCAGGAGCGGCAACATTGAAAAAGCCAAAGAAGCACAACTGGCATTGAACGGACTTAACAATGCATTGTTTATTGAAACAAATCCAATTCCGGTTAAAGAAGCCATGAACATTATGAGTTTATGCAGCTCTGAGGTGAGAGAACCTCTTTATCAGATATCTGGCGAAAACAGAGAAAAACTTATTAATGAAATGAATTTATATGGAATAGGTGTATCAAGCTTAGCTTGTTAAGGAAGGGAATGAATAGTATGAATATAGTTATATGTGGAATAAACGGAGCAATGGGGAGGGTCTTGGAGCAGGAAATTCAAGACTGCGATAATATAAGACTTATAGGTTCCTTATCTCCTAGAAGAGGTAATTACGGACAAGATATAGCAGAAAAAATTGATGCGGTAATAGATTTCTCCAATCCTGAGAATCTTGATTTTCTGATTGATTTTTCTAATAAAAAGAAATGTGCTCTCTTAATATGTACAACAGGATTTAATGATGAACAAAAAAATAAAATTGTAAATGCAGGCAAAGATATTCCGGTGCTGCTTTCTTCAAATACATCTCTTGGAATTAATGTGATAAGGAAAATACTCAAAAATATATCAGATGAATTTAAAGGATTTGATATAGATATTATTGAAAAACATCATAATAAGAAAAAAGACTCTCCAAGTGGTACGGCAAAGACATTAGCTGAAGATATCAAGTCTGCTACAGGAAGAGAAAAAATTGAGATGCATTCTTTAAGATCAGGAAGCATACCGGGTGAACATATGGTTATATTTGCAGGAGTAGATGAAGTAATTGAAATAAAGCATACTGCATATTCTAAAAAAATATTTGCAAGAGGTGCTTTGGATTTGGCTTTAAAGCTTTCAAGAATGCCGGCCGGATATTATACAACAGAAGATATGTATGAAATGAAAAGAATAAATAAGATAGTAAATATTGCTTAATTTAAGGAGGAAATTATGCTGAAAGATCCATATGAAATTGCGAGGTATATTAAAGAAGCCAAAAAGTCTACACCTGTTAAACTTTACATATCAGGTGAAGTAAAAAACATTGAACATTACAATATGAAAATATTTTGTACAGGTGAAATGGCAATATGTATAGGGGAGTATGCCGATGCTCAGAGGCTTTTAGCAGATAATCCTCAGATTACAAATTTTCATTTAGAATATGACAGAAGAAACTCTGCAATACCTCTTTTAAACACAAATGAAATTAACGCACGTATAGAGCCGGGAGCAATTATACGTGACATGGTCGAAATAGGAAAAGATGCGGTAATTATGATGGGGGCTGTAATCAACATTGGAGCTGTAATAGGTGAAAAGACTATGGTCGATATGAATGCTGTTGTCGGTGCAAGAGGAACAATAGGTAAAAATGTCCATATAGGAGCAGGAGCTGTTATTGCCGGTGTATTGGAGCCGCCAAGCAAGACGCCTGTTATCATAGAGGATGATGTACTTATAGGGGCAAATGCTGTAGTTCTTGAGGGTGTCAAAGTAGGAAAGGGAGCCGTAGTTGCAGCAGGCAGCGTGGTTACGGAAGATGTTCCTGAAATGGCGGTAGTGGCCGGAAGCCCTGCTAAATTAATTAAATACAAGGATGAAAAGACAGCAGAGAAAACTAAGCTTCTAGATGACTTAAGAGGATAAAAGGGGGATTATAGATCATCCCTCTTTTTTAAAATAATTAAACAGGACATAAGATGTGAGGAAAAGACAGTTTCTTATTGTGTGTGCAAATTAAATACAACTGTGTTAAAATTGTTGACACTGATTAAAAGTTGTGTTATTGTAATAAAGTTATATTCTGATATTAAGAGGTGGGACGTATGTTAAAGGTAGCAAAGTTTGGCGGTACTTCAATGGCTGATGCAGCTCAGTTCAGAAAGGTGCATAAGATAGTAACAAATGATGACGACAGGAAATTTGTAGTGGTTTCTGCACCAGGAAAAAGATTCAAGGAAGACAACAAAATTACAGATTTATTGTATTTGACTCATGCACACATAAAGTTTTCGGTGCCTTATGCACCAGTTTTTAAAATAATTGAGGAAAGATTCAATTCTATTAAGGAAGAATTGAATTTAAACATAAATTTAGAACATGAATTTAAGGTTATTAAAGAAAGATTGGACAATAAATGTGAGGAAAATTACATTGTAAGCAGGGGTGAATACTTAAGCGCGATGCTGCTGGCCGATTACATGGAATGTGATTTTATTGATGCAAAGGATGTTATTTTCTTTAATTATGACGGAACCGTAAATAGGGATAAAACTCATGAAAAACTGACGGAAGTTCTTAATGGCTCTAGAAGAGCAATTATTCCGGGATTTTACGGCTCATATCCTGACGGCAGCATAAAGACATTCTCAAGAGGCGGCTCTGACATAACAGGATCAATTATTGCATCGGCAGCAGGTGCCGATATTTATGAAAACTGGACGGATGTTTCGGGATTCTTGATGGCTGATCCGAGAATTGTAAAAAATCCAAGACAAATTAAGAGAATAACATATCAGGAGCTCAGAGAACTTTCCTACATGGGTGCTTCCGTCTTGCATGACGAAGCTGTTTTTCCTGCCCGCCAGGCAGGTATTCCTATAAATATAAGAAATACAAATGAACCGGATAATCCTGGAACAATAATCGTGGGTGATGATGAGAAAGCGTACGAAAGCAAGGATGACGACCATATAATCACAGGCATTGCCGGAAAGAAAAACTTTACTGTTTTTTATATTCATAAGGAACATATGGCAAATGAAGTGGGCATTATTAGAAGCGCTTTGGAAGTGTTTGATGACAGAGGAATAAGCATTGATCACATACCTTCCGGAATTGACAGCTTTTCCATAGTTCTTCCTTCAGAAAGCGTAGAAAGAATTACACATGAAATTGTGGAAGAATTAAAAGCAAAATGCAAAGCTGAATCTGTACATGTTCATAAAAATTTAAGCTTGATTACAACTGTCGGCATTAAAATGGCTTATAAACCCGGCATTTCAGCAAAGTTGTTTACGGCATTGGGAGACAACAACATCAATATACGCATGATAGATCAGGGTTCAAGCGAAATTAATATTATAGTCGGAGTAGAAGACAAAGATTTTGAAAAAGCTATAAAAGCTATTTATGATGCATTTGTGAGATAATAATATGAAAACGGCTGTTCGTTGACGGTTAAACTGCAATGAACAGCCGTTTTTGAAGAAGCTCATTTAAGAATGAAATTTATTTTAAGTATCCGCCCATCATGGACTTAATGTCATTGACTGTTATATATGCAGTTGGAGCGGTCTGTTTAATTATTTTAACCGCTTCAGGAATTTTCTTTCTTTTCAATTGAATGAATAAAAGAATTTTCTTGCTGTCATTTTTGCCTCTGCCATCGATGATTGTAACTCCGTAGCTTTCATCTCTGAGAATTTCAGCCAGTATTTCTCCTGTTTCTTCGTTGACAACAACCTGAATTGATGCAAGACCTACAGCAATTTTTGATTCTATGGTAACTCCTATATAATTTCCCAGTGAAAATGCTGCGGCATATATGAATACCTTAATCGGATCCGCGGTTATGTTGTTCAAAACAGAGCTTACAACTATAAGCCATATCATTATTTCTACAAATCCCAAAACAGCCCCTTTGACTCTTTCACCTTTGTTAATGTATACCAATCTTATGGTTGAAATAGATACTTCAACAATTTTTGCGCAAAAAATAACTGTATACAAAAGGGGTCCTTTCATATTCATTAAAAATTCCATAATACACCTCTTTTTATTTGTTAATCATATTTTACTTTGTTTAACAATTTTATGCAATAGAGAAGTTTCGCCATAAATTGTTATTGTTAAGTATTATTGCATTAATGGAAGCTATTTATAATTTAATCAGACTTAGTTCTTGCCGCTGTACTGGCAAAGCATGTACTAAAGGCTTGCAAGCTGCAAACGGACTGTAGATTAAGTGTAAAAACTTATACAAAATTATTTAAGCGCATCATATACTTTATTAAAGAATGCGAGGTGTTTTTATGTATAAAGATATTGACAATATGGTTTTTTCAGGTGGAGGAGTTCTTGGAATAGCATATCTTGGGGCTTTAGACTATATGTACGGAAAAGGGCTTATCAATAATTTGCAAAGAGCTGCAGGGACGTCAGCAGGTGCTGTAACAGCCTGTATATTATCGTTTAATCTCTCCTTTCAGGAAATGAAGGAAATTGCTGACAGTCTCGATTTTAGAAAGATTCCATACAGTCCTGATGAAGAAATACTCAAATACATACCAAAAGAATTAAAAAGCAGGATAGAGGGTGTATTAGGTGATATAGACTGCCTGTACAGACTTATCAGCAGATATGGCTGGTATTCTACGGATTACCTTTACGAATGGATCAAATCTGTTATTTCCCGTCAATTTGACAGAAGTAAAAAGGATCCTCCCTACACATTTTCAGATTTTCGCAACAGAGAAATTCATATAGGTAAAAGACAGTTTTTAGATTTGTATATTATGGGAACAAATCTATCAGAAGGCAGAGCACAGGTGTTTTCTTACGAAACTGCAGCTGACATGGAGGTAGCCGAGGCTGTAAGAATTTCTATGTCCATACCTCTGTTTTTTGCTGCAGAAACTATTCAGGACAGCTCTGTGGCAAGCGGTCGAAATGTAAGCATATTTTCCGACGGAGGAGTTATGAACAATTATCCAATCAATATTTTTGATATTCCTGCATTTAACAAAGGGGTTCAAGGTGCAAATCCAAATACCTTAGGGCTTTGCTTTAAAGGAAAGTTTGAGTATAAGAAAATAGATAATCTTCTGGAATTTATTGAAAGGCTATTTGTATCCTCAATGAAGGTGCAGCAGGATATGTTTTATAACAGTTTTGAGGATATAAGAAGATCTATTATTATAAACTCCGGAGATGTATCCTCTGTGAATTTTAATGTGCAGGCAGGGGATGACACTTACAATTATTTGTATAAACAGGGGTATGATGCTGCTGCAGAATATTTTGGGAGTATGCGTATTATGTCACACAGATCCAGACCATGGAATCGTTTTTTGAAATTTTACAAATAAAAAACATTCCAATTGAGGCTGCAATATAGAAAAGCTTCGTAATAAATTGTTATTGTTAATTATTATAAAATAATGTAGAATTCAAATATGATAATAACTAATTGGGTGATATTGTGTCATTTAAAAGTCAGCTCAAAATTCCAATTTTAGTTCATATCATTTTAAAAGGAGAGAATTATGAGATTAAGATACGTTCCCGGACAGTACCAGTATTTGAAGGACTGTGATAAAGCAATTACTGAACCGGAAAAAAGAGGATATAAGTTAAATAACGCATTTAATAACAATAATCCCATACATGTCGAATTAGGGTGCGGCAAAGGGAAATTTATAAGAGAAACAGCATTGAAAAATCCGGATATTAATTATTTTGGATTTGAGAAAAGCGTTAAGGTGGCATACAGATGCGCAAAATCAGTTATTGAGAATGACCCACCTAATTATTTTATCGTGTATTCAAACGGAGATATATTAAAGGACGTTTTTGAGATTGAATCAATAGAAAGAATTTATTTAAACTTTTCAGACCCGTGGCCAAAGCCTTCCCACTATAAAAGGAGACTTACACATAAAAACTTCCTGGATGTTTACAGAATTGTTTTGGCTGACGGTGGCGAAATTCATATGAAGACAGATAACAGCGATTTGTTTGAATATTCTGTGGAGCAGTTGCAGTTAGACAACTGGGAGTTCTTAATGCTGACAAGAGACCTGCACAACAGCCCTTATGCTTCGGACAATGTGATGACAGAGTATGAAGAGCGCTTTGTAAATGAAGGAAAGAAAATAAATAAGCTTATAGTGAGAAAATCAAATGAATAAATTAGAATATGTATTAACCTACTTTGTTTTAATTAACATTGTATCATTTATATTATTTTTTTTGGATAAAGAAAAGGCAAAAAGAGATAAGTGGAGGATTAAGGAAAAAACCCTGCACACAGCAAGTTTTTTTGGAGGAGTATTTGGAAGCATAGCTGCAATGATTTTATTCCACCATAAAACCAGAAAGCGTGGGTTTGTAGTAATAACATTTATTGCACTTGTTTTTAATATCTTTATTTATTACAATTTATATAATTATTTGATGTTATAGAATATCATATATAATTAATTTCATAAGGGGTGATATTTTGAAAAAATTCAACAAAACTAATGCTATGCGAATTCTTGATTCATTAAATATCGAATATGATTATATGACATATGAGTGCGAGGATGGTCATGTAGACGGTGTTTCGGTTGCTCATAAAACAGGACAAAATCCTGAGGCTGTTTTTAAGACCTTGGTGTCAGTGGGACACAGCAAGGAATTGTACGTTTTCTGTATTCCTGTTGAATATGAACTTGACTTAAAAAAGGCAGCCAAATCTTCAAATGAAAAAAATATAGAGATGCTTCCCTTAAAGGAGCTTACTAAAAATACAGGATACGTAAGAGGCGGATGTTCTCCTATAGGAATGAAAAAACATTATAAAACATTCATAGATGAAACAGCATTGCTGCAGGATAAAATTCTGGTAAGTGCAGGAGTTATAGGAACACAAATCGTTATTAAGCCGGATGATTTAATTGTTGCGGCAGAAGCGGAATATGCTGATTTAATATGATAGTCCATATCCTTGTTCACCGGGGAAGTTCGTGCATCACTATGTATTACTTATAGGAGCATTTTTCTATTTCGAACACCAAATTATGTCATTTTGAATGCAGTTAAGAATCTCATTTTATATAAACGAAATAACTATTAATGGAGAATAAATGAATTTAAATATAATATTTGAAGACAAACACATACTCTGCCTGGTAAAACCACAAGGTATACCATCCCAAAGCGATAAAACAAACGACGAAGATTTAATGACAGCAGCATTGAAATATATAAACAACAAAGAATCAAATACATACCTGGGATTAATTCAAAGACTTGACCGGCCAGTGGGCGGAGTAATCGTCTATGCAAAAACAGAATTTGCAAACAAGGAACTTTCCAAACAAGTACAATTGAGGCAAACTCAAAAAGAATACCTGGCTGTAGTATGCGGCAATCCTGAAAATGAAAGAGCAGTATTAGAGGATTACTTAAAAAAATTGAAAACAATCAATATGTCAAAAGTAACAACTTCAGATGACAAACAGGCAAAGCTTGCAAAACTGGAATATGAAGTTCTTGAATCAAAAGAAACCGAGGAATACGGAATTCTTACTTTGCTTAAAATAAAACTGCATACAGGCAGACACCACCAAATAAGAGTGCAGCTTTCAAATTCAAATCTCCCAATTTGGGGAGACAATAAGTACAACAAAGTATTTGTCAAGAAAAAGGATTTTACGCAAATAGCTCTCTGGTCTCATAAGTTTGGATTCAAGCATCCAAAGACAAAGGAATGTGTGGAATTCTCATCAGCACCTGACTGTTATCCATTCACTCTTTTTAACATATAATATATTTATGTAAACTAATATAAGGCGGATAGTAATATGATTACATTTGAAGATATAAAAAGAAGCAAGGAAATACAAACATACATAAAAAGAGCAGATGAAGCATTGGTGGAATTAGGATATACAGAGCATTCCTTTGCCCATGTGGGCAAGGTAGCGAGTCAGGCACAGGATATTCTAAAAAAGCTGGGATACGATGAAAGAACAGCAGAACTGGCCAGAATCGCAGGCTACATGCACGACATAGGCAATGTTGTAAACAGAGTTGATCATGCCCAGTCCGGCGCAATTATGGCATTCCGTATACTAGACAAAATGGGCATGGAAGTAGAAGAAATTGCAACAGTAATATCTGCTATAGGAAATCACGATGAATCTACTGCTGTACCCGTAAACGCCGTTGCTGCAGCATTGATTCTGGCTGATAAATCAGACGTTCGCCGTTCAAGAGTAAGAAACAGAGATATAGCTACCTTTGATATACATGACAGAGTTAATTATTCTGTGGAATCTTCTAATTTGGTAATTGATGTTGAAAACAAGTATTCAATACTGGAGTTGAAAATTGATACGGAAATCTTTGCAATCATGGATTATTTTGAAATCTTCCTCGGCAGAATGCTGCTGTGCAGACGAGCTTCCGAGTTTTTAAAGCTGCGGTTTAAGTTGGTTATCAATGGTGTGGAACTGCTGTAGAATATATATTCTTTATTTATTTCCTTAAGTAGTTAAGCTAAAGAGAATTTTCTGTATCGAAAAAAGTATATCAAAATATGTAGGATTTTAACTAATATGTGTTATAAAAATCATGTGTTAATATCCGCTATCTCCTGTATTTGGCTATAGCTGCAAAAACTACAGCAATAATTATTATAATTACATACAAATAAACAGGGCTTCCGTTGCTTTGTGAAATAAAAATGCTTGTAGGGCCATCGGCACTTCCGATTACTCCGATAGATTTAACGCCTTTTATCAGAAAGTTATATACTGTCATGCAGGCTGTCAATATTGCAAAAATTACAAAAAAGGTTACTTTTTTTCTATTCATAAATATACCAGTCCTTATTTACTATCTTTAAACCATTATTTTTATTATTAAAAAATACTGATTCTCTTAAGTCTTCAGTATTTTTTAATATGCAGTACGATTTGAATTTCAATAAACTATCTATTTCTGAATAGACAGTAAATCTTCACACCTGTCATTCATATATGCATAAGAATCATAGACACCCTGATTATAGAATTCCGATGCTAGTTCATCTATAAAAAAATCCAAAATCATACTTGAAGCTAAGTCGCCTAAATCCTCATCTCTTTCATTTGAAAAATAATTTTTTATGGCTGAAATCATATATTCTCTTTTTTCTTTGGTTAGTTTAATCTTATTGTTTTTCATTTATACCCCCAAAACTGTATTTACGTTAATACCTGCGTTAATCAGAGTGTAAAGCTTCAGTTTATTTCTTCTAGCTTTTCTTTTAAATAGGTGAGCGCCTCTTCTTTTGTCTTTGGTTCATCATGTCCTAAAACATATGTATTGAAATCTATTCCCTCAAGCAAGTTTATCAGGTTCTTAAGCTTTTTCTCGTCATACTTTCCATTGTTGTTATAAAAGTCTTCACAATCCGCATCTCCCGCAAATAGGACCTTTTCTTCCGGAATATACACGAAGACAGAATCATTTGAATGAGTTGCTTCAACCTCTTTTATTATACAGTGTATGCCGCCTAAATCTATGTTTAATTGCCCGGTAAGCTCCATATCAGCAGGAACTACTTTGATATCCTGTCGGTTTTCATACTCAACCTTGATGCAGCGGTCGCACATTTCAATGTCTTCTCCAGTTTTAAGGCGTCTTTCCATATCTTCATCAGACCATTTCCACTGCATAACTTCTTTCAACTTCTCATTGGTCAAGTGACCTGCTATTGTTTTTCCGTCAGCCGCGTGCATGCCAAATGTATGATCCCAGTGCCAATGAGTAATCACCGTATAATCCGGAAGTTTCATGTTCAAGCGTTTTATTTCGTCATACAATTTCTTAACATGATTTTTGGAATTACCTGCATCAATCGCAAGAGAACATTTATCTCCTTTTATATATCCCAGAACCGGTCTGTCATTTTCTCTTTCATATGGCAGCCAGTAAATTCTGTCTGTAATTTTTCTTAACTCCATAGAAACCTCTTTTATATAGACTTTATTATATTATACTTGTTATTTTGCCAGAAAGAAAGTATTGAATTTTTCAGAGCTATAAAATTAAAAGCACCTTGAAGGCTTATCAAAAATATCATAAAAGTATAATGATTAAAATACTGTGTACCAATATCTCATGAGTAAACAAGCCATTCATATTGCTTTTAATATTTATTAACATATGTTATAATAACATTAAAAGTTTTACAAAATAATTTATGTAGGAAAGGCAGGTAAGATATGGAATACAGAAATGCCACTGAAAAAGATATCTCAGCTGTTTCGCTGCTGCAGAAAAAGTATCATATATCAACCATAAGCGAAGAAGATAAACCTGACGGATTCGTTACAACATTGTTTTCAGAAAATCAATTTAAGGAATTGATAGAAAAAGAAAACGGACTTGCGATAGCATGCGATGGTGATAGGTTGGTTGCCTATGCAATGGCAGCATCCTGGCAGTTTTGGGCAACATGGCCGCTATTTCAGAAAATGATAAACGATTTACCTGATACAAAGTATCTGAACAAAATACTATCAGTAGATAATTCTTACCAATACGGACCTGTATGTATAGACAAAGAATACCGAGGAACGAATGTTTTGCCTAACATATTTGAATTTTCGAGACTGCAGATGAGGGACAGGTTTCCGATTCTAATAACATTTATAAATCAAATCAACCATAGATCTTATCATGCTCATACTGCCAAACTCGGACTGCAGGTAATAAAGCCCTTTGATTTTAACGGAAATCACTATTATGAGCTGGGCTATGATACATCAACAAAAACTCCGGGCTCAACTATATAATAAATGTCACCACGGCAAGAAATAATTTTTTTAAATTGATAGAAGAAACGATTACAAGGATTAAAGGATAAACATGCTGCTTGCGAAGAGATTGCTCTTTCTGTTTTTTAGTTTTGGCGCACCATCAGCCTAATAGCAATTTGTGATAAGATGGAATACATATTATTAAATTCATATATTTACCATACTGCAGATACATAAATCACTTGCTAACGAAGAAGGTTTCTGCAACAATATTACTTGGACAATATTAGTTTAGTGAATGTGAGGAATATAAATATAAATTATGTATTTTGCATATGGAGTTATGATAGGCGTTTCTTCCATAATAATGGTATCAATAGCAGTTTATGCAATTATTAACAGGAAGGTCTCGGGGGCATTTCCGTTATTTATTCAAATGACTGTTGCCGTTATATGGATGATATCGTCATTGATGGAAATTAGCGTCACAACGATTGAAGCAAAAGTTTATTGGAGAAATTTTCAACAAATCGGTACTTTTATAATGCCTATTTCTAATATATTTTTCGCAGTTGATTATACAAAAAATATAAAATTCAAAAAATATGCAAATTACCTATCAATCATACCAACTACAGCATTGATTTTAATTTTTACAGATGAGTATCATCACATAATGCGTTTGGGTTATGTGCTTGAAGTAAATAATTGGGGCAACATTTCTCTTGTTGTTAATTCTACATTTATAGGTACTATATTTGTTGAATTCAATTATATTTTTCAAGGCGTGGCAATTCTGATTTTATTGGATTTTGCCAGAAGGGTGTCCGGGCGGTTCAGAAAACAGGTATATATGGTTATCGTGAGTATACTTCTGACATTTTTTCTTGCCTGGTTCAACGTTGTACATTTTAAGGACAAAGGTATATATATACCGATAGCGGTGCTTTATATGCCAAGCGGAATTATTTTATTTTACAGTGTATTCAGGTACAAGCTTTTCAATATATCACCAATTGCAAGAGATAAGGTGTTTGACATTATAAAGGAATGCATAATAGTAATAGATTATGAAGGAAATATAGTTGATTCCAATGACTATGCAGTTAATATGCTGAATAAATTAATGATGATACAGTATGATGTAATCGGAAAAAAAATCGAAAATGTTTTTAAAGATGCTCTGAAGATATTAGAGATGATTGATGCATATCAGGAGCGCACTGAAGACATACATATTAATGTTGGACAAAATAGCTGTTATTTGTCCGTTGGAATTTATCCTCTAAGTGTAAGCAGTGAAAAAAATAAAGTGGGTTCAATCCTTATTATTAATGATATAACGCAGCACAAGAATTATGAGCTTGGTTTGAAATTAAGGGCAGATATAGATGGTTTGACAGGGCTGCTCAATAAAAACAGTTTTTCGGATCTTTTTATGAGGTTACTCCAATCCGGAGAGGCTGCACAACAATTAATAACAGTATTCATGATAGATATAGATCTTTTTAAGAACATAAATGATACCTACGGACATATAATCGGAGACAAAGTTCTTCAGCATTTCGCTCAAATGCTCAAAGGTACCCTTAGACCAGAAGATGTGATAGGGAGAATTGGCGGCGAGGAATTTGCTGTTATACTGCCAAATATAAATAAACTGAATGCTTATATTATTGCTGAAAGAATAAGAAAAAGGGTTGAAGCAAGCAAATTTCTGACAGTGAATGATGAGATAGTGAAATATACTGTAAGCATAGGCATTGCAGATAATGAGAATTTGTATATAAGCCAGGAAGAATTGCTGTATAGAGCAGATATGGCGCTTTATGAAGCTAAGAAGAATTCAAGAAACTGCACGATGATAGGTATATAATTATAAAAACCGCATTAGCATTAAGATGCGGTTTTTATAAATGTATTTATTTCTTTACATTAAAATGATATAATGCATCTATATTAAGTTGAAAGGTGAAAATATGATTTTATCACTTGAAAATATTACTAAAAGCTTTAGTGAAAAGAAATTATTGGATAATGTGAATTTCTATATAAATGATAATGACAAAATCGGTTTTGTGGGCGTTAATGGAACCGGTAAATCCACATTGCTTAAAATTGTGGCTAAAACAGAGGAACCCGATAGCGGTAAAATTGTTTACAGCAATGGAGTAAGAGTTTGCTATTTGCCTCAGGCACCGGAATTCAAAGAGAATACTACGGTAATGGAACAACTTTTTATTAATGCCACATCGGAAACTAAAATGCTCATGGAATATGAAGCCAAGACTATTTTAAACAAGCTTGGTATAACAGAGTTTGACAAAGATGTGGGGCTGCTTTCTGTAGGACAGAGAAAAAGAGTTGCAATAGCAGGTGCGTTGGTAAATCCCTGTGAACTTTTAATACTTGACGAACCAACCAACCATTTGGATAATGACATGATTCTCTGGCTGGAGAACTATCTTATAAGGTATAAGGGCGCTATATTGATGGTAACTCACGACAGATATTTTCTGGACAGAGTTACAAACAAAATTGTTGAGCTGGATAAAGGAAACTTATATTCTTATGAGGGAAACTATTCCAGATTCCTTGAATTAAAAGCCTTGCGTGAAGAAAATGAGCTGAGCGGCGAAAGAAAGAGACAGACGCTGTATAAAAAAGAGCTTGCGTGGATTCAAAGAGGGGCAAGGGCCCGCAGTACAAAAGCAAAAGGAAGAATACAAGAATTTGAAAAACTTAAAGATCAATTGGGATCAGAGACAGAAGAGAAATTAGAATTAGGCTCTGTTTCATCAAGACTTGGTAAAAAGACAATAGAAATAAATAATATATCAAAAAAGTTTGATGATAAAGTAATTGTTGAAAATTTTGAATACACGGTTATAAGAGACGCAAGGATAGGAATAGTAGGAAACAATGGTGCGGGAAAATCGACCCTGCTGAATATAATAGCCGGAAAAATTCAACCTGACAGCGGAAGAGTCAATGTGGGAAGCACGGTAAGGCTTGGGTATTTTTCACAGGAAACTTTTGATGTAGAGGATTCATTAAGGGTAATTGACTATATAAAGGGAATTGCAGAAATAGTAGAGACAAAAGACGGAAAAATAACTGCATCTCAAATGCTTGAAAAGTTTTTGTTCCCCCCAGATGTTCAATATAACACGATTGCTAAATTATCAGGAGGCGAAAGGCGAAGGCTATTTTTGCTTAGCGTTTTAATGAAGGCACCGAATATATTGTTGATGGACGAACCGACCAATGATTTGGACATTGAAACATTGACAATATTGGAAGATTATCTGGAGAACTTTGCCGGAGCTGTTATAACCGTATCTCATGACAGATATTTTTTGGATAAGGTAGTTGATACAATTTTAGAATTGCCGGGAGACGGAATGGGTTTGGTAAAAGGGTATAACGGCGGTTATTCTGATTATGTCACAGCAAGAAAAGCCGTACAACGGGACAACATAGAAGATAAACCAAAAGCTTCAAAAGATGAAGAGATAGAAACAAGAGAAAAACCCAAGAAACTTAAATTTACCTATAAAGAACAGCGTGAATATGAAAACATTGATAATGATATTTCAAATTTAGAAATAAAGATATCTGATTTGGAGAACCAGCTGGAAAAGCATGCGACTGATTATGTCAAGCTCCAGGAGTTAATGGATGAAAAGCATAGAACAGAAGAGCAGCTGGAAGAAAAGATGAGCAGGTGGGTTTACTTAAATGATTTGGCAGAGCAGATTGAAAGTCAGAAGTGAAATTCATATACTGTCCTGTAAAGATAATGCTTAAAATACTGTAAGAAATCTGAAATAAGGCATATGCCTTATTTTTTTATGTTTAAAAATTATATTGACTTAAAAAGTAATATATATTACAATTTGACATATATATTTAAGTATATATTAATTAAGTAATATTTAATATTGCTATTTAGGGAGGTTCAAGATGAAAATTACAGATGTAAAAGTTGAAAAGCTTCAATTGAAACTGGATGTGCCAATCAAAGTGGCTTTTGGTGTGGTAGAGTACGTACAGAACCTGATAGTAAAAATTGAAACAGACGAAGGTTTGTATGGTATAGGTGAGGGTGCTCCTTTGGAATTTGTAACAGGTGAAACCTTAGACCATGTGGTGATAGCTACAAGGCTTTTAGGGAGAGGAATTATTGGACAAGATCCGCTGAATTTGGAAAAAATCCATTATATAATGGACAGCACTCTGTCAAATAATACTTCATCAAAGGCAGCTATTGATATAGCCTTGCATGATATTAAGGGAAAGATTATGAATGCACCTTTGTATAAGGTTCTTGGCGGGTATACAAATAAATTTGATACTGATGTTACCATCGGCATATCTACTCCGGAACAAATGGCTAAAGAAGCCAAGGAAAGAACTGCACAAGGCTTTAAACTTCTTAAGATAAAAGCAGGAATAGATCCTCAAAAGGATATTGATGCTATAAAATTAATTAGGGAAGCAGTGGGAGATAACATAAGATTAAGGATGGATGCTAATCAGGGCTGGACAGTTTCTGATGCGGTTAAAGTTATAAAGGCTGTGGAAAAATATAAGGTGGAAGCAGTTGAACAGCCTTTGTCTCATTGGGATTTCGAAGGAATGGCTTCAGTCAGGAATAAAGCCGATATTATGATTATGGCTGATGAGAGCGTTTTTTCGCCCATAGATGCCATAAGGATAGTCAGAATGAAATGTGCGGATATTATAAATATTAAGCTGATGAAAAGCGGCGGATTATATAAAGCTGAACAGATTAATGCCATCAGTCAAGCTGCAAATATAAGGTGCATGGTAGGATGCATGCTGGAAAGTAAAATTGGAATCACCGCAGCAGCCAGTTTGGTGGCAGGAAAAAGAAATATTACTGAGGCGGATATGGACAGCTTTTTGTATATAAAAGATGATGTTGTGGATGGCGGCTTAAAGCTTGAAAATGGTACAATTACCCTGCCTGAAGAACCGGGACTGGGAATTTCAATAGATTTTTAGATCTTTTTCAGCCAATAAAAATAGAATACATGGAGGAAAATATATGAATGATACATTGTTTACAGGTACAGGAAATTTAATTGCAGTTATTTCTTTAATAGTAGCTCTAAGCTTTTATCTCCAGAGATTTAAAATTTTTAAAAATGTAGGGCCTGCATTGACCGTAATTATTTTTGGCATCATCCTATCAAATTTTAAAGTTGTTCCTGCAATGGCTGAGGTTTATGGAGTTATATTTCAATACGCCATACCTTTGTCTATGACTATGATGCTTTTAAATGTCGATTTAAGCAAAATGGTAAAGCTGTCAAAAGAGCCATTGCTGGCCATGCTATGTGCAGCGGCCAGTGTTGGGTTAGTATCGATTTTAGCCGGATTTTTCTTTGCACCAAGGATAAGCGAAGGGTGGAAGATGGCTGGTATGTTTATAGGTACATATACCGGCGGAAGTTCAAATCTTACAGCTATCGGAACAGGCTTAAATGCCACTGCTGAAACCTTTGCCGCAGCCAATGCTGCTGATTATGTTATAGGTATGCCGACTATGATTTTTCTGTTTGCGGCACCGGCTATAATTAAAAAATCAAAAAGCTTTCAAAAATTTTGGCCTTATTCTTTGAGTGATGATGAACTTTTAGGGGAAGGTCATGAAGAATTGATGAGCGATAAAAAATGGAGCATTAAAGATATAGCTTGGCTGTTTGCTATAGGCTTTATAGTTACGGAAATATCCACTATACTATCTGCAATGATACCGGGAACAATGCAAAGTGCATTAAGAATACTCATTATCACAACCATAGCTATTGCAGCTGCTCAGCTTAAACCTGTTAAAAAATTAAAGGGCAGTATAGACTTAGGTCTCTATATAGCATTGTATTTCTTGGCAATTATAGGATTTATGGTTAATTTGAAAGATTTCTTTGGGTCTAGCATCCTTGTTGCCCTGTATGTAACATGTATAATAGTATTTTCTTTACTTCTTCATTTATGCCTGTGCAGATTATTTAAGATTAAGTATCAATATGTTATTATTTCCATAGTGGCCTCAATAGCAGATGGGTCAACGGCAGCTCTGGTTGCAGCTTCATCCCAGTGGCAGTCTTTAGTAAGTGTCGGTGTCGTTCTTGGTGCCATAGGTGCTGCAATCGGAAATTATTTGGGGATATCCTTGGCGTATTTTCTAAAGGCTGCCATTGGTCTATAGATGATATAAAGGATGTGAAAATATGTTTAAATATTGTTTTTATCAATCCGGAATACATTATGCGAATATAATATTTGAAGAAAATTGTGTAAAAGAGACAAAAAAAGATGTATTTACCGATTCTTGGACGGATGAAAGGGTACTTAAAGATAAGGATATATTAAAATATGAGCAGATTTGTGCAATTAATTTTAAATCATTGCACGAAAGATTAGATGAAATCATTAACATATTCCCTAGTGAAAAAAAGGATTACATAAGGACATCTTGGGGAGCGGAGTATCAAAAATTTGAGTCAAACCCCAGCTATAATGTATGGTCCGAAAGAAATAAAAAGTTTCCCTTGGATATAATTGTGGCGCAAAACAAAGTGGTTGGATTTATATGTACCCAGAGGGAAAGTTGTAATATATTGGTGGAGCAAGGATGTGAAGATTATAGCCCGCTAAAATTATGGAGAGAAAAAGTCGTATCTAAAGACTGTTATGCAGTGGAATTTAAAGGAACATATATGGTACCCATGAGAGACGGAGTGAGGCTTGCCACAGATTTATGGATGCCTAAAAATGTAGACAAAGAAATTCCTGCCATATTTGTCAGGACGCCTTATGGCAGGGAACTTTATGCACAGTTGCATTTTAAATATGTTCAAAGAGGATATGCGGTGGTAATTCAGGATGTAAGGGGACGACAGTCATCAGAAGGAGAATGGATTCCCATGCATTATGAGATTGAAGACGGAGATGACAGCATCAACTGGATAGCCAACAACGAATGGTCTGATAAAAATGTGGGCATGATTGGAGCTTCTTATGGTGGGTATGTCCAATGGGCTGCCGCAGCCAGCGGAAATAAATATCTGAAAGCCATTGTAAGCATTGTTACGGCAGGGGGGCCTTTTACAGATATGCCAAGAAAAGGGGGTACACTGGTATCAGGTATGCTTGCCTGGGCTTTTGCAATGGCGGACAAAAACTTTAAACCGGAAAATATGATAAGAAACGATTGGGATAAGGTAATTAAAATTAGGCCGATAAAGGATATTCCTAAAATTGCATTGGTGCGCGATGTGCCTTTCTGGAATTATTGGATGCAGCATGATTTTTATGATGAATTTTGGAGCAAATCTAACTGGCTTTCATATAAAGAAAATATAAAAGTACCTGCCATGATAGTTTCAGGATGGTTTGATGATAACGGTACGGGAACCACAGAGGCATTAAATTTAACAAAGGATTATAAAAAAGGAAGTAAAAAAATATTTTTAGGACCGTGGATGCACAATGCCAATACAATCAGAGATATTAAGGGTGTTTCTTTCGGAAACAATGCCGTAAGATATGATTTGGATTATTACTATCTTGCATGGTTTGATAAGCACCTTAAGGGATTTGATAATCATGTGGAGGATGAACAGTCAGTAGAGTATTATACCATCGGGGACAATAAATGGAGAACAGCAGACAATTGGCCGTTAGAATCGGCTAAATTAACCAAAATATTTTTAGCAGGCAATGGAAAAGGTAACACGTCTTCCGGAGATGGCAGATTAAGCTTTGAAAATGAAGAAGATGAAAACTGTGATACTTATATTTATGATCCGCAAAACCCGGCACCTCACTTGATTGATTTGTCGGAAAATGAAGTAGGGCTGCCGGACAATTACATTGATATTGAAAAAAGAAATGATGTGCTTGTATATACTTCAGATCAGCTTAAGAAGGATATCACCATAGCAGGAGATATTTGCGTAGAGTTTTTTGCTTCAAGTTCGGCAATGGATACGGATTGGATTGTTCGATTGATGGATGTGGATATACATGGAAACTCCGTTAAGTTAGCGGATGGAATAATAAGAGCAAAGTTTAGAAACGGATTTGATAAAATTGAATTATTAAGTCCGGAGAAAATAGAAAAGTATGTAATCAGAACTTCAAAGATAGGCAATACCTTTGTAAAAGGACATAGGATAAGGTTAACAATTACATCAAGTGCAGAGAATTTCATATTTACAAATTCAAACACCGGAAATGACCCTGCCTCCGATACTGAATCGGTTAAGGCAGTACAAAAGGTTTATCACGGCGGAAGGTATTTATCACTGTTAAAGCTACCCATTCTTTTAGAATAATTATTTTTCATTAATAAAGATATACTTATTTTGTTAATCCTTTAGCATAAATGGAAAAAATAAATTTTAGCCAAAACAAATTATTATCTGTAAAAATGCGAAAATTGTGATAAAATAGCAATATGAACTTTATTCTCCGGAGGAAAAAATGATTGGAAGTAAAATACGCAAGATAAGACAAGATAAGGAATTTACTTTAAATCAAGTTGCAAAGGCAACAAATTTGACAGCCAGCTATTTATCGCAAATAGAACGAAGCATAACAGAACCTTCGATTTCATCACTAAAAAAGATTGCAAGTGCTTTGAATGTACCGATTTACTATTTTCTAAATGAAGAAGAAAAGGAGGTTAAAATTTTAATCAAGGCTGATGAAAGAAAAATAATCAAGCTTCCTAACAGCAATATATTTTACGAATTTTTGACTCCGATGCCAAATGATATAGAATGGCCGGTTAAGTTTTTATCAGGTTTTTTTGAAATTAAACCCCAAAGCACTGCTAGTGAGGACTTTTTCATTCATAAAGCCGATGAATGGCTTATTGTTTTAGAAGGAGAACTGGAAGTAATCTTAGGTGATCAAAGCTATAACGTAGAGGTGGGAGATTCGCTATATATCAAGGAGAATATCCCTCATAAAATGATTAACAACGGCAGCATCATGGTTAAGGGAATATTTACAATTTCTCCGCCGATATATTCATAGAGTCGATTTTTTCAATCATTAAACAAAATATTCAAAAAATACTGTAATATTAAAAAAATAGGAATAAAGCAAAGATGCTGAAGTGAACATATGTCAAGTATAGGTCAACCGATTTAAACGGTTGGCCTTATTCTATGTAATTATCATATATTGACTATATAGTCAATATAATTTATAATGATATTGACTATATAGTCAATGAATATTTGGAGGGTATAATGCTTGACAAATCTAAAAGGGACAAAATATTGAAGGCAAGCCTTGAAGAGTTTGCGGAATATGGATATGAAAAAGCCAGCACAGACAGGATAAGCCAGAGGGCAGAGGTTTCAAAGGGGCTGATTTTTCATTACTTCGGTTCGAAAAGCAAGCTTTATCTTATTACAATGAACAGCTGTATTGACGAAATAATGGAGGACTATAATAATATTGATTTCGATAATAAAGATTTTTTATTTAAAATAAAATTGCTAATGGAAATCAAATATAACTTTTTTATTAAGAATCCTCTTCAGTATAAGCTGATAGTCAACGGTTTCTTTAATTCACCAAAGGAGCTTAAAGATGAGCTTACCAAGAGATATAACGATTTACGTAAAACAGGCTTAGATATAATTGCCGGGTTTATCAGGGGGGTACCTTTAAAGAAGAATGTTTCTGTTGAAAATGTCGTAGATGTTATTTCAGGAATTCAAAGTGTTCTTGAAAGCAAATATCTATATTACTTCACTGATAATACTTTAAGTTTTGAAAAATATTATAATATTGTGGCAGATGATTTTATGAGTTTATTAAATACAGTAATGTACGGCATTATAGATGAGAAATAATGGGGGCAAAGTATGAGTGATATTGTATTAAAAGCAGAAAACTTAAGCAAAAATTATAAAATGGGAGAAGTGGACGTAAGGGCCTTGGAGGATGTCAGCTTTGAGGCTGAAAAAGGCGAGTTTATCGTCATACTTGGCCCCAGCGGCTCCGGGAAAAGCACACTTCTTAATATAATAGGAGGTATGGACACTCCCTCAAGCGGCAATGTATATTTCAATAATGAACTTATAACAAATATGAGCGATAAGGAGCTTACATATTACAGAAGAAACAAAATAGGCTTTGTTTTTCAGTTTTATAATTTAATGGCTACACTTACAGCTAAAGAAAATGTGGAGCTGGCGGCAGAGCTTTGTGAAAACGCAATTGATATTGATGAAGTAATGGAAGCTGTAGGGCTTGGAGACAGATCAGATCATTTCCCATCACAAATGAGCGGCGGTGAGCAGCAGAGAGTTGCTATTGCAAGAGCCGTTGCAAAGAATCCTCAGATATTACTGTGTGATGAGCCCACAGGTGCCCTTGATTTTGAAACGGGAATACAAATACTGAAGGTGCTGAAGGATGTTAATGATAAGTATAGAAACACAGTAATAGTAATTACTCATAATTCATCAATTGCCCAGATGGCTGACAAGGTTATTAAAATGAGAAGCGGAAAAATAACAGAAATTTCTGTAAACGCAAATCCTATTCCGCCTGAAAGGATTGAGTGGTAATGAAAAAGCTCGACAAAAGACTTTTTAGAATGATTAAGGTTACAAAAGGTCAATACATAGCTGTGCTGGCAATCATAGTTACGGGTATTTTCGTTTTTACTGCCGTAAGCAATTCGGCAATAAATTTAAAGGATGCAATTGATGATTACTATGCGGAAACAAATTTTTCGGACATTTTTGTGAAAGGTTCAGGCATTCCTGAAAAATTAGAAAAAGAATTAATCGGTACACATGATATTAAAGAAGCTGAGGCAAGGATTGTATTTGACTCAACACTTATTACAGATGACGAAGATGAGAATGTTAATATAAGAGTGGTTTCTGTTGATAAGTATGAAAATAAAATTAACAAGCTGTTTATGAAATCAGGAAAAAGAACTTTGACTGAAAAGGACATAATTATAATTGAGCAGTTTGCAAAAGCAATGAATATAAATGTCGGCGATGAAGTTAAAATCGAAATAAGCGGGAGGCAGCATAAGTTCAGGGTTTCAGGAATTGCATCCAGTTCGGAATATGTCTATATGATGGAAAATGAACAGACGCTGCTGCCTGATCCTGAAAAGTTCGGAGTTGTATTTCTTGAAGAAAACTATTTGAGAAAGGTTTACAGCTCACGCGGAAACTTCAATGAAATTCTGTTTAAGGTCAATAGTGCTGAAAATATAGAAAAAACAGCCGATTACTTAGAAGACAGCTTAGATAAATACGGTGTAACAAGAGCTGTAAAAAAATCGGACCAGCTGAGCAATAGTATGCTGAGCCAAGAAATTTCCAGCCTTGAAATGATGTCTAAGTCAATACCGGTTGTATTTCTTGTTTTTGCCGGCATAATGCTTGCTACCATGTTGTCGAGGATAGTTAAAAAAGACAGAACATCCATAGGCGTGTTAAAAGCATTGGGGTTTACAGACACGGAAATAGTGATACACTATTTGAAATATGCTGCTTCGGTAGGCATTATAGGAGGGTTGCTTGGATCAGTTATAGGAACTGCACTGTCCGGAGCAATGACGAATCTTTATCTGGAGTTCTTTAACATTCCAATGTTGACAGTCAAGGTATATTATTATAGAATATTCATTTCGGTGCTGTTATCTTTATTGTTCTGCATCATTTCCGGATTCTGGGGCGTAAGAGGCATAATTAAAATAAACCCTGCAGAAGCAATGAAGCCTGAAGCACCTAAAAAAGGTAAAAGAATATTTATTGAAAATATTAAATTCATTTGGAGACATGTTCCTTTTTCATGGAAGATTATAATAAGAAACATATTCAGGGAAAAAAAGAAATTCGTATTTATTGGGGCCGCGGTTGCCATAACCTGCGGTATGATGATAATGACAATATGGATGATTGATATAATCGATGTCATGTTTAACAGACATTACAATGAATTTATGAAGGTGCAGTACAATGTAAGCTTCAACGGGTTCATGAATGAAAATGTAATAAAGGAATTTGCCCAGTCAGTCAGCATAAAGAATATGGAGGGCAGAATTGAAATTCCATTTGAAATAGAAAACGGAAGAAAATCTAAGATAGTTAATGTAATAGGATTAGAGAAAGATACGGTATTTTACGGTTTCAGGGACATGAACGGCAATAGGATGAAACTGCCTGCCGAAGGAGTCCTGGTTTCGTCAAATTTGGCAAATTCACTTAATATCAGTGTAGGAGACGAAGTATTGTTAAATAGTTTCATATCTGACGATGATGCTTATGTTACAGTTAAGGGAATAATTAACCAGGCCTTAGGCATTAACGCCTATATGAACATAGATTATCTAAGAGGGAAATTCCTGGATAAGGGAATTATAAACGGTGTATATATAAATTCAGACGAAGATGTTGCGAATAAACTGGATGAGATGAAAAATATAACCGTAATGTCACAGTTTGATATGAAAGAAGCGTTTGATGAATTTACAACATTAACAGCAGTATCCATGGGCTTTATGGTTATATTTTCAGGGCTGCTGGGATTTATCATAGTATACAGCATGACTCTCATGAGTATCAACGAAAGGACATTGGAGTTTTCGTCCCTGAGGGTTATGGGATTTTCCAAAAAAGAAATATTCAACATGCTTGTCAGAGAAAACATGATTATGACCGTGATTGGAATTATGGCAGGAGTACCGGTTGGGCTGTGGCTGGTTGATTATATGAGCAAGACATTTACTACAGATGTTTATACAATGAATGAGCCGGTAAATATGAACAACCTGGTTGTTTCAATTATAATTACCATAGTGTTCATAATATTGGCACAGTTAATGACATATGCTAAAATCCATAAACTGGATTTTATGCAGGCGCTTAAAAACAGAATATCATAAATTTGAATTTGGAGGGGAAAATGAAAATAAAACTAAAAAAGAAGTATGTAATATTGACAATATTATTAGTATTTGTATTTATCATTGCATTTTCTGCTTTATCAGGCGGACAAAATTCATATGAAAATAAAACTTCAAAAATTAAGTCAGGCACAATACAGAATACTTTAGAGGAAACTGGAACAGTTTATTCAAAGAGAGTCAACACATTTTATTCTGACATGAGCCAGAGAGTTAAGGTTCTTAATGTTTCTGTTGGTGACAAGGTTAAAAAAGGTGATATAATACTGACATATGAAAATAATTATGATTTGGAAATAGAAAGAGCAAATAAACAAATAGAAGCTATAACGGCTACATATAATGAAACTGTAAAAGGAGCCGACTTCCAGAAAATTTCAAACATGAAGCTTAATATAAGCACTGTTGAAACCAACTTAGGCTTCGCAAGAAATAATTTTGAAAAAACGAAAGTTCTTTATGAAAACAATGCAATCAGTGAGGTTGAATACAAGGAAGCTGAAAACAATGTAATTGCTTTGGAAAATCAGCTTCAAGAGGCTAAAAACAATTATGATCTGATGATGCAGGGTGTTTCCTCAAATGTTAAAAAGCAATATGAGGCTCAAATTGAAGAAATAATGGTTCAAATTAAGATATTGGAGCAAAATATAGAGCAGGCTTCGGTCAAGGCCGAGTTTGACGGCATAATTACTGAGCTTAATGTTAATCAGGGAGGAATGACACAGCCGGGAGTTCCTGTTGTGGAAATTCAGGATGAAAACAGCCTTGGAATCTATGTTGAGGTACTGGCAGAAGATGCAGTAAAGACTGTTACCGGTATGCCCTTTGTGATAGGTAACGAAAAAGAAAACAGGGAGCTTAAGATAAACAGAATTTATCCAAAGGCTAAAGCGTCAGTATCAGATCTTGGAGTTGAACAAAAACGTGTGAGGATTGAAGCTGATTTAGAAGATGGAATGGAATTTAAAATAGGAGCAGAAGTTGACGTTGTTATTGTTCTTGAAGAAAAAAAGGATGTGCTGCTCGTTGACAGAGATGCCGTGTATGAGAAAAATCAAAAGGAGTATGTTACAGTAATTGAAGGCGGCAAAGAAATAGAAAAAGAAGTAACAACTGGACTAAAAAATGATGAATATGCTGAAGTGACATCAGGCTTAAATGAAAATGAAGTTGTGATGATAGAATATTAATTACCACCAGAAAGTAAGAACAAAGGAGAAAGATATGAAATACGATTTAATTATAGTGGGAGCAGGACCATCCGGAATATTTACTGCATTTGAACTTAACAGAAAACAGCCGGATAAAAAAATATTATTAATTGAACAGGGAAAGGCAATAGAAAAGAGGAATTGCCCTAAGGATAAAACTAAAAAATGTGTTAACTGCCAGCCTTACTGCAGCATCACAACAGGATTTTCAGGAGCCGGAGCATTTTCCGATGGAAAGCTTTCCTTAAGCCCTGAAGTTGGCGGAGACCTGCCTGAGCTTATTGGATATGATTACGTTCAGGAATTAATTGACTACACAGATAAAATATATCTTCAATTTGGAGCTGACACAAAAGTTGAAGGTGTCGAAAGCAAAGAAGAAATAAAAGAAGTAAGAAGAAAAGCCATAGAAGCCGGGCTTAAGCTTGTGGACTGTCCTATCAGACATCTTGGAACAGAAAAGGCACAGGAAATATATCAGAAGATTCAAAACTACTTGCTTGACAACGGCGTTGAAATAAAATTTGGAACACAGACAACTGATATAATTGTTGAGGATGGTTTTATCAAGGGAGTTGCTGTAACCGACTCATTGAAAAAAACATCCGATGAAAAGTTTTATGCTGATAATGTGGTTATATCAGCAGGCAGAAAGGGCGCAGACTGGTTAAAGTCTCTCTGCGTTGAGCACGATATCAGCCATCGTGCGGGAACTGTGGATATAGGAGTCAGAGTTGAAGTAAGAAACGAAGTAATGGAAAGAGTCAACAACATCCTCTATGAATCAAAATTAATAGGATACCCTGCACCTTTTAAAGATAAGGTGAGAACATTCTGCCAGAATCCCGGAGGATTTGTAAGCCAGGAAAATTATGACGATAATCTTGCTGTTGTAAACGGTCATTCATATAAGGATAAAAAATCAAACAATACCAACCTGGCAATTTTAAGCTCTCATAATTTCAGCCACCCGTTTAACCAGCCTATCAAATACGGCGCAAAGGTTGCAGAGCTGTTAAACATGCTTGGGGGAGGAAGAATCCTTGTTCAAAGATATGGCGACATACTGGACGGAAAAAGAACATGGCAGAATGAGTTGTCAAGATCAAACGTAGTACCGACACTGCCTGATGCGGTTGCCGGAGATATTACATCAGCCATGCCTTACCGAACCATGACAAATATAATAAATTTCATTGAAGCTTTAAATACCGTAGTTCCCGGATTTGCCGGAACTGAGACACTTCTTTATGGACCTGAAGTTAAATTTTACAGCAACAAGGTCGAAATAAGTCAGGAATTTGAAACCAGCATTAAAAATTTATATTGTTTAGGAGATTCAAGCGGCTGGACAAGGGGGCTAATGATGGCTTCGCTTATGGGAGTGAGGATGGGACAAATTTTAGGAAAGGGGACACACCTTAACGAAGGGTAAGTCTTTGGGGCAAGCGTTAAGGAATGTCCCCAAATTAGGAATAAAAAATTAAAAACCTAATATATTATATTATTAAGTGTTGCTGAAGAAATTTTTCAACATCAGATTATTTGTTAGGGGGAAAATAATTTGGAATGGTATAACAAAGGTAAAAGAGAAGTATTAAATGAACTTGGAACAGATTTAAGTCATGGACTAAGTAACAGAGAAGCGGCAAAAAGATTAGAGAAATACGGCAGAAACGAATTAGAGGAACAAGGTAAAAAAAGTTTCATTTCAAAGCTCATAGCTCAGTTTGCGGATTTTTTAATCATTATTCTGCTGATTGCCGCAGGAATATCAGCATTTGTAGGCGAAAGAGAGGATGCATTTGTAATTCTTTCTATAGTAGTCATAAATGCAATCCTTGGAATTTACCAGGAAGGCAAAGCAGAAAGGTCCGTAGAAGCACTGCAGAAGCTGAGCGCTCCAAATGCAAAGGTAATCCGAGAAGGAAATCAAATAACATTGCCCGCTGCGGAAATTGTGCCCGGCGATGTTGTTGTGTTGGAAGCAGGAGATATAATACCTGCGGATATAAGGCTTCTGGAAAGTTCCAATATGAAGGTTGAAGAAGCATCATTGACTGGAGAATCAGTTCCTGTAGAAAAGGACGCAAAGGCTAAAGTAGCCGGGTATGTAGGAATAGGGGACAGGCATAACATGGGTTTCTCCAGCACAATAGTAACCTACGGAAGAGGCAAAGGTGTAGTAGTAGAAACGGGGCACAACACAGAAATAGGAAATATTGCAACCAAAATTCAATCCTATGACGACGAAGAAACTCCTTTGCAGATTAAACTGAATCAATTGGGTAAGGTTTTAGGAACACTTACAATTTTAATATGCATTGTTGTGTTTTTTGTGGGGCTGGTTCAAGGCAGACAAGTTCTTAAAATGCTTTTGACATCCATAAGCCTTGCGGTGGCGGCAATACCTGAAGGGCTGCCTGCAATTGTAACAATAGTGCTTTCAATAGGTATGAACAGAATGGCCGGGAAAAATGCCATTGTCAAAAAGCTTCTGGCAGTAGAAACACTGGGAGCAACATCTGTCATATGCTCTGATAAAACAGGAACACTTACACAAAATGAAATGACTGTCGTAAAGGCATATGTTGATGACAAGATACTGGATATTGAAGGGGGCGGGTACGATCCTACGGGAGATGTAAAGCTTGACAGCAGGAAAATAAACATCAATTCGCTGCCTGATTTAAGGAATCTTGTCTCCATAGGAGCTCTTGCCAATGACGCACAGCTTGATAACTCAACAGGCAGCTATAAAATTATAGGAGATCCCACTGAAGGAGCAATTATTACATTTGCGGGAAAATTAGGACAAACTGCCGAGCAGCTTAACATGATTTATCCCAGGGTTGAAGAACTTCCCTTCGACTCATCCAGAAAAATGATGACAACATTTCATTCCAATTATATTAATGGTAAAATAGTTTCCTTTACAAAAGGGGCTCCTGATATAGTTATAAGCAAGTGTACAAAAATTGCCTTAAATGGAAAGACTGTTGATTTTACCAAGGAATTAAAGGACAAGGTGCTTTCTGTCAATACAAAATTTGCACGCTCAGCTCTGAGAGTGCTGTCCATGGCATATAAATGCTGGAATGATGTGCCGGACCACCTGGGCTTTGACTTGGTTGAAAATGATATGATATTTATTGGTCTCGTAGGAATGATTGACCCCGCAAGGCCTGAAGTCAAAGAATCCATTAAACTTTGCAAGGAAGCAGGAATAGAAACCGTAATGATAACGGGAGACTACAAGGAAACTGCATATGCAATTGCAAAGGACCTGGGAATGGTTGAATCAGAATCCCAAGCAATGATGGGTGAAGAGCTGGACAATTGTTCCGACGAGGAATTACGAGAGGTTGTAAAGAAAACAAAGGTTTATGCAAGGGTTTCACCTGAGCATAAGGTTAAAATAGTAACTGCTTTAAAAGAAAACGGGCATATTACATCTATGACCGGAGATGGCGTAAATGACGCTCTTGCATTGAAGAAGGCTGATATAGGCGTTGCAATGGGCATTACGGGAACCGATGTGGCTAAAAATACTGCAGAGGTAATATTGACAGACGATAATTTTGCAACCATTGTTAATGCCGTTGAAGAAGGAAGAATAATTTTCAGCAATATAAAGAAATTTGTTTTCTTCCTGCTAAGCTGTAATATAGGTGAAATTTTGCTGGTTTTCGTAAGTATATTAATAGGCTGGGAGGTACCGCTGGTTCCAATTCAGCTTTTGTGGCTCAACCTTGTTACGGATAGTTTTCCTGCAATGGCACTGGGGGTTGAAAATGCAGAGCCAGGCATAATGAAACATCCCCCAAGAGATACAAAGGAACCAATACTTGATAAAAGTATGATGAGCGGAATAATATTCCAGGCAGTTGCAATAGCTTTTGCATCACTTTTGTCTTACTACTGGGCTGCACGAATGTATGGAATAGGAAAAGGTCTGGTTCATGTAAGAACGGTTGTGTTTGCAACATTAATAACTGCTGAGCTGCTGAGAGCTTTTTCTTCGAGGTCACAGACATATACATTGTTTAAAATCGGATTTTTTTCAAACATGAGAATGATTCAGGCTGTATTTGTATCATTTGCACTGACTGTATTAGTGCTCTATGTGCCTGTTCTAAATGAAGTATTTGATGTAATGCCCTTAACAATGCGTGACTGGGAAATAGTATTGACATTTGCATTCATTCCGATGCTGGTTGGTGAATTATATAAGGATTTATTTAAAAATAAATAGAAATTAGCAAAAATTAGGACGGTTCTTTTTGAAGATTTATTCAAAAAGAACCGTTCCTAATAATTCGGTGAAATCTTGGATTTTATTCATGCTGATTCCGCTGTAGTTTAAAGAAAAAATAATTTTATTGTTTGCACTGCTTATAATATTTAAATGTATATTAGAATTGCCGGCATCTTCTTTTAACTTTTCTTCAGTTTTCAAAGTCTTTGCTTCACAGACAATATGAAGCCCTGAATCTGAATTGATTATTTCTAATTTATCGGCAAATGTATTTTTTAAACTGCTTGTAAGCAGAAGGTTTTTTTTCCTGTAAATTCTTTTTATTTTCCTAAGATGCTTTACCATATGACCCTCCTTCATAAAACTTGCCAGAACCAATTGATCAATTTTTGAAGTTGATTGTGTGTGTCTTGATTTAATGGAATTATATTTTTCCAATAGCTTTTTTGGAATTACCATGAAGCTGATTCTTAAAGCTGGCAGAAGCATTTTAGAAAATGATCCCAAGTAAACAACACAGTCGTTTTTATCAAGTCCCTGCAGGCATGGAATCGGCATTCCTCCGTACCGTATCATTGAATCATAATCATCCTCAAGTATAAGTCCGTTGTTTTTGTACGCCCATTCCAAAAGTTCCATACGTTTGTTTACGGACATTATTGTACCAAGGGGATACTGGTGTGAAGGGCTTATATAAATGAGTCCTGCATCGCTTTTCCGAAGCTCATCAACAGGAAATCCATTATCAGTAATTGCAATGTGTCTTACATTGAACATATAATCTTCAAATATAAATTCTGCTTTGTTGAAACCCGGCTTTTCAACTGCTACCGTATTATAATTTTCTTTTATTATTCCTATTAAAATACCAAGAAGGTACTGAACGCCTGCTCCCACTATTACCTGCTCCGGACTTGTGTGTCCTCCGCGCATGGTGTTGACAAAGTTGGCTATTTCTTCCCGCAATGCTTTTTCTCCCTGAATGGAACCGCTGTTGTAAATATTTGTGCTTTCATCGGAAATAACCTTGTTGTACAATCTTTTCCAGGTTGATGTATCAAAACTGTCTCTGTCGACGCCGTCGTTAATATATTCTGTTTCTTTGGTACTGCTGATTAAATTTTTATATGGTTCAGCATTTATTTCAAAGTTATAATCACTTAAATCACAGACAAAGTAACCCCTTTTGGGCGAATTTTCTATATATCCTTCTGCCACAAGCTGACTGTACGCATTTTCAATGGTTGTCTTGCTTAAGTTAAGTGATAATGATGCTTCTCTGATTGACGGAAGTTTTGAATCAGGTCTTAATAAGCCGGATGTTATTTCAGATTTTATGTATTCATATAATTGTATATAAAGTGCTTTGTTGCTTTCTTTATCAAAAACAGGTGAAATAATCATGGTTCCTCCTAATCTGACATGCATAAATTAATAAAAATTATAATATATGATAGTTACACTTTTATTTTAACACAATAACAACGGAAAATATACAACTACTTATTCATATACAAAAAAAATCTCATGTGATATAATTTAGATAGTATTAATACAATAATAGCATAGCAAAAATCCGGCTTTCTGATTGGTGTTGTGTCCAGCATGCTTTCAGAACACTGTTCATGCATTATTAAATTTTAGGAACACAGCCATTCAAAATTTGATATTAAAAAAGGAGTTCCCATGTTCAAAATAAATGAAATACAAGACTTTAAATATATTACTTTTCCGACCTTTGAAAAATATGATGATTTACTTCACTGCTTCACCACAAGAAAGGGAGGAGTGAGCCGTGGTTCGTTTGAGTCCATGAACATAGGATTCAGCACAGGCGACAGCGATGAAAATATAAAAAGAAACATTGAAATTATGGCAGAAAAGCTTAACATTAATGTTGACGATATCGTAGAAACAAACCAGACCCACACAAATACCATAAAATATGTGACTGAAGAACATAAGGGAAAGGTCTTTAAAGAATCGCCTTTTAAAGATGTTGACGGAATATATACAGACAAAAGGAACCTTGTGCTAATGTCCTTCCATGCGGACTGCACTCCTGTATTTTTCTATGATCATGTTAAAAAGGTAATTGGCCTTGCTCATGCAGGATGGAGAGGAACACTGTTAAACATTGCAGGAAAAATGGTAAAGGCATTTGTAAATGATTTCAACTCAAATCCAAGTGATATAAGGATTGCAATAGGACCATCATTAGGTTCATGCTGCTTTGAAGTTGACAAGGATGTTGCAGATTTATTTCTTTCAGAAAACGGAGAATTTGAAAAATATATGGAAATCAAAGAACCCAAATATTATTTCAACCTTTGGGAAATAAACAAGTACTTGCTGATGAAAGAAGGAATCAAGGAAGAGAATATTGAAATATCAGGAATATGCACTAAGTGTAACAATGATTTGTTTTTCTCACACAGGGGACAGGGAGGAAAAAGAGGTCTGTTGGCTGGAATTCTGATGATGAAATAAGAAGTTGTGAAAACATACTAAAAGAATACAAATAGTTTAAGAAAGCACAAGAATGTTCTTGTGTTTTTGTGTATACAACATTTTCCATTTTAAATACATTCTTTTGACAGCAAAAGCATGAGCCTTCTTTCTTTTGAGCATTATAATACCCGATCAGAAATGGCCGGGAATTTTTTATTACTGCAAATCGAAAAAATGTTCGAAAAAAATAAAAACATGTATTGCAAAATTTTGTTAAATGATGTAAAATTACTTCATAAGGTACATAATATATACTAGGAGGTGTTAAAATGATTTCAGTAATTAGTTTGGCAAATACGATAATTAAACTTGCTCAAAACGAAAAAATTAATTTATCACCTATGAAGTTACAAAAATTACTATATTACATTTATAAAGAGTATCTAAAGAGATATAACACACCTTTGTTTTCGGATAGATTTGAAACATGGAGATATGGACCTGTCATCAGAAGTGTGTATGATGAATTTAAACAATATGGTTCAAATTCTATAGAAGAATACGCGAAAGATACAGCTGGAAATGCCTATGTTATAAAATTAGACGATAACGCTGGGTTTATAATGGATGTTTGGAATAAATATAAGTACTTCGGAGGCATAGACTTGTCGCTAAAAACACATCAAGAAGGTACAGCGTGGGATAAAGCTATAAAAAGACATGAAAGTACATTGAGGGATGAGGATATATTGAATGAACCAGAGTGCTGAAGAAGTTAAAGAAAGCGATAAATTGTATTCAAGAGCTCCTATTGAGGAAGACGTTCCGTTGTTTGATGAATCTTATGAAAGCAAAAAAGGATTTAATTTAACCGAAGAACGTTTTAACGAGGAAAAGAAGGACAAAGATCTTAATCGAAAACTTATGGAGTTATTAACTGGATGGGGTTTTAATTTAATATTGATATGCTACGCTTTGATTTTAATTATTCATGTTGTAGATACTATAGTATTGAGTTCAGGATGGATTGTAAGTGGCTTATCTGAGTCTATTTTTGAATTATGCAAGAGTACAATAACAATGCTTTTAGGATTTTTATTCGCCAAAAGTTTTGATTTTAAAAAATAATTGTTAGTACTGAGATTTGACTCCGGAGTAATCCGGAGCCTTTTTATATAAAAAATTATATTTGATATTCTAAGTAATGTATAAGATTTGGTATACTTTTTAATATGGTTAATACAATATAATTAACTGAATATAAAGGGTAAATAAGATGTTTATCTATTTAAACGTCAAGTTAGTTTTAATAATATTATTAATATTATTGGAACTAAATTAATTAAGAATAAAGAGTCTAAAAAAACTCTTTCTATAGACGATAATTAATAAAATAAAAAACATCTTATTTACACCATAAAAACTAAGTGCAGGCCATACACAAAGTATAGGTTCTGCTCTTTTAATTTTGTACAAAACTGCATCTTGAATTACTTCCATTTACCTATATCACATATATTATGTACAAGCATAGAATGCACATGTAGGCATAACCTTGACCGGGTGATATACCCGGTTTCTTGTATAAAACTAGGGCAGCCGGACCATAAAGGTTCCGAGTTCTGCCCTTTTAAATTACTTTATCCATCCAGCTCATGTAATGATCGTTTAATTACTATTGTAATTATCTTCATATGAGGTGGCTATATAGTGTATTATATGCTTGTATCAGACATATGTGATAAGGTTGTATAATTTTCCCTGGGAAAATTTGAGGCAAAAAACCTGAAAATACGGTCGTATAATGAACGGTTATAGTTGATAAAAAAACTATAACCGTTCATATTTTTTATATTTTTTATTTTAATATTTTAATGACATAACTTCGGTACATGCCAAATATAATTAATATATATAAAGGCGTGAGGAGGTTTTGAAAATTGGCTTGTAACAAGATTATATCTCTAATATTAATTATTTGCTTGGTATTAAGTATAACAGGATGCAGTACTTTAGATATGATGGTTGGTCTGAAGGAAAAGAATAATCCAGATATGGCAGATTTAGGAGATCTGTCGGATTTTGAAATTGTGGAAGACGACCTAGGAGGAGAAGTAGCTGAAGAACCGGTGATTGAAACTGTAACAGTAAATACAGAAGAATCTAAAAAGACTGATATATTGGCTTATTATGAGGATGAAAACGGCTTTGTAGTTCCTGTCAACACTCAGATTCCATGGGAAGAAGGAATTGCAAAAGCAACACTTCGAAGCATGGTTATAGGAAGTGAAACTGAAAAAAGAATCGCCCAGTCAAATCTTCACGGAGTATTGCCTGAGGGAACGGAAATTAGAGGAATGTCAATAAAGGACGGACTTTGCAGAGTTGATTTCAGTAAAAACATATTAAATACTTCTACCTATGAACAAGAAGAAAATATGATTTCGGCAATTACATATACATTGACAGAATTCCCTACAATCAATAAGGTTGAATTGTTGGTCGAAGGTCAGGCATTAGATTCATTGTCAAAAGGATATGCAATAAATACAGCTTTTGAAAGAGAAAATATCAACTTATACGGCTCTGCAGACGGAGTTAATTATACAGTTTATTACAAAGCTCCTGATACAGAGGTTGCAGGACACTATGTACCTATAACATTTTCAGCAAACAAAGTAAACAACCCTGCAGTTACGGTTGTAGAAAAACTTTTTAACGGACCACCGTCTGATACAGAACTTAAAAACAACATTCCTGTGGGCGTGAATTTAAGAGGTGTTGAGGTTAAAGGCGATAAAGCGGTTGTGAATTTGGGTGTTGAAGCAGTTAATCTTTCAGAAGAGGAATTCACCGACATGGATGCAATAGTTGTTCTTTGTTTAGAACAATTTGACATTGCAGACGTGGAATACAATATTGAAGGATTGTCATTCCAAGAAGCAGGTTTAAATTTTGAAGATAACGGTGTAATGCCTGCATTTAATCAATATTAATATAGAGATATTAAAAAGTCATCCGAGGAAATCCAAGGATGATTTTTTATTACAAAAATATAATTCCGGCGATGGAGCCTTTGGGTTTAATTAAAAGGTCCGTCTCCGGAATAAATTACTATTTCTTGTAATTTTCTTTTGCTTTTATAGCAAATTCAGATATTTGAATTTTATCGTATGGTGCTCCTTCTTCAATTTCGCCTGCAGTCTTCATAATGTCGATCAATCTGTTGTAACCTTCTTCTCCTAATACCAAGTCAGGGTTCCAAGAATTTATGTCTTTATAAGACTGCACAATTTTTGCAAGAAAATCAACTTCTGAATCGGCAAATTGAGGATGAATTACTTCTGCAACCTCCTTAGCAGAGTGTTCGTCAACCCATACCATACCTTTATAAAGAGCATTTGCAAATCCTTGAATTACATCAGGATTTTTCTCGATATAGCTTCCCAGAGAACTGTAGCAAGTATACGGGATATAACCTGCAAGGGCACCCACGGATTCAAGAACATAACCGTTGCCCTGCAATTCAAATGTTGAAGCCAGAGGTTCGAAAAGTGTGGTGTAATCTGCTTCACCTGATTGGAACGCACCTGCCATCATATCAAACTGCACGTCTGTTCTTACATCAACATCTACGCCCGGAGTCAATCCGCTTTGTTTTAATACATACTCAAGTGCCATTAAAGGCATTCCGCCTTTACGTCCGCCAAGTATAGTGTGACCTTTCAATTTATCCACTGTGAAGGTATCATCCTTTTCTCTTCCCACTATGAAGGAACCATCTCTTTGCGTAAGCTGTGCAAAGTTAACCGCATGGTCTTCTCTTCCCTGAAGATACACATATACACTTGCTTCAGGTCCCATGAAAGCTATGTCGGCTTCACCGCTTACTAAAGCAGCCATACATTTATCCGCTCCGCCGCCGTTAGTGAGTTCGATGTTCAAGCCCTGTTCTTCAAAAAATCCCTTTTCAAGAGCTACGTATTGAGGTGCATAGAATATGGAGTGTGTAACTTCAATTAATCTTATATTTTTCATTTGTGACTCTTGTTTCTGACATCCTACCAGGAACAATGATGTTACAAGCAGAATGACCATAAGTAAAGAAATAATCTTTTTCATAAATACCCTCCCTCTGAGTCTCAGTTACTATAATATTCAAATCCACCATAAAAAGTTACTAATAATTATTGTGTGCAATTGTAAATAAAATTTGTGGAAATATCGAGGCACATATGATATATTTAAATTGTTTGTAAAAACTAGATGATATTCATGTAAATTAATGAAAATAAAATTTATATTACGTGAAAAATAGGAGAAGAGAATTTTATGGCTGTAACATTTTCAGATTTTTTGACGCAGATTACTACCAGCCCCATGTTGTTTATAACAACATTGCTAACACTGGGAGTAATTTTAGTAAACGGCTGGACAGATGCTCCCAATGCAATTGCAACATGTGTTTCAACTCGTTCAATATCTGCAAGGTCAGCTATTTTAATGGCTGCAGTTTTTAACTTTTTAGGTGTATTTGTAATGACCATGATAAATGCCAATGTAGCGCAGACTATTTATAAAATGGTTGATTTCGGAGGTAACTCCAAGGATGCCTTAGTTGCATTATGCGCAGCATTGTTCGCAATTGTAGCATGGTCAACAGCAGCCTGGTGGTTTGGTATACCAACCAGCGAAAGCCATGCGTTGATTGCCGGAATTTCAGGTGCTGCAATTGCTTTACACAATGGATTGGCGGGCATTAACTTAAGCGAATGGGTAAAGGTATTATATGGACTAGTTCTTTCTACTTTTTTAGGCTTTGGAATGGGCTGGATTGTAGTAAAATTAACAGAAATTATATTTAGAGGATTTAACAGGAGAACCACAAATGCAATCTTTCAAAATGCTCAGGTTGCCAGCGGAGCTGCGATGGCTTTTATGCATGGGGCTCAGGATGGACAGAAATTTATGGGGGTTTTCATGCTTGGAATATATCTTGCTAATGGACAAGCAAATGTAACCAGTTTTCAAATTCCCATTTGGATGATGCTTATATGTTCTATAGTAATGGGATTAGGAACATCTATCGGAGGATATAAAATAATAAAGTCGGTGGGCATGGATATGTGCAAACTTGAAAAATATCAGGGTTTTTCTGCTGATATGGCAGCCGCATCTTGTCTTTTGCTTTCATCGGTTTCAGGAATTCCTGTCAGTACGACTCATACTAAGACTACAGCCATAATGGGTGTGGGAGCAGCTAAAAGATTAACTTCAGTTAACTGGGGATTTGTTAAAGAAATGGTTTGGACGTGGGTTCTGACTTTCCCGGGTTGTGGAGTAATCGGTTATTTAATGGCTAAACTATTTATGATCTTATTTTAAAAACTATAGAGGTGAATTATGGCACGTAAAAATGAATATGACTATTTTGAAAGTTTTGTAAGACTTTCTGAATATTGTTGTGAAGCAGCAAAAATGCTTGACGAAGTACTTATAAATTTTAATGCTGATACATTGGAAGAAAAAATGAAAAAGATGCATGATATAGAACATGCGGCAGATATTCAGGGCCATGAAGTAACAAGAAGACTGGCAAAGGAATTTATAACACCTATTGAAAGAGAAGATATTGTAGTCCTTGTGCATGGAATTGATGATATAACCGACACAATTGAAGATGTTCTGCTTCATATGTATATGTATAATGTCAGGGAAATAAGAAATGATGCATTGAGATTTTCTAAATTAATACTTCAAAGCTGTGAAGAATTAAAGGTCGCCTTTGAAGAATTTAAAAATTTCCGCAAGTCAAAACATATACATGACAAAATAGTCCATATTAATAAATTGGAGGAAGATGGAGACAACCTTTATACGGAAGCTGTAAGAAAACTTCATATGACATCTTCAAATGCAATAGATATTATGACATGGACAATTGCTTTTAATAGACTGGAAAAATGCTGTGATGCCTGCGAAGAAACAGCAAATATAATTGAAAGCGTGATAATGAAAAACTCTTAATTGCAATTGTGAAAAAAAGTTTATTTTTTTGAAAAAAACAGTTGCATTGTCAAGAAAAGATTGTTAAAATAAAAGCAGGAGGTCGCATTATGGATAAACATGAAAGAATATCACCTGCGGTTATTAGAAGGTTACCAAAGTATTACAGGTACCTGGGGGAATTAACTAAAACTGGAATAAATAAAACATCATCAAGAGAACTAAGTGAAATGACAGGTTTTTCAGCATCTCAAATTCGTCAGGATTTAAATAATTTTGGAGGCTTTGGGCAGCAAGGCTTTGGGTATGATGTAGAAAACTTAAGGAATGAAATTGCAAAAATACTTGGCTTGGATAAAAAGTATAAGATAATTATCGTCGGTGCCGGAAATATAGGTCAAGCAATTGCAAATTATACAGGTTTTTATGAAGCAGATTATGAAGTTGTAGCCTTGTTTGATAAAAATCCTAAGCTTATTGGATTATCTATTAGAAATGCTTTGATTAAAGATATTGACGACTTGGAAAGCTTTTTGAATGAAGAGAAAATAGATATTGCAGTAATATGCACACCCAAAAGTGTAAGCCAGCAAATAGCTGAACAGGTAGTTCAATGTGGCATAAGGGCTATTTGGAACTTTGCTCCAAAAGATTTAAAAATGCCTGAATATGTGCATGTTGAAAATGTCCATTTGAATGAAAGCTTATTTTCATTAACTTATTACTATAATCAAATGAACAAAGAATAATATGAATAAAAAAGAAATTAAAGCAGAGATTATATTTATCTCTGTTTTTTTTTATCAGTGACAAAGACTGTAAATATTAATAATAAATTACCGCAAATATTACAATTAATTAATATAAATTTTATCTAAAATTAAATTTATAAATTTAAAATTAAAAAAGGCAAGGAATGATGGGGGCTTGTCACCCTGAAAAGTTAAAATTACAAATAGTTAATATTAAATTTGTTGTAAATTTAATACCGTTTGATATAATGAAGAAGGAAAACACATTTAAATTCATGGAGGTTTTACATATGAATGCATATATTGAAAGAATTATTGACTCAGTTAAAAAAAGAGATGCTAATGAACCGGAATTTATTCAGACAGTTGAAGAAGTGTTATACACTTTAGAGCCGATGATAGAAAAGCATCCAGAATACGAAAAAGCTGGATTGTTAGAAAGAATGGTTGAACCAGAAAGAGTAGTATCATTCAGAGTTTCATGGGTAGATGATAAAGGTCAAGTTCATGCTAATAGAGGATACAGAGTTCAGTTTAACGGTGCTATCGGACCTTACAAAGGCGGATTGAGATTCCATCCAACAGTAAACTTAAGTATAATGAAATTCTTGGCTTTTGAACAGACTTTCAAGGATTCATTGACAGGTCTTCCAATAGGCGGAGCAAAAGGTGGCTCTGACTTTGATCCAAGAGGAAAATCAGATGCAGAAATTATGAGATTCTGTCAGGCATTCATGACTGAATTATATAGACATATAGGACCAGACGTTGACGTTCCGGCAGGAGATATCGGAGTTGGAGCAAGAGAAGTTGGTTATTTATATGGACAATACAGAAGAATAAGAGGAGCTTTCGAAAATGGTGTATTAACAGGTAAAGGTATACCATACGGCGGAAGCTTAGCAAGAACAGAAGCTACAGGATACGGCGCTGTTTACTATGCACAGGAAGTTTTGAACCACTTCGGAGAAGAAGTTGCAGGCAAGACATTTGTAGTATCAGGTTTTGGCAATGTTGCTTGGGGAGCTGTTCAAAAAATTAATCAATTAGGCGGAAAAGTAGTAGCTATATCAGGTCCTGATGGATACATTTATGATCCAAACGGTGTTGTAGGCGAAAAAGAAGAATTCATGCTGGAAATGAGAGCTTCAGGCAGAGATAAAGTTCAAGACTACGCTGATAAATTCGGAGTTGAATTCTTCCCTGGACAAAAACCATGGGCAGTAAAAGCTGATGTTTATATGCCATGTGCAACTCAAAATGAAATAAACATGGAAGAAGCTAAGAAAATAGTAGCAAGCGGATCTAAATACTACATCGAAGTAGCTAACATGCCTACTACAAATGATGCATTAAAATTCATACAAGACAGCGGAATGATAGTTGCTCCTTCTAAAGCAGTTAATGCAGGCGGAGTTGCTACATCAGCATTAGAAATGAGCCAGAATTCAATGAGATATTCTTGGTCATTCGAAGAAGTTGATGCTAAATTACATGGCATTATGAAAAATATCTACAAGATGAGCGTAGATGCTGCTGAAGAAGCAGGATTAGGATATAACTTAGTAGCTGGAGCTAACTTGGCTGGATTCAAGAAGGTTGCAGATGCTATGATGGCTCAAGGCATTATCTAATAAAGAGCAAACTAAAAGCAAGGTTTCGGCCTTGCTTTTACTATGTCTGTAATTTGTTAATTTATTTGAATAAATGAATTTTACCTGTATCATTTAAGTATTTAACCAGTATTGCTATAATGGGAGCCACAATCAAACCGAAGAATCCAAATAATCTAAGTCCTGCATACATAACTGTTATTGTGATAATCGGATGAAGGCCAATCTGGTGTCCGACAATTCTGGGCTCTATTACATTTCTTATTACTGTGACGGCCAGGTATAAAACCAATAAACCAATACCAAGAGTATAATTCTTTAAAATCAATTCTACAATCGCCCATGGAATTAATATCCCGCCTGTTCCTACCACAGGCATTATGTCAAGAACTGCAATAATTGCCGCAATAGGCAGAGCATACTTAACTTTCAGGATTGATAATCCTGTCAATAATTCGATAAATGTGATAAACAGTATAATCATATACGATTTAATCATTTTCCAAAGTGTCCCTGTTAAAAACATACGTGCTTCAGAGAATGTAGAATTGAACTTCTCAGGAAGCTGTCTTTTTATAAAAGCAGTTATGCCGTCGTATTCTACGCTGATAAATACTGATAAAACTATTGTAAATATTACAGATATTAAATATAAAGGAAAATTTGAAATTAACTTAGTAACTATTTGTACAACAGCTATAGACGTATTTTTGATAATATCTGAAATATATGTAATGCCGTTTGTAATAATCTGGGATATAGTGTTCGCAGCATCAGGAGAAATGGTTTCTGTGTTTGCTACTATCCAATCATTAAATTCAAGCAATAGGGGTTCAATTTTATTGAAATATAAATTTGGCATTAAATTAATCAAGTCAGTAAGCTGCGTAATTAAAAACGTAATCAACAGCCATACAATCATGGCAACTGCTGCATAAAATGCAGCTACCACAAAAATCGCCACTCCTTTTCCTTTGGAGTTTATGAATCGGTTTACAAACTTGGCCACAGGTCTTAAAGCAAGTGCTATCAAAAAACCTATAAGAAATGGCATAATCCAGTGAATTACATAAACAAACACAAAATATAAAACTGCATAAACTGTTACAACAAAAGCTGCATTTATTATAAATTTTTTCTTTTCATCTAAAGTCATCTTTGACCTCTTCCATAAGTATTTCTATAATTATAATATTTCTTAGGAAGGTTTGCAATATTCAAATAAAATAAATATTGCCGTAAAATTTCATTGAACTGCAATATAAATTATAATATAATTATTTTGGAAAACAAAATATTTCTCAAACTTGATTACTTAATGCTTTTCACTAATTATTTCAACTTCTTTTCATACTTTTCAATTTGAAAAGAAAGTAAAATTTATAATCATAAAAACTGATTAAGAATTAAATCAAATAAGAAGTTGTATATCCTAAAATGTTGAAATTAGATACCCCATCATAAATGCAAAGTTTTTTCCATAATTTTTATTAAGATTGGCACAGTTATTGCTCTATATAAAGGCAAATAAAGAGAACTGTACCAGTTCCGGAAATGGTAGATGTTTATATTTCAAGCTTGATAAACAAAAATATCATTAAAAAGATTATGGAGGATTACCCAAAATGATGGAAAAAACAAGAGAATTTTTAGCCGGTATAGGGCTGCCAAAGGGCGACGCATTTGATTGTCCGACTTCTGAAAAGAGATTTGCAAACGGAGCACATTTCGGAATAGAAGTTCCGACAATTAATACTTCATTAGCATGCAAGGCTTTGATTGATGAAGCTGAAAGATTAGGAATTCAAATTAACAGAGTAGATGAAACTTATGGTGCATTTCGTCACACGTTTACTGAAATAAAAGAATATGCTGCTATTTGCAAGGCACATGGTGCCGGGCTGAATATGTCAATAGGACCAAGGGCAGCTTATGACACAAGTGCTACCCGTTTAAGTGAACAAGGCAGAGTAATAGGTTACAGATTAAGGGGCGAAGAACAAGTTGCAAGAGCATTAGAAGATGCAAAACGTATAGCTGAAGCAGGTATCAGAGGGCTTATAGTGTATGATGAAGGTTTATTGTGGGTGCTGAACGAAGCCAGAAAGGCCGGAGAACTCCCTGAAGAAATGAAATTCAAGAATTCGGCTCATAACGGACAAGGTAACCCTGCGAGCTTTAAATTGCTTGAAAGATTAGGCGCTGACTCGATTAACCCTGTAAGAGACTTATCAATTCCAATGCTTGCCGCATTAAGACAGACAGTAGATGTTCCGCTGGATTTACATACTGACAATCCTCCGGGATCAGGCGGGTTCATCCGTGTTTATGAAGCTCCTGAAATGGTACGCTGCTGTGCTCCTGTTTATCTGAAGACCGGTAACTCATGTGTATCAGGGCATGGTCAATTGACAACAGCTCAAAACGGTATCGACATGGCAAGGCAGGCTTCAATTGTTCTTGAAATGGTACACAGATATTATCCTGAAGCAGTTCAATTGAAGGCCGGAGAAGCAGATCCTCAGATAGCTGATGTTAAAGAACCTGCATTAGCTTATTAATAAATACCTTTATATATTTCTCTCCTGTGTTTATTAATAAACACAGGAGAGTTATAATATTAGAATATAAATAGGAAGGAATTCAGATGAGGGAAATTAATGTAGAAGAAATAACCAGGACCATTGAAAGATTGTGTATAGAATCAAATTATTATCTTCCGCAGGATGTTAAGGAGGCTTTAGAAGATGCATTGGATAAAGAAGAATCTCCTCTGGCGAAAGAAATCTTGCAGGATATATTGAAAAACCAGGATATTGCAAGAACTAACGATGTACCGATCTGTCAGGATACAGGACTTGCAGTGATTTTTTTGGAGTTGGGACAGGATGTAAGGCTGGTTGGAGGAGATTTAAATGAAGCAATTGATGAAGGCGTGAGAAGAGGTTACAAGAACGGATACCTAAGAAAGTCAGCCGTTGATGATCCTTTTATAATCAGAAAAAATACAGGCGACAATACTCCCGCCATAATACATACAAAGATAGTTCCGGGAGACAAAATAAAATTAATACTTGCTCCGAAGGGCGGCGGAAGCGAGAACATGAGTGCCCTTGCAATGTTAAAGCCTTCAGACGGCATTAAGGGAATAAAGAAATTTGTGCTGGATACAGTTGATAAGGCCGGTTCAAATCCGTGTCCGCCAATAATAGTCGGCATAGGAATAGGTGGCACTATTGAAAAAACAACATTAATTGCAAAGCAATCTCTTTTGAGAAAAGTAGGAGAGCATAATTCAAATCCTGAGGTGGCAAAGCTCGAAGAAGAATTACTGGAAGAAATCAACAAGCTGGGAATTGGACCTCAGGGATTTGGCGGAAGAACCACAGCATTAGCTGTCAACATTGAAACTTTCCCTGCTCATATAGCAAGTATGCCTGTGGCAATAAACATTCAATGCCATGTGGCAAGACATCAGGAAGCAATTATTTAGATGGAGGATGAGAATATGTCTAAAACAGTAAATACTCCTTTAACAGATGAAGTGATAAATGACCTGAAAGCAGGCGACAGAGTCTTATTGAACGGAATTATATATACAGGCCGTGATGCCGCACATAAAAGACTGGCGGAATTAATAAATAAAGGGGAAGAGCTGCCCATGGATGTTAAGAATCAGACCATTTATTATGTAGGTCCATGTCCCGCTAAACCCGGTCAGGCAATAGGTTCTGCCGGTCCGACCACAAGCGGCAGAATGGATGCGTATGCTCCATTGCTGATGGAACACGGGTTAAAAGGAATGATAGGAAAAGGACTCAGAAATCAGCAGGTTGTTGATTCCATAATAAAGAATAACTGTGTTTATTTTGCAGCCATAGGAGGAGCCGGGGCTTTGCTTGCAGAAGCCATAAAGGAAGCTGAGGTTATTGCTTTTCCGGATTTAGGGGCAGAAGCAATTTACAAGCTGACAGTTGAGAATTTCCCGGTAACAGTCATTATTGACAACCAGGGCAATGATTTATATAAAATAGGTAAAGAACAATACAAAATAATATAAGGAAGGTATAATTATGTCATTGAGGGATGATGCATTAAAACTGCACAAAGACAATCAAGGAAAATTAAATATTATTAGCAAGGTTCCAGTAACTGACAAGGCAAGCCTGAGCCTGGCATATACACCGGGAGTTGCTGAACCATGCAAAGAAATACATCAGGATGTTAACACTGTTTATGACTATACATCAAAAGGAAATCTGGTTGCAGTTGTATCAGACGGAACAGCTGTCCTGGGACTCGGAGATATCGGAGCATATGCGGCTATTCCGGTTATGGAAGGAAAATCAGTACTATTTAAAGAATTTGGCGGAGTGGATTCATTTCCGATTTGCGTTAAAACCAAGAATCCTGATGAAATAGTAAATATTGTTGAAATGATTGAGCCTGTATTCGGAGGAATCAACCTGGAAGACATTTCAGCACCCAGATGCTTTGAAATTGAAAGAAAGTTAAAAGAAAGACTTTCAATTCCAGTATTTCATGATGACCAGCACGGTACTGCAATTATAGTATTGGCAGGCTTGATGAATGCATTAAGGCTTACAAAGAAAAACATGGAGGACCTTGTAGTGGTAATAAACGGTTCGGGAGCTGCAGGAGTTGCCATAGCTAAAATAATACTAAATGTCGGAGTTAAGGATATGCTCATGGTCGATAGAACGGGTATTATCTACAAAGGCAGAGAAAAAGGAATGAACTGGGCAAAAGAAGAATTAGCCGAAGTAACAAACAAGAATAAAAAATCAGGCGATTTGGCTGACGCATTGGTCGGAGCAGATGTATTCATCGGTGTATCACAAGCTAATATAGTTTCTGAAGAAATGGTAAAAAGCATGAACAAGGATTCCATTATATTTGCGATGGCAAATCCGGTTCCTGAAATAGACCCCGAATTGGCTAAGAAGGCAGGAGCAAAAGTAGTTGGAACGGGCAGATCAGATTATCCGAACCAAATCAACAATGTGCTTGCATTCCCGGGCGTATTCAGAGGCACGTTTGATGTAAGGGCATCCACAATCAATGAAGAAATGAAGTTGGCCGCAGCAAAGGCCTTATCTGAACTTATTTCTGATGAAGAACTTACAGAAGATTACATTATACCCATGCCATTTGACAAAAGAGTAAGACCTGCTGTGGCAAAGGCAGTTGCACAGGCAGCAAGAGATACAGGAGTTGCTCAGCTGTAAAAATAAAATCTCATAGTATTGTTTAAAGAGGTGATAATGTGGATAGACCTATTTTATACGATTTAAATATATTAAATGAGTTTTGTATCAAAGTGCTGACAAAGGCAGGTGTTGATTCACAAGATGCTGAAATAATAAGTGACACATTAATGTTTGCAGAATTAAGAAATGTAACATCGCACGGCATAGTAAGATTGCCGACCTACATTGAAAGAATGGAAAAAGGTCTGATAAACCAATATGCTGATATGAAATTTACAAACAATCATTTTGCGGCAGTTACCATACTTGATGCTGACAACGGAATGGGTCAGGTTGCAGGATACAAGGCTATGAAACAAGCCATGAACATTGCTAAGCTTTATGGTATTGGTATGGTCGCTGTTAAAAATTCAAATCACTTCGGCGTTGCATCATACTATTCCATGATGTCATTAGAAGAAAATATGATTGGCCTGGTGATGACAAATGCTTCTCCTGCTATTGCACCATTTGGAGCAAAGACTCCTCTTTTGGGAACAAACCCATTGACAGTTGCCGTTCCTGCGAGAAACGGGAAGCCGATAGTTTTAGACATGTCTATGTCTACTGTGGCCAGAGGTAAAATTCGTATGTATGCATTGCAAAACAAGGAAATGCCGCCGGACTGGGGGCTTGACACAGAAGGAAATCCTACGGCAGATCCTAATGAAGCTTTAAAAGGAAGTCTGGTTCCAATAGGCGGTGTCAAGGGTTCAGGGCTGTCTCTGATAGTTGACTTGCTGACGGGAGTTTTAACAGGCACATCACTGACAGGTGAAGTCAGGACGGTTACAGATATGAGCGGACCTTCAAGAACAAGCCATGTATTTATTGCCATTAACATTGAAAGTATCATGGATCCTGAAGTATATAAAAGCAATGTTGATGCGGTTATAAGCAGGATTAAATCGATGCCTCCAAAAGGTGATAATGAAATATTCATGGCCGGTGAGATAGAACAAAATTTAATGGATAAAAGAAGAGCAGAGGGTATACCTGTTGAAATGGAAATTGTCGAATTGCTGAACAGTTTGGCAGAAAAATATGACGTTTCAAAACTGTAACTATTAATGTAATTCATTCGATTTTTGAAACTTTTCAATTTTAAATAAAGAACTATCAATATAAAATAATTACTTTTCAATATGAAATATTTCATAATATTTAAAACTTTCTTTAACAATAAATGCTGAAAATACAAGGTTTATTTATTTATAAAAATAAACCTTGTATGGCACTTAAATTGCATATCAATATTTAAAAATGAAACAAATAAATAAATGATACAGGAAAACGATATCGTTATTTAATTAACGTAACGCAGCAAATAATTAATTTAATAAATCAAGAATCGTTTGCATAATTAATAAATTTTGCATAGCAAAAAATACAATAAAATAATAAAGGAGAGTGCACATTATGGAAGACACAAAAGATGTATTCTTTCAGGTTATTAAAGAACGCAGAAGTGTAAGGAAGTACACTGACGAAAAGGTTACAGAGGAAGACTTGAAACTTATACTGGAAAGTGCCAGACAAGCGCCCTCAGGGGAAAATGCACAGCCGTGGCGATTTATTGTAATTAAAGATCAGGATAACAAAGATTTCTTGTCATACGTTGGGAAAAATGGAAGCGGAAGAAGATTTACAGGTGAATTTTTAAGCAAACAGATGCAGACAAGATTTGAAGGTTTGCAGGATGAAGAAAAAAAGAAAGCTGCGTTTAAAAAGTTGACTTCCGGTAATGTATCAGCATTTGTAAGTGAAGCAGATGTTAATATTTTAGTATTGGGAAAGAAAGATGTATGGGATGCTCCCTTCGATACTTCAGCGGCTATCGAAAACATGCTTTTGACAGTAACAAGTTTAGGGCTTGGAGCATGCTGGCTCGTAGCTCCATGTATAGATGTCAGAGATGAAATGAGAATGAAAAATCATTTCCAGGTTCCCGATGAATTTAAAATTTATGCAATCATATCCATAGGTGTTCCGGCAAAAATAGCTAATCCAAGACCTAGAATTTCTTTAACTCAATTAGTTTTTGATGAAAAATTTGGAGAAGCATACTACGAAGCATAAACCTAGGACATACACCTATACTATTAAAAACTAAGGAGGTTAATAATGAGTGATATAAATAATTTCAAGGACCAACTGTTGTTTGAAGTGCAAAAAGCATTTTATGATGAGAGAGGCAAGGGGGCCAGATACAGATTGACATTGGCCGGTGTTCCATATATTCAGTCTCAGCTTGGAGAAAAAGCAAATGATATAGATGCATTAAGGGATTGGCTGTTAGATAACAAGTTCTGTGAAGAAATAGAAATTGAAGAAGATGAGCTCCAATTTAAAGCAACAGTAAAAAACTGCTGCCTTCACAATATAAGAGATTCTTTTGATAAAAAAGGCATGCAGCCGTTAAGTTGTCCGATTGCCAATATGTTTATGAACGCTATTGAAGAGCATAATGGATTATCACCAGAATTGCTGCCAATTGACATCAATGGAGAATACTGCGGAGTTGCTTGTGCTAAAATGGCAGACTCAGCGGTTGTGGAAGGAAATTGATATGAGCAGCAAAATAATGAATTTAACAGATGCGGTAAGGGAAATACCAAACGGTTCTGAGATAGCAATTGGAGGTTTTGCAATTACAAGAAGCCCGGTTGCTTTCATCTGTGAAATGATAAGGCAGGGGAAAAATGACCTTAATGTATATCAGTCAATAGTGTGTATGGCAACAGATATGTTGGTTGGAGCAGGAGCCGTTAAAAAGCTGTCCTATGGAGGAGGGTCCCTTGACAGGTTCGGCAGGATGGAAAGAATTAATGCAGCCTTTGAAAGCGGAAAAATAGATGCAAGAGAATTCAGCGGACTCAGTCTTACATACAGATTTTTAGCCGGTTCATTGGGTATACCGTATATACCTACAAAGACATTGCTGGGAACAGATATACTCGAAAATTTATTAAAAAAGAATGATGATTCAGTTATGATTTCAACGTCGCCCTATGACAGTGATGACAAGTTAGTTTTTGTTAAGGCATTACAGCCTGATTTTGCCGTAATACATGCTCCTTATGCTGATGAAAAAGGAAATGTATTGGTGGACGGTCCTGTTTGGGATTTGGAAATGGGAAAGGCTGCAAAGCAGCTTTATGTAACAGTTGACCAAATTGTTTCAAATGAATTTGTAAAAAGACATCCGGAAAAGGTTGCCATTCCAAATGTTTTTACATATGCGGTTATTGAAGTGCCATACGGTGCCTATCCTACGGCTGTTTATAAAATGTATGATTATGACAGCTGTATGTTGACTAAGTATGCAAAAATCAATAAAAAACAAGATGAATTCGACTCGTTTTTAAATGAGTACGTAATAGGAACTAAAAACCATAATGAATTTTTAGAAAAATGCGGCGGAACTTCCACATTGAATAAATTAAAGGCTGACCCGGTTTACGGTTACAAAAAGAATTGGGGTGATGTATATGAATAACTATACTACCAATGAGTTAATGGCTGTTACGGCATCCAGGATGCTGGAGGATGGACAAAATATAGTTGTAGGACTAGGATTGCCCCAGGTAGCAACACTACTGGCTAAAAATTCACATGCTCCAAGTTTGAATATAATATTTGAAATTGGTGTTGTCAATCCGGAAAGCGTTGACACAGGGGTGGGAATCGCAGATCCAAGACTATGGTACGGAAGTAATTACTTTACAAGCTTTGTCGGTTCTTTAGGGAGCATATTGCACAGAGGATTGGTGGATGTTGGATTTTTAGGCGGATTGCAAATAGATAAGTTCGGAAATATAAATTCCACCGGAGTTTATGAGAAGGATCGTTTCAGACATATAAACGGAAGCGGAGGAGCAGCCGATATTGCTTCTTATGCCAAAAAGATTTTTGCCATTGCAAAGCACCAAAACAGAAAAATAGTTGATTTGGTTGATTTTATAACAACAGCAGGTTATTTAAAGGGCGGAACATCAAGAGAAGATGCAGGGCTTCCAAAATGTAAGGACATTAGAATAATAACAAATCTCTGTGTGATGAATTTTAATAATGAACAAAGAGAAATGCAGATTGAATCTATACATCCGGGCGTAACAAAGGAACAAATTACAGAAAATACAGGGTTTGGAATTAAGTTTTCAGAGAGCCTTAGAGAGACTGATTTACCAAACGACAACGAAATTTACTTGCTTCGAAATGTTATAGACCCTAAAAAATTATATATTTGATTATATAGTTTAATTTGACAGTAGGCATTTGTTTCAAAAAGAACAAAGAAATCTATTTACATTACCAGGAGGTAGAAATGAAAAATTACAAAGTTTTATCTTTAGTTCTTGCTTTGATTTTAACAGCATCCTTTGCGCTTACAGGATGTACACAGCCAGCAAACGAGCCTGCACCGGCAGAAAAGCCAAAAACTGAAGAACCAAAGGATGAGGAATCGGCAACGCCTGCTAAACCGGAACTAAAATATCCTGAAAGGCCTATTAATGCAGTTGTCGGATTTTCACCAGGCGGTCCTACAGATGTTATAGCAAGAGGAATAGTTCCTATTTTGCAGGAAAAGGTTGGTGAAGGAATTGCAATAACCAATACGCCCGGTGCATCAAGTGCAACGGCGGCAGCAAGTGTTAAGGATGCAAAAGCTGACGGATACACATTGTTCTTCGGCTCAGAAATAATGTCGGTATGGCAGACCATGGGAACTATGGACATGAGCCCGACCAAGGACTTTATTCCTATTAAGCTGGTTGCAGAGGCCACCCCTGTGCTGGCAGTTCCGCCGGATTCAAAATTTACATCTGCAGAAGAACTGATCCAGTATGCTATTGATCATCCGGGAGAATTGAAAATAGCAACGGCCGGCCCGGCAACAGTTCCTCACATAAGCGGACTGTTACTTGAAAAACAGCTTGGGTGTAAATTTACGTTTGTTCCGTTCCAGGGAGGAGGGCCTGCAGTTACAGCAGTTATGGGAAGTCAGGTAGATGCTACTATCGAAATGGTACAATCGATGGTAGAAGCTCACAAGGGCGGAAACCTTAAGATATTGGCATCATTCACAAATGATCCTATCCCCGGACTGGATGACATCATTCCAATAAGCAAGGTTTATCCTGTTCTTAAAGACTACGTTCCTTATGGACCATATTTCGGACTGTTTGCTCCGGTGGGAACTTCAGATGAGATAATTGAGTATTTGAAGGAAAAAATGTCTGAGTCAATGGCAGATCCCAGATGGGATGAATATTGCACAAAGTTATACTTGACACAAATAGATTATGACGGAGAAGCAGCTTATGAATATTTGGAAAAATGGACTTCTAAATCAGCATGGTTATTATATGACACCGGTGCTGCTCCAAATTCTCCGGAGGATTTTGGAATCAAAAAACCGGAATAAAAATTATAAAGACAGCCTTTCTTTAGGAAAGGCTGTCATCCAAATAAAGTTAGTAGGAGGAATTCTATGCTGAAAGTAAATATAGATTTATGCAACGGGGATGGAGTATGTTCCCAGGTTTGTGGAGCAGGAGCAGCCACTTTAAACGAAGAAGAAGGCAAAGCTTTTATAGACCCTGATATGTGCGTTGAATGCTATTCATGCATGACCACCTGCCCTCAAGAAGCAATTTACGAAGAAGATTAGGAGGTGTCTTAATGACCAGGTTAAGATGGATAGATTGGTTAGTTTTTGCCATAGTCGGCTTTATAGCCGCAGTTATTCTTATAAGCATTGCGGGATTTATCAGCAACAATGGCATAGAATTATTTTCTGTAACCTCACCGTTGGTTTTTCCGTTTCTTATAGGCGTTACGATATCAATTTGCTGGATTATAACCCTTATTACGGAGATTAAAAATTCACCTGAAAAAAGGCAATATGCAGAATCTAAGGAATTGCTTCATGATGTGGGCGTAGCCATAACGTATATTATAGCGGTATTAATTTATTCCGCTGTCATAGGAAACATAGGCTTTATAATTGGAACCATTATATTTCTCATAATTGGAATGGTATTCATGAATTTTGATGAAGCAAATATGGTTAAAAAAATTGGAAAAGCCGCAATTGTTTCATGCGTAACCGTACCGCTTCTATATTATGTTTTTCACGAAGTGTTCAGAGTTATGTTACCTTAGGAAGGGGGTTCTGGAATAATGATTGAATTTGAATTGATTTATATTTGGTATATTTTTATTGGCTGTGTAATTGGTTTAATAATGGGTGCCCTTCCCGGACTGACGGTAACAATGACCATCGTCCTGGTGGTATCTCTTACATTCGGTTGGAGCATGATACCTGCATTGGCCTTCATAATAGGAGCATTTGCAGGCGGCGTTATGGGAGGATCAATTTCGGCCATAGCGTTGAATATTCCGGGAACAGCTGCGGCAGTTTCAACAGTATTTGATGGTTATCCGATGAAACTGAAGGGCGAAGCAAATAATGCATTAGGAATTTCTTTATTTGTAAGCCTTATAGGTGGTATCTTTGGATTGATTATACTGGCATTTGTAGGTCCTATGCTAGGAATGATAGCATTAAAATTCGGGCCTCAGGAGTATTTTTTAATTACCTTATGGGGCATAACACTGGTTGCAGTTTTAAGCCAGGGCAAAATGACCAAAGGATTGATTGCTGCATTTATAGGAATATTTGTAGGAATGATAGGAATGGACCCCATAACAGGACTTATGAGATTTACATTCGGCACTAAAGTATTAAGCGGCGGTGTAAATTATATAGCAGCTATGATCGGACTCTTTGGAATGAAGGAAGTCCTGATTCAATTGAAAAAAAGCAAGACATTTAAGATTGATGAAACTTATAAAATAAAAGATTTGTTTCCTAAAAAAGAAATCATTAAGAGAGTAACACCAACTATGGCCTGGTCTGCTGTAATTGGATGGATTATAGGTTTGCTCCCAGGTACGGGAGGAGACATTGGCTCATTAGTAGCCTATGGTGCAACTAAAAGCATAGTAAAAAAACCGAACAGGCCATTTGGAGAAGGGGCTTATGAAGGTGTTGCTGCTCCTGAAACGGCCAATGATGCAGCAATAGGAGGGGCATTGACAACAATGCTGACACTTGGAATACCCGGAGACTCTATCACAGCAGTAATAATAGGCGCTTTTTACATGCATGGATTATTGCCGGGACCAACATTTATGATTACCGAAAAAAAATATTTTTATTATATATTAGTCTTTCTTGCCATTGGAATAGTGTTTGCCTATTTATGCGGGCTGCTGGGTGCGAATATTATGTTAAAGGCTTTGAAGTTCCCTAAATGGGCGTTAGTTCCTTGTATTACATTGCTGTGTATAATAGGGTCATATGCATTGCAGAACAGCATAAATGATGTAATAATCATGACATTCTTCGGTTTCATAGGATATCTGTTTGAAAAATGCGATTATCCGGTTTCGCCCATAGTACTTGGAATTATTCTAGGGCCGATGATTGAAACTAACTTCAGACAGGCATTAATCAGCTCTGGATCAGTAGGAGTACTTTTTGCATCCTTTATAACAAGACCTCTTGCATTAATTATAGTAATTTTAGTAATTGCGTCATTTGTATTGCAGTCATTCACGATAAAATCCGAAAGCAAAGCAGAGGCGGATAATTAAAAGGCAGTTCGGTTTAAGAACCTCGAAGGAGGTAAAAAATAATATTAGAGGAGAATTATCATGGCAAAAGTTATAGTAAGAGAAAGTGAAGTTGAAGGTACTAAAAAAACCCCTTGGCCAAGAGTGTCAAAAGTATTAATAAGCGAACACACTGTGGGAGCAAAGCAAATTTCCATGGGAACAAATGTATCAGAGCCGGGCAGCGGCATTCCTATTCATAAACATACAGATTCTGAGGAAGCAATGTTTGTAATAGAAGGGACAGGAAAGTTAATCTGTGGTGATGAGGAATTTGATTTGCACCCGGGTACAGCATTATTTTCACCATTGGGAGTTGATCATCAAATTATAAATACAGGAGATACACCTTTTAAGATAGTCTGGGCTTATGCTCCGCCGCTGCCGGATCATTTAAAACATGAATAATCTTATACTGGTTAAAATTTAAAAATTAAAGTAAGGAGGCTAAAATGAAGTACGAATATTCAAAGGGGCATCTTGATTTAGGTGACGGCATATATTTTCAAAACATGACGTGGAAACAAATCGAAGAAAGACTTAAAGTAAATGATATAATTATAATTCCCGTTGGATCGACTGAACAGCATGGGAGAGGACAGGCAACGGGTGAAGATGGGTTTTTGGTAACAAGAATGGCAGAAATAGTTGCAAAAGAAACAGGCTGTACAGTTTCTCAGCCCATATGGTTCGGCTCTCACCCATGGAGCCAGATAGGAATGCCCGGTACAATAGTTATACCGGAAGATATTTTTGTCGGTTATCTGAGAGCGGTCATAGCAGGATACTGGAATGCGGGCTTCAGAAAAATGATATTGCTGAACGGGCATGGACAGGAATATGTAATTCCAAACGCAATTCAGGAGTTCGGAAAGATTTGCCAGGTTCCGGCTGTAATCACATTTCTTAACTGGCCTACAGCCATAGCTAAATATCTGAGAGATAAGGAACATGGCGGACCATGGGAAACAGCATTCAGACATGCAGATGAAGTTGAAGCTTCTTATTCAATGGCATTGTTCCCTGAACTAAACCATCCGGAAGATTTTGAAGATACAGAGCCGAAAGGATTTCTGCCTCATGGACACATAGACTTAGGCGGTGATGTCTATCAATGGCCGCTGCCGGGACACTGTACGATGGGCTGTGGATATCTTGAAATAAAAGGATATCCTGAGGGAGTAGTAGGAAAACCATCATTGGCAGACCCTAAGAAGGCAGAAGAAGGATTGGAAGCACTGCTTGATTACTTTATAAAATTGCATAATGATATATTGGAAAGATTTCCTCCGGGAGTTCTTCCGGATCCGGGAAATGTTACAGAGCAAGACCGTGCTACAATTGAAGCACTGTTAAAAGGGCCGCATAATGGCGGAAAGAGCTTGTACGCTCACCGTTACCCAATTTAATTCCATTGCTTATTAACCATAGACATAGAATTTTCTCCTGCTATTAATATATGAATGACAACATCCTTCTATCTCAGATGGATGTTGTTATTCTTTTATTAGCGGTATCAGTCTATAATAAAATTGTTTTATTTATTGTAAAAATCAGTTATAATAATGTAAAACGTTAACATTGAACTTGAGCTGAGGTGGATTGATTTGAAAGGCAAAATTGTATTTGTTGTACCTGATGAAAAACTAGCCAATACGGCAGGAACAGTTATGAAAGAGCTGAATGAAGACATGGAAATTTATATAGGTTCTTTCAGCGAAGGGCTTAAGCATGCAAGGAGAGCAGTAAAAGAAGGAGCAAATATTATTATCAGCCGCGGAGGAACAGGAAATTTAATTAAAAGAAATGTTGAAATTCCTGTTGTAAACATTGAATTTGGCAGTTATGACGTTATTAACTCAATTTATAAAGCAATTGAATTTTCTGACATGATTGGTGTTGTGGGCTTCAGTGGTATGGCATTAACATATAAAAAGGTAAGCCATATTTTAGAAAAGACATTTTCAGCAAAAATTCTTACTACAATAATTAAAACTGAAAGAGAAGTTGAACAGCATATCAACAATTTGTATTTGTCAGGCTGCAGGGTATTTATCGGGGGACAGGCAGTAATGGATGCTCTTGACAAATTGGGATATGAAGGAGTGCTTATAGAAACAGGCAAGGAAGCCATATCTGAAGCCATTAGTTACGCCAAGGGATTAATGGAAGTTCAGTTAATGGAGAAAGAAAAGGCGGCAATACTTAAATCTATTATTGACTTTGCTTATGACGGAATATTAGGTATAGACAAAGACGGCGTCATAACCGTATTTAATCCTGTGACCCAAAAAATTACCGGCGTATCTTATGAAAATGCAATAAACAAAGCTGTGGATGATGTTGTGGAAAACACCCGAATGCTTCAGGTTCTCAAATCAGGTGTGCCGGAACTGGGAGAAATACAGCAAATAGGAAATACATCCATAGTAACAAACAGAGTACCTATTGTAGTTGACGGAGAAATATTAGGTGCGGTGGCTACATTCCAGGAAATTGAAAAAATTCAGAAAATGGAGACACAAATAAGAAAGAAACTTTTGGCCAAAGGTCATGTTGCTAAAAGCATATTCGATGATATCAAGGGTAAAAGTAAAGAAATATTAAAAACAAAAGAAAAAGCCAAGCTGTATGCGGAGGTTGACAGCACGGTACTTATAATGGGAGAAACCGGTACAGGAAAGGAGCTGTTTGCACAAAGTATTCACAATGCCAGTTTAAGAGCAGACAAGCCGTTTATTGCCGTGAACTGCGCAGCTCTTCCTGAAAATCTACTGGAAAGTGAGTTGTTCGGGTATGTGGAAGGTGCTTTCACAGGGGCACGAAAGGGAGGAAAAACAGGTTTGTTTGAACTGGCACACAGAGGCACAATTTTTCTTGATGAAATAAGCGAAATGTCTCCGAATCTTCAAGCTCGTTTCTTGAGGGTGCTTCAGGAAAAAGAAGTTGTAAAACTGGGAGATGACAGGATAATTCCCATAGATGTAAGGGTAATTGCTGCAACAAACCGTGATTTATATAAAGAGGTTGAAGAGGGGAGATTTAGAGAAGACCTGTTTTACAGGCTTTGTGTTTTAAGACTGGACATACCTCCTTTGAGAAGCAGAAAAGATGATCTCTATGAATTGGTTTCATATTTTCTTTATGAAAAAAATAAAATGCTCAACAGAAAGGTCAAGGGTATATCTAGTGAATCAATTGCAAAGATAGTCTTGTATGATTGGCCCGGAAATGTAAGACAACTTGAAAATTTTATTGAAAGATGTGTAGTGTTGTCAGGAAATTCAGAAATTAATATAGATGTTATTGATGAAGCAAGGATAGGTATTCCTCTTAATAAAAATGAAGCTGATAGCATTGTTCAGGAAAGCCAAGACAACAATAAAGGTGTTTTAAAACATATAGAAAATGAAACAATTAAAAATGTTCTTGAAGAAACTAATGGTAATAAGTCCTTGGCTGCTGAAAAGCTTGGAATCAGTGTTACTACCTTGTGGAGACGCTTAAAGAGCATGGAAGAAATTAAGACCGAATAGATAAAAATGTAATTGAAAAAACTTTATAGAACATTTATTATGTATATAATAACCTAATCTATGAAGTTTTTTATTATGAATAAAAATTACTATGTAAATTTTAAGGAGATGTATGGATAAATTAATAGAAGTTGATTTTCTTGACAGGAAAATCAGAGAAGTAACAAAAGAGGATGCTCATAAATATGGAATTATGCACCGCGCATTTTCAGCTGTACTGTTTAAGGGAAAAAGCATACTTATACAGCAGCGTGCCCATGACAAATACCATTGCGGCGGACTCTGGACCAACACGTGCTGCTCTCATCCCCGATGGGACGAAAGCTTGACAGAAGCCGTCAGCAGGCGGTTAAAAGAAGAAATGGGAATACAAGATGTTCAGCTCGAAGAAATATTAAGCTTTGCATACTATTATAAATTTGAAAACGGATTGGCAGAATTTGAATACGATCATGTCTTTATCGGAGAGTATGCGGGACAATTTGAAATAAACAAGGAAGAAGCAGCGGATGCAAAGTGGATTGACATAGATGAGCTTATGGAATGGATGAAAGATAAACCCCATGAATTTACTCCATGGTTTATTATTATACTTCCTAGTATAAAAAAACATTTGGAATCTTGCAAATTAGTATGATATTATTATGATGTTCATGCAGATTTCATATTTTCAAAATTGCTTTAATAAACGGAACAAAATATTATATTTTAATTGAGGATGTTTATGAAAATAAATGATATAAGAAAGCAAAAACATATTGCATTAATTGCCCATGACAACAAAAAATCAGATTTGTTAAGCTGGGTGAAGAAAAATTCAGCCATATTATCAAGACATTTTCTTTGCGGAACAGGAACAACGGCCAAAATGATTGTTGATGAAACATATCTTCCTGTAAGAATGTATGAAAGCGGACCTCTTGGCGGGGACCAGCAAATTGGTGCATCAATAGTTGAAGGAAAAATAGATTTTATGATTTTTTTCTGGGATCCGCTTAGCTCGCAGCCTCATGATCCTGATGTTAAGGCACTTTTAAGAATAGCTGTTCTTTATGATATTCCTGTTGCCATGAATGTTTCTACTGCGGATTTTCTATTGAAATCAAAATTGATGGAAGAGGAGTATATACGAAATGAATTATAATATAAATGCTATGTATTTCAGTCCAACGGGAACAACTGAAAAGACAGTGAGGAAGCTTGCATCTGATTTATTTTTATGTTTCGGAAAAACAAATAAGATCAATTATATTAACTTTACATCATACAGTATGAGAACAAATGCAATAAATTTTAACTTTGATGATATAGTTATCTTCGGCATACCCGTATATGCAGGGAGGGTGCCGAATGTGTTATTAAATTATATAAATTCAGTTAAATCAAACGGAGCACTGGCAGTTGCGGTTGTTTTGTACGGAAACAGAAATTATGACGATGCATTGGTGGAACTTAAGGATATACTTGAAACAAACGGTTTTAATGTTATAGCGGCCTGCGCATTTATAGGAGAGCATTCATTTTCAAAAACATTGGCACAGGACAGACCTGATGAAATAGATTTAAATGCAGCAGAAAGCTTTGCAAAACAAATATTTGCAAAGATATTAAGAGAAACTGGACATAAGTCTGCGGCAGTGCCGGGAAATAAACCATACAGACCATATTACAAGCCGAAAGATGAAAATGGAGATTTTGTGGATATCAGAAAGGTAACACCAAGGACAAGCAGCAGTTGTATTGACTGCAAAATATGCGCTGATGTATGTCCCATGGGTTCAATATATTATGAAAATGTCTCCTTATTAAACGGAATATGCATCAAGTGCGGCGCATGCATTAAAAGGTGCCCTGAAAATGCGAAATATTATGATGATGAAAACTATTTGAGACATAAGCTTGAGCTGGAAGCAGAATTTACAAGCAGGAAAAGTCCGGAATTATTTTTATAAATGCTTCATAAGTTTTGTAACACAGAACTGATATCTTTTGATATCGGTTCTGTGTGTTTTTGGGTATTATTCTGCCAAGGGGATGGCTGAATTTATAATAATATTGTTTTCAAAGAAACTTACTGCATTGACTTTTAATGCTTCTTTAAAGAAGCTTAACGGTACAAATGTGTGCTCGCCCTTTAAAACAGGTGCTTCTTCCAATGATAAAACATATCCTTCTGACGAGACATTATTTTCGTCTAATTTAAAGGAAATGCTATTGCCTATCTGAACACTTTTCTCATCACTGTTCCACTTTACTTCATATCCCAATGCTTCAGATATTGCACGTACAGGAACCATCGCATTTCCTGTTTCACTGATATAGGCACTTGGTGTATCTATTATTATATCATCTATTGTTATGCTGATTTTATCTTCAACTTGCTGTGACAAAACAATTATTCTGTTTGGTGTCGTCTGAGCAGGAATGCTTTTAGTTGTAAAGTCATAATAAACAATCATCTTCCTGTTTGAAAGGACTGTTTCGAGTTCTTCTAAAGTTGGCTGCTTAATCCAGTTTATTTCAGTGTTATTTTCCCACACTATTTTAGTTTCTTCTGAAATATTCAGCTTTAATTGCTTATCTTTGCTTAACAGATCAGAATCAAATTTATCGGCTTTTACAAATCCGTCTTTGTAAACAGGTAAAACAATATCAACTGTATATTGGGGCGGATAAATTAAAATCATAGGTCTTCCAGATTCATAGTATCCTGTAATTTTTGAACCTTTCTCAATTTTAACACCATCCCCATAATATGTGTCTTCATTCAGCATGAAATGCGCCGGTAAACCCTCTTCGTTTTCTAAATAAATTTTTGTAATTACATCATCAGTTTTTTCTATTTCATTGACAGTTCCGGTAAATGAATAGTAAAAAGGCTGTGGGGCAGTATTTTCAATTTCATTTGCCATTGCCGGAATTATTGACAAACATATTATTGATAATATAATTGATGTTATTTTAATTATCTTTCTCATAAAAACCTCCAGGTAATAAATTATATTTTCTATTTAGACGATTTTATTTTAATAAAGTTCCATTAAAATTGATTTAGATATAATTCGGATATAATTTTAAATAACAGGAACATATCGGTAAATTTCAAATAAAATAATATATAAAAGATTATTTTCCAGGAGGTTTATATGTATAGAAACCCGTATGAAGGATTCCGATTTCCAATGTACAATGATCCACAATTCATAGCTGCACAGCAGCAGAGAGATGCCCAAGAAGTAATAAGCAGGTTCCGTTCACAAAATGATGACATCTACAGGGAATTGGAAGGACGCGGATTAAATAGAGATTTAATTGATTATCTATTGTTTTTTTTGGTTGCTTTTTTAATTAATCAGGCAGACATGAGCCGTACGCCTCAGCAGATTTACAATCAGTTTCAAAGCCAGTATCCTTGGTTTAATTTTATGATAAGACAAATAAATATACCAAGGAATATAGTGGACAGATATATTCTTAGAATAATTGAAATTATACTTAGATTAATCATGGACGGACAACCGGGACCAGGGCCTGGACCAGGACCTTCTCCTGCACCAGGCTGGGCACAATGGGAGGACCTCGGAGGGACATTAACTACAGCACCTGCAGCAGCTTCCTGGGGACCGGGGCGCATCGATGTGTTCGGCGGAGGAACGAATAATGCTATGTGGCATAAATGGTGGGACGGAAGCCGTTGGAGCAGCTGGGAGGACTTAGGAGGTGTATTGACATCAGCACCGGCAGCGATATCCTGGGGACCAAACCGAATAGACACATTTGTGAGAGGAACAGATAACGCAATGTGGCATAAATGGTGGGATGGAAGCCTCTGGAGTGAATGGGAGAACCTTGGAGGAGGATTGACATCAGCACCGACAGCATCATCATGGCAGTCAAACCGAATAGACACATTTGCAAGAGGAACAGACAACGCATTATGGCACAAATGGTGGGACGGAAGACGTTGGAGCGAATGGGAGAACCTTGGAGGAACATTGACATCATCTCCTGCAGCAGTATCCTGGGGACCGAACAGGATAGATGTGTTTGCACGAGGAACCAATAATGAATTAATCCATAAATGGTGGGACGGAAGAGCCTGGAGCGGATGGGAAGGCCTTGGAGGAACATTGACTTCAGGACCTGCAGTATCTTCAAGACGTTCAAATCATCTGGATGTATTTGCAAGAGGTACAAATAACAGATTGATTATGAGGACCTGGAACGGTTCGCGGTGGGAAGACTGGCAGAACATTGGAGGAAATATTGATTCAGAACCTGCAGCGATATCCTGGGGACCAAGGCGGACGGATGTATTTGCCAGAGGACAAAACAGAAGCCTGATTCATACCTGGCAAGAATAAAAAAAACAAGAGATAATTGCATTGCAGTTATCTCTTGTTTTAAGAAGAAAGGTCATGTAAGTAATTTATATAATGTTAAATTGATTATCTGTCATTGTCGTTAATATTTTTTAAATTGTTATCATTGTTTTTGTTGTTATTGTTTTTCTTTTGATTATTTTTATTGTTTTTATCATTCTTTTTATTTTTATTATCGTTTTTTGCCACTATAATCACCTCCCAAATTAAGTATTGACAATTTCATTAGAACTATTCAAATATTAATATTCCTATATCAATTCAGTAAATCAGATCAATAAACTATTGCAGACAACATTATTTCTGCAAAAATATAAATGGAATAAAAATATATTTTAAAGAAAAAATAAAATATTAATTGTGCAGACGAAAATAGTTTCGTTTGTTTTTCAATTGAAAAAATTTTAAGAAGGTAGATTATGCTATTAATAAAAAACGGTAAGGTTCTTACCATGGCAGGTGTAAGCTATGAATCCGGCTGTGTTTTAGTTAAGGATAAAAAAATATTTAAGGTTGATAAGGAAATAAAAGAAGAGGATTATGAAATAACAGAGGTCATTGACGCAAAAGGTATGTGGGTTATGCCGGGTTTAATTGAGGCGCATTGCCACATTGGAATAACAGAGGAAAAGAAAGGTTTTGAAGGTGATGACTGCAATGAAATGAAGGAACCGGTAACTCCGTACATAAGGGCTATAGATGCAATAAATCCCATGGATTCAGCTTTTCACAATGCAATATGTTCCGGAATAACCTCTGTAATGGTCGGACCCGGCAGTTCTAATGTGGTGGGAGGACAGTTTGTTTTTATAAAAACAAGTGGGAGATGTATTGACGACATGGCAGTTCTGTCACCGGCAGCCATGAAGGTTGCTTTTGGAGAAAACCCCAAATCAAATTATGATGGCATGGATAAAATTCCATCCACCAGAATGACAATAGCTGCCTTGCTAAGGGAAGAGTTATTTAATGCCAAGCAATACCTGAAAAAGAAAAATAAAAGCCAGAATAAGGATTTGGACGACTCTGATTTTGAGGCTGATTTCAGAAAAGAGTGCTGGATTCCTGTAATAAATAAAGAAATACCTTTAAAAGCCCATGTTCACAGAACGGATGACATACTGACCGCCATTCGTATAGCAAGGGAATTCAATCTTAATATGACATTAGACCACTGTACAGAAGGCCATCTTATTGCGAAAGAGGTTAAGGATTCAGGGTTTCCTGCAATAATTGGACCTTCTCTCGCATCCAGAAACAAAATAGAAGTACAGAATATGGATTTTAAAACAGCAGGCGTCTTGCACAAGGCAGGGGTAAAAGTAGCAGTTACAACAGACCATCCTGTTGTAAGAATTCAATATCTGCCCATATGTGCCGGGTTTGCCGCCAAGGAAGGTCTGGGAATTGAAGAAGGGTTAAAAGCAATAACAATTAATGCAGCGGAAATCTGCAATGTTTCAGACAGAGTGGGAAGTATTGAAACAGGCAAGGATGCTGATATAGCAATTTTTGACGGAAATCCCATGGAGATTTTTACAAACAATATGTACACAATTATTGATGGCAAAATAGTATATAATCGAAAAACAGACATGGAAAAATAGATAAATCAAAAATAGCACTTGCTGGGTGCTATTTTTGATTTTAAAGTATGCGAGGATTTTTTATTCAATTTTACATCCGACATCTTCGATGCATTGTCTAATTAAATCTACATCGGTTGCATCATCATAACCAACTTCTACAGAGCCTCTGCCCATATCTATATTAACCATACTGACTCCTTCAATATCTTTCAAGACATTTTTTAACTGAGTCTTCATATTGTTGTTTTGCAGTCTTGATACAGTATAATGTACTTTGTTCATAAACACCCTTCCTTATTTTAAATTTATATAATTTATTATTTGTTTAATTACAGCTTTTATTTTGGTAAATTATACAAATAAAATAAGAATTTAATGTTATATTGATAATTCTTTAATTATAATATTGAAATCCACTTTTCTGTGTCAGATGAATTATAAAATATCCTGAAATTATTCCCTTTGTTTGCTTCTAAAGCGAATTCCTTAAATCTTTCATTAACATCTCGCTCATTTAAAATTACAATTCCGGTTTTAATGCTGTAATTTACAAGTTTTTGAATGATTGCCCCGGCAATGCCTGTTTTTAGATTGAAAAAATCATCAGACAGTACTGTATCATTTATAACCATAATATTTATACCATGTTCAAAACATAAAGATATTAAATCCAACGCATCTTGCTCAGAATTAATTTTTACACTAGAAGATTTCACTTCAATATATTTCTTTCCGTATTTTTCTATTACCTTGTAATCCATTTCATTCTCCTCCTTCAGTGCTGATGAGCATTCTTTTAACTTTTTGTATCCAGATTAATTCATTTTCATAGGAAGAAATTATATTGTCATAAATTAAATCCCACAAACGAAATTCTCTTGTTGTTCTATTGGGTTTAAAAGCATCTCTCACTCTTTTTTCTTTCTGCATTATTATCTGTGTTTTAATATCATTTTCGTATTTTGCTAATAATTCATTCAATTCTTCACTGCTAAGCGAGTCAGACCATGCCATCTGTACAAGAAACATGTTTTTGAACTCAGGAAGACTTGGTTCAGAAAGAATCCAATTTTTTAATTTAATTAATCCTTTATCTGTAATTGTATAAATTTTTTTTGATGGAGAACTTTCTTGATGTTGTATTTCGCTGGTAACTAAATCTTCATCTAAAAGTTCAATCAAAGATTTATATATTTGATTATTATTACCTGACCAATACATGAATGTTGAATCCTGAATTATCTTTTTTATATCATAACCTGTATAAGATTTGTAGCTTAGTATCCCTAAAATAGCATAATTAATTGACATATTTACCTCCAATAGCATTAACATATGTTAACAGTAACATATGTTAATGCTATTGTCAATAGACTTTTTGAATTTTTGTCGTAATAGGTAATTTTATTATTGTTTTGTTTGCATACTTTCTGGTGCAAGCTAAGTCGTTCAGATTTCAGTAATATATTTTTTTAAAAGTGAATATATTATATCAAATATATATATAGGGGGTATATTTGTGAGTACTTTGATAAGCGCGGATAATACGTGGGCTTTATGGTCAATATTGATTGGTATTGCAGCAATAAGTATTTATTTAGAACAAAATTATAAATGGGCATCAAAGGTAACCGGAGCAATTATAGGACTGGTAGCGGCCATGTTGTTAGCAAACTTCAACATAATCCCCACAGCGGCACCTACATATGATGTTGTTTGGGGATATGTAGTTCCTTTAGCTATTCCTTTATTGTTGTTTGATGCTAACATTAAAAAGATTTGGCGTGAAAGCGGAAGAGTTTTAATAATGTTTCTATTAAGCTCAATAGGTACAATAGTAGGTGTTTTGTTAGCATTCATGATGCTAAAAAACTACATTCCGGACTTATACAAAATGGCAGCTATGATGACAGGCTCTTATATAGGCGGAGGAGTAAACTTTGCAGCAATGGCTGAATCATTCGGAACCGGAGAAGAATGGATATCAGCACTTACGGTTGCGGACAATTTATTAATGGCAGTATATTTCTTTGTATTGCTGGCAATACCATCAATCAACTTCTTCATGAGAAAATTCAAACATCCTCACATCGATGCTGTAAATGAAAATGTAAATAAAGAAGAAGGCGAAACTTTGGCTGCTAAATATTGGGGAAGAAAGGACATTTCCTTAAGAGATATTTCATTTGCTGTAGCAATAGCTTTTATTATAGTTTGGATTTCAACTGAAATATCTGCAGTGCTGGCAAGTGTAATTCCAACAGGAAATTTTGTGCTTAATTTATTTAATGGCTTCTTGGGAAATAAATATCTTTTAATAACGACATTTACTATGCTGCTAGCTACATATGCACCTAATTTTATAAGCAATATTCATGGTGCCCAGGAAATAGGAACATTTTTAATTTATATTTTTCTTGTGGTAATAGGCGTTCCGGCATCAATTCCTGTTATTTTGTCTCAAGCACCGTTATTACTGGTATTTACTTTTATTATAGTTGCAATAAACATGATTATATCATTAGTGCTGGGAAAACTATTTAATTTTTCACTTGAAGAAATCTTACTTTGCTCAAATGCCAATATAGGCGGCCCTACGACAGCTGCAGCAATGGCTATTGCTAAGGGGTGGAATAAACTAATAGGCCCAATAGTTTTAGCGGGTATATTTGGATATATAATAGGAAACTATCTTGGAATTTTTATGGGTAATTTGACACCGCTTCTATAGAATAGGGTTCGGTTGGAAGCGTCATAAAACACGGAGGGTTTTATGCTGATAGATATTCATGGAGATATATGGACAGATGTTACAATAAAAAGAGGCTTAGGTAAGAGAGCTGTTATCAGGACAGACCATTTAAATAAATTTAAAAAAGGTGGAATGTCGGGCGGAATATTTGTTATCTGGGCAGATCCGCCACATGACCAGAGGCCTAAAGAAAGACTTGTTGAAAGCATAAAAGCTATGGGTTGCGAGTTGTGGGAAAGCCGTGATTTTTTAAAGGTAGTATACAATACGGATGACTTCTATAGGGCGGCATCAGAGAATAAACTGGCAGTCTTGCTGGGACTGGAAGGGTTAAGCTGTATAGAAGATAATGTAGAAAGTTTGTATGCTCTGTATCAATTTGGGTTCAGGCATGCTACACTTACATGGAATGAACAAAATGCCTTGGCGACAGGTGTCAAAGGAGACCAAGACAGGGGCTTGACTGCAAAAGGTAAAGAAGCGGTAAAAATAATGAATGAACTAGGTATAATTCTTGATGTATCACATGCAAATGATAAAACATTCTGGGATATTTATAATGAAACATCTGTTCCATTTATAGCTTCACATTCAAACTGCAGGGAGTTATGCAATGTTCCGAGAAACTTAAATGATGACCAAATCAGGGCAATAGGGGAGAAAAAAGGATTAATCGGAATAAATTCTTTTAATGAGTTTATCAGTTTTGAGGATGATAAGATGACGGTTGACTACCTGATAAATCATATAGAACACATAGCAGGTTTAATTGGAACAGACCATATAGCTCTTGGTTTTGACTTCTTTGAATATCTGGAAGGTGATACTACAGACAGTTTTACAACGGATGCCTATAAGGGTACAATTGGGTTGGAGGATATATCAAAAGCCGGCAACTTAATAAATAAATTATCAGAAAGAGGATTTTCTAAAGAAGATATCGATAAAATCAGTTATAAGAATTTTTTAAGCTTAATGAGCAGGATTTTGAAATAAGCAGGATCTTATAAATAGCCGGTTAAAATTGCATTTAACCGGCCTTTATATTCAAAAAATAAATAAAATTAATTGTAAAGGCTAATTTTTTAGAATACCTTCATCATGTAATATTTGTTCAAAAGCAAGAACAACATTTTTATCATAAAGTTTGCCGATAAAAGATTTTAGTTCATTCATTGCGGCTTCAGGCGTTAATGCATTGCGATAAGCCCTGTCGGATGTCATTGCGTCATAAGAATCAGCTACTGCAATAATCTTCGCCTCAATACGAATTTCATCACCATTTAAACCATTTGGATAACCGGAGCCATCCAATCTTTCATGATGCTGCTCTACAATTTTTGAGATATCTTCTATGAATTTTCCGCTCAAAAGCTCCGAACTGTAAGTGCTATGCTTTTTAATGTAATCAAATTCAAAGTCACTGAGTCTGGAAGGCTTGTTTAAAATTTCGTCAGGAATAAAGCATTTTCCTATGTCATGAAAAAGTGACGCCAGAGCCAGGGCATAATTAATTTCGCCGGACAGACTGAGTTTGCTTGCAATTTTTACTGAATAATCCTGAACTCGATTGCTGTGCTTATGAGTATATATGTCTTTTGCCTCGGACTTGTCCAAAAGATTCCGTAATTCATCAGTATATGCATATAAAAGGTTATAAACCGGCTGAGATGTTATGTATAGCATTTTAGTATCAGACACTGTTCGAAACGGAACAGTTTCTTTTATGTTTTGAACATAAAAATAATCACCTTTAGACATATTAACATTATTATCTTTATTTCCGATAACGATAGAACCTTCCAATATGTAATAAAACTCCATTAAATCTGGGGTGTCTCCGGGAGTGATACTATTAGGCCTTTCAGCCTTAAATTCATATAGCATTATTTCGAGGTTATCTTTTTTCGCAAGCAGGCTCAGTATTGAAGTGCCTCTGACTTGATCGATATATTTATTATCTTTGCAAATATATAAGCCTTCCATATAATTACTCCCTAAGCAGATTTATAATATATTATATCACATTATTAAAAAAAATAAATCTTAATATATGTAAGAATAAGAAAGTTAATTTGATGAGATTTTACCATATAATGCTCAATTAAATAAATTTAAGGAGAGATACCATCTCTCCTTAAATCAGATTCTTATTAATGCGCATAGCATGGGTCTACTAAGACTATTCTGTCAAGTATTTTTACCTCAATGTAGAACTTTTCGAGTACAACCCCTTCTTTAGCGGCCCTTTCAATTAATTTATCTACTTTTTTTTCTGTTTTTTCAAGCAGATCATCAATTATTTTGTCAAGTGCTTTATCTTTTTCCCGTTCGCTCATGTTCTTTTGATCTACTTTATTTGCTTTCTCTACAGCCTTATCGATCTCTTTATAGATATAATCATTAGTTTGATCGATTTGTTTCAAAAGCGCCTGACTGATTGTTTCGCTTGCTAATGCAACAGGTCCGAATAATGTCATCAGGCTGATCATAATAAAAACTACTGATACTGCTTTTTTAAATCTTTTGTTCATTCTTATTAACCTCCATTATTCTTCAACCTATATGAAGGAAATAAAAAACTCCTTTCGGTAGCTGGCTGCCAGTTTAAAGGCCCTTTAGCTTTGCGTCACTAATTTTCATTAGCTTTGCCATTATCGGTTGAAGTTAAATTTGTATTTTTACATAAATAATACTATCATACTGATATTAACTATGCAAACATTTTTTGGAAAATTATAAAAATAAAAAGGTTAATCAACCTTTTTATTTTCTGTAAGTAAACCCTTTTCTAGATTTAATCATTGTTTTGCAACAGCTTCTATGTCTTTATTTTCTAAAACAAAGAAATTATTAAAAGCACCTATTACCTTGTAATTATATTTGTCACTATTCATAGTATACAAGCTGCAAACCTTGTAGTCATCCCTCACAACAGTACTGTCTGCCACAAAATCTGATACTAATCCAACAACTGATTTTTCTAATTTAGTAGAAGCTTCAGCATCCTCATAGTTCTGAGTCTTGTACCATTCCTTGTAATCTTCATAAGAAGGATTAGTAGCAAATCCAATTAAAGATACTAATAATACCAAAACAACAAAAAATACTATTCCTTTCATACAAACCTCCTTTTTATTTTAGTATTACTATAAACTGGGATATTATTCATGATTAAATCCGGTATTACTATTTATTTACATATTTGTAACGTTCTATATAAACAAGAGTAAAATATATAAAGTATAATTTAAAAGGAAGTGATTTTTTGGCTATTAAAATATTTATAGATCAAGGCCATAATCCAACAGGGTTTCATAATACAGGCGCCAGGGGCAATGGGTTAATAGAAGAAAATATCACGTACCAAGTCGGCGTTTATCTTGCAAATATGCTGAACAATGACTATAGATTTGAGGCTAGATTATCAAGGCCTACGCCAACTACAGTATTAGGAACAAATAACACAACCAGCCTTGCTGAAAGAGTACGTCTGGCAAATGAATGGCCTGCAGATTATTTTATAAGTATCCATGCAAATGCAAATCAAAATCCAAACATTAACGGTGCAGAAATGTATATTTATCGATATAACACCCAGGCAAACTGGTTAGCTCAGCAGATTATGAATGGGATAACCCAGGTAACAGACCTTAATGATAATGGTATAAGAGAAAACCAATCCTTATATGTACTTCGAAGAACAAATATGCCGGCAGTATTAGTTGAAATGGGCTATTTGACAAATTATCATGACTCTCTTATATTAAGAGACCAGCAATGGAATATTGCGTATGGTATTTATTTAGGCATATTAAGGTATTTTGGATTTGAGCCATTATAAGGCATCAATGCTGATTTATATCAAAAGGAGAATAAAAAGAAAACCTGAAATTCTAATCGGTAGCTTAAAATAACAACCTGTACATTTTGTAAAACGGGTCAACAAGTTACAATGTGGCTTGAGGGCCCGTTTATGCAATAGCTGAGTTAAAATAGAAGGAAAATTATTTATAAACTATTGATATTTTTAATTAAATGTAATATAATTGATAAGTCATGGACCATTAGCTCAGTGGATAGAGTGCTAGACTTCGAATCTAGGCGTCGGGGGTTCGAATCCCTCATGGTTCAGTAATTGCAATAGCTGTAGCGGATAAAATGAGTTGATGAAAATTCAATTCGCCAATTATTCGCCAGTTTGAAAAAATAATGAAAAGAACCTACATGTAAAGCAGGTTCTTTTGTTATTTATTGACTGAATACATCATCTAAAACCAATGTTGCTTCTATATTCATATCTTTCAATACATGTAAATATATTTCTGTGGTCTTTATAATGGAATGTCCTAACAGCCTTGATACAGCTAGTATATCGACTCTGTTCTTCAGCAATGTAGTGGCAAAAGTGTGCCTAAGAGCATGAAATTTTCTGTATGGAATTTCGGCTCTTTGTAATAACCCTTTCCATGACCTTCTTAAATTTTTGACGATTAAAGAAGCGGAAAAAATTGTTCAGGAGAAAGCCGGACTGGATGACAACACAATGAAGTACTTAAGATTTTATAGGTATGGTGAAGCTCTGTTGATGAAATTGGCAGAGGCTTGTAAGTAACTGGCAGCGGAATTAATGCCGTATACCTGTGTAATATCACCTATGGAGTGTACAAGCATATGATATCACCGGGGGTGAAGAAAATGGCGGAGAATAATAATTATACAATTCGAGGATTAATAAAATATGCTGTTAATGTGTTAAAACTTGGGTTAGATAAATTATTGAACCATATTTCTAAAGAATAAATGCACTTGGAATTGACACCATTTACCCTACAATGTAACGTGTAGCATGTACAAGCATAGGATAGTGCAGGCTGTTAATCATAACAACTGCATAATAGTACACCTTTTCTATATATCCGGGCGTCATATCATGATGTCCGGGATTTTTTATTATTATAAAAGGCGGAGCTTGTACTCCGCCCGTTAATGTTTTCGTTATCTTCTACAACAGCAATGATTGTTATTATTGTCTTCTTCTAATGCGTCTTCTAATAATTCTAATAAGCATTCATACACGAAGTTACATCTCCTGCTGGAATCAGGGGCTACGTTGCCTCCAGTGCATCTTCTTCTGCAAAATTCCTCTGCTGTAATACAGTTGCCTGTTCCGGCTACATTATTCCATCCACAACTCATAATTAACACCTCGATTATTATTTTGAGACATGCTCAATAGCAATATATTCTTCTTTTTAAAAGGTGTGCTTATCTATGCGCACTTGCATTAAAGTCACTGAAAATTATCTTAATATGGCATATTATAAAACTGCAATCAATCAGTGATACCGATATAAATAGTCAGTACAAATAATTACTACTTGTTTGACAGGCAGTAATTATTTTTAAATTAATATAAAATTTTCCAAATATTAAGATAAATTTTATTATTGAGGTGTATAATAGTATATATCTTTTATCTGGAAATATATGCGAGGGGTGTGTTAAAATGATAAAACTGATAGTTGACAGTACATGCGACATAAATGAGCTGATTACGGATAACTATGAAATTGAAGTAATTCCTTTGGGCATCACTATAGATGAGACTTCATATTTAGACGGAGTTGATATTGATGTAAAAACTGTTTATAAATATATGAAGGAAGGCAAGATTCCCAAGACATCACAGGTCTCTTTCGAATCTGTTTCAAGGGCGATCGAAAAGTGTATTTCAAACAATGATGATTTTATATACCTGTCTTTTTCGTCCAAAATGTCAGGTACGTACGGCTTTGCAAAAAAAATAATCGATACATATAAAGAAAAATACCCACAGCGCAAAATGGAAGTAATCGATTCAAAGGGCGGTGCCGGGGGTACAGGATTAATTGCTCTTCAGGTACTTAAAATGATTGAAAGGAAGCTTCCTTTTGATATAATAATAAAACATATTCAATTTATGGTTGAACATATAACCTATTATTTTACTATTTCAGATTTGGAATGTTTGTCAAAGGGAGGAAGAATAAGCAGGACGCTTGGATATGTGGGTAATGCGTTAAATATAAAGCCCTATTTGACTGTGGATGACGGCAAGATAGTGCTTTCTAAAATGATACATGGGAGCAAAAAAACAGTTCAGACATTGATAAAAGATGTATACGAAAAAACCTCAAGATTTTCAAATCAAATAATAGGAATTAGCTATGCCGGAGACATTGATGCCGCATTAAACGTACAGCAGAAAATCAAGGAAGCCGTTGAAGGATGCAGAACTACAATTTTTGAAATCGGTGCAGTGTTGGGTTCGCATCTGGGAATAGGAGGCGTTGGAGTTTTTTTCTTTGATGAAAAACCGGAATTTTATGAGATATAATGAAGTGGATTCCATGATGATTGTTGATGAAGCGTTTCTGAAAGTGGATTAAAACTTGAAGAAAGTAGCACATACAAGGCAGCGGCTATGAAGTAATTCGGTGCGGAAAATTTACCTGGGCATCCTGAGATGCCCGGGATTTTTTATATAGCGTACTATTATAAAAGACCTATAATTGTATCACAGATAACTTGCACAATCATAGGATAGAAATGCAGGAATAACAGCTTGTTTATAAATATTCAGCACTATTTTTTATATTTGTATTTGCACACGGTCAACGGGTTGAAATATATGCAATAGTTATCCACTTCTGTGTAAAGTCCGTACTTTGACTGGTAATAATCTAATGCTTCCTTCAGAAACTCTTCAGTCACATCTAAGTATTTAGCAAGCTCATATAAACTTGTACAACATTCAAAGGAAGCCTTAATCAGACTTTTTAAAGTCACCAGTTTTTCAAAAGACCAATTTCTGGCTTGCCTTTCTTGCTTACGGTTGCAAATGTTTTTTAAATCTACAATATTGCCTTCAGATGTGTAATAGTGGCCGAGTTCCTCAGCAAGGATACATTTCTTTTCTGTAGTAGTATTTAGTTTGCGGCTTATTGCAATGCAATTATCAGAATATAATCCTTTAATATCGCTTTTAAAAGTAAACTCTATAACTTCAATACCCTCATCATCTGCTGTCTGTAATAATTCTTCATATGCAGTCATGGTTGTCCTCCCCCGAGAAGTTATTCCTTGGTTTTTCTTTTACTAAGAACATAATTTTTGAAATTCTCAATATCCTCAAGCTCTTCCTCTGTCCAGTCGACGTCAATTTTATCTTTATGTGCTGCTATAGTGTTAACTTGATTGTCAGTTTGTTTGTGTTCGATTCTGCCTTCACCGAGAGCTTCTGTGTCAATATTAAGTTCTTTGCATATTTTTATGATATTATATATATTTGCCTTATCAACTCCTCTTTTCAATATGGTGTCCATTGTTGAATAGGGCATGTCTATTTTTATTGCAAATTCTCTTAAGCTTTTATACCTATCTAAAATTAAATCTTTTAATTCCAATTCTACTGACACAGTATAATTCCTCCTAAAAATTATTTACAAATGTATTTTAATATAATATTTACGAAAAATCAAGAATTATTTACGAAAATCCAAGAAATATCTATTGACATTAACGGATATTCGTATATAATATAATTCAGATTAACGAAAATCCGTAAACAAATTATTAAATAGGATATTACATTAACGGAGTTTGATGCAGATAATTAAAGAAAAAGCACAAACATCTGGGATGTTATCGTATTGAAAGGATAAAGATTAGGAAGGGGAAAGGTAGGATGAAGAAAGATCACATAAGGGATTATGCAACAGAGGCATTCAGATATTATGCCTTCATGGGAAAGCCTCATAAAGAAGATTTGGAAAAAAGATATTATCAAGAAGCTCTTGATGAATATCAGAGAAGACAGCAGTCTGGCGGAACAGGAATCAGTAAACCTACGGAGCAGGCTATTATGTATGCCGAAGGTGTTTTAAGACATAAACAGGCTGAATTATGGGACATACTAGCTGTAGAAAAGACAATTGCACAATTACATACCCTGGAAAGACAAGCTGTTGAAATAGTTTATTTTTTATATGCGAAAGAGGACATGAAAAAGGGCGAGGTTCAAGATAGAGTTAATAAGGCGAGCATTGACATTCCCGCAGGGACAGCCACAGTATATAGATATTTAAAAAAAGCAAGAGATATATTTGCATATGAAAGAGGATTAAGAAGATAATATTTTATTTAAGCTGATAGTAGTAAGGGGTAAGAAACTGATATTATGGTATTGTCCAAAGCGATGGCTGATGACATTGCGGCTAAAGACACTGCTTTCTCCGGCGGTGTCTTTTGAATTATACAGATAAAAAATAAAAGACCTTTAAAAATTTTCAAACTTAAGTTGATAGTAGTAAGGGGTAAAAAACTGATATTATGGTATTGTCCAAAGCGATGGCTGATGACACCGCGGCTAAAAACACTGCTTCCTCCAGCGGTGTTTTTTAATTGTACAGATAGAAAACAAAAGATCCTTAAAAAATAATTTTAAATTTAAGTTGATAGTAGTGAGGGGTAAGAAACTGATATTATGGTATTGTCCAAAGCAATGGATAATGATTTTAAGACAGCCATTATTGCTCCTTTATTCACTTAAGGAGTTTTTTGATTACACTGTATAATAATATCTCATTATCCCAGAAATGACGATAAATGCCGCCGCGGGGAGAAAAGTATGGAAGAGAGGTATATAGTTATGGCTAAGAAAATAGTTAATATTATTCAACTTGATTTGTGAGCTGCTTATACGATTAAGTTACCAATGTAGAATATAACATTTTTACATGTGAGCAGGAGTTGGAGGACAGTTCTTACATTAAAAAGTAAGGCTTTTTCAAGAAAATTCAGAAAAGAGGTGGAATGGAAAAAACCGAAAACATGATAACTAACATAAAACAAACTATTGTAAATAAGCTCCTTGAATTGTATCCGGCATATACAATTTATGATGAAGATATGCCGCAGGACTTTAATAGACAATCATTTCTGATATCTATTACAAACCAAAGTTATAGCAAGAGATTTGGCAATAAATACAAGAGCTCTATATCCTTTGATATTGCATATTTCAGCAATAAAGGGGCAGAGGAAATTAAACCGGATTGCCGGAATATGCAGATGTCCTTGCTCAGAAATTTTGACTTGGCAGGAAAATACAGGGCTTTGAATAAGAAGGCAACAATAACAGACAATGTGCTGCATTTTACCTTTGACATCAATTATTCTGAAATTAAAACAGATGTATCGGAAAAAATGCAGAAACAGCAAACAAATACAAATATCTAAGAAAGAAGGTTAAAAAATGGCAGGAACATGGGAAAATCAAAACAAAATATTACCGGGTGCGTACATAAACTTTCTTACCAGTAACCCGCTGTCTATTACACCAGGTGATAGGGGAACAGTGGCTTTATTACAAGAAATGAGCGTAGGTACAGCCGGAGAAATCTATACGGTTACCGCAACAGAGGGTAATTATTCTGAAGGAGTGGCAGCGACTGATAAGCTGCTGGTAAATGAAGCATTGAAAGGAGCAAAGACTGTACTGGTATATAATTTAGGCTCCGAACATAATGCGGAAGATATTACAAATGCATTATCAGCCCTCAGGACTATTCAGTTCAATGTACTGGCATATCCGTATGATGGTGCGGGCTTTGACACAAATAAGTTAACAATAGCCAGCTGGATAGAATCTATGCGTGATGCTGAAGGAAAAAAGATACAAGGGGTACTTGCTAACTATGTAGCTGATTCAGAAGCTATTATAAATGTTACGCAGGGAGTTAGACTGTCTGACGGAACAACTTTAACAGCAGCACAAGCTGTGGCATGGGCTGCAGGTATAACTGCGGGAGCAGGTGTCAATAAATCAAATACCGGCAGAAAATATGCGGGAGCTGTCGATATAGTACCGCGCATGACAAAGTCAGAAATGGAAGCCGCCATTACTGCAGGTAAATTTATTTTCAAAGTTGATTCAGCTCAGAATGTTACAGCTGTATATGACATTAATTCACTTACTACTGAGACTGTCGACAAGGGAAAGGTATTCAGGAAAAATCGTGTTATAAGAACCTTGGACGGCATAAATAATGATATCGTTGAGATTTTCGAATCAAACTATATAGGCAAAATTAATAATAATGCTGACGGAAGATCTTTGCTTCGTGCAACATTGATTGAATATTTCAATGAACTGCAGAGACTTAACGCAATTCAGAATTTTACGGCTGAGGATGTAACTGTATCTGCTGGAACCGATTCAGATGCAGTTATAATAGATTGTTATATTCAACCTGTTGACAGTGTGGAAAAGATTTATATTACTGTCAATCTGGCATAAGATAGGGAGGTATTTTTATGGATAATAATTACACTAGACTGGCCGATACCATATCGGCAAAAGAAGGCAAAGCATATATAACTATAGACGGTGTTAACAGGGAGCTTTTTGAAATATCCAGTTTATCAGCTCAGTTGGAACTGAATATTCAGGCAAGAAGAATGTTGGGACATAGAATGACTCAGCATAAGGTGACAGGAGCAGAAGGTACCGGAAGTATGACAATGTACTTTATGAACAGCGGTATGCTGAGACAAGCATTAGATTATATAAAGAAAGGTTCATACAGCGGAATAAAAATACAGGTTAAAAATGAGGACGAGCAGTCTACAGTCGGAGCCCAGGAGGTTGTACTTTTGAATGTATTGTTTGGTACAATACCGGTTGCAACGATTGATGACCAGTCGGATGACCCTGTTACGGTTGATACCGATTTTACATTTGACGATATGGAAGTATTAAGCTATTTCGATTTACCGGAAAATTATAGATAATAACGGAAATATAATAAATAATCAAGGCTGTTGAAAGAGTTCGTCCTGTAAGATATAGAAAGCAGGCAATGGTCAAGTATTCAGATATACGTAGCATTGCCTGCCTTAAAAGTAAAGCAACAGAAGAATCTTTCAGCAGCCTAAAACATTCAAAAGAGTGATTTTAATTATAAAAAAGAGAGGAATGATTATATGAGTTCATTAAATGCATTTTTAAATCCTGTAAAGGTTGAAAATCAGGAAATTATTATTTCAAACAGGTTTATTGAAGATGGCAAGCCTGTTCCGTTTGTTATCCGTCCTATATCGCAGGAGGAAAACAAGCATCTTATTAAAAAAGTTACCAAAAGGGATAAAAAAGGTTTTGAAACATTCGACAGGGCAGAATATGTATCAGCTCTAACTGCCAGTGCCGTTGTTTTTCCGGATCTTAAGAACGCAGAATTGCAAAATGCTTATGGAGTGCTTGGTGAATCTGCGCTGCTTCAAAAAATGCTGCTTGTAGGAGAATATGCAGAGCTGTCGCAGGCCGTACAAAAACTAAGCAGCCTTGATACGGATATAAATGAGGATGTTGAAGAAGCAAAAAACTAATTAAGCAGGGCGATGCAGAGTTGAATCTGGCGCACTTCGCCCTGCAAAAGCTTCATATTCTTCCTTCGGTTCTGAATAAAATGCCCCAAAGAGAAAAGGCATTCATATATGCAAGCATACAAATTCGAACTGAGGCGGAGAAAAAGGAAGCAGGCAAATTGAAACAGAAAGGAGGCAGAAAGGGATGGCGACATTAGAATTATCTCTTAATTCACTTGATGGATATTCTTCAAAACTTGAAAAAATAATTAGAAAAACATATCAAGTGACAGATAAGATATTCAAGGCAAATGCTCAAACAGATAAAATTAATAATAAATTTGAAGCCTCAGGCGCAAGTGCAGGAAAAGCAAGCATGGGCTTTACTAAGCTTTTTAAATCACTAGCCAGTATTGAAAACATTAAAAAAGGCATGGGTATTATAGATGAATTCACTAATACCTCGACCAGGCTTGCTTCAATAAATGATGGTCTGCAAACTCAGACAGAATTGCAGAACAAGGTATTTGCTGCTGCCAATCGCTCAAGAGGATCTTATACTGAAATGGCAAGTGCTATATACAGTATGGGTATTATGGCTAAGGATTCTTTTAAATCCAATGATGAATTAATTGCGTTTGCAGAATTAGCACAAAAATCATTCAAGATTGGAGGTGCAAGTGCAGCAGACCAAACTTCTTCGATGCAGAAGCTCACTAAGGCTATGTCAGACGGAAAACTTCAAGGTGAGGATTTCCTTTATATCATGGAAAAAGCTCCGATGATGGCAGATGCCATTTCAAAATTTACAGGCAAATCAAATGAAGAGTTGGGAAAAATGGCAGCCGAAGGGGAAATAACATCGGATATTATCAAGAATGCTATGTTTATGGCAGCAAGTGGTATTAATACAGAATTTGGAAAAGTAGATATGACATTTGCTGATTTGTGGAACAAAATAAAAAATGTCACTGCTAAAGCATTCGGACCTGTTATGACAAAAATTAATGATTTGTTAAATACAGATGGGTTTAATAAATTTTTAAATGCGGTAACAATAGGTTTCGATATATTGGCTAAAATTGCAGGTTGTGTTATTGACACTATTATAAATGGTTGGGATACTATAGGTCCTATTTTGAGCATTATTGGAGCAGTATATTTGGTATCTATAATAACAAAACTATGGGCGATGATACCTCCCCTAGCTGCTCAAGCAAGTCTATGGCTTTCAACTTACTTGCCCATATTATTAGTAATAGGAATAGTAATATCAGCAGCGAGACAATTAGGAGCAACTTGGGAGCAAATATTCAGCACTATCGGAGGTGTACTCGGCGTTTTCACCGGTTATTTTTACAACCGTTTTGTTTATCTGTGGAATGAGGTAGCTGCCTTTATAAATTTTCTCGGGAATGTGTTTAAAAGTCCAGTTGCATCTATACAAATCTTATTTTATGATTTGGTTGTAAATGTTTTAGGATTTATAGAGAAAATGGCACAAGGAATTGAGGATGTAATTAACAAAATTCCGTGTGTGGAAGTAGATATAACAAGTGGATTAGGTAATTTTAAGGATGAAATTGCAGGAGAATCTGAAAAAATAAAAAATGAATCCGAATGGACAGAGTATGTAAAAACTAAAGAGTTTATGGACTATTCCGATGCTTTTGCAAAGGGCAGTAACACAGGTAAAAATATTTCAAATTACATGAGCGACACATTAGGTAATTTAACAGATAAACTTACAGGAGGATTTGATTTAGAGCTAAGCAGTTTTGGAACATCAGCAGTTGAAGGTACAGGCTCAAACGGTAGCGTAAAAGTAAATATGGCTGATGAAGATTTACAATATCTGAGAGATATTGCCGAGAGAGATTATATTAATCAATTCAGTACTGCAACACTGGCTCCAAGCATACAGATGACATTCGGTGATATACATGAAGAAGCGGATGCGAATAAGGTCGCAGGAAGTATAAAAAGAATATTACAGGAAGAAATAGCAACGGTGGCAGAGGGGGTGTACAACTAATGAGTTACTCAGTATCTTTTCAATATAACAATGAAAAATATGCACTGCCTGTTAATCCTGAACAGATAGAAATATCAGTTGTGCAGGCTAATGAAAAATATAATATATTGAAACTAGGGCAAATAGTTGTACCAACCCATATGGAGCTTGCAAAGTATAGCTTTGAGACAGAATTTCCGCATAGCTTGCGCCATTATGTTTTGAACGCAGGAGATTTCAAGACGTCAGATGATTATTTGAAGCTTTTTTCTGATTGGAGAAAAGAACTTAAGCCTGTATTGTTCACAGCAAGCAACGGATTGGGAGAAGACATAAATTCCCTTGTATTGATCGAAGAGCTTACCATAACAGAAAAAGCAGGAGAAGAGGGAGACAAGTATGTTTCTTTTAGGCTTTCCGAATATAGAGAATTTAATCCCAAACCGACTCAATCCGGAGTAGTATATACATTGGGGAAGGCACCGGAATCAGAAGTGAATCCTAAGGGAACAGGATTTTATATAGTCGTAAGCGGAGATAGTCTATGGGCTATTGCAAAAAAATATTACGGTAACGGTTCAAAATATAATAGGATTGTTGAAGCGAACAACATAAAGAATCCAAGTTTGATTTATCCTGGACAGAGGCTGGTGATACCATGATGGAATTCTTAACAGAAATAGACGGACAGAGGTATGATATCAGTGAACTTGTAAAAGAAGTGACATATACCGACAAGTTAAATGACGGCTGCAGTAAACTTGAATTTTCCTATATTGACGATGAGCTGAGAATTCAAAACGGAAGTTCCGTAACGTTCAAATATGACGGTACAGGCATATTTCACGGTTATGTCTTCAAGCACGGCAGAAACAGCAAAGGCGAGATATCTGTTACTGCATATGACCAGCTTAGATATTGCAAGGCTAAAGATTCTATAATGATTAAAAATAACACTATAACAGATTTAATTAAGAAGATGTGCCTGTATTTTGAATTGAAAACAGGAAATTTGTCTGATACAGGCTATATTCTTGCTACAAGCGCTCAGGATGATAAAACATGGCTGGATATAATTTATGACGGCATAAGAGATACATTGACTAATAAGGGTGAATGGTATTCGCTTAGAGATGAATTTGGTAAAATTTCTCTGCGTAATCTCAAAGATTTAAAACTTGACCTTGTATTGGGAGATAAAAGTCTATGCTATGACTACAGCTTCGAAAAGTCCATAGAGGATAGCTTTTATAATCAGATAAAGCTTGTCAGCGATAATGAATCATCAGGTAAGAGAGATGTTTATATTGCAAAGGATGGAAATTCAATTTATAAGTTTGGTATGTTGCAGTATTTTGAAGTTCTTGACAAGAATTTAAATCCATCTCAGGCAAGATCGAAGGCAGATATGCTTCTTCAATTATACAACAGGGAAGTCGAATCATTAAGCCTCGAATGTCTGGGTGATACCAGGGTCAGAGCCGGAAGCAGTTTTTATGGCAGAATTGAAGATGCAGAGCTTAACAAAAGACTTATAGTTCAATCTGTTACTCATAAATTTCTTCCTGTTCATACAATGTCTTTAGAGGTGTTTATATGATTAATGAAATAAAAACAATAGTTCAAAATTATCTTAACAATGCTAAACTATGCAGTTTAATGGTTGGAACAGTAACATCTGACGGAATTAAAATAAGTGATAAGCTCATTATTCCGAATGAGTTGATAGCAGGGAACCTAAAAAGTTCCTTAGCTGCCGGCCGCATGGTAAGGTTGCTGAGAAATCACGGAGGTCAGCAGTTTTATATCCTGGAGGTGATAGAAGAATGATACCAAGAGGAAAAATTGATGTAGATATAAAAGCTGCAGAAGAAGTCAAGACAACCCGAACATATAAAATGTCACAGACAAATGTTCAAGGATTTACGGACGGGTTGGAAGCTCTAAAGCAAGCTATATATAAGGTGCTTAATACAGAAAAGTATGAGTATCCCATATATAGCTTTTATTATGGAATTGAGCTGGAAAGTCTCATGGGCAGGGATAGGAATTATGTGAAAATTGAGTTGAAGAGGCGTATACGTGAATGCCTGCTCCGGGATGAAAGAATTACAGAGGTTGATAATTTCCAATTTGAGGAAGCCGGAGATGTTTTGAATTGTACCTTTGATGTGCAGAGCATTTACGGCAGTTTGACCGTATCGAGGGAGGTGAATATTTAGTGTTTGAGAACATGACTTATGAGAACATATTAAATGATATGCTCAGCAGGGTTACCAGTGATGTGGATAAGAGGGAAGGCTCCGTATTTATGATGCACTTGCTCCATGTGCATATCAATTGGCACAAGCGTACTTCAATTTAGATAATTATGCTGACTTGTTTTATGTAGATACAGCAGTATCCGAATATTTGGACAGGAAAGCAGCAGACTATGGAATTACGAGAAAGCCTGCCACTTATGCAGTAAGACGGGTTGAAACAACAGGGATAATTGGTATAGGTACCAGATGGGGAGTAGGAGAAACTACATATAAGATCATTGAAGCATTAGGTATTGATATTTATAGTGCTGTATGTGAACAGCCGGGAGAAATAGGAAACACATACAATGGGGTATTGGAAAATATTGATAACATAAATGGAGTTACAGCAACTCTGACGGATATAATTGCAGCAGGAACTAATGAGGAGAATGACGACAGTTTAAGAAACAGAATTAAACAATACCTGACTATCCCTTATCAGAATGGAAATATAGCTCAATACCTTAAATGGGCTACGGAATTTGAGGGTATCGGTACTGCGAAAGTATTTCCGCTTTGGGCAGGCGGAAATACTTTAAAGATCGCGATAACCAATGGTCAATATCTACCGGCAGAGACTGCGTTAATAGAAAGATTTCAGGAATACATGGATCCGGGCAGTACAGGGTTGGGAAATGGAGCTGCCCCGGTTGGATGCAAGGTAGTTGTTACTGGAGGAACTCAATTGGATATAGCAGTATCAGGATCAATTGTATTAGCAGAAGGGTATTTAGAAGCAGAGGGGGCGGCAGATGCAATAGCGGACTATTTAGCTTCAATTACATATGTTAAGTCGAGTATAAGCTATATGAAGATAGGAAGTGTTTTATTAGACTGTCCCAGTATAGCAGACTTAAGTGATTTAACTGTAAATGGAGGTATAACGGATATTCCTCTGACAGGCGATGAAATTCCTGTTTTAAACAGCCTCAACCTGGTGGTGTCAGCAGTATGATCGACTATATTAAATATACAATAGACGGGGTTACATACAGTCTCAATAATAACGGCGACAATACCTGGAGCAGAAAAGAAACAGCTCCAAGTGTGGCAGGTAATTATCTTTTGACTTTGATTATAAGTGAAAACGGAATTGTCACTACAATCAATAGTTCAAACAGCATGTATGAAACTTATTTGAATGTAATAATGGAAGCTGAAAGAGTAGCCTGTCTTGAAAAATTTGTTCCGGATTTTATATCTGAAACAAAGCAGTTCAAAACTATATTTGATATTGAGGATGAAAATTTTGACAATTTATATTTTCAAATTGAAAATATAAAATCTGATGCATTCATTACAACCGCGTCCAATGATGCGATTGTCAGACTTGAAAATTTCATGAGTATTAAAGGATTGGGTACACTTGACCAAAGGAAAAGCTATTTAATTTCCATGCTTCAGAAGGGAAACAAGCTTAGCGAAAACAGAATAAAGAATATAACTACTGCAATAACAGGAAGTAATTGCATAGTGGCTTTTTTCGGATCTGATGAATCAGGCAATCCTGTTCCAGGATATGGCTTATTAAGAGTCCAGGTTCTGAATCCGGACAACAGTAAAGATTACCGTTATGAAGATATTTTCAGAGCCTTAAAACCTTTAGTTCCCGGACATATTCAACTGTTGGTCATAAAATACTTTTCTATTTGGAACGATGTAAAGAACAATTTTGCTGACTGGAATGCCGTGGCATCTATGAGTGACTGGGAATCAGTTAAAAACTATATCCCACCTCAATAAAGGTGGTAATAATGACAATAAGAATAGAAAGTGTAAAACTTACAACAAACTATAGTTGGCAAAATGTCAAAGACCAGGCTGATTGGAATTGTGTTAAAAACACAAATCTTGATTGGAAGCAGCCTTTACAAACGGCAATAGTGGGACGACAGGTTAAAATAGAGGTTGAGGTAATTGAAAATAGCTGGGCAGGGATAAAAGAAGATTATTTAACATGGCAAAAAATAAAAGAGAAGTTTATTTCATGGTTAGAACTTAAAAATTACTAAGGAGAGATAAAATGGCAGTTAATACTGTAAGAGCAAAAATAAACGGCTCATGGGTAACACTTACTAAAAATGCTTCAACGGGAAAGTATGAAGGTACAATAGCTGCACCAAACATTACCAGTTATAATGCAACTACAGGGCACTATTATCCTGTAACTACTGAAGCTGCAGATTTAGCGGGAAATGTTGCTACGGCAGATGATACCCATGAAACATTAGGAAATAAATTGAAGCTGTATGTAAAAGAAATTACTAAGCCTACAATTATATTTACAGCTCCTGCAAGCGGAGCATATTTAGCAAGCAATACACCGGCAATATCGTTCCAGGTGCGGGATGAGGCTAGCGGTTCGGGAATAAAGATTTCTACCCTACAGATTAAGGTTGACAGCGGCACAGCGCTCACAAATACGAGCCCGGGAGTAACAGTTACAAGCGTTACTAACGGATTTGATATAACCTATGTACCACAATCAGCTTTATCTGATGGATCACATACAGTAAATGTAAATATCCAGGACAATGATGGAAATGCGGCAGCACAGGCAAGCAGATCATTTACTGTTGACACAGTACCTCCGACACTTAGCGTAACTTCACCTGCAGAAGGAACAACTTACAAAAACACAGCTTCATTGGCTGTATCAGGGACAACAAATGACTCAACCAGCAGCCCTGTAACAATAACAATCAAATTAAACAGTGTTGATCAAGGAATCGTAACGGTAGAAGGAAACGGAAGCTTCAGCAAATCTATAACTTTAACAGAAGGAAGCAACACAATTGAGGTTAAGGCAACAGATAAAGCAGGCAAGGCGACAATTGTAACAAGAACAGTAATTCTTGATACGCTAGCACCTGTGATAAACAATATAACCATAATACCAAATCCGGTTAATATAGGACAAAGCTATGTTATTACCGTTGATGTATCAGATTAAGGAGTGTGATGGAAAATGAAACAAACAACAAATTATAATCTTGTAAAACCAGAGCTGACCGACAGCCCACCTGACATAACAGTTATGAACCCTAATTGGGATAAGATTGATGCAAAATTAAAGGAATTCGAGGAAGAAAAAGCAGACCTTGTAGACGGCAAAGTTCCGTCAAATCAGCTGCCCAGTATGAATTACTTACCTCCAACCGGAGACGGCAAAGATTTAACAGTGACCTTCACTGAAGCAGGAACACGAGCCAATATTGCAACTGGAGAAAAACTTGCTGTTTTGCTTGGTAAAATTAAAAAATATTTTATCGACTTAAAAACTGTGGCGTTTACAGGAAGCTATACAGATTTAAGTAATAAACCAACATCACTCCCAGCAAATGGTGGCGATAGTGATACAGTTGATGGATTTCATGCAAGTGCATTCAATAGAGTATTGAATGGAACTGTTAATGGCACTACTGTTACATTTAATAATGCTATAACACACGGCGAATATGCAGTAGGTGGTGCTATTGGTGGACAAAATGGAGCACCATCGAGTGGAACACTATATGGAAAATTAATTGTTATCATTAGTGATGGTACTACTCACAATAACTCAAACAACTGGATATGGCAAACTTTCTATTCAACATCTGGCGTTGGACATACCTTTATTCGTAATAAAGTTAATGATAGCGCTTGGAGTGAATGGACACAAATTAATGTGCCAATAAATCATAGAAGTGTAAGTGATATGTATGGTTCAGCCACGTATGACCATTTTGGACATTGTCGTGTCATTAATGACTTAATTCATGGAACATATACACATGGTGAAGCGTTAGCCGCGACTCAAGGGTATATATTAAATCAAAAAATTGATAACATGTTTGCATACAAATACTATGGAAAATATTCTCAAATGAGTGGTGGTAGTAAAATGATAGCAAATGGAATTATTCAGTTTACTAAAGAAGATGTAGACGAATTCTCAGCAATAAACATTTCTACATCAAGTTCGAAAATAGTTATTCCAAATGGTATAACGAGAGTTAGATTTTGCTTCACAGGTTCAGTTATGTTTATGGGTTGGAAATCAGGATATTGTTATCATTCGGGTATACAGTTATATAAAAATGGTAGTAAATTAATGGATTTAATTGTACCTGAATTCCCTACGATTAACAATGATACTGGATTTAGAATTGAATTGAGTGGTGCTTTTTATAGTCCAATTATTGATTGTGCAAGTGGAGATTATTTTGAATTATTTGCTATTGTGACCAATGGGACTAGCGTATCAATACCAATAGGTTCAAAATTTGCTATGGAGGTATTAAAATAATGTATGTAATTGTAGAAGATGAAATTGTTAAAACAATAAATGTTGATAAAGAATTATATCCAAATTCTATTAAGGCACCAGATGATATTATATATGGGGATAAATATGTTAATGGAGAATTTATTCGAGTTGCTGAAAGGCTTGCTATTAATTTATCTGAATATAAACAAATTAAAATAACTCAAACCAAACAACAACTTACAGAATTTTTAGAAACTCATCCACTTGTGTACTACAATGAATATTATTCAGTAACCCAGGAAAAGCAAATGTTACTCACAAGTACAATAGAAATATATCGATTAAAAGTACAAGCTAATATTCCTGCAACCTTGAAATGGAATACAACCGGTGATGTATGCCGAGAGTTCACGCTTGAAGAAATAACAGGGCTGGTGATTGCAATTACAGAATATGTACAACCTCGAGTTGAGAAGCAGCAAACATTAGAAAAACAGATTGAAAATTGTATTACTCAAGAAGAATTGGAAAGTATAATAATAGACTACAATGAAGCTTGAGGTAATGTACATGAAAAAATTATTTAAATATACGATTCTGCTTATATATGGCGGAGTAATATATTATTTTATAGAGTTAATATACAGAGGATACAGCCATTACACTATGATTTTGGTAGGAGGTTTTTGTTTTATATGTATAGGTTTGCTGAACGAATTTTATGCCTATAAAATGCCTCTTATAAAGCAAATGATAATATCTTCTGTTATTGTTACAGCAATAGAGTTTATTGCAGGGATAATATTAAACATATGGCTGAAACTAGACATTTGGAACTATGGTAATTTAAAGTTTAATCTATTAGGGCAGATAAGTCTGAGAACAAGTGTAATTTGGTTTTTACTTACTTTACCTGCTATATATCTAGACTATTATCTAAGATATTGGATATTCAAAGAAGAAAAACTGCATTATAAATTTATGTGAAGGATCTCTTTATGAGGTCCTTTTTAAATACAAGAATCGCTAGACATGAAATCTGAATTATACCAAGTTTGACAAAAGACATCAGCGAAATGCAGGCAGCTGCTGCATTTTGATTCGGGCATAGGCAAACAGCATATAATAAAACAGAGGGCTTGAAAGCCCTCAGGTAAGCTATATATAAGGTGCTTAATGTTGATACCAAAAAGTATGAGTATCCCATATATAGCTTTTATTATGGGATTGAGTTGGAAAATCTCACGGACAAGGATAGGAATTATTTAAAAATAGAGTTGAGGAGGCATATCCGTGAAATATCTGCTCAGAGGTGAAAGAATTACAAAATTTGATAATTTTTAATTTACAGAAGCCGTAAATGTATGAATTGTAACTTTGATGTGCAGGGCATTTACGATAATTTGACCGTATTAAGGGAGGTGAATATTTAATGTTTGAATCAATGACATATGAATATATTTTGGCTGATATGCTCGGCAGGGTAACAAGTGATGTGGATAAGCGTGAGGGATCAGTTATATATGACGCTCTTGCGCCTTGTGCATATCAGCTTGCACAGAATTATTTTTATCTCAATAATTTTATTGATTTGGTAAGCGGAGATACTGCAGTCGGGAAATATTTGGATAGAGTGGTCGCAGATTATGGAATTAGAAGAAAAGCGGCAAGCTATGCTGTGAGACAGGTGGAAACGACAGGAGAAGTCGCTGTAGGAACAAGATGGGGACTGGAAGATACAACTTATGTGATTACCGAATCAGTTTCAACAAATGTTTACAAGGCTAAATGTGAACAGTTGGGAACCATTGGCAATCGATATTCCGGTGCACTTGATAATATTGATAATGTAGCCAGAGTTACAGCTTCATTAACAGGCATAATTACTTCGGGAACCGATGAGGAAACAGATGAGAATCTGCGTGAAAGATTCTATGCTCAAATACAGTCACCGAGTACATCTGGCAATGCCGACAATTATAAAATGTGGGCATTGGAAGTGCCAGGAGTTGGAGACGCAAAAGTATTTCCACTTTGGAACGGACCGGGAACGGTTAAGGTTCTTGTTGTAGACAGTAATATATTTATAGATGCTTCATTGCCAGGAAAAGTATACTCGCATATCGAATCAGTCAGACCAATTGGAGCATCAGTTACGGTTTCAAGTCCTAAAAGCAGGACAATTAATATTGCTGCTAATGTTATATTGGACGGTACCAAATTGATGAGTGATATGCAGACAGCATTTAATACAGCATTAAACGAATATTTGAAGGACACGGTATTTGAGGCTTACAGTATAAGCTATGCAAAGATAGGAAGCATCTTGCTATCAACTGAAGGAGTGCAGGACTATGATACGTTGCTTGTGAACTCCGGTACCTCAAACGTAACTATAGGTGATGAAGAAATGCCTATTACTGGAACCATTACACTTACGGAGGTGGTATAATTGAACCTTATGACATTATTACCTGATTATTATAAAGGTAATATGACTATGGAAGAGCTACAGGGCGTTTTTAGCAATAAAATAAATGCTCTGTCAGACAACCTTGATGAAACAATTAATGAATGCTTTGTCAATACAGCATCAGCCCTGCTATCAAGGTATGAAAAAATATACGGAATAAAGGTTGATGTGAATAAATCAGATGAATTCAGAAGAGAGCGCATAAGAGCAAAGATACGAGGTACAGGAACTGTAACAAGACAAATGATAGCCAATACCGCAGCTTCATACAGCAACGGTGAGGTTGAGGTAATAGAAAATCCTGATAATTACAGTTTTATAATCAAATTTGTGGGTTCAAAGGGTATTCCGGCCAATATGGCAGATTTAGCAATTACCATCGAGGAAATCAAACCGGCACATTTAGCCTTTTCTTTTGAGTATACCTGGATGACATGGAATGAATTTGAAAATTATAACAAAACATTTGATGAGTGGGATATGTTGAATTTATCATGGGATGAATTTGAAATGTATGAGGAGGTGGCATGATGCCGAGTGAAATAAAAACATTAAATTTGGGGCTTAATCAGTGGAAAGAGAATGAGTACCCGAAGAGAATAGACTTTGTTAATGATAATGTAATAATAGATGGGGCAGTAGGAAAATTATCAGGCTTAGAAACTGAGGATAAATCAGATTTGGTTGCAGCTGTCAATGAGGTTAGGGGACAAATTAAAAATTTAGCTGCCTATGGTGTGGCCAGCGGAACAAATACATATACAGCTATAATCGCAGGCATAACAGCACTGATAGAAGGCTTCACCGTTAGAGTTAAATTCACTAATGCAAATACAGGAGCAAGTACCCTCAGTATCAATAACCTTGGAGCTAAAGCAATTGTAAAGTGCAACGGAACCGCACTTTCAAGTGGAAACATTAAAGCAGGGCAAATATATAATTTAGCTTATAACGGCTCAAATTTTCAATTGTTGGGTGAAGGAGGTGAGTACGGAACGGCAACAGCTTCAGATGTGTTGTCGGGGAAAACAATAGGGACGGAAGAAGGGTTGGTAACTGGTACAATGCCAAATCGCGGAGCTGTAAATCAAAATCTTACAACAGAAGGGCAGGAGTATACAATTCCTTACGGATATCATAACGGGCTAGGTAAAATAAAGGCAGTTATAACCGGACTCGTTGCAAGCGTAATAAAGGCAGGAACAACAGCCGGTGGTATACTTGGTACATTTACATTAGATGCAACAGCAACAGCAGCTCAAATGTTAGCCGGAGCGTCTGCCTATGTAAATGGAAATAAAGTAACAGGAACTATACCTTCCAAAACAGCGCAGACATATACTCCCGGAACAGCAAATCAAACGATAGCAGCAGGTCAATATTTGAGTGAGGTACAAACTATAGCGGGTAGTGCAAATTTGTTAGAGGAAAATATTAAAGAGAATGTTAATATTTTTGGTAAAATTGGAACTCTAAAACCAACTACTAATATTCCATCTGTTACAAATACGGGAATCACTAGAGTTATTGCTTATAATAATACTACCTATACAACAAGAAAAACACAATCCCAGTCTCGTGACGTGTCAAAAACATACACGCTAAATATGACAGGTACTATAAAACTACATCTTATGTTGAGAGGTCAGAGTGCAATGGCAGACAGAGCAGCTGTTGCAGAGATATATAAAAATAATGTAAAACAAACTCAAGTTAGGGTGTTAAGTGAAACATCTAAGGATGAAGATGTTGTGCTTAGTGTAAACTCAGGTGATGAAATAAAAATAGAATTATATTCTGAAAATTCAAATTTCTACGTTTATTTAGAACTGATATCTTTTGAGGGCCTAACCAGTATTCCAAATCTCATTGGTGAAGCAACAAGAATATTTTAAAAGGAGATAATTACTATGCAAAAAGCAATAAACATTGAAAATACAGGTAAAAATATAGAACGTATACTTTCTATTACAGAGCCTGAAATAGTTGAAAATGATTCAAAATATATTATCGTAGATAATTTCCCAGAGTCTCTGGAGTTAAAAACTTCTATGAGTGTTAATTATGCTTTTTACGACACGGGTAAAATGAGGTTGCCTGGAAACAAATTGAATATCTGTATACCCACCGAATGAACTACTAGAAATTGAAAATTTGAAAATGCAGCACTACAAAGTAAACTTCAGTCTGCAAATGACAATATAAACACGCTTACAGAGGCATTAACTGACCTGATTGGAGGTGTAATTTATGGAAGCTAAAGAAAAATTTTGTTCCTTAAGAAGATCTCATTTGAGACCCTTCTCACCTTAAAAACTTATTAGGAAGAAATTAAAATAAAACAAAAATATAGACACACCGTGCAAGTATAAATTCGCAGTACAGAAAAATCTGAATTGTATCGAGTTCGAGAGACATCGCCGAAATACAAGCAACTGCGGCATCTTTGATACAGGCATAAACAAACAGCATATAATAAAACAGAGGGCTTATGAGCTCTTTTGAGGGGTGAAATAATTTATGGAGAATTTAAATAGATATACAATGGAACTAATATCCGGATACAATGTGTTGGTAGGCATGATAATAGCAATAATGACCGCCGTATTTGGGGAGTTTTGGTATTTGTTTGCGGCCTTCCTGGTTTTTAATATAATAGATTGGCTAAGCGGATGGAGCAAAGCAAGAAAGTTAAAAATCGAAAACAGTGAAAAAGGTTTAAAAGGTATAGCAAAAAAAATATGGTACTGGGTATTAATTCTAGTGGCATTTATGATATCAAATATATTTATAGTCTTAGGGCATGAACTTTTAAACATTAAGCTTGATTTTTTAACCTGGTTTGGCTGGTTTACCTTAGCGAGCTTAACTGTAAATGAAATAAGAAGTATCTTAGAAAATTTAGTAGAAATAGGTATCAACGTTCCGGTTTTCTTAATAGAAGGATTGGCTGTTACAGATAAACTAATTAATAACAAGGCAAATATATCGGATAGTGGTGATGATTAAAGTAATGATAGACCCTGGCCATGCGCCGGGGAATGTGAATAAAGGTCCAACCGGATATTACGAGTATGAGGGAGTGTGGAAAATATCCGCATACCTAAAAGAAATCCTTCAGGGTAAAGGGGTTCAAGCAGATTTTACTCGAACTTGGGAACAAGATCCCGAACTGTATGTCAGAGGACAAAAGGCTAAAGGCTATGATTTATTTATTTCTGAGCATACCAATGCAAATGATGGTAAAACAAGAGGCGTGGAAGTGTTTTATGACTACTCCAAACCACAGGATAAGATATTTGCAGAAAAGCTGGCCGGTGATGTTGCTGCTGTAATGGTAAATCCAAGCAGGGGTGCCAAGACAAGAGTATACACAGAAAACGGAAAGATATATAACTATTATGGTGTGATGCGAGGTGCAGCTGCCACGGACTGCAAGCATATATTGTTAATTGAAAGCGGGTTTCATGATAATGCTGTTGATGAAGCGTTTCTGAAATTGGATGAAAACTTGAAGAAAATAGCACAGGCACAGGCAGAGGTAATATTAGAAATGTTAGGAGTGAATGATATGACGGTTCAAGAAGCAGAGAAAATTGTTCAGGAGAGAGCCGGACTGGACGACAATACAATGCAGTATTTAAGATTTTACAGATACGGTGAGGCACTGCTGCTAAAGTTAGCAGAGGCATTGAAGCAATAGAGCACAAAATTTAATGCATTTCCCCTACAGTGTATCAGAATCAATGTACAAGCATATGATAAGACGAGAATTAACCATACTCCTTCTTTCTTTAGAGCATTATTTTACCCGGGCATCATGCTATGCTCGGGATTTTTCATTTAGCATAATATTATAAAAGACGGAGCTTGTGCTCCGTCCATTAATGATTAGCATCTTCTGCAGCAGCAATTGCGGCAATTATTGTTATTGTCATCTTCTAATGCGTCTTCCAATAATTCTAACAAACATTCATACACAAAGTTACATCTTCTTCCGGAATCCGGGGCTACGCTGCCTCCGGTACATCTTCTTCTGCAGAATTCTTCGGCTGTGATGCAGTTTCCTGTTCCAGCTACATTATTCCATCTACAACTCATAAATAACACCTCTTTTATTATTTCGAGACAAGCTCAATAGCAGTATATTCGTCTGTTAAAGAGGTGTGCTAATCTACATGCACTTGCATTAAAGTCGCTGAAAATTATCTAAATATTGTATGGCTTTTATAATATTCGACTAAAAAATCCAAAAATTACACTTTTAAAATCCTTAATATGTGTTATAATACCCTTGATGCGAACATATATTCGATTAGAAAGGTGTTTTTAATGATAGTCATGCATATTGATATCAATTCTGCTTTCCTGAGCTGGGCAGCAGCGTACGAAAAACAAATGGGAATTGAAAGAGATATAAGAGAATGGTTGTGGTTATTGGTGGTAACGAAAAGAATCGACATGGAATTGTATTGACAAAATCTACGCTTGCAAAGAGGCTTGGCATACAAACAGGCATGTCTCTAATGGAAGCGCGGCAGTTATGTCCCGGTTTATTAGTTGTACCTCCAAGATATGACATTTTCGTCAGGGTATGTTTAAGAATAGGAATGATCTCAATAATGAAAAACTGGATCAGGTAATTGATAAGATTCGTGAAAAGTATGGTGAAACGGCAATTATCAGAGGGGTGTTTGCGGACACGGGATTAAGTCCATTGCTTGGTGGGTACCCCGAAGATGATTATCCTGCTATGAATAGTATACTGTAGATGGAGTAATGAAAATATGAAGCTTTTAAATCAGCCTATCAAAGTTATGGTAATCTTTAACACAGACGGAAAAATTGATCCGGTGAAATTTCGTATTGATGATAAAGTTGTGCGAATTGAAAAAATTTTGAAAACATATGAAGAAAAAACAGTCGGAAATAAAAGGATTGTTTTTGTCTGTCAGCACAACAATTGTGATATATATGAAATAAAATATGAGCTTGACAGTAAGATGTGGTATCTGTTCAAAAGATAGAATATTCAAACTAGAATGTAAGATTATTTTACCGATTAATGACCGGGAATTTTTATTGTTTTAGACTGCATATTCCTTGGGGGGATTAATGATAAAATAATATTGTTAAAGCCTCCCTGTATGATATAATATAATAAACATACTTTTCAGGAGGATATACATGGATTGTTTAATGGATTAATGGGTAATGCATCAGAGTATAAGATTGAGGACGCACAAAAGGAATACGGACATCTATTATCAGATAAAGAAGTGATTGATAAAGCTTATAAATTAATAAGGGACATGTTTATATTTACTAACAGGAGATTGATACTTATTGATGTACAAGGAGTAACAGGAAAAAAGATAGAATGCAGGTCAATACCGTATAGCAAGATAACAAGCTTTAGCGTTGAGACAGCTGGACATTTTGATTTGGACGCGGAGTTAAAGATATGGGTATCAGGATTGGGACAACCAATACAGAAACAATTCAATAAAACACTGAATATTTATGAGGTACAAGCAGAGTTAGCCGAACATGTAAATTAATATATAAGAAGCATCCGAAGGGATTCTTTTTCAATCGGAATAAAAATGCCTGTATTGATTGTATTACATTTGAAATAAAATTCATAGAGAGGTAAACTATGAGTTGGTTACTATACCGCAGCATAAGCTGCGGTATAGCTGCGCATACAAGGAGAGCATATGGGAATTCTTACAACACTCCATTTAATAGGAGCATTTGCGACACTTATTATAATAATGTGCATAGGTGTATATTCAGGAAAAAAAGTGAAAAGTACCTCTGACTTTATATCGGGAGGGCATAGGTCCGGCTCTATGTTGGTAGCCGGCACGATAATCGGAACTTTGGTTGGAGGGTCTTCAACCATAGGTACAGCTCAACTTGCATATACATATGGTTTATCTGCATGGTGGTTTACTATAGGAGCCGGATTAGGATGCTTAATTCTTGGACTGTGTTTTACAAAACCCCTGCGAAGAAGCAATTGTAATACGATTCAACAAATAATAACATTAGAGTATGGACCGAATTCTGGTATTATAACATCTATATTAGCTTCATTTGGAATATTATTAAATATTGTGGCTCAAATACTGTCGGCAAATGCCTTGTTAACTTCTATGTTCGGACTAAGCAATGTTGAAAGCGCAATAATCAGTATTATAATAATGAGCTGCTATGTGATTTTCGGAGGAGTGTTGGGTACCGGTATTTTAGGTGCAATAAAGCTTATTCTAATATATATTTCTGTGTTTTTTGGTGCAATTGTGGCACTTAAATTAGGCGGAGGGTTTGAAGAATTTTATATTTCGCTCGAGCATAGTCAATATTTCAATATATTTTCAAGAGGAATCGGAGTTGATGCTGGGGCAGGATTTTCGGTTATATTAGGCGTATTATCTACACAAACATACGTCCAGGCAATATTATCCGGTAAAAATGATGAAGCAGCCAGAAAAGGAGCTTTAATCAGTTCTTTCTTGATACCTCCCATCGGTATTGGTGGTATATTGATAGGAATGTATATGAGAATTAATTTTCCTTCGATAGAATCAAGCCAGGCATTTCCTTTATTTATAATAAATAATGTGCCTCCGTTGCTTGGAGGAGTTATATTGGCAACATTGCTGCTGGCATTGGTAGGAACCGGTTCTGGCATGGCACTGGGATTTGGTACTATCATCACCAATGATATATACAAAATATATTTTAATAAAAATGCAAGCGATAAGAAGGAATTGATTATAACAAGGTCAGTCATATTTATATCATTAATAATATCAGCAATATTGACATTAGAAAATACTAAGTCAACAATATTGACATGGGGATTTATGTCCATGGGTTTAAGGGCAACAGTATTAATTGTTCCTATGATTGGTGCGCTGTTCTTTAAAGGAAGTATAGATAAAACATTTTCTATTTTGTCAAGCATTTTAGGATTTATTTCATTTTTATTCTGGGAATTGTTTATAAACGCTTATGTTGATTCATTGGTTGTCGGTATTATATTTAGCATTTTTACCGCTGTTATCGGAATTTTATATAATAAAAAACATATTAAAAACAAAAAACTTTATTGATCAAGTATGGTAAAGTTTAAGAAAATAAATAAGATTAAAAAGGTGTCAAATTTCTACTAATTTGACACCTTTTAATATAAAATTTAATTATTCAGCTATGTAATCTATTGCTGTATCAATGCCTATTGTCATAGTCAGGTTGTCCCATGTTATACCTATGTTAAAGGCTTGTGCTATATCTCTTAATTTGAAATAATTATTGTTATTTATGTTGTATGCTGTAAGTTCTACTTCTTCACCGTCTTTGTAAATTTTTGCGGTATTCAGATTTCCTGTCTTTTCTTTTCCATCACCTACGGACATTTCTCCGCCGGCTACAGTATATGGTTTATCTGATACTAAATTGATTGCATTTTTCTCGTTATCCCATTCAACTTCAAATTGTTTTTCTGTTCCGCTTACTACTGTTGCCAGGTCTCTGAGTTTAAAATAATTGTTTCCGTTTATGTTGTAAGCATCAAAGGAAACTTCCTTTCCGTTTACAAGAACTTTAGAATTTGTAGGTAATGCAGATACACTTACAGGTAATTCCGGTTCAGCAGTTTCTGCAGGATTTTCCGGCTGTGTAGCTTCACCTGTTACTCTTACAATAGCGGAAGCCTGTCCTGAAATAGCTTCGATTCTTAATACTACGTAATAATCTCCAGGTTCTGTTAATGTAACGCTGCATCCCTTAAGATATTCAGGGAATTCATCATCATAATTTTCAAGTTCTGATGCATCAATAACTTTTTCAATTACCAGCGGATAACCGTCTTCATCGACAGCTCCTGTTTGGTCAATCTCGTAAACTCTTACCGGACCTGATACCTGAAGTCTGTCTTCATCGTTATATTCATATGAAGTATCACTCGTTGGAGTTAATTTGTATACATCAAACATAACTCCCTCATCATCAGCCAGCACTGTTACAGTCGAAGAAGGAGCGACTATGAATCCTTCGTCAATATATTAATCGATTTTTTTTGTATCAAATGTATCTATTACATTTGATACAGAAAAGTGAGGTGATGATTTACTTGCAATTTCTTTCTCGGTTAGAAAATCTGCATCATACCTGAACCCTGTTACTTCAACCGTTTTAGCTTCTGCAGCAAATGCGGTTGTTCCCAGCAATAATAACATAACTGTTATTATTAATGCCGATGTACTTTGTTTAATTAGTTTCTTCATGTTGTTTCTCCTCTCAAGCATAATATAAATCCTCATTATCTTAATCTTACGTGGAAAAATGAAGATTATATGATATATTATTACATATTTTTTGCTTTTTGTATATAAAGAATTTATAAAATATTGAGAAATTACAAATAATTTTGTAATATGCGTGTTATTGATTAGCCTCATGAATATTACGTGGGGATTTTAATTCAAATACATAATATTAATGCGTTTTTGACGTTAATTAGTATAATTATGGCAAAAGCGATTTTTCAAAAATAATTAAGTTTCTACTTAAAAATCACAATAAAAAATAAAAGATTTTACTTAAATAAACTGTGCTATATAAAAAATAAAACATTTTTATTTCTAATAAACTGTGCTATAATAACAACGATATGCAAATTAAGGCTGTATTAATTTAGATAGGATAAAATAGTACAACGTGGCATATAAATAAATATAAGCGCTTAACTTTGAGCTTAACTTTAATTGTCGGGAGTGAGTATATGGTATCTAAGAAAAAATATATTCTTACGATTATCGTGGTTGTTTTAGTAACCGCTTTTTTGACCCTTACATTGGGAAATGTGTTCTTGGTAGAAATAGGTCAGAGAGTGGTTTTATCTGAAGAAGCATACACTGAAATGAAGGATATGTATGAAAAATATGCAAAGCAAGAAAGTGTAATGGAAATTGCTAAACGAGATTTCCTGTATGAAGCAGATGAGAAAAAAATGCTTGAAGGAGCATTGGAAGGTACTCTTAAAGCTTTGGGAGATCCTTACACACAGTTTATGACCAAAGAGGAATTTGCTTCACTTATGCAGGATACGGAAGGATCCTATGAAGGTATAGGTGTTTACATAACAGCAAGTGATGATAATAAAATATTGATAGTATCACCCATAGAAGACACTCCGGCCGAAAAGGCGGGACTCCGGACAGGGGATAAGATAATTAGGATAAATGGTACTGAATACACTGCTGATAAAATTGACCAGGCAGTAAGTATAATGAAGGGAATGCCCGGAACAAGTGTTACTCTTACTGTTCAAAGATTAAAAGAAGACGGAACGAGTGATATTTCCGATGTGGTTATAAACAGAGAAAAAATTAAAATTAAAACAATAAAGCCGTCTATGCTTGAAGATGGGATAGGTTATATCAGAATTACTACGTTTGATATGCAGACAGCAGAAGATTTTAAAGCAGCATACAATGACCTCAAGAGCCAAGGTATGAAGAGCTTGGTAATAGATTTGAGATACAACCCGGGGGGAATAATAGATTCAACTGTGGGAATTTCAAATATGTTTATGGGTGAAGGAGTTGTTACATACACTAAGACAAAAGCCGGAGAGGTTGAATACTATAAATCTGATAAGGCTGCAGAAGATATTCCTATTACGCTGCTAATTAATGAAGGAAGTGCAAGTGCTTCTGAAATTATGGCAGGAGCATTGAAAGATACACAAAGAGCCACACTTATAGGAACAAAGACATTTGGCAAGGGGATTGTTCAAAGGGTACAAAGATTTGGAAATGACGGTGAAGGAATTAAAATGACAGTTTCCGAATACTTTACTCCAAATGGAATTAACATTCACGGAATAGGAATTGAACCTGATATAGAAATTGCCTTACCTGCAGATGCACCTGGATATGGATACGAATTTTATGATACTGACAACCAGCTCCAAAAGGCTGTGGAGATATTAAAAGAAAAAATGAATCAATAGCGAAAAAATGGAGTTAGATCTATAAAAAAAAGAGGTATGATTTAAATAAATCTACCTCTTTTTGCATGGCTGTTCTCAATTTTGAGACTTTGGCTTATCTTGTGAAGCCGATGAATCTGGTTCCTTGGAACTGCAGTGTTCCTTCATCACCTTCCACCAGCATTCCGAATTCTTTTGAAGGAACCTGAAGTTCCATTCGTTCACCGTTTGTCATTTCAAATGTAACATAATACCAGGTGCTGCTGCTTGTATGATGCATATTGTCCGAACCATGATGATGATGGTGAGAAACATCATATCTTTTGGCGACTATTTTTGCATCTACAGGAATTACGGGTTGTTTGTTATTGTACATATTCTGTTTTATGCCTTTTATAAATGTAAATATTATTAATCCGAACACAAGAAAAAACATGATTGGAAATAGGCCGAACATTAAATTAAATCCTCCAAATGAATCAAAAGGGTACATATTTTCCTCCATTAATATATTAATACTGTTTTATCAGCATCGTCCCATATAACTTTTTTGTCAATGGCCTCGCCTATAAATCTCAACGGTACCATTACACGGTCGTTTACCAATTTGGCGGGAACGTCCAACATACTTGCTTTATCGTTAATAAATGCAGTATTGCTGTTTGCTGGTATTATAATCTTTTTGCCTTCATATTCAACAACTGCTGAGCTGTTATCAGCATCCCATCTTACTTTACAATTCATTACTTCAAATACGGCTCTTAGAGGAACCATGGTTCTGCCGTTTTCTATAAACGGCCATTGATTAATTGAACTGAAGTCGATGTATTGGTCATAAACCTTAACATTGACAGGCTTATTAGGCTTTTTATCTGTTATATACTCAAAAGCTCCTGAATTCAAGGCGGTGACAGTTACTGTTTTCTGCAATCCCTGGTATTCAAATTGGATGCTGTAGTTTCCCGGTTTTTTAAATGTGAGTGTTCCGTTATAAATATTAATGCTTTCGCTGTCATAAGGATAAATTAATATGCTATCAGTAATATTTGTCTTTTTGTTCCCATACATTGCATATACATTGAAATTCACCGTAGTTGCGGTATTATAAACCTTATTTGCGAAATCAGTATTTAAAATGTCAGGAGTCTCTTTATATTTAAAGTATAGATTTAAAATGTAATATTCGCCGGTAGAGTCACTGTTAAGCTGACCGTATGAAATTTCTGATATATAATCATATTTGAACAATCTTGACATAGCATTATTAAGGCTGTCCTGGGGAATTTCCTTGTTGATCCTCACAGAAATTTTCAATGGACGATGGTTAATTTTATAATCAAGAATTTTCAATAATTCATTTTCGTTTTTTGCCGTATTCACATCGTTATATATGTCCAGACCTGTTTCCATCAATATTTTGTTAAGAGACAATTCTTTCAGATATTCATAATAGCTCTTATTTGCTTTAGGAAGTTCGAGCGTTCCGTCTATTTTGTGGTCCTTTAAGATTTCTTTGTCGGTAAGCATGTAATAATTGTATGATATCATATTAGAATCAGGCAAAGGGTCATTCCAGGTTGTATCCAGGTGGAACCAGTAATCTCCAAGCTTAACCATATTCCATATGTGGAGCTCTCCATTTCCCGTTCCTGTAACCAGTTTAACAGGGATATTAAGCTCTTTGAGCATATTGTATGTCAAAAGGGCGTAACCGTTGCATACGGATGTTCCTTGTGTCAGAAGGTCATAATCAGAATAAAGCTGCATTGTTTTGTCATACTTGCTGTTAAGTACTATATAGTCATGAACAGCTTTAGTCTTTTCATGATCATTCATATATGGACTGATTATATCGGTCAATATACTTTTTATCTTTTTATCTGCCTCAGCTCTTTTAGAGCTTGTTATTATATAATCTACATCGAAATCAATATTACTTACCTTTGAAGTCCCTGTTATTTTCCAACCCATGGATTTAACGTTGGAATTAATGTATGGATCTTTATTTACAGACCCTTTCAATATTTCTTCTATATTATCCAAGGACCCTGTATATCTTATTTCGAAATCTTGATTGTATCTGCTCATTTGTTCTAATAAAACATTTTCCAGTTCGTTGAAATTACTAGCAGTTAAATCAGCTCCGAAAACATTGCATGTAGCAACGGATGTTATTATTGCGGTGCTTAAAACTAATGTTAAAATGGACTTTCTCATTTTATCACCTTCCTGTATTCATTAATTAATTATATACTATTTTTTGGATTATATAAAGTATAATTATATAAAGTATTTTATTGAAAGATTTTTTTGTATAATATATTATGGATTAATATTGATATAATAAAAACTAATCCCACCTATTAGACGTAATTCAAACAGAAAAAGTTCCATATAAGGAGAAAATATGTATAAAAATATTTTAGACGAAATATTATTAAGCGATAAGCCTTCAGGCTGTATATACAGACTAATTGAAACAGGAGAAATGAACAATATTATTCCGGAGTTAATGGATCTTAAAGGATTTGACCAGCATACCCCTTATCATGACAAGGATGTGTTAGACCATACCATGGCTGTGCTGGATGCTATTAAACCAAATCTCCATTTAAGAATGGCAGCTTTGCTGCATGACATAAGCAAGCCTGCATGTTTCACCGTGGATGAAAAGGGAAGAGGGCATTTTTACGGACACCACATAAAATCTGCTGATGAAGCTGAAAAAATACTTAAGAGACTGGAATATGACGAGGATTTTATAAATGAAGTCAAAATTCTCATTAAATATCACTATATAAAAGAAATAGTATCAAATGTAAAAGAAAAGGGAATTAAAAAATTTATTGATTCAGTCGGTGAAGAACGTCTGGATGACATGCTTGAGCTCATCAGAGCGGACATGATGGGAAAAGCAAACACGGACACGGAAGTTGTGCAAAAATTAAAAAATTTAAGCGACGAATATTTGCGGAAGAAGGCTGATTGACAAAAATGACCGGATATCCGGTCATTCTCTACATAAGATGCATATAAAGCTTCCATTGAAGGATTCTTAAAACAGATTCATCAATTCGTTCAATTGATATGCCACCGTCTTTTACGGCATTTAACAGTGCTGTAAAGCTGTTTTCAAAATCGGTCACTATGAGCATGTCATTTCCTGCCAGCACTGCCATAACTTCAGGAGGAAGTTCTGTCTGCAGCTCGGTAATTGCTCCCATGGACAAATCATCTGTCATAATAATTCCTGTAAATTCCATATTGCTTCTTAAAATGTCAATAACATTTTTCGAAAGAGATGCAGGAAGTTTGTTGTCTATTGCATCAATTACATTGTGTGAAACAAGTATGCTTTCAGTTCCTGATTCAATCCCTGCTTTAAATGGTATAAAGTCATTGTTCACAAACTGTTCATATGGACGAGTATCATACGCAGAGCCTGTATGGGTGTCAACATTGTTCCCATAACCCGGGAAATGTTTTAACGTGGATGATATTCCGCTATCCTTCATTGTCTGTACTACGGTTTTTACATATTCCGCAGTTTCTGCAGAATTCTTTCCGAATGCCCTTTGATATATAAAATCTGATTTATTTACAGAAACATCTGCAACAGGTGCCAGATTTAAATTGATGCCGAGATTCAGTAAAAGTTCTGATTTTTCCTTAGTGTCTCTTATTATTTCTTCAAGGCCTCCAATTGCATAAAGCTCCTGCGGTGATTTAAATCTTTTTTCAGCCAGCAGTGGGTTTGAACTTACCCTCACAACGGTTCCGCCTTCCTCATCAACACCTATTATCATTGGAATATCGCTGTTTTTCTGATAATATCCAATATCATTTATAACCTGTTCCTTTGTTTTTTCTGCAAAGTCTCTCCCAAACAATATGAAACCGCCCGGTTTCATGGAAAGATATAAATCCAGCTGTTCTTCAGCCGGGCATCTCACAAGAAATATTTGTCCAATTTTTTCTTCCAATGACATGGTATCTAAAATTTCAGCGGCATCTGTTTTATATTCATGAAATAAACTTGTATCTTCCGGCACAACAGGCTCAGAAGGTTCCGCTGGTTCTTCTGCAACCGGGGGATTTTCATTGGTTCCAGTATCAGGATTTTTTGGAGGCTCTGTTAATGCCGTGCATCCTGTTAACAAAAAAATCATCATATATATTAATAAATTTTTCATTTGCTTCTCCTATAGAAATAATTTCAATATTAATATTAGCACATGAAATTTTTTAATCAACAGAAATAAATGGTAAATGCAGATAATAAAGGTTAGGCCAAAGGAATTGGTTAGGAGCATACAAAAACGGGCTCGTTTTAAACGGCCCGCTATATGATGCTTATTGTATTCCTGTTTCTGTACTTTCAGTTGTTGTATCTTGAGTTTGCTCAATTAATTCAGACATTTCAGGAGCATTAAGAGCTTCTTCCGGAATTTCAAAATCTTTAGCCTGGTTAACATTTAATACTTCCATAACCATTGTTGCTTTCATTTGTTTTAACATTTCCATTTCTTCAGCAGGAATTTCTCCCAGCATAGCAGTCATTCCTTCCATCATAGAATTAACAATACTGCTTAAATCCATTTCATATTTAACTATTTCGCCTGTTGCTTCGTCAATATATATTATGTATGTTAAATCTCCGAAGTTTCCGTTAGCAAAACCTTTAAGAATTTCAGCGGTCATGGCTTCCTGCTCGTCAGTTGATGACTCTATATTTTTTATATATTCGCCGAACATATCATTGTAGATTTCACCTGACATTGTATATTGCATTCTTAAAAGTGTTTTGCCTGCTTCATCTTTATATTTTCCGAAGTACTTAACATCTTTTGTGTATTTTTCAGTCAATTCCTGATTGGCTTTTATTGTTTCTTTGTTATGTTTGAACAATTCACCAAACATTTCATCTTCAACTGCGGATTTTGTCCATGTGAGACTACCTGTGCCGTCGTTCATTCCCATATATGTAGTAAGTGATTTGTCATCAGCAGTTAAATACATATCCATAACAGGCTGAACAACTTCCTGGCCCATCATATTCATTACAACACTTGAATTGATTTTAGCTTTAATTGAAGGATCCGTGAATATTGTCATAAACATTTTCATGTTCATGGTCATTGTCTGAATGCTTCCTGCATCATCTTTTACAGGTAGAGACATATTCATTATAATATCTGCGTCATAATTTTTCCAATCTGCTGATTTGCTGTTTGCCTGTGTGAATATTGCTTTAGCATCAACAGGTATTGTTGTAATGACAACAGTTCTGAGATTTTGATCCCATACAACCTCAGAGCCAAATGCTTCGATGACAGCTTTTATAGGTAAAAATGTTCTGTCATTTACTATTCTTGCTGCGGTATCAATAGCCTTTTGTTCACCGTTAACAATTATGTAATTTTGACCAATGGGAACCTCGACTTTTATGTCGTTCTTTACGGCTGTGGCAACTCGGCTGTCGTTATTCCATTCCACGGTTGCTCCGTAGGTTTCAAGTGCCTTTTTAAAAGGTACCAGGGTTCTAGAGTTTTCATCAATGAATGGAAAACCCGAATCCTCAGTAAATTCAACCTTAACAGAGTCTATTGCAACAGTGATTTCATTTGCGGTCTGGGCAAATGCTGTTACTGATGTAAATGCCAGGATAAATACTAAACTGAGTATAAAAATAACTTTTTTCATTGTAATTCCTCCTATTTATGATAATACTTTAACTTTATAATATATTATTACTAATTAAAAATCAATACATGATTTATTACAATAAGCATTGTTATTTATTACATTCTTATAAATTGACGATTATTGGAAATAATTATAAGTATACTGTTTATTTGTTTAAATATCATTAATAATGGTATAAATAGTATATAAAATATAAAGATGAAAGGAATATGCCATGCCCAGAGAAATTGATATTAATAAATCAATTTTTGAACTTTGCAATGAATATCCGGAAATTCCGGAAATATTGTCGTCTCTTGGATTTAAAGATATTACAAAACCCGGAATGATTTCAACGGCGGGCAGGTTTATGACACTGCCTAAAGGCGCTAAAGCTAAAGGGATTGATCTTGAAAAAATTAAGCAGGAATTTATCCGTTTAGGATATGAAATTAAGGAATAAAAGGAGAGGATTATGAGCGAAAACATTAATAACAGAGAATACCGTAAAAATGTAATCAAGCAGGTAATAAAAGAACTGCATGAAGGTAAAAGTGTGGATGAAGTTAAACAGAAGTTTGAAGAAGCATTTGCGGGTGTTTCAGCCACTGAAATATCAGAAGCAGAGCAGGCGCTTATTACGGAAGGACTTCCCGTATCAGAGGTACAGCGGCTGTGTGATGTCCATTCGGCAGTGTTCAAGGGTTCAATAGAAGAAATTCACAGAGAAACTGATCCTACTAAAATACCGGGACATCCTGCAAATGTGATAATGCTTGAAAACAGAGAATTAGAAAAAATTATTAAAAACAAAATCAAACCGTATTTAGAAAATATATCAGACAAGGATGCGGTAGAAAATCTGCATAAGGGTTTTGAAGAATTATTAAAAATAGATATCCATTATTCAAAGAAAGAAAATCTTCTGTTTCCATATATGGAGAAGTATGGAATAACAGCGCCTCCAAAGGTTATGTGGGGTGTTGATGATGAAATAAGAGCCGATTTAAAGACAATAGTTTCAGACTTGTCATACGGCTGTATGAACGAAGAAATTAAACAGAAGATTGATGCCGCACTTAACAGAGTCAATGAAATGATATTTAAAGAAGAAAATATCATGCTTCCTATGCTTTTGGATGTAATGACCCAGGATGAATGGAAAAAGGCAGCCGATGACAGCAGCGAAATCGGGCATATGCTTAGATGGGTGCCGGAATGGAAACCAGAGTTGGAGGCAAAAGAAGAAATAAAGGAGGAAATGGCTGAATCAGGAGCAATTACACTGCCTACAGGTGTCCTCCAGGCAGAAGAATTGGTACATATGCTGAATACTTTGCCTATAGATATTACCTTTGTGGGAAAAGATGACACAGTAAAATACTTCTCACAAAGCAGCGAAAGGATTTTTCCGAGAACTAAGACAATAATCGGAAGGAATGTATCTAACTGCCACCCTCCGGCAAGCGTACATATTGTAGAAGGAATCGTTGAAGACTTAAAAGCCGGCAAAAAGGATCATGAAGACTTCTGGATTAAAATGGGTGATAAATATGTTTTTATACGTTACTTTGCAGTCCGCAACACAGAAGGAGAATATCTGGGTGTGCTGGAAGTAACGCAGGATATCAAGCCGATTCAGGAGATTACAGGAGAAAAAAGATTAGTATCACAATAAATTAATCGGATAAATTTCATATTATATATATGGCACATTTTATGTCATTCCGAACCTCCGGAATGACTTTTTTTCTTTATATTAATTGATTATTTTAAATTTGAAGTATATAATTGTATTAATATTTAATTGAGGAGAGCTTATGAATAAAAAATATGTTCTTGCATTAGATCAGGGGACTACAAGTTCACGAGCAATACTTTTTGACAGAAACGGGGCCATAGTAAGTCTGGCACAGCATGAATTCAGACAGATATATCCACATCCCGGATGGGTTGAACATGACCCTATGGAAATCTGGGAAACACAAATAAATTCAGCGCGGGAAGCTGTAAAAAATATTAATCCTTCTGAAATAGCGTGCATCGGAATAACAAATCAGCGTGAAACAACTGTGATGTGGGATAAGAATACAGGTAAGCCCGTTTATAACGCAATTGTCTGGCAGAGCAGGCAGACGTCGGAAATATGTGACGAATTGAAAAAAGAAGGCTTGGAGTCATACATAAATGAAAATACAGGACTTGTCATTGATGCATATTTTTCAGGAACAAAAATCAAATGGATATTGGATAATGTTCCTGGGGTCAGAGAAAAGGCAGAAAAGGGAGACATATTATTTGGAACCATAGATGCCTGGCTGGTTTGGAACCTGACGGCAGGAAAGGAGCATATAACAGATTATTCAAATGCTTCAAGGACTATGATTTATAATATCAGAGAGCTTAAGTGGGACGAGAAAATATTAAAGGCTCTTGATATACCACGTTCTGTATTACCAGAGGTGAGACAGTCATCTGAAGTATATGGAAATACTAAGGAAGAAATATTCGGTGTGGAGATACCTATATCCGGCATGGCAGGTGACCAGCAAGCGGCTTTATTCGGACAGCTGTGCTTCCAGGAAGGAATGGTTAAAAATACATACGGAACAGGCTGTTTCATGCTTATGAACACAGGCGAAAAAATAGTGAAATCACATAACGGCCTTGTAACTACCGTCGCCTGGGGGATGGGCGACAAAGTGGAATATGCGCTGGAAGGATCAATATTTGTAGCTGGTGCGGCAATTCAATGGCTGCGTGACGAATTGAAGATAATACATGATGCTGCTGATTCGGAATATTTTGCAAAAAAGGTCAATGACAGCAACGGAGTTTATGTGGTTCCTGCATTTACAGGGTTGGGAGCACCTTATTGGGATATGTATGCAAGAGGTGCAATTGTGGGTTTGACAAGAGGAGTCAACCGCAATCACATAATAAGAGCTGCGTTAGAATCAATTGCATACCAAACAAAGGATGTTATTGAATCAATGATTGATGACTCAGGAATAAACCTTACTGCATTGAAGGTTGACGGAGGGGCGACAGCCAACAATTTTTTGATGCAATTTCAGTCAGACATATTAAATGTCAATATTGAAAGACCTGAGGTTACGGAAACAACTGCACTTGGAGCTGCATATCTGGCAGGGCTTGCAGTGGAATTTTGGAAATCAAAAGGAGAAATTGCACAAAACTGGAGTATAAGCAAAAAGTTCAGGCCCGGAATGGACGAGTTAAAAAGGAATAAACTTTATGAGGGCTGGAAAAAGGCAGTGGGAAGATTAAAAAGCTGGATAGAATAAATTCAATTATAGATATGGAGGATCAAATGGATACAAAATTTTTTATTAACAACAGAAATAAATTTGCTGAAAGAATGGAAGATTACTCAACTGCGGTATTTTTCTCAGGCAAGGCTCCAAGGGAGAGTGCGGATCAATCGTACGATTTTTCTGTGGACAGAAACTTTTTCTACCTCACGGGAATCGACAGAGAAGATATGATTTTATTGATTAATAAAATAGGCGGCAGTGTTACAGAAACATTGTATATCCCTCCTGTTGATGAGCACTTTGAAAAATGGTTCGGCATTTTGATGAGAAAAGAAGAAGCCAAAGAAGCATCAGGAATTGAATCAATTCAAAACAAAAATGAATTTATGGACCAGTTTGCCAAGAAACTTTCGTCTTCTGACAGACCGGACAGTGTATACATATTTTCATACATAACTGACAAAGATGAACCATACGACCAGTACAGAAGTCTTGCACATTGGATGAGAAACCAATATCCAGCAGTAAATATAAAAAATTCACTGGGCATAATGATTGAATTAAGAAGCTCCAAAACAGAAGAAGAAGTAAGTGAAATCAAGACAGCAATCGGATACACCAAAGAAGCACTGGAATTTGTCATGAAAAACTTAAAGCCGGGCAAGTTTGAATACCAGGTAAGAGCGGATTTTGAATATCAGTTAATGCTTAGAGGCTCAAGGCCAAGCTTTAAAACAATAGGTGCTTCAGGTGAAAAAGCAGTAATTCTTCACTACATAGATTTAAAGCAGAAAATAGAAGATGGAAATTTGATACTCCTTGACCTAGGGGCGCTGTCCAACAATTATGCTTCAGATATTACGAGGACATATCCCGCTAACGGCAAGTTTACCCAAAGACAAAAGGACATATACAACCTGGTTTTAGAAGCACAGGATGTCACAATAGAAGCAATGCGTGTGGGAGCGTCAGAAGTTGAAGTAAATGATGCGGTTAAGAAACATTTTGCAAAGGGTCTGAAGGTCTTGAATATAATTAAGGACGATGCTGATGTTGATAAATATTATTATCACAGTATAGGTCATCCTCTTGGACTTGATGTTCATGATCTTAGAAGAAGAGACAAAACAATGCAGGAAAATAATGTTTATACTGTTGAACCAGGACTTTACATTAAGGAAGAAGGCATAGGCATAAGAATTGAAGATGATGTGTGGGTAACTAAACGCGGCATAATCAATCTTAGCTCAGGCATTATAAAAACCGTTAATGACATTGAGAACTTTATGAAATAGGAATAACAGGCGGCATTTTTATATTGAGTATTATATATTGGAAGATTGTATGAAAGACATTACGAAAACGTGGGAATTTAGGGTTCCCACGTTTTTTGTATAAAAATAAAGTTGACGATATAAACGTTTTGTTGATACTACTTTGCACTAAATTTGACATATAATTAACACATATCAAAATATTATGTGGAGGTCTTATAATGGCTAAGGTTTATAAGGACTTAAGGGAATTCTTAGAAGTACTTGAGACGGAAGGACAACTTGTTCGTGTAAAGGAAGAAGTTAATCCAGAGCCCGATATAGCTGCAGCAGGTCGTGCAGCAGCCAATTTGGGAAAAAGTCAACCTGCAATCCTTTTTGAAAAAGTTAAAGGGTACAAGTATTCTGTAGTAACAAACGTTCATGGTTCATGGCAAAATCACGCGCTTATGCTGGGTTTGGACAAAAATACATCAACTAAAGATCAGTTTTATGAGCTTAACAGAAGGTGGGATAAGTTTCCGGTTCCTCCTAATGTTGTGAGAAGAGAAGAAGCACCATGCAAGGAAAATGTGATAGATAAAAATATTAACTTGTTTGAAATTCTTCCGTTATACAGAATTAATGAGCAGGACGGTGGATTCTATATTTCAAAGGCTTCAGTGGTTACAGCTGATCCGGAGTTTCCTGATGATTTCAATAAATTAAATGTTGGTACATATCGTATACAGGTTAAGGACAAGGACAGAGTTGGTATTCAAGCTCTTGCGATGCATGATATAGCAGTGCAATTAGAAAAAGCAGAAGCAGAAAACAAACCATTGCCAATAGCTATTACAATTGGCAATAGCCCTTTAGTAACATTCATGGCAAGTACACCTGTCGGATACAGCCAAAATGAATATGAATTTGTGGGAGCATTGCAGGATGGAATTCCTACAGATATAGTTAAATCTGACTTATATGATCATTTATATGTACCTGCAGGGTCTGAAGTAGTATTAGAAGGACATATAATTCCGAGAGTAAGAACAGTAGAGGGACCTTTTGGAGAATTTCCTGGTTCATACTCAGGAGCACGCTTGCAATGCGAAGTTCAAATAGACAGAATTACACATAGGACAAATCCGATATTTGAAAACTTGTATTTAGGTATTCCATGGACTGAAATAGATTATTTAATGGCATTAAACACAAGTGTTCCTCTTTATAAACAGTTAAAGGAATCAATGCCTGAGGTTGTTGCAGTTAATGCAATGTATACGCATGGTATAGGTGCGATCATATCAACAAAGGTTCGTTACGGCGGATATGCAAAAGGTGTAGCTTTCAGGCTCCTTTCAACTCCTCACGGAATGCCGTATTCAAAAATTGTAATTGTTGTTGATGAATTTGTAGATCCGTTTAATTTAGAGCAGGTTATGTGGGCGTTGACTACAAGGGTTCATCCCAGCAAGGACGTTTCTCTTATCGAAAATTGTCCGGGTATGCCTCTTGACCCTTCAACTAATCCTCCGGGAATGCATACAAAGATGATTATTGATGCTACGACACCGGTTCCGCCTGAGCCAAACCCTCGTGAAACACAGTTGTTGGATCCTCCTGCAGGAACTAAAGAATGGGAAGAAAAACTTAAAGATTTATTAAAAAATATAAATAAATAATTAGGAGGTAATTATTATGAAATGTCCTCGTTGTGAGTCAGATAAAATTAAAAAAATTGCAGATGCTCCTGTAGGTAATGCATGGGAAATACATGTATGTGAAAAGTGCTGGTATTCATGGCGTTCAACTGAAAGTCCCGTTGTTATCGATAAATTTAAATTAGATGACGAAAAGATTGCGAAAATGGGTGTTATTCCGCCGATTCCGCCGCTAAAAAAATAATATAAGGGGGCTGATGCTCCCTTTTTTGAAAGGATAATATTATGAATAAGAATAAAAAATTAATGGGATTAATATTAGGTATTGCGGTAGCCATTATTATAAATATATTGCCATTGGAAGGATTATCAACTCAGGGTAAAATGTGTCTTGGTTTAACACTTATGACTGTTGTATTTTGGGCATTCCAAATAGTACAATCAGGATATGCCTCAGGTCTTTATCTGGCATTACTCGTGATATTTAATGTAGCTGAACCCGCGGTTGTATTTTCTCCATGGATAGGAAGCACTATGTACTTGGTAGTAGGTGCATACTTGATTGCCTCAGCTGTTAAAAGCTCCGGGTTAGGAGAAAGAATTGCATACGGTTTCATTATAAGGTTTGTTAATTCATATAAAAGTATTATTATATCCATATTCATTCTTACATTTATTTTAAGCATATTAATTCCTCACCCTTGGCCGAGAGCCTTTTTAATTATGTCTGTTATGGCAGTTGTAATTAAAAGCGCTAAAGTACCCAAAGAAGATGCTGTAAAAATCGGATTTACCGTATTTTCATCATCTGTTCCCGTGTCGATGATATTCTTAACAGGAGACAGCGTCATAAATCCGCTCGCAGTACAGGCATCCGGGGCTGCAATAAGCTGGGTACAATGGTTTGTTTATATGGGCCCGCCTAACATAGCAGCAAGCGTAATAACATGTATTTTAATTCTTGTGCTGTTTAAACCTACCCAAGAAATTATAATAAATAAGGAAGAAATGAAGGAAAAGCTTTCTGCTTTGGGACCAATGTCCATTATTGAAAAAAGAACAATAATATGGCTTGCGATTGCAGTAGTATTGTGGATGACCGATTCCATACATGGAATAAATATAGGCTGGATAACTTTGTTGATAGCCATGCTTATGAGCTTTCCAGCCATAGGGGAAATATTGACACCAAAGCAATGGGGCGAAGTTCCTGTACATGTATTATTGTTTTTAACAGCAGCTATGACTATAGGCAAGGTAGGAGGTGTAACCGGCATGAATACCTGGATTGCTGAAACCATACTCCCTTCATCAATTCCTGCAAATCCATATATACTGGCAATAATAATAGCATTAATATCAATGGGTATACACATGGTTTTGGGAAGTGTAATCGCAGTAATGGGTATAGCAATACCGGCACTTTTAATTTTTACGGAGCCAATGGGAATAAGTCCGATTATTACAACCTTGTTTGTTTATACGGCAATAGGTATACATTATATTTTACCGTTCCATCACCTGAACATACTTGTGGGACAAGGTGAAGAAAATGGAATGTATGGGCAGAAGGAAGTAATGCGTCTGGGAATTCCTCTGAGCGCGGTAGTTTTTATAATTGTTTTATTAGAAGTTCCATATTGGAAGATGCTGGGTCTATTTTAACGATTAAGGAGAAGATATGAGATTAATTATAGGGATTTCCGGTGCTAGTGGAGTTGTACTAGGTTATTATATGTTAAAAGCTCTAAAATTATATCCTGAATGTGAAACACATCTGGTGATTTCTGATGGAGCAAAAGTTACATTTGGACTTGAAACAAATTTGAAAATTAAAGAAGTGGAAGACTTGGCAGATATTGTCCATAGCAACAATGATCTTGCAGCTTTAATTTCCAGCGGTTCATTCAAAACCGATGGAATGATTATTGTACCTTGCAGTATGAAAACATTGGCGGGAATTGCATCAGGATATGCAGAAAACCTGCTTATTCGTGCAGCAGATGTTTGTCTGAAGGAAAACAGAAAGGTCGTGCTGGTTCCCCGTGAAATGCCATTTGGAAAAGTGCATATAAGAAATATGAAGGAAGCTTCAGATTTAGGTTGTGTTATAATTCCTCCGCTGTTAACATTTTACAATAGCCCCCAAACAATCGAGGAGCAAGTTAACCATATAATAGGGAAGGTACTTATGCAGTTTGGATTTGACCACAGAAAGTTTAAAGCATGGGAAGGTAGTCAACATAAGTAATTTGAGGAACCTTAAGGTATCATAATATTAAAAAGTAGGAATAAATCCTGCTTTTTGATATTTTAAATATCAATTTATGCAAAATACTATGAGGTTTGGATTTAAATTTTTGTAATTCATGATATAATTATGGCAAATAATCGTTATAAGAGAAAGGATGTTTGTATGAATACAAAAGATTTAAAAAGTTTTTTGCAAGTATGTCATGACGGCAGTTTAACAAAGGCTGCTAAATCTTTGTATATAACACCCCAAGGCTTAAGTAAAATTATTATTAACCTGGAAGAAGAACTAAATATTCCTCTTTTTTACAGAACTGCAAACGGTTTAACTTTGACGGAACATGGCGAACTGCTGATGAGAAGAGCAAAACATATTATTTCAGAATTAGAAGAAATTGAAAACTATTATACGAATTATAATAACATATCCGGACAAATAAGTTTAGCATCTGCTTATGGAGTTATAGCAGCTTTTTCACCTAAGTTCTTATTTGAGTTCAAGCAGAAATTTTCAAATATTAACTTTAAATGGTGGGAATACTCTGACTTTAAAGCTGAAGCGGCAATTTGGAATGGTGATGCCGATTGTGGCCTGATAAAGGGACCTGTTAATGATGAGAAATTTGATAGCGTGACTATAGCTTCTTATGAACCTATGGTTTTAATGCATAAGGAACACAGGTTGTCAACTAAGAGTAAAGTAAATATAAACGATTTAAAAGACGAAAAAATTATACTTGAAAGCAGAGAATTTAAAATATATCATAATTTTAAAAGTGCATGTACAAAGGCTGGTTTTTCTCCAACTATTATTTTTGAAACTACTGAGCTCAGCCTTGCTCATAAATTATGTCAGCAAGGTCTGGGACTTGCAATAACGGTTGATTTTGCAGTTGAGGATATGCCTATGACTGATTATATTGCGGTTCCTTTCAGTACTTCTGAGCCTAAGTGGGAAGTATGTTTTGTTACAAAAAAACATATTAGAAAGACACCTCCAGTTAAGCTTTTTGAGGATTATATTAAAGAATATGTAAAAAATAATATTGAGAAGCATTATGTAAATCAGCCGAGATAACAAAATAGGGATGTGTAGCAGGAGCTAATTTTCACATTATAAATATATCGATATAGGAGTGACAGATGATTCAAAGTTTTAAATTTAGTACGGAGTAGGTAAATGTGTTGTTGGATGATATTATAGAAGATCTAAGCAAAAATACTTGTATTTACGATGAATATCCCTCTTTAAATTTAGGCCAAGAGGGATGTTTGTTTTAATAGTATGTTTTTATAATTTAAATACTGTTACCCATCAATTACCATTGACTGTATTGTAGGTATACAAACTATTATTTCAATTGTAATTATATCGGCGAGTGCTGTTAATTACTTGCCAATACGTGGAGGATTTTAGTATGAAAAAGGTAAATGATTTGCGTTCTGCAATAGAACTGTTAAAAACAGTTCCAGGACAATTAATCGAAACAAATGAACTTGTAGATCCAAAAGCTGAGTTATCAGGAGTTTACCGTCATGTCGGTGCAGGCGGTACAGTAATGCGTCCGACTCAAATTGGGCCAGCAATGATTTTTAATAATGTAAAAGGTCATGAAGATGCGAAAGTAATTATAGGTCTTCTGGCAAGCCGTGAAAGAGTAGCAATGATGCTTGGCACAAAACTTGAAAAATTAGGATTTCTTTTAAAGGATTCTGTTCAAAATCCAATTGAACCTGTAGTGATTCCCAATGATAAAGCTAAATGCCAGGAAGTTGTACATTATGCGGATGATCCTGGTTTTGACATAAGAAAGTTGGTACCCGCACCTACAAATACAGAAGAAGATGCCGGTCCATATATTACAATTGGTATGTGTTATGCATCTGATGAAGAAACCGGAGAGTCTGATATAACTATACACCGTCTATGCTTGCAAAGCAAAGATGAAATATCTATGTACTTTGTACCAGGTGCTCGTCACTTAGGAGTGTTCCGCGAAAAAGCTGAAAGATTAGGAAAGCCACTGCCAATTTCTATAAGTATTGGCGTTGATCCTGCTGTAGAAATAGCGGCATGCTTTGAACCGCCTACAACACCATTAGGATTTAATGAGTTGACAATAGCCGGTGCCATTAGGAATGAAGCAGTTGAATTGGTTCAGTGCTTAACAGTAAAAGAAAAAGCTATTGCGAATGCCGAATATGTAATTGAAGGAGAATTAATTCCTAATTCTTATGTACAAGAAGATCAAAATACTAATACAGGAAAAGCAATGCCGGAATTCCCAGGATATACAGGAGGGGCAAATCCAACGGTTCCTATAATAAAGGTTAAAGCTGTTACTCATCGTAAGAATCCGATTATGCAAACAGTAATAGGGCCAAGTGAAGAACATGTAAATATGGCGGGTATACCTACAGAAGCCAGTATTATACAAATGGTAGAAAAAGCTATGCCTGGCAGATTAATAAATGTATATGCTCATTCATCAGGCGGCGGAAAATATATGGCAGTGTTACAGTTTAAGAAAAGTCAGCCAAGTGATGAAGGACGCCAAAGACAAGCTGCTATTTTAGCATTTGCTGCATTTCCGGAATTGAAACATGTTATTCTGGTAGATGAAGACGTTGATCCATTTGACAGTAATGACGTATTATGGGCTTTAAACACAAGATATCAAGGAGACGTTGATACAATATTTATACCAGGTGTTCGCTGCCACCCGCTGGATCCATCACAAAGCCCTGAATACAGCCCATATATTATGGATAAAGGTATTTCTTGCAAGACTATATTTGACTGTACAGTACCATATGCATTAAAAGATAAATTCCAGAGATCTAAATTTATGGATGTTGATCCATCAAAATTTGCACCAGAATTATTTAATAAATAGGTCATTATTTTTAAGAGGACATGCTAAAGGTTTTTGGCGCAGCATCAATAAGTGCAATTGCTTGATAGGATTAATATTTTATTGGATAATATTATAAAACCTGCTAAATAATAAAGATAATTTTATTTATGATTATGTGTAAAGGGGTATTGAGATGTTAAATGAAGAAAGATATTTAACTATTAGCGAAATGTCAGAAATACATAATATAACAAGACAAACCTTGTTGTATTATGATAAAATTGATTTGTTTAAGCCAATTATGGTTGATGAAAACGGATATAGATATTATAGCTCAAAACAGATCCCAATTTTAAGGGAAATATGTTTTTTAAAATCAACAGGCATTAAACTTGAAGAGATTAAAGAACACATTTACAATAGAAACTTGACTACTGCCATATCTTTGCTAAAATATCATAAGGAAAATTTAGAAAATGAAATTGAAAAACTAAAAATTGCCAAAGAATCTATTGAAAACAGATTAAATATATATGAAAAGGCATCAGTTTATAACAATGAATTGAATTTTCCCATATTAGAGTATTTTCCTGAAAGAAAAGTAATATTTATTTCATATGAAAATGAAGTTAATAAGGAAGAGCTTCATTTGACTATGATGAATGCATGGAAGAAACTGGCCAATTATGGTTTATTGCCATCAAAAGGATTTGGAACAATTATATTAAATGACAGTATTGGTAAAGAAAATATACTTGAAGGAGCCGGGGTTTATATATCATTGCCTATTGATTCAGCGGAAGGCGATGATGTAAAAGTATTACCGGCAGGAAAATATGTGTGTATGTATAAGTATGCAATGCCATATGAAACAAGCTATTTATATAATTTATTGGATTGGATTAATAAAAACAATTATGAAATAGTAGGAGATATTGTAGATGCATGTATTCTGGATACTACATTTTATAGAAATAATCAGGATACGGATTTTTGTCAATTACAAATACCTGTTAGAAAGAAGAACTAATGTTAACGAACAATTAAAAAACAAATATGTATAAGGAGCTAGCGCTCCCTTATTTTTTGATAAACCAATCATTAAAGTTTTAGAAAGGATAATATTATGAATAAGAATAAAAGCGTATTAGGGTTGATATTAGGAATTGCGGCAGCAGTACTGATTAATATTCTTCCTTTAGAAGGCTTATCTTCAAAAGGGAAAATGTGTCTTGGCTTAACACTTATGACTGTAGTGTTCTGGGCATTTCAAATTGTTCAATCCGGATATGCATCGGGTCTTTATTTAGCACTATTAGTAATATTTCAGGTAGCAGAACCCGCTGTTGTTTTTTCACCCTGGATTGGAAGCACAATGTACTTGGTTATAGGTGCATATTTAATAGCTTCAGCCGTAAAAAGCTCAGGATTAGGTGAAAGAATAGCATATGGATTTATAATTAAATTTGTGAGTTCATATAAAAGCATTATTATATCAATATTTGCACTTACATTTATTTTGAGTGTTTTAATACCTCACCCTTGGCCAAGAGCATTTTTGATTATGTCAGTTATGACAGTAGTAATTAAAAGCGCGAAAATACCTAAGGAGGATGCAATAAAAATTGGATTTGCAGTATTTGCTGCTTCTGTTCCGGTATCAATGATTTTCTTAACAGGAGATAGCGTAATAAATCCACTTGCTGTTCAGGCTTCAGGAATGACTGTTAGTTGGATACAATGGTTTGTTTACATGGGACCGCCAAATATAGTAGCAAGTATAATAACATGTATTTTACTACTTGTTTTATTTAAACCATCTCAGGAAGTGAGAATAAATAAAGAAGAGATAAAAGAAAAACTTAATGCATTAGGGCCCATTTCAGATATCGAAAAAAGAACTATTGTATGGCTTGCAATTGCAGTAATATTATGGATGACAGATTCTATTCACGGAATTAATATCGGATGGATTACATTACTTATTGCAATGTTAATGAGCTTCCCGTTAATAGGAGGAATATTAACACCAAAACAATGGGGTGAAGTTCCTGTTCACGTACTTTTATTTTTAACCGCTGCTATGACAATTGGAAAAGTTGGTGCAGTAACAGGAATGAATACTTGGATAGCTGAGACTATTCTGCCATCATCAATACCTTCAAATCCATATGTACTTGCGGCAATAATTGCTGTTATATCAATAGGAATTCACATGGTTCTTGGAAGTGTAATAGCAGTAATGGGTATAGCAATACCCGCACTGTTAATTTTTACAGAACCAATGGGAATCAGTCCAATAATTACAACATTATTAGTTTATTCAGCGATTGGCATTCACTATATTTTACCTTTCCATCATTTGAATATTCTCGTTGGTCAAGGTGAAGAAAATGGCATGTATAGTCAAAAAGAAGCTATGCGTCTTGGGATTCCTTTGACAATAGTTATATTTGTTGTAGTATTGGTTGAAGTTGCATATTGGCAGATAATAGGTTTGTTTTAGTAACTAAGGAGAAATCATGAGATTAATAGTAGGAATATCCGGAGCCAGCGGAGTTGTATTAGGATATCATATGTTAAGGGCTTTAAAAGCATATCCTGAATGTGAGACACATTTAGTAATTTCAGAAGGTGCCAGAGTAACATTTGGACTTGAAACTGATTTGAAAATAGAAGATGTTGAAAAAATGGCAGATTTTGTGCACAGCAATAAAAATTTGGCTGCTTCCATATCAAGCGGCTCATTTAAAACGGATGGAATGATTGTTATACCGTGCAGTATGAAGACATTATCTGGTATTGCCACAGGGTATGCGGAAAATTTGCTTATTCGGGCAGTAGATGTGTGTTTAAAGGAGAATCGGAAAGTTATATTAGTTCCTCGTGAAATGCCTTTTGGGAAATTGCACATAAGAAATATGAAAGAAGCTTCTGATTTAGGCTGTGTAATTATTCCTCCTATACTGACTTTTTACAACAACCCTCATACAATAGAAGAACAAATTAATCATATAATTGGCAAAGTGCTTATGCAGTTTGGACTAGATCACAAAAAGTTTATTGCATGGGAGGGAACAGATAGTGATTCAAAGCTTTAATTTAAAGGTTGGAAGTGGAAGATATGTTGTAGAAACTATTGCTGTACTTTGCGGAAATGATTTAAATGTTACAATAGGCGGCGGTGAAAAATATCATATTGGGGCTTCAGCTATTGCGGTACCAAGGCTGGAATTTAAAGATGGTAAAAAACGAACTGCATCAACAAGTGTTATATGTGTGCAAGGACATAGAGAAGATGAATTATCATATAAGGCAGCCAAGTATTTATCAACTGCACTTGATTGTACTGTAACTGTAACTGTAGGTATACATGTTGATAATATCAAGCAAGAAGAATTTCAAATATTGCTTGATAATGTAAATAACCTTTTAGACTCTATTATTGAAAATGTTAATAAAATAAAAAGTTAAAAGTAGGATTGATAAACCTACTTTTTTACTATATTAAATAATAGGTTAATATAAAAATTTTCAGTGTTTATATTGAGATTTTTATTTAATTTGTATAAAATGTATTATATGTAAAATCCATTATTTATAGACGATGTAAGATCATATTTTCTATAAGAGGAATAATGGTTTTGTATCAGAGTTGCCTGTTATTATTAAGAGCTTAATGATTTTTATCATAATTCGACATTTACTATGAGTAAGTAAGATGTACTATAGAGAAGTGTTAGTAGCTTTATAAATATGTATGTGTTATAATTATGCATATTTGATGTGCTATTATAATACTAAAAACGTTTATGATAAACAGGAGGACGAGAATGTCAGAGGATATAGAGAAAGATAAGTATTTAATGAGCTCGGTATATAATACTTTAGAAGTTTTAGATTTTTTAAGCCACCATGAGGAAATGGGAGTTGCTGAAATAAGTAAAGCTTTAAATCTAGGTAAAGCAAGTGTGTTCAGGATGCTTTATACACTTGAAAAAAAGGATTATGTTTTTAAAACATCGGATGCTAAATATAGATTAGGCATTAAATTTGCCCATTATGGAACCATTGTTTTAGAAAACTTAGATATAATTTCATTAATAAAACCATACTTGGAGAAATTGAGAGATGAACATAATGAAACAGTTCATCTTGGTATTTTAGATGATGATTTAAAAGTAATTTTTATTGCAAAGGAATCAAGCACATCTACTATTCAAATGGCTTCCAGAGTAGGCAGCAGGATGTCCTTTTATGCAACAGCTACCGGTAAAGTTTTGATATCTCATAAGTTAGATGAAGAAATGGAGAAAAAGATCCGCTCATGTAATTTAGCAAAATTAACTGAAAATACTATAACAGACCATGATGAATTGATAAAATTGTTGAAAAAGATAAAAGAGCAGGGGTATGGAGAAGACTTAGAAGAAAGCGAAGATGGTCTAACCTGTTATGCCGTACCTATTAAAGATATAAGCGGTAAAGTAATTGCAGGAATCAGTATGTCAGGACCAACTGCAAGGATGGAAAAGAATAAAAAAGGACTGCTGTCATCACTTAAAGAAACAGCCAATGAAGTATCTGCTGCGATGGGGTATAAAGAAAAAATCTCATGAAGTAAATAAAATTATTAAAATTCCAGTAAAAATAATATTGTTCCGCTATGATAAATGGTGTTTATCATAGCGATTTTTTTATTGACAAAACTGTTTTTTTATCTTATAATGTATCCATAAACGAAACGCCATTTATCATGGCGGAACGCAATAATAATTATTGCCTAGTTTTCTTTTATAGGAAAACAATATATTTCATAAATGATATGAAAGGTAGGATCATCGAAAATGATTAGATTCAAGTTTTATGGTTTAGGAGGCCAGGGTGTTGTAACTGCTGGGAAGATATTTTCAGAAGCTACATCATTATTTGAGGACAAGTATGCAATAACAGTTCCTGCATATGGCCATGAAAGAAGAGGAGCACCTGTAAATACAAGTATTATTACGGATGAAAAACCTGTGTTGATAAACTCTTTTGTTTACCAGCCTGACGTTGTGTTGGTAATGGATCACACAGTTGTAGACAAAGGTATAAATATTGCAGAAGGTATTGGCGAAGACAGTATTCTTGTTTTAAACACAGAAGACGAAAAAGTGCTTAATGAATTTAAAAAATATAATTTTAAAGAAATATATTATGTAGATGGAACAGAAATAGCTTATGAAAATATAGGATTAAAAATTCCAAATGGTTCTATGCTAGGTGCATTAGCAGGAGCCGGTGTTGTAAAAATTGAATCAGTAGAAAAAGCTATTATAGACTCATTTGGTGAAAAGGCAGGTGTTAAGAATGCAAAAGCAGCAAGAGACGCATACAACAGAATTAAAAAGGCATAGAGTATTTGGCCCGTGCGCAACTAAATTTGGTGCTGATAATACAGGAAGCTGGAGACTTGAAAGACCGGTAGTCGATTATGATAAATGTATTAAATGCGGAACATGTGAAAAATTTTGTCCTGCTAATGTTGTATATGTGAAAAAAGAACAAAAAGAATGTATAGTATTTGACTTTGATTACTGTAAAGGTTGTGGAATTTGCGTAAACGAATGTCCGACAAAATGTATGAAGATGGTACCAGAAAGAGGTGAAGAATAATGGCATATAAAATGTTAGATGGTAACGGAGCAGCAGTTGAGGCAATGAAATTAGCTAAAGTACAAGTTATATCAGCGTATCCTATTACACCACAGAGCACAATATCAGAAAAACTTTCTGAGATAGTTGCTTCGGGAGAACTTAAAGCTGAATATGTTCGTGTTGAATCTGAACATAGCGCCTTATCTGTTGCTACAACAGCTGCATTAACCGGAGTCAGAGCTGCTACAGCAACTGCTTCTAATGGTTTAGCTTTAATGCATGAAGTATTAAGTATGACATCAGGAAACAGGCTTCCAATAGTTATGCCTGTAGTAAACAGGGGAGTTGCAGCACCTTGGTCATTATGGTGTGAACACGGTGATGCAATGGCAGCAAGAGATTTAGGATGGATGCAATTCTACTGTCAAAATGTACAAGAAGTATTAGATTTAACACTTTTATCATATAGAGTTGCAGAAGACGCAAGAGTATTAATGCCTGCAATGGTGTGTTTAGATGGATTTTTCTTATCTCACTCAATGCAGAAATTAGATGTTCCTGCCCAGGAATCAGTAGATGAATTTGTAGGACCTTACAAGAGACATAATACTTATCTTGATTCTCAAGATCCGATGTTTTGCTGTGACTTAACAGGAAACGGCGAATATACAGAAATGAGATATCAACAAAAATATGCAATGGACCATGCCATAGAAGTATTTGAAGAAGCAGCTAAGAAGTTTGAAGAAAAATTCGGAAGAAAGATTGATGTTGTTGAAGGTTATAAAACTGAAGATGCTGATGTTGTTCTTGTTGCTTTAGGCTCTATGTGCGGAACAGCCAAATATGTTGTTGATAAAATGAGAGAAGAAGGCAAAAAAGTTGGACTAGCTAAGGTAACTGTATTTAGACCATTCCCTGTAAAGCAACTTAAAGAAGTTTTAACAGGTAAAAAAGTAATTGGCGTATTTGATAGAAGTGCAGGATTAGGAAGTCAAGGTGGTCCTGTCTGGTGTGAAACATCAGCCCTTATGCTGGGTGAAAACTGTGATATCAGGCATTATGTAGGTGGTCTGGGCGGAAGAGACGTTACAGTTCAAAACTTAGAAAAAGTATACAATGAATTGCTTGAGATTAAAGAAGGCAAAAGAACAGAGCACACTGAATGGATGGATCTTAAAGAAAATCCTTTAGATATTAGAAAGGTGGTAAAAAATGTTTGATTTACAACATAACTCAAAAGGCTTAGTAGCTCATGGAGTCAGCGCATGTGCCGGCTGTGGAATGGAACTGATCATGAGAAATGTATTGGATGTACTAGGTGAAGATACAATAATTTTAATTCCACCAGGATGTTCAGCATTGTTCTCTGGGTTTGGAGATGTATCAGGTTTAAAAATAGCAGGTTTCCAAGGCAACCTTGAAAATACCGCAGCTTGTGCAGCAGGTGTCAGAGCCGCATTGACAGCTCAGGGAAATACCCATACAACTGTCGTTGCATTTGCTGGTGATGGTGCAACTGCAGATATAGGTTTACAATCTTTATCTGGGGCATTAGAGAGAAGAGACAGAATAGTTTATATATGCTATGACAATGAAGCTTACATGAATACCGGAACTCAAGGAAGCAGTGCTACTCCTTATTATGCAAGTACTACTACTACTCCGGCAGGTAAACCAACTGCGAAGAAAAACTTGGTGCAAATAGCAATAGCACATGATATTCCTTATGCTGCTACAGCTTCTATTCATAATTTAAATGATCTTAGAAAAAAAGTACAAAAAGCTAAGGATACAGATGGTCCTGCAATGCTTCATATTCAATCTCCATGTCCTTCAGGTTGGAAATATGATCCTGCTAAAACAATCGAATTAGCCAGATCTGCAGTTCAAACAGGAAGCTGGATTCTTTATGAATATGAAGATGGTAAAGTTACAATAAATAATAAGCCAAAAGAATTAAAACCTGTTGAAGAATATGTTGGATCTCAAGGAAGATTCAAACATATGACTAAAGAACAAAGAGAAGAACTTCAACAACTTACAACTAAAAACTATGAAAGATATATTAAGCAACTTGAAAGTATGAATAATTAGTTTATATTGAGAAATTGCACATGCGGACACTATCGTCCTGAACGTAAGCGAAGGATCTCATGTATATAAATGATGAGATTCTTCCTTATCCTCAGAATAACATTATAAAAATAAGGATTATAGCGGTCTATATAAGTGCGATACTTCTTGTATAATAAAAAAAACTAAGGAGATATAACATGAATCAATCAAAAAGTGCAATTAAAAAAATTGATTTAAAAAAGTTAATTATTGGAATTTTATGTATTGTTATTTATGCAGTGTTGACTAATCTTTCTACACCAGAAGGACTTACATTGGAAGGGCAAAAATCGCTTGCCTTAATGGCT
>DFOA01000011.1 GCA_002381185.1 Firmicutes bacterium UBA3553 | reverse complement strand
TTTTGGAGGACACACCGCACCAAAAATATTATTTGAGCAAGACAGCTTGTTTGGGAATACTCAGAAGAGCTAGATCAAGAGGAAAGGAACTACCTAAACAATTAAAAACAGCTTTAGAAATTCAAGGGGAAGCTGAAGGTGCAGAACAAGAGCCTAATGACAATATGATTACCGAATATAAAGCATATCATATCAATCAACGAAATGAGGGTATTGACTTAAATGGAATTTCAGGAGCCTTGATGGCAACTCAAAATATGCAGATGCAGACATTTGTCACAGAACCTATGCTATGTCTAAATGATCAGGGTGGTGTTCGAATGGATATAACAGAGAATATTACCTCAACATTACGAGCCAGTATGGGAGGAAATCAACCTATAGTAATGGCAACCCAACAAGGTGGTCCAGAAATATGCGTTGACCTTTGTCCTACTATTACTTCAGCAGCAGGAACAAGTGGCAATAATCAACCTGTTCTATTCGATAATCATGCAAAAGACTGCAGATATAATGGTCCACTAAATGTAGCACCAACCATATCAGCCACCTATGGAACAGGAGGAAATAATGTACCATTAGTATCAAAACCAATTGATTCAGACAGTTATTGTATTGCAGGAAATACAATTGATAGACAAGATCATAATGGTGGAAATGGATGCGGATTTCAAGAGAATATTAGTTATACTCTTACTACCAGCGATATTCATGCTGTTTGCTATCCACCTAAAACTTATCAAAATACAGCAGGAGCATTATGTGTAGTAGATGAAAAAGGCAATGGAAATCAATATGTAAGTCAAGATAAATGCATTGTAGACTGTGAAAGAATGATGTTTGGACAATCGGAATTTGCTAATTATAAGGATGGATGTGCAACACTTAGAGCAGAGGGTGGAGATAATGGAGGAGGAAGTGAAAATCTTGTAACTACTAAGAATCTTGTACGCAGACTAACACCATTGGAATGTGAAAGACTTCAAGGCTTTCCAGATGGGTGGACTAAAATAGAAAAATCATCCGATAGTGCAAGATATAAGGCACTTGGTAATAGTGTAGCAATCCCATGTGTAGATTTTATTATGCAAGGGATTGCTTATTTTTTTAGAAAATTTAAGGAAGAAGTGGAGGAATAAACAGTGTATATGTACCCTGACAATTTAAAGGCCAAAGCAACCCTATGGCTATGGGAGTTAAAAGACATTGGCATCATTGGAGTAGGGCTTCTTATTTCTGTATTTGCCTTAGCACAACTTAGGCTTATGCCGCCTATTGTAATAACAGCAGTATATACCTTTTTAACTATACAATTTGAAGATACAAGCATACTGAATTTTATTCGATATGCCTGTGCCTTCTTTATTTTCAGGCAACAGATATTTGAATGGAGGTTATAAAATTGGGAAGAAAACAGAAACAAAAGGAAAGGCAAAAGCAATCTACTAGAGAGCTGATTGGTATTGATGAAATTACAGATTACAGTCTTAAGACCCCATATGGAGAGCTAGTGTATTTTATTATCCATCCAACAAATATATCTGTACTATCTGAATCAAGTGTAAGTGCAAGGATCTATGCACTTATGACGGTACTAAAGGGGATTGCTGAAATTGAAATACTGTGCCTTAATTCAAAAGAAAACTTTGATGATAATAAACAGTATTTAAAAAGAAGAATGGATACAGAACAAAACCCTGTTATTCGGCAACTACTACAGCAAGACAGTAGCAATCTTGATAGGATGCAAGTTCAGATGGCTACAGCTCGTGAGTTCCTAATTATTATTAGGCTTAAGAATGAAAAGGAGTCGGATGTATTTCCTTATCTTTCAAGGATTGAAAAGAACTTAAAAGACCAAGGATTTACTACTAGAAGATCTGATAATTTGGATATAAAAAGACTTCTTGGTGTTTATTATGAGCAGAATGTAACTACGGAAAGATATGAAGATTATGATGGGGAGAGATGGGTGGTATATGGAGAGCGATAAGACCAAGAAAATTATTTTCTTTCATGAGGTGTATGTGGTATTATATATAAAAATAGGAATTTAGAGGGAGGCTTGAGGCTTTGCAAGAGCAGAGATTTACAAAAAGGGACTGGACGCTTTTTAAAAACAAAATTGCAGATTGGCAGGAATCATATATGGACAGGCTCAATAAGGAGTATATAGACTTACTAAGTGAAGACACTAATCCATCAGAAAAGTTTTGGAGACTGGACAAGAGAATAAAGGAAGATAGGAAGAAGACTGGCGTTCAATTAGAAATGAGTCGATCGAACCTTATTAATAACATTATTTCCCTTATAAGTGATGGTGTGATTAGTTTTGAAAATCTTGAAGAGTTCAGTGATGAGCTGAAGGAAATTGTAAGTGCCTTTATTGAGAGATAGTTTAGATTATATTAAGTTATGAATTGTAATTCCGATAGAAGTATAAACGAAATAAAGAAATTCCAATTTATTATAGGAAACACTGGGTTTCAGGTAATAACTATTTAAACAATTCAACGGAAATTTTAAATTAGAAAGGAGAAAATTGTGGGAAACGATATTTTTAATAAAACGGAATTAGCAAATATACCTAAAATTGATTTATCTTATACAACAAACTTAGCATCAGGTATTCAGGTACAAATTGAAGAATCTAATAAAAGAACACAGCAGATTGCCGAAGAAGCCTATAATAATCGTCAAAGAATGCAAAAAGCGATTGAGCAGACAGCAACTAATACTGCCGAAACCAATGTTCAATTACAGAAGGTTGTGGAAAATCAAAATGCATATATTGATGTATTGAAGGATCAGTTATCCACACAGAAGCAACAACGTGAACTTAATGAACATCAGTTGACTGTCCTCAAAAATATCTTTGCATCCGGAGAAGATGGAGTAGTGGTGGAAAAAGAAATCATGAAACTCATTCAAGAGCAAATAGATTCAAATCATCCGCTGTGGGATTATGTCAAAGATAAAGGCGGCGATATTGCGGTGGTTGGAGTTACAGCTGGGGCACCTATTATATACGGTGCGATTAAAATGTATTTAGCATCAAAAGGAATATCGTTGCCGTAACATGAATAAAGGATGCTTTAATTATCAGGGTATAATTGTTATGATTTGCTTCAAAAACACAAAATCCGATTTACAAAGAGAGATGATATTATGAATGATGATGAGATTTTACTTTCAAATTTAGATAAAATTCATACCACTAAAATGGGTATTGACAGAATAAAAAGAAATTTGGGATTGGATACAAAAGATGTGGTAGAGTGGTGTAAAGACAAAATTAAACTTCCGAATTGTTCTATAATAAAAAAGGGCAAAAATTATTATGCAACTATTGATGACTGTGTAATAACAGTAAACTCTTATAGTTATACGATTATTACTGCACATAAAACTAAGACAAGATAAAATTCCAATTTAAAAAATAAAATATAAATATGTTATCAAACCTTGCACTAATGTGTAGGGCTTTTTTTAATGCAGAAAAGAAAGCGAGGTAAGAAGATACTATGGTAAAAAAGAAAATACCAATTATAGAAGATGAAAAAATCAAAAGCTTTGTAGATATGATTGCTCCATCCATCATCAAATTCAACACAGATTATTTTATCTGTGGAAATACCTATAGATGCGTATGGGCACTTCGTGAATACCCCACAAGCACCAATGAACAAGCAATCCTTCGTCATCTTGGAGAAAAGGATGGGGTTACTCTTAGAATTTATACAAGACAAGTAACTCCAAACGAGGAGAAGAAAATCATTCATAATGCAGCCAATAAAAACAGAATGAATACGGCAAATACAAATGATTTACAGCAGACAGTAACAGCAGAAAGTAACTTGCAAGATGTTGTTACCCTTGTATCAGCAATGCATAGAAATAGAGAACCACTCCTTCACTGTGCAGTATATATTGAGCTTACTGCAAGTGATTATGACAGCTTGAAACTACTACAGACCGATGTATTAACAGAGCTTGTTCGTTCTAAGTTAAATGTAGATAGGCTTATGCTTAGGCAACAACAAGGATTCTTATGTGTTGGTCCAACAGGAAGAAATGTATTTGGTAGTCAATATGAAAGAGTGCTTCCAGCATCCTCAGTTGCAAATCTATATCCGTTTAACTATTCAGGCAAGACAGATAGCAATGGATTTTATTTAGGCAGAGATAAATTTGGTTCTAATATTCTTGTGGATTTTGATAAAAGAGATGATGATAAAACAAATCCTTGTATCCTTATTCTCGGTAATTCAGGACAAGGAAAAAGCTATTTATTAAAGCTAATATTATGTAACATTTTAGAATCAGGAAAGAATGTCATATGCTTAGATCCAGAGCATGAGTATGTAGAACTAGCAGAAAATATAGGTGGATGCTTTGTAGATTTAATGAGTGGAGAGTATATGATAAATCCACTAGAACCAAAAACTTGGGATGAAGGAGGAAGTCCACAGGATAAAGATGCTCCTCTTGCATTTAGGCAAGCAACAAAACTAAGTCAGCATATTAGTTTTTTAAAAGACTTCTTTCGTTGCTATAAAGATTTTGATGATAGGCATATTGATGTTATAGAAATTATGCTAGGAAAACTCTACACCAAATGGAGTATCAGTGACAGCACCAATTTCAGCCAATTAAAATCTGTTGATTATCCTATTCTTTCAGACCTATATACATTAATAGAGGAAGAATATAAAGGCTATGATAAGGGAAAATATCAGCTTTACACGGCAGAATTATTACAGGAAATTCTGCTTGGACTTCATTCCATGTGCCAAGGTGCAGAAAGTAAATTTTTCAACGGACATAGCAATATAACTTCCAATCGTTTTATTGTATTTGGTGTAAAAGGGTTATTACAGGCTAGTAAAAATGTAAAGAACGCCTTACTATTTAATGTATTATCCTTTATGTCAGATAAACTATTAACGGAAGGTAATACTGCAGCTGGTATTGATGAATTATATTTATTCCTTACTAATCTTATTGCAATAGAATATATCCGTAACTTTATGAAGCGAGTGCGAAAGAAAGAATCAGCGGTAATACTTAGTAGCCAAAACCTTGAGGACTTCAATATTGAAGGTATTAAAGAGCTAACGAAACCGCTGTTTTCTATCCCAGCACACGCTTTTTTATTTAATGCAGGAAACATTGATAAGCAGTTTTATATGGATACCTTACAGCTTGAAGAATCAGAATATAATCTTATTAAATTTCCACAGCGAGGAGTGTGCTTATATAAATGCGGTAACGAACGTTACAATTTGGCTGTCCATGCTCCAGCATATAAGGAAAAATTATTTGGAAAGGCAGGTGGAAGGTAGTGACTATTGAAAGTGCTGAATGGGTAAAGAAACAAGAAAAAATCGAATCCTACCGGGAACAAAAGCAAGGCATTATAGATGATTTGAGGGTGTGCATCAGTTACACTCCAAACAGGGATAATGACTTGCTTTGTTTTATGGAACAGTATTTAAAGGCAGAAACAAAGAATCGACCAAGATTATTGGAGCAGATAAAGCACTGCATTAATGGCGAAGAATATGAAAATCCATTCCTATCATACAACCATTATGATGAAAGACACATTGAAGAATTTAACCATATTTTTAATGAATATATTGATAAGCTAAAACTATCTGGTGGAGAATCTACGCAAGTATCTAGAATTATTGAAAGCACTATACTAAAGATAAATAAACTCCATGAGATATGCCGTGGACAGCTAATAGACTCTTGGAGGAATGAAAGACTTACAGAATATATTGTAACTGCTTCTAGGTATGCGGGATTTCAAAATGCTGAGGACATCATCGAAGTAAAAAAGCAATGGTAAGGTGGTGAGGCTATGGATTTAAGCGATCAGAACTTTGGAATTGAAATTGAGATGACAGGCATAACAAGAAGAAGAGCTGCTGAAGTAGTTGCCGAATATCTCAATGAGATAGCTGAACATGAAGGTGGTGGTTATGACACTTATAGTGTAACGGATAATGAAAATAGAAAGTGGAAATTTGTAAGTGACGGCAGTATTAGCTGTCAGAAAAAAGTGGGAAATAGAAAGCAAATAGCTGACAGAGAATACAGTGTAGAGCTTGTTAGTCCCATTTGTAAGTATGAAGATATCGAAAAGATTCAGGAGATGGTGCGTAAGCTCAGAGAGGCAGGAGCATTTAGTAATAAGTCCTGTGGAATCCATATTCACATTAATGCGGCACCTTTTGAGGCGTACCAATTAAGAAATCTTGTTAATATTGTAGCTGCAAAAGAGAATATGATATACAAGGCATTACAGGTGGATTCAGATAGGGAAAGACGGTATTGCAAAAAGATAGATACGGATTTTTTGGAGAAGTTAAATAAGCAGAAACCAAAAACAAAGAGTGGAATCCAAAAGTTATGGTACAAAGGTAGTGATGGCAGTCATCAGCATTATCATGATAGTAGATACCATTGCCTAAATCTTCATTCTGTCTTTCAAAAGGGAACGATTGAGTTTCGAGCCTTTAATGGTTCCCTACATGCTGGGAAGATGAAAGCATATCTGCAATTTTGTATGGCTATTACAGCTCAAGCCTACAACCAAAGGTCAGCAAGTCCAATAAAAACTGTATCAGAAAATGAAAAATATACATTCAGAGTATGGCTATTAAGACTTGGTTTAATAGGAGATGAATTTAAAACAGCAAGGAAACATCTCCTTGACCATTTAGAAGGAAATATTGCATGGAAGTCACCTGAACAGGCAGAAGCACAGAAAGAAAGGTTAAGGAAAAAGAGAGAAGTTGAGCTTTCGAATCCACAAGAAGAAACAATAGAAACACAAAATAATGATATGGAAATAGATGAGCAGGAGGTAGAATCTCCTGCTTTTACTATGTCTATGAATCAGTAGGAGGTCAGGATGAAAAATAATAAATTAAATGAGTTAGGACTAGAAATATTATATATCGCATATGGAAGTAATTTAAATCTATCACAAATGAAACAACGATGCCCTACTGCAAGAGTCATTGGAGCATCAGAAATAAAGGATTATGAGCTTGTATTTCGTGGTTCAAGATATAGTGCAGTAGCAACCATTGAACCTTGTGAGGGAAGTAGAGTTCCTGTTCTGTTGTGGGGAATCCAACCAGAAGATGAGAAATCACTAGATAGGTATGAAGGATACCCTAATTTTTATGAAAAGGAAAACATGGAGATTGTGTTAAATGGCAGTACTGTTTCAGCAATGGTTTATGTGATGACACCTGGTCATGAACTTGGAATACCATCAGAACGTTACAAAACATCCATTGAAGAAGGATATATGGATGCAGGATTTGATACAGATATTATACAGAACGCAGTAGATAAAACTATAGGTAGGATAGAAAATAGTATGGAGGAAAAAGCAGAACAGGGAAGCTTATTCGGGATGAAATGGTGGTGATATTAAATGGCAGACCCTACAACCATAGGACTTATTGCAAAAGCAGCTATATCAGCATTATCAGATGAAAGGCTGAGGAAAGGTATTGGGTGGACTATTGCAGCTATCCTATCTCCATTTATCTTAATCATTGTTATTATCTGTGGATTGCTTTCAGGAACAGCAAATCATAACAATACTGCAACCCGATTGTCCTTTTATGGAGGTGCTATATCAGAAAATATTCCTGAAGAATATCGAGGTCAGATAGAAGAAATGCGTAACAGCTTTACAATACTTGATGAAAGAATAGAGGATGTAAATGGTCAAATGGAAGATGGAGATAGTCTGGACTCTATAAGGGTTAAGGCTATTTTTTATTCTCTGTATTTCGCCTCTGACCAACCATCTGGTGTAGATCAAGATAAATATATTGACTGCTTTGTCAACTATGAGGAACGAACAAGAACCATAATTGATGCAGACGGAAATGAAATGGAAGAAACATATCTTGTGGCGATACCAATTGATACTCTCCCAGAAATCTATACAAATATTGAAACAAATATGGGAAAGGCAACTACTTATGAAGATATGGCCAATGCCAATGAAATCTATTACCGAATTAAGTATGGAGTTCCAGCACCAAGTGAAGGAGATGCTTCTGGGGAATGGGGAGATTGGACACATAGCATTACTCCAGAAGAATTAGAGAAGTTGTATCATGATTTACCAGTAGGAGAGAATGGATCAGAGATAGTAAAGCTTGCTATGACAAGGCTTGGAGACCCCTATTCACAAGAAAGAAGAGGACAAGGAAATTATACTGATTGCAGTTATTTGACCATGTGGAGCTATAGGCAGATTGGAATCATCATACCTGGAACTGCCGCAGAGCAAGGAAGATTTTGTGTTAATAATAATCTTACTGTTTCAAAAGAAGATTTAGTTCCTGGAGATTTAGTATTTTGGAGTCACAAACCAAACGGCAGATTTATGAACATTACACATGTAGGAGTCTATGCTGGAAATGGAAAAGTAATAGATGCTGCATACTCGAAAGGACAGGTGGTGTACAGAGATTTATTTGATTCAAACAAACAGGTTCTATATGGCAGACCGCATATTTTAAAATAAGAGGAGGAGCTTATGCTAATTACAAAAGCAATATTTGAACGAAAGATTTCAGCATTTGATGCACAAGTATGTGTGATTAATGGAATTGAAGTAATGGATGAAAATGAATTTGAGGAATTTAGCAACAATTTATTAGAGGATAGGGACTTCATTATAGATAGAAAAGAAGAAATGTTTATAGATTCTACAGGACAGATCCATGGACTATTGGCACTTAATGTGGAAAGTGGAGATGGAATTTTAATTGACAGTCAAGGACATAAGTATGCAAGGTATACTGCATTTATGCCAAATATTAAGCCGTATATTGAACAGCAAATTTCAATGATTGCAGAGCAAATAATTAAGGAGGCTGCAGAAAATACTTCAAATGGTAGTTGGGCTATTTATTTTGATGAAATAGAAGAATCCTATGGAATAGTTGTAAAAGAAAATAATGGTATTGGAACTTTACTCTTTGATGAACTAACAAGCAGAGATGAAATCGCAGAAATTGAAGTATTAGATGACTGCTTTGATATGACATTATATCTTGATTATTGTAGTAATTTAGACGAAGAAATAAAGTCAAGTCAAAACATGAATATGTAGGAGGATGAGAGAATGGATAATATAGAAAAGACAATTCGTATCTTAAAGATTGAGCCACAAAACTTACCTTATAAAAAAGAAATAGCGAATGATTTGGAGGGTATTCAAGGAGAGGTTGAGGGATTATTTGAATGTATTTATTTAGATGATAATTGTATTTTAGTATGTAATGAAGAAGGAAAATTAAATGGGATGGAATTAAATAGAAGGGTTGGTAATGACATCATTGCTGGTCCTTTTTTTATTGTAGGGGATAGTGAAGATGGAGAATTTGTATCCTTAAGCGATGAGCAAATAGAAAAATACACACAAGAATTTGGAAAGGTTCAAGAATTTACTGGAGAAGAACCAGAGGCACAACCAAGGATGGAGTTTATAGGATTTGATTTTTAAAATAAGATTATAAGTTTTTAAGTAGCAGGTAGTAATGAAGGCAACTATAAAAAGCAGTCTGTTTCAATGAGAACAGCAAAAGTAAAGGAGAATGCATATGACATTTAATGAATATGTAGAAAGAGTAAAAAGAGAAGTTAAAGATTATTTGCCAGAAGAATATAAGGATGTAAATCCAGAAATTAATGTGGTCAGAAAAAATAATGGAAAGGAATTAACAGGACTTACTTTGCGCGGAGAAAGTAATATTTGCCCTAATATTTACCTTAATTCCTTTTATGACTTACATCAGGAGGGTATGAAGGTCAGTGAGACTATGAGTAAGATTGGTGAGATTTTTCAAAGAGAAATAAAAAGAACACCGCAGTTTAATTTAGAAGACTTCACCTACAACAATATGAAAGATAACCTATATTATACGGTCATTAATGCAGAGAAAAATGAAAAGTTATTACAAGATATTCCCCATCAAAGAAGAGAGGATTTAGCAATTGTGTATCGGGTGAATGTATGCATATCGGAAGAAGGTACAGGAAGTATTTTATTAAATAATGAACATTTAAAAGTTTGGGGTGTGGATCACAGAGAAGTTCATGACCAAGCAGTAAGAAATATGCCAAGGATATTGCCACCTAAATTTGAAAATATGAATGATATTATCGCAGAGTTGATGGGAGAGGATGTCGAGCTATTTGAGGAAATGGCAGGAGAAAATATGATGTGGGTACTAAGTAATGATAAAAGAATGCAATGTGCAGCATATATGTTTGATGAAGAAGTAATGTCTTCTATTGCAGAGAAATTGGGTGGAGATTTTATTGTATTGCCATCTTCTCTCCATGAAGTAATCATAATAAAAGAAGAAGATATTATGGTAGAAGAAAACATAGATTTAGAATTTATTCAAAGGATGGTTTCAGAAGTAAATGAGAGCCAAGTAGAACCTGATGAAGTGTTATCTGATGCAATTTATCGCTATAGTTCTAAGGATAATAAGCTATCACTTATAGAAGAATTTGGACAGTCCCAAGGTATGGAGATGAAAATGTAGGTAGAAAAGGAGGATTTATAGGATGAGTGTGTCAACAGAAAAAGCAACTTTGCAGGTAACTTTTCCAAAAGAAAAGTTGGATGCATTACGGTTTTATATGGATGAAAAGGATCTGACTGTAGAGGGAGAATTGCAAAAACATATTAAAAATATCTACGAAAAATATGTTCCATCGGCTACTAGAAGATATCTAGAGAGAAATGATAATGAACAGGAGAGCCAGACGGAAACAACTGCACCTATTAGTGAAAGCACATCAGAAGTAACTCGAGGAGCTACCTCTAATCGTGGCAGAAGAAGGTCTGAAAGAGTGCAAAGTGAACAGGCAGAAGTTCCAACAGAAACTATAAATGCAGAAGAAACTGAAGAGTCTCAAGAGCAGACAGAGGATGAAAATCAGGGAATGGTCATGAGTATGTAGTGGCTATTCCTTTTCTGTTTTTGCAATGGAAACCATAAAAAAGTTAATAAAATAAAGGAGGCATGTTTGGATGAAAAAAGATACGATTAGCGTAAGTCTTGAGGCAGAAAAGCTAAGAGCAATCAAGAAGTATATGGAGAAGAAAGAGATTGATGTACAAGATGAACTAGCAGAACAGCTACAAAAGCTTTATGAGAAATATGTACCAGTCAATGTAAGGGAATATATTGATGAAAAGAATGAGGAAGAAAGTAGAGCTAAAACACCAAGAAAACCAACTAAAAATACTGGTATAGCTACTTCTAGATCTACACAACAGGAATAAAACCATTTTGGGGGCGATATTTGCCCCTGTGTGCGATTGTATGGACGAGAGTGGCACAAGTTATCCTTAACGATAGATAAAATGATTTGTGGGCGAATTTGCCGAGATTTATGAATAGAGCAGATTAAGCCTTAAGATACTTAGATTTTAGGAGAAATATGAGCCTAAAATGTAAGTGAACCCCCCTATTGATTTTGGTGCAGGATAAAGAGAGGTGGTCGCAAGCGACCTCCTCTCGCTCACATCGCCCGGCAGTGCCGTGCGTTTGAACGATTTAAAACAGGTGGTAGAAAAATAGGTTTTGTGTCTATCAAGGTGGTCAGTATTTAGAATAACTCCCACAAGATAAGCATTAGTCAGTGTCATATAGAGGTGGTCAAGCTAAAACATGGGATATTTGAGGTGAAGTGAAATTGGCAAAAATAAAAAATTCAGCAAAGAAACGGACAGCAGTATGGCTCTATCCTGAAACAATAGAAAAGATGGATAGCTTGCTTGAAGGAGATAATTGTAAAAGTCGAAGTGAGTTTATAGATAAGGCGTTGAACTTTTATATGGGATACCTTGTAAGTGAGGATACTACAGGATATCTATCAAAGATACTTATATCAGCCATGCAAGGAATAATGAAAGAAACAGAAAACAGAAATGCTAGCAATTTATTTCGTCTATCTGTTGAAATGAGTATGATGATGAATATACTTGCAGCTGGTTTAGAAATTAATGAAGAAGAACTTCATAGTCTTAGAGGAAGATGCGTACAGCAAGTGAAAAAGACAAGAGGTAAAGTATCTATGGAGGAGGCGATAAAGTTTCAACAAGGAATTGGAGAGTGATAATCTATGCCAAGACTTATTTTAAAATGCCCCTATTTAAAAGGTGGGAGTGAAAATACATCAGCTCATCTTGGAAATTTAGTAAATTATATTGCTACCAGAGATGGAGTAGAAAGAATACGAGTTGAAGATAAAAAGCTTTCATCTACAATTAAGCAAGAGGAATTAATTGCTCAGATCATAAAAGAGTTCCCAAGTACTAAAAATCTGTTTGAGTATGAGGATTATATTAGTAATTCTACAATAGAAAATGCTTCTGAATTTATTGGGATAGCAATAGAACAAAATGTTGATAAGATTGGTAAACTGAAAAATTATGTGGATTATATTGCAAATAGACCAAGGGTAGAGAAAATGGGTAAGCATGGTTTATTTACAGGAGGAAATGATAGTCTTGTACTTAGTAGAATTGCTAATGAAGTTGCAAATCATAAAGGAAACATATGGACTCCAATTATTTCTCTAAGACGAGAAGATGCTACAAGGCTTGGTTTTGATAATGCTGAAAGCTGGCATAATATGCTTTCTTACTATGCCATAGATATAGCTGAATGTTTAAAAATAAAGCCTGAAAATTTTCAGTGGTATGCGGCCTTTCATAACGAAGGGCATCATCCTCATGTTCATATGATTTGTTATTCAACAGACCCGAAAGAAGGATATCTGACTAAAAAAGGTATAGAGAAAATGAAGTCAGGTTTTGTAAAAAATATCTTTGGTCAGGAACTAGAAGGGATTTATATAGAGCAAAGTAAAAGAAGAGATAAACTAAAATTAGAATCCAGAGAAGTATTATTACAACTAATCTCTGAAATGAAAAAGAGTACTATCCAAAACAGTAAAGTAGAAGAACAATTTATAGAATTTGCTGAACGACTGAAATTCAGTAAGGGCAAAAAACAATATGGATACTTGCAGCCAAAACTTAAGGAAATGGTAGATGGAATGGTAGATGAATTAGCTAAGGATGAAAGGATAAGTAAGGCATATAATCTGTGGTATGAAATACGTAATGAAGTATTAAATAGCTATATGGATAATCTGCCGGAGCCTTTGCCATTATCACAGCAAAAGGAATTTAAATCAATTAAAAATATGATTATTAAAGAGGCGAATAATTTTAATAAAGGAATTATTTCCTTTGAAGAAGTAACTAATGATGATATTGATATTACTGATGAAATCATGGATAAAGGAATAGATGATGAAGAAGTTAAAAATGATACAGAATTTATTGGGTTGGAAGAAGATATTTTAGATTTAACCAAGGAAACAGAAGGCAGTGATTATATAACTGAAGATGTTTATGTAAAGTGGAGTGATGATTATAAAAGGGCTCGTGAATTCTTATTTGGTACAGATGATATTGTACAGGATTTTGCTGATGCCTTTTATTTATTTCAATCAGAAGCTGAAAAAGGCAATGCTCTTGCTATGTTTGATATGGGAAGGATGTTTGCAGACGGACTTGGTCGAGAGATGGATGTCTCAAAAGCTTATGAGTGGTATCAAAAGGCTCTTGCTGCTTTTCATAAGGTTGAAGATAAAAAGCCTTGGAAATACACAGAGTATCGTATAGGTAAAATGTATTTACAAGGTCTCGGTACAGAAGAAAACCATGAAGAGGCTTTTTATTGGCTTACTTTATCAGCAGAAGAAAAATATAAATTTGCTGAGTATTCCTTAGGTGGACTTTATTATAGGGGACAAGTTGTAGATCAAAGCTATATCGAAGCTTTTGATTTGTATTTAAGATCTGCTAAACAGGGTTTTCCATATGCAAATTTTGAAGTTGCAAAGATGTACCGTGATGGTATTGGAACCGATAAGGATGAAAAAGAATCAAATAAATATTTTCAATCTGCATTCATTGGTTTTGAAAAGTTAGAAATGCAAAGTCATGATGATAAAATACAATATAGACTTGGCTGGATGCTTCAAAATGGAATCGGTACTGAAAAAGATATAGAGAGAGCGAAAAAGTACTATGAAAAGTCAGCAAAGCTTGGAAATACATTTGCCTGTTATTCACTTGCAAAATTAATCCTTGCAGAAGAAAATCCAACTATTACAGAGATAAAAACAGCAATTGAATATTTAGAACAGGCATCCACAAGCGGCAATCAATTTGCACAATATTCTCTTGGTAAGCTTTATCTTAACGGAAAATATGTGGAGAAGGATATTTATAAAGCTATAGGATTGCTTGAACTATCATCAGAGCAGGGTAATGAGCATGCAGCATATCAGCTTGGCAAGTTATACCTTAAGGGTGAGGATATACCTAAAGACATTCCGTCAGCAGTAAAATGGTTGCTACTATCTGCAGAAAAAGGAAATCAATATGCACAGTATTTATTAGGGAAAATATATTTGATGGGTGAAGGTGTGGCAAAGGATAAAGATGCAGCAATAAAATGGTTTACCCTATCAGCAGAGCAAGGAAATGAATATGCGAAGTTTTTTCTTGAAAATATGGATAAATTTAAAGAACCATCTACGTGTCTTATGGCAACAAGAATGCTCCACCATATGAGCAAAATATTTGAAGACAATGTTCCACTTAAATCATCAGGAGTTGGAATGAAGATAGATAGTAAGCTTATCAGGAAACTAAGAGACAAGAAAGTCGCTCAGGGACATAAGAGAGATGATCATGAGAAACGAATTATATAGTAGAATTTGGAACTGAATTGTAAAAGTATATTCCAGCAGTTTCTTGATGAAAGATACGTTAAGATATTTTGAATGTATCAAATTGAAGAGGGATTTCATGGAAATTACCCTTTCTTTATCTAATTATTTTTGCATTTTTATATCTTTCTTCAAGTTTTTCCCTCGTATTATTTGAATTCAGAATTTCCTGATTCTTAGGATATGCTTTTTTAATTTGTTCAAGGGTATAATCAATTTCTTCTTTTAATGATGATTTTAATGCATTTTTTCTTTGCATAGATTTAATCAATTCCTTTATATTGCTTGGAATAAAAATAGCTTTATTGTTCCAGAAGATAGTTGCAATAACTAATCCTTTATACATGGAAAAAACGACATATTTTTTCTGGTCACCACTATTAAAGGAATATCCAAGTATAAATGCGTCGAACAATTTAATTAATTCATCCGAATAACCTAGTTCTTTTAGGGTGAAAATATGGGTTTCAATATTTTCTAAAGATTCAGGAGTTGAATAATTGATAGCTTTTTCGCATGCAAGAATCATTTCTCCAAATGACTTAAGTTGGTTTCCATTGGTTTCATCTGGAGCATCTGCTGTATAAACTACCACATTGTCAGTTCTTAACTGATTCAGGTATTTTCGCAACCTTTTTTCAACGTAAAGTCAATGTCATTATTATGCCTTGGTGTACAAACAAAAGGATGCACTGTTCGTGCATCCTAGATTTATTATTATTCAGCTGTTTTTTTGCAAAGTGCTTCGGCTATTGCTTTTGCCTTGTCCAGGTCTTCGGATTTTGGATTCCAGTTGCATTTTATTTCCGGTTCCACAACTTTAAATCCTGATTCTGTCAGTCTTTCTCGAAGCACCTTTGTTGATTCGCCGCTCCATCCGTAGCATCCGAATACTGCTGCTTCCTTGTTTTTAAATTTCAATTCTCTCAGGAATTCCAGCCATCCTCCTACTGAGGAAAGAATATTCTGTCCTACTGTAGGTGAGCCTACTGCAATTGCCTTTGACTTGAACACTTCAGTCATTATGTCATTTTTATCTGCGTGAGAGATATTGAATATTTTAACCCTGGTGTCAGGTGATATTTTTGATATTTCTGAAGCTATTTTATGTGCCAGCTGTTTTGTGCCGTCCCACATTGTGTCATATGCAATTGTAATCTGGTCTTCCTGGTATTCTTTTGACCATTCATAGTATTTATTTACTATTTGCAGAGGGTTGTCTCTCCAGATTGCGCCGTGGCTTGGTGCTATCATTTCTATTGGGAGATTCAAACCTACAACTTCTTCTACTTTCTTTGTAACAAGAGGTGACAGAGGATTCAAAATATTTGCATAATACTTCATTGCTTCTTCCCACAACTTGCACTGGTCAGCCTTGTCATTGAAAAGTTCCTCTACTGCATAGTGCTGTCCGAAGGCATCATTTGAAAACAATATGTTGTCTTCAGTCAAATATGTTGCCATGCTGTCCGGCCAATGAAGCATTCTCATTTCCACAAACACAAGTTTTTTACCGTTTCCTATATCAATGGAATCTCCGGTTTTTACAACATTATAATTCCACTCTGGATGATGGTACTGGCCTGTCAATGATTTTACTGCGTTAGCTGTGCAATAAATCGGTGTATTCGGTATTTTTTCCATCAATGCAGGCAATGAACCGCTGTGGTCTATTTCTCCGTGATTCATTACAATGAAGTCTATTTTATTTAAGTCGATTTCAGATTCAAGATTGTCCACAAATTCTGTTGAATGGGGCTTCCATACAGTATCGATTAGTACTGTCTTTTCTTCTTGAATTAAGTATGCATTTTGACTTGAGCCGTTATTTATGGAATAATCTGCTCCATGAAATGATTCCAGCTCCCAATCCATTTTTCCTACCCAATAAACATTGTTTTTTACTAGTCTTTTCATATTTTTCCTCCTAAGTTTTCACGAACGTTATATTTCTTATTTATATACCTATTACCTAAATTCCACGTGCATTTTTTATTAGCTTAAAAGAACACTATTTCAAGAAGAATTTAAACTGATACTCCCACATTGTAACATTATTTACCACCACCTTTCAATCTTTTTCAATAAATTATTGATTGCAACTTTGGAGTAAAGATACTTATTAAACCCTGCAAGTTATCCACAGAGCAACACTCGATTTTCAAGATGATATCTTTATTATACCAGACATTTTTCATACACTTCCTTGTACGGATAGTTTTCTGACAAATTCATAATTACAGTTCTTGCGGTTTTAATGATTTTGGCTGCAAGAAATACATACTTCAAACGAAAGGTCTTTATTTGCTGTCTGTATTCTGAAGGCTCTAAGGAATCAATCTTGAACAACAAAAACAGGTTATATGAAAGCATCATCATTTGAAACACCGCTTCATTTGCCCAAAATGATTTAAGTAAAAGATGACCCACCGCCATGTCGTATTTGGCTTCTTTAATATAGTTCTCAGCATTGCCACGTTTTTCATAGGATATAACTACTTTTTCAGAAAGCAATGTAGTGTTTGTCACAAAGAAAAAGTATTCGTACTCAGAGCCTTCTAAAAGTGATATTTGTGCTCTTTCTTTTTCTGGTTTCAGTACGCGAGACACAACAAACCTTCTGTCTTTCTCCCAGTTATCTAATTTTGTAAACAGTTCTGTAGTTTCTCTGCCTTCTTCACCTTTAACGAATACAACCGATGAATTCGTTGCTTGGGATGCAAGCGTAGAATAACTTTTGGCTTTAATTAAATATTTGCAACCAAGAGATTCTATCGTTTCAATAATTTTTTCATCAAAGTAGCCACTATCCATTCGAAATAAAATCTCTAAATCATCTGTTTTGATGTTGGCTACTATTTCTTTGATCATTTCAGATGCACCGTTAGCTGTGTAAGTATTGCCACTTCTTACAAATCCGGTGACGTAGGCTTTTAATTCGTCGCAAAATGCAAACTGGATATTGTAGCATCGGTTTCCTAGTTTCTTGGGATTATATCCTTTTGATGCACCTTCTTGATGACCTTCTACGTTGATTACACTACTATCAATATCAATCGTAATGGATGTCAATTTACTTTTAGTGAGCAGTTTTTTAAAGACTTTAAAATTAATGTCTCTAAACATTTGTGTTGTCTTAAAGGTGAAGTTTCCTAAAAACCGTGACACTGTTTCAGGTTCTTTTACGGAAATATCAAATTCATTAACGAGTGGATCATTTTGAAGGAGCTTTAGACGTTCTAGCTTGTCTATACCAATAAAGTGACCACAGATCATCGTCTTTATATGATTCATCTTGATTTTATTTGTGGAGTCATTATCAAATACGAGGTCATTTTCAACTAGATCAAAAATCTCATTACTTTTTGCGTTCTCAAGGAGAAGAAAAAGACCTGCATTTGATGTTAGATTCTTAGCTGTGAAATCAATTTTATTAATCATAATTTAAACCCCTTTTTCTGCTTTTGTTACTATTATTGTACCATATATCGACTCATAAAAGCTGATAATTCAACACATTTTTGAGCATTTTTCTTTCACCCAATGGGTGAAAGCTGAATTTTGAAGGAACGTATATTTATCAATGCTTTGAGGGTGGTTTATAAAGTACTGACGTAGAATCTCAGTTCAAGTAATTCATAAGTGGTTCGCATATATGTATCAGTGAATGAATTATATATGAATAAATCATCATATACTATTCGCCATGCAACTGATATTATATAATTTTGAATACCATCATATTGCGGTGGAAGAGATTGGTTGTTTAAATCTAAGTATTTATCAAGAAATTTATTTGTAAATTCAACTTCATATTTACTAAAAAATTGTTCACACTCATGGCAGAGCATAGGTTTCTTTTCACCATCTTGATACAGTTGATTAAAGTCAAAATAATTTCGAAATCTGGAATTCTGATATGTTTTTATTCTTGAGTATACTAGTTTAGGTATGATATGACTTTGCATGAGTTGAATATTTTCTCTACCACATAAAGCACATTTACCAATTACACATTTTTTAGACATTTTATCGACTCTTTCTACAAAATGGGGTTTTGGGACTCGAACCCAGGGCACTTATTATTAATTTCATATTTCTGATATACGAGATTATTTTTCTTCCTGCCAAATGCAAGGCTCTAACCCCAAGTATGCCCAGACCACCAAATGAATTTGAAATATCCATAAACTTACTCACTCCTATCGTCAAACTAAAAACAGAAACAAGGTCAATGCTTACTTCAACTGGAATATTAAATAATAAAGCCAGATTTATGAAAGAAATAATCTAATGGTAGTATACCATTTGCTGGTGCAGGTCACAAGTATAAATGTTTAGTAGTCAACAGTTTTTTATATCTTATAAAAAGCCTTACTTTACATTGCTTCTTCTTATTCTCCTTACAATGTTTGGACTATTAATTAAATCGTTATTCATATCTGCCCTTTCATACCATCGAGATTTTTGTATCGCTAGATATATGTAAATTCAGTTTATCGGATCGATTATGAGCTTGATATGGAGTTTGTATTTATATTTGAGCTTAAAACTATTAAAAGAGGTTAGCCTATAAAAAAATAAGAAATTAAAAAATACAAGGAGGTGCTTATGAGTAATTATATTCATTTTACAGAAGAACAAAAGCAAAGAGCTAATGAAGTTGATCTTGTAGAATTTTTGCAAAGGCAAGGTGAGAAACTATTGCCATCAGGTAGAGAAAAAAGAATTGCAAGTGACCATAGTATTACAGTTAGAGGTAACGAATGGTACGATCATGCATTAGAGCAGGGAGGTCTTGCAATTGATTTTGTACAAAACTTTTATGGCTTATCTTTTCCAGAGGCAGTAACAAAGCTCCTTAGTGGTGAACAAGGTGAGTTATATAGTAAGGCAAAAGAAAGAAAGCAGATAAAACGAAAACCCTTTGTACTCCCTCCGAAGAATTCAGATATGCGAAGGGTTTTTGCGTATCTCATTAAAAATCGCCATATTGATCGTGATGTGGTTAGTTTCTTCGCTAAACAAAAATTACTCTATGAAAGTTGTGAACAATCTGCAAACAAGACGAAAGAATATCATAACGCAGTATTTGTAGGCTATGATGAAAATGGAGTTCCTTGTCATGCACACAAACGTGGAATTTATTCTCATGGTAATGGATTTAAAGGTAATATTGAAAGCGGTAATCCATGTTATAGTTTTCATTACACAGGAATAAGTAACAGACTCTATGTTTTTGAGGCTCCCATTGATATGCTGTCTTTTATTACAATATATAAAAACATCCATTGGCAGGAACACAGCTATGTCGCATTGTGTGGAGTATCGGAACAAGCAATGCTTAAAATACTCGAAATTAATTCTAATTTAAATCATGTTCTATTATGTTTAGACCATGACGCAGCCGGTATTGAAGCAAGTGAAAAATTTCAGGATTTACTTTCTAAGAAAGGAATTAAATGTAGCAGATTGCTTTCTAAATGCAAGGACTGGAATGAAGATATTAAAGAAAGCTTCAACCTCTCAGCAATTCCATCCGAGGAACACCCACAATATATTATTCGTGATGAGGTTTGCTCTGAAATTCAAAAATATATTATTGAAATTGATAAGAATGACAATTCACCTTCAAAACTAAATACCTTATTTAAAAAATGTAATACTGATGATACAGAGCAGATGGTTGAAAATTTAAAACAACTGTCTGCTCTTTCTTTATGCCTTGCATCCAATGAATACAGACAGATGGGTTATCCTTCAGAAACGGACAAATTGCTTACAGGATTACATGACGGATTCAAGGCATATGAAAATCGTAGCAAACTTAATAATCGTTTATTAGATATTCAAAAAGAACTTGAGCAANNCAATTATTACTATTGTAATGCAGCAACAAAAGCAAGAGCAAAAACAGTTAATGATGATGTCATAAAATCTATTGGACAGTTTTAATTTACTTAAGACATTTTAGAAATGGAGGTTAATGTAATGCAATCACAGGTATTTTTATTAATAGGAGTTGGTTCCATAATGTTTTTAGTTATTGGTGGGTTGTCTTTACTTGCCAATTACTATACCTTAAATGGAATCAAATCAAAAACAGTAGGTGATGGCCAACATGGAGTTGCTCGCTTTGCTACGCAAAAGGAAATTATTAAAACATATGAGCATATTCCTTTTAAAGTATCACAATGGAGAAAGGGTAAGAATCTTCCACGTGATGAGAGTGGTAATTTGATACAGGGATTAGTGGTTGGATGTAAAGGAAATAAAGGAGATATTGTAGGACTTGTAGATACAGGAGATGTTCACTGTCTTATGATTGGTGCAGCAGGAGTTGGTAAAACAGCCTTTTTTCTATATCCAAACCTAGAATATGCATGTGCGAGTGGGATGAGTTTTATAACCACTGATACAAAGGGAGATTTAGCTAGAAACTATGGAACGATAGCAAAAGAGAATTATGGATATAAAGTTGCAGTTATTGATTTAAGAAATCCCACACGTAGTGATGGAAATAATCTTCTGCATTTAGTTAATAAATATATGGATGCTTATCGAAAAAACAACAATAATCTATCTGCAAGAGCCAAAGCAGAAAAATATGCAAAGATAATTTCAAAGACAATCATAAATTCGGGTGGTGACAGTTCAGCTTATGGACAAAATGCATTCTTTTATGATGCTGCAGAAGGACTTCTGACAGCAGTTATTTTGCTTGTAGCAGAATATCTCCCACCTACTGAGGAAGATGGACATGTAATAGATACAAGACATATCATAAGTGTGTTTAAATTGGTTCAGGATTTAATGGCACCAAGCAAGGTGAAAGGGAAAAGCCAGTTTCAATTATTGATGGATAAACTTCCTCCTGACCATAAAGCAAGATGGTTTGCAGGTGCAGCACTTAATTCAGCAGAGCAAGCAATGGCTTCTGTTCTTTCTACAGTACTATCAAGGCTCAATGCCTTTCTTGATTCTGAAATGGAACAGATATTGTGTTTTGATACAACGATTGATGCAGAAACTTTCTGTTACGAAAAGTCTGCAATATTTCTTATTCTTCCGGAGGAAGATAACACAAAATATTTTATGGTCAGTCTATTTTTGCAACAGTTTTATCGTGAGATGTTAACAGTAGCAGATGAAAATGGTGGTAAACTTCCTAATCGTGTGATGATTTACGCAAATGAAATAGGTACAATTCCAAAGATAGAATCCTTTGAAATGATGCTTAGTGCAGGACGTTCCAGAAGAATTTCCATAGTACCAATCATTCAATCCTTTGCACAGCTTGATAAGAATTATGGGAAAGAAGGTAGTGAGATTATAACAGATAACTGCCAGCTTACTATGTTTGGAGGGTTTGCACCAAATTCAGAAACCGCTCAGGTTCTATCAAAAGCACTGGGTAGTAGAACTGTTATGAGTGGAAGTATCAACAGAGGTAAAAATGATCCTTCTCAAAGTTTGCAGATGATAGAGCGGCCACTACTTACAGCAGATGAATTAAAATCTTTACCTAAAGGAAACTTTGTTATCATGAAAACAGGAGTACATCCCATGCAGACGAAGCTTCATTTGTTTTTAGATTGGGGCATTACTTTCGATAAACCCTATGAGATGGAAGAAAAGTCCCATCGTAAGGTATGCTATGCCGACAAGCAGACCTTAGAAGAAAATGTTATTTGTCAGTATATGTCTGATGTAATAGACGAAGAAGGAACTACCGAATCTACAATAAAGAGACAAGGAGGCAAACTTCATACTCCTGTACATGAACAAACTGACGAAAGTAAAGGAGATTCAAAACGTAAATCAATACTCAGGACATAGGGGGTGTTTTGTTGAGTTTTTTTGGGAGAATTTATGCAGAGGAACTTCCATCTCGTGCTAAATGTGTGTATATGTATTTAAAAGATAGATGTGATGCAAAAGGTGAATGCTGGCCAGCCATTAATACAATTGCAAAAGACACATCATTGTCAAGAAGTACAGTGAAGAGGGCCATAGCTGATTTAATCAGTTATGGCTTACTTAGAAAGGAATCACGTTATAGGGAGAATGGTAGTAATTCCTCTAATCGATACTTTTTAATCATAGAGTAATTTTTCAAATAATATGATTGGAATATAAAAACACGTAGTTTCCACCAAGGGGAAACTACGTGTTTTTTGTGGACTGAGGTGAGGTTCATAGTGAACCTACCAGAAGGACTCACTTTAAGAATATATTTAACATCAGAAAAAGAACAATACACTAAAGTCAATTGTATGTATAATATTAATCATATTTATTATCATAACTAACAAGAAAAATAGGCAATTCACTGTTTTATAGTTGTGAGTTTAATGATTTAATTTATTTAAATTTTATAAATAATTTCGTTGACAAATCGAAATAATTGATATAATATAATTTTATCTATATCAAAAAATATTGATATAGGTTAGGAGGAAAGAAAATGGCACAAAAAGAATGTATTTCAGAACAGCCAAGAATATTTAAAAAAGATGTTGACCTTTTAAGTTCTGATAAATTAAGTATTATGTCAAGTTTAGCCAATGCTTTAAGCGACCCTATCCGGCTCCAAATTCTTTATCTTTTAAAACAGCATGAGGATATTTGTACCTGTGAGTTTCAAGAGTTATTGGATTTAAGCCAATCGAAGGTTTCATATCACCTCAAAATATTACTTGATGCTGGATTGATTAAAAGAGAAGTAATTGCTAACTGGAGACACTATAGTATGATTGATAAAGATATTTTGGAAAAACTTGAACATATGATGATTTAAAAATTTTTAAACTTAATATCAAAAAAAATTGATATATAGGTTATAGAGATGGCTAAGCAGCAAATCTAATAGCCGTATTTGACCTTTTAAATGCTATATCAAAAAAAGTTGATATATATCAACTATAAAATAAATATTCTAGGAGGGATATTATGAGTAAAACAATTAACGATTCGTCAATTATAACTAGCATATTAAAAGTTAGTGGATTGGACTGCCCGGATTGTGCTAAGGATGTTCAGAAGGCAGTTTCTTCTATGCCTGGTGTACAAAGTGCAGAAGTTAACTTTGGTGCTCAAAAATTGAAAGTTGTTCATAACAACAACGAGGCATCGATAGAAGAGATTAGTAAGGCTTTAAGCAAGAACGGTCACCCAGCAACAGTATTAAGTGAAAATAAAGGATCTAATAAAACCAGCAGCCCACAAATCATAACCAGCACATTAAAAGTTAGTGAATTGTGTTGTCCTGATTCTGCTAAGGATGTTAAAAAGGCAGTTTCATCTATGCCAGGCGTACAAAGTACAGAAGTCAATTTCAATGCTCAAAAGTTGAAGGTTGTTTATAATAGCAACGAGACATCATTAGAGCAGATTAGCAATATTTTAAGTAAGATTGGTCATCCAGTAACATCAGTGAAAACAGAGAATGTAGAGAATGCAAAGGCAGTTCCTTCAGAAAATGTAGAGGCTCCTTCAGAGTATGCAAAGAATGCAAAAGTAGCTCCTTCGATAACTCCGTGGTGGAAGGAGACTAAAAATGTTTTACTTGCAATATCTGCTGTGATTACAGTTTTAACTTTAATTGCTGAATGGACGCACATAGGATTACCTGAAACTTGGGCAAAGGTGCTTTATGGTGCAGCAGTTATAATTGGTGGCATTTTCCCAGCAAAAAAAGGCTTGTCGTCTCTCAAGCATGGCCGCTTAACAATTAATACTTTACTGGTTGTTGGTGCAATTGGTGCAATTTATTTAGGACTTTGGGAAGAAGCTTCTCTGCTTGTAGTTATATTTTCACTAGGGGAAGTGCTTGAGTCTTATGCAGTAGATAAGGCACGTGGCTCTATTCAAGCATTGATCTCATTAGCCCCACAGGAAGCAACAGTTCTTCGAAATGGGAAGGAACTACGTGTCCCTATAGAACAGGTCAATATTGATGAAATAGTTTTAGTAAAACCAGGTGAGAAAGTTTCAGTTGATGGAGTTGTAGTTTCCGGAACATCAGCTATTGACCAGTCTTCTATTACAGGTGAGTCAATTCCTGTTGAAAAGCATGCAGGTGATGAAGTTTATGCATCAACCTTAAATGGCAGAGGGGCACTTGAAATAAAAGTGACAAAGCTTGCAGAGGATTCAACTCTTTCAAAAATTGTAGAACTTGTAGAAAATGCACAGATGAAGAAAGGTAACGCACAAAATTTCAGCGAGAGATTTGGCGCAATTTATACACCATTTATGTTTGTACTTGCAATAATAATGGCTGTGGTACCACCGGTTTTCTTCGGGCAGCCCTTTGATGCATGGTTATATAGAGCTTTAGTGGTATTGGTTGTTTCATGTTCATGCTCTCTGGTTCTTTCAGTACCAATTGCCATTGTAGCAGGGGTTGGTAATGCTGCAAAGAATGGTGTTTTAGTTAAGGGCGGTATTCACATGGAAACTGCCGGGAAGGTTCAAGTGGTTGCTTTTGATAAGACTGGTACTTTAACTACAGGAAAGCCGACTGTAACCGATGTAGTAGCTTTAGAAAGTTTATCTGATGAAAAACTTTTAAAGATAGCTGGAACACTTGAAGTACGTTCTGAGCATCCTTTGGCTGATGCAATCCTTAAATTAATATCAGAGAAAGGATTAGAGCTTGAAACAATTGACGAGTTTATGTCAATTACGGGCCGCGGGGCTAAAGGAATGATAGATGGAGAACAATACTATATTGGCAATCCTCGTCTATTTAAGGAAATTGGTGTTCCAGTAGAGGGTCATATAAAACAAATTGAACGCCTTCAAGACGAAGGTAAAACTGTAATTTTAGTAGGCAATTCAAAGCAGATTCTTGGTATGATTGCAGTATCTGACCAGCCTAAGGAAAATGCAAGAAAGGCAATTTCTAAGTTAAAAAAACTTGGTATAAAAAAGATTGTTATGCTTACCGGCGACAATAAGGTCACAGGAGAGTCTATAGGCCGTAGACTAGGTGTTGATGAAGTAAGAGCAGAACTTCTGCCAGAGGATAAGATAAGTGCGATTAAAGCATTGCAACAAGGTCATAGTACTGTTGCCATGGTTGGCGATGGAGTAAATGACGCTCCAGCACTTGCTCAGGCAGATGTAGGTGTATCAATGGGAATTGCTGGTACCGATGTAGCATTAGAAACAGCCGATATCGCATTAATGGCAGATGACCTAGACCAGCTTGTATATATGGTTAAAATTAGTAGAAAGACAGTTTCTGTAATAAAACAAAACATTGCATTCTCATTAGCATTAGTAGCATTCTTGGTCATTTCTGCATTATTTGGCTGGATGCCACTAACTACAGGACTAATAATCAATGAGGCAAGTGCCCTTGTAATTATAGCAAACGGAGTGCGTCTATTAAAGATAAAGCAAAGCTAAAACCAAAATTTAGTAAAGGAGCAAGATAAAATGGAAGCATACAACAAAGTGATTAATAAGATCCATAAAGAACTGAATGAGGTTCAACAAATAGAAAAGTGTAAAAACTGTGAGTGTTTTTTAAATGTGTTAGAGGCAGTACAGGGAGACCTTACCGATATGGGCGTTGATAAAGGGGAGCCGATATTTAGTGATATTGTTCAATGGTTAGATGAGGGATATAAAGGCAAGTATTCATGTCTTAAATGTAAAATTTGTCCACCCCTTAAACCATATGAAGAATTTAGTAAAGAAGTACGTAGCGAAAAGGATAGAAGCGAAAAGACACCATTAAAAGTCAGATTAGTTCCAACTCCTTGCGCTTGTGGAGGCACATGTCTTACAAAGCCAAAGACATGCTGCGATGAAGAGTAAAAGGCAATTTATAATCTAAGGAAAAATGCGGGTAGGTATATTTGATATTTAGTAATGTATACCTGCTTTATCCTTAGCTTATGAAAGTAGGTTATGTAAATGGAAGATTTTAATGAAATGATTAAAGAGATTCATCAAGAATTAGATAATGTAAGGCAGGTAAAAAAATGTACCGCATGCGAATGTTTCATTGACGTTATAGAAGGGATAAAAGGAGACCTTGAAAAAATTGATACACAAGAGTCTAAGTCAGCGCAGGAGGATATAAAGCGTTGGTTATCAGAAGGAAACAAGGAACGTCACAGTTGTTATGGGTGCGAAGAATGTCTTCCCATAAATCCATATAACCGATTTAGTGCCAGCCTAAAGGGTGACGGTACATCCAAAGCATATAATGCTGAAACAATAGAAACAAACTCCTGCGGCTGTGGGGGTGCGTGCAAGCCACTCACCCCGCAGCCTAAGGCAATAAAGAAATGGCCTATCGTTGAAGGTGAATATATTGTAGGAAATACTGAAGCTTCGATGGCTATCTGTACATTGGCAGACACAGACCTTCCGAATGAATTAAAGGCAGTAGACTTATTAGAGCATACCGCCATTATTGGCACACTCTCTACTGAAAACTTAGGCGTTGAGCGCGTGATAAGGAATTTAACAGCAAATCCGAATATCGGGTACCTTATCCTCTGCGGAAAGGATTCTCGCGGACACCGGGCAGGTCAGGCCATTTTGTCTCTTAAGGATAACGGAGTGGATCAAGATAATCGTATTATTGGTGCGAAAGGGCCTCGACCGGTACTTAAAAATATTACTGCTGGCGAAATAGAAGCATTCCGCAAGCATATAACCGTGATAAACGAAATTGGTACTCAGGATACTTCAAGGCTTACCGAAGTTGTTAAAGCATATATGGATAAACCAAAAGGGGTGACTCCAATTCTTCCGCCTAAAGTGCAAATGCCAAAAGTGGTTGAGGCGGTGCCTCGTAGTAACCGAGAATGGACTCACGACCCCGAAGGCTTTTTCCTGCTTCTTTTAGATAGGGATGCTAAAAGCATTATCTGCGAACACTATATAGAAGATGGTGTTATCAGCGAAGTGATTAAAGGAGTAAGTGCCGAAGATATTGCAAATACAATTATAAAGCGTGGGTTACTATCCCGTCTTGACCATGCCGTCTATCTTGGTAGGGAACTTGCTAAAGCGGAAACGGCCTTAAATCTCGGTATACCATATACGCAGGATGAAACACTATATGAAGATAAATAAATATTAATACGAGGGTGTAATACCGTATGTCGATAACCTCGAACTCGCAGTGGTAAATACCCTTGCCTTACTCATGGTGAGCACCTAGCTCGAAACAAGGATGTTCTGCCTGCTTGTCGGCAGTGTAGCAAGGTGGCTTAGGTATTCTGGCGTGCATGCTCCTGCTGGAGATGGTCGAGGATTTCAAACCGGTTCCGCCCGATCATAATCATGTGAGCACTTAATTCAAATGAAATGAGTGTCTGCGATTTGGCAGTGTCTTCGCTGTACTTACAAGCACTACCAATGCAATGCTATTCATAAAGGCAACAATGAAATCGTATGGATTAACAAAGTAGATTCTCATACAAATGGGAATATTGCAGTAATTGCTTGGAGCGCTAATGAAATTAGGCAAAATATTTTACTCTTATTGATTTCCTTTGTTAATGTCATTTGATCAAATTTTTTTTGCTGGTTTTTGTTTTATGTATTGACAATAAATTGTGATAGTGATAATATAATGATTAAGCAATTGCTTAATCATTTATATGAATAGGAGGATCAACGATGTTAAAGAAGGAATTAATATTAGAAGGCTTAGATTGTGCCAATTGCGCAGCCAAGATTGAACATGAAGTTAATGAACTAAATGGAGTCCAAGCATATATGAATTTCATGAACAAGACATTAACTTTAGAAACTGAATCAGATTCTGATTACGTGAGCGCACTAGAACAAGTTAAGTCCATAGTGCGTAAACATGAACCTGATGTTTCAGTAAAAGAAAAAACAGTTAACAAAGGAGCTAAGAAAGTATTAATACTTGAAGGCCTAGACTGTGCTAATTGTGCAGCTAAGATTGAAACACAGACCAAAAGCCTTGAGGGAGTCAACAATGCAACAGTTGACTTTGTTTCTAAAAAACTGACAATAGAAGTTGCTGATAAGAAGGAATTTAATAGAATTCTCGGAGAGGTAACGGCCATCGTAAAAAAAATTGAGCCGGATGTTAAGGTAGTCGATGCAGATAAAAATAAGGGCAATAAAAGCATAATAATGCTTGAAGGACTTGGCTGCGCAAATTGTGCCGCAAAAATAGAAACGGAAGTTAAAAATTTAGAAGGAGTTAAGTTTGCTTCAGTAGATTTTGTTTCAAAGAAACTTACGTTGGAAACTGATGATAGCATTAGCATTTCCAAGTTAAGTGAAAAGATAGAAGGTATAGTAAAGAAAATAGAGCCGGATGTTAAGGTTACTTTTGAGGGGAATACCTTCAAGTCTAAAACAAAAGAAAATGATATCGACGAAGATAAAGACAACCACAAAAAAGAAATAGTAAAGCTTGTGATTGGTGGCGCAATATTTGCGGCAGGTATTATTTTTAATTTCCAGGATTGGCTGGAACTTACTATATTTTTAATAAGCTATATTATAGTTGGCGGAAGTGTTGTTTTACGAGCAATAAAAGGTATCACTCGAGGGCAGGTATTTAGTGAGCACTTCCTTATGAGTGTCGCTACAATTGGTGCCTTCTTCATTGGAGAATATCCAGAAGGTGTAGCTGTTATGATGTTCTATCTAGTTGGTGAACTGTTCCAGGATATGGCTATAGATCATTCCAGAAAATCAATAAGTTCATTAATGGATATAAGACCTGACTATGCAAATCTGAAAGTAGGAAATGAACTGAAAAAAGTATCTCCTGAAGATGTAAGTATTGGAGATATTATTGTTGTAAAGCCGGGAGAAAAAATTCCACTGGATGGCAAGGTAATAGAAGGAACTTCAATGGTTGACACATCTGCATTAACAGGTGAATCTGTTCCACGCGAATTGGAGCCAGGAAATGATGCTTTAAGCGGATTTATTAATAAGAATGGTGTCCTAACAGTCGAAGTAACAAAAGATTACAGCGAATCGACTGTGTCTAAGATTTTGGATTTAGTTCAAAATGCCAGCAGCAGGAAAGCTCCAACTGAACAGTTTATAACAAAGTTTGCAAGATATTATACTCCAGTGGTAGTGTTTGGCGCCTTAGCACTTGCAATTATACCTCCTTTAGTGATTCCCGGAGCTACCTTCTCTCAATGGATTTATAGAGCCTTGGTATTTTTAGTGATATCCTGCCCATGTGCACTAGTGATTTCAATACCCTTGGGATTCTTCGGCGGTATTGGAGGAGCATCAAAGAGAGGTATATTGGTAAAAGGCAGCAACTACCTTGAAGCCTTAAACAATGTGGAAATAGTTATTTTTGATAAGACAGGGACTTTAACCAAAGGGGTATTCAAAGTTACAGAAACAAATCCTCAAAATGATTATACAGAGGAAGAACTAATAGAGTATGCAGCATATGCTGAAAGTTATTCAAATCACCCGATTGCACTTTCAATTATGAGTGCCTACAATACCGAAATAGATAAGAACAGAATTGAAAACTACCAAGAAATTGCGGGACATGGGATCAAGGTAGATGTCAACGGCAAAGAAGTCCTTGCTGGCAATACCAGATTAATGGTCAGTGAAAATATTAAATACAATGATGTTGAGACTTTAGGAACTGTAGTACATGTTGCAATAAATAACAAATATGCGGGTAATATCGTTATTTCAGATGAAGTGAAAGAAGACTCAGCACATGCAATTAAAGAGCTTAAATCTCTCGGCATCAAAAAAACGGTAATGCTTACTGGAGATTTAAAGACGGTAGGTGACAAAATTGGAAAGCAGCTAGGTTTGGATGAAGTTTATTCAGAATTGCTGCCTGCTGACAAGGTTGACAAACTCGAATTGCTGGATAGTAAAAAATCCCCTAAAGGAAAACTTGTATTTGTTGGCGATGGTATCAACGATGCGCCTGTACTCGCAAGAGCCGATATTGGAATGGCCATGGGTGGCTTGGGTTCCGATGCAGCGATTGAAGCTGCAGATATCGTAATCATGACCGATGAGCCATCCAAGATAGCCACCGCTATCAAGGTTGCAAAAAGAACAAGGAATATTGTAGTGCAAAATATTGTTCTTGCATTAGGTGTAAAATCCATATTCCTTGTATTAGGTGCAACTGGAGTGGCTTCATTATGGGAGGCTGTGTTTGCAGACATGGGAGTCGCTATAATTGCAATTTTAAATGCAATGCGAGTAATGAATACGAAAAACTTATAAATCTACTAGCACGATTCACCCCTTGGTTTGTATCTTCAAAGATTGAATCAAATCAAGGGAGGATCTGCAAAAACAAAAAATATAAGATTAAGAATCAATAAATTTCGAGTTATTTATGGATTAAGTATTTTGTGAAGGGAGAAATTGATATGTCAACTAATAATATTAAAGAACAAGTTCAGTCTTTCGGACTAAAAAAAGTAATTTCCTATTTAGATTCTGATCCGGACAAAAATATTCCTAAAATAATAGATTGGGCTGAAAAGTTCGATAAGGAAGGAACAATATCTCGTCAGCTTAGTGCTGTAAAATCTGCAATTGCAGATAAAGACGGAAACTGGTATCAGCTTGTTAAAAGTTTGTATACTGATATTGATGATAGTGTAAGAAAAACTTTATTTGAGAATTTTCTAGTTAATGCAACAGTAATAGGAGGACAACGACAAAAAAAGTCAAAAGAAGAAAATAACTGTAATATTCCATGGGCAATACTCATGGATCCAACCTCTGCATGCAATCTGCATTGCACCGGCTGCTGGGCAGCAGATTACGGCAATAAGCTTTCTATGAGTTATGAAACTTTGGATAGTATTATAGAACAGGGTAAAAAACTCGGTACCTACATGTATATCTACTCTGGCGGTGAACCATTAATGCGTAAACATGATATTATCAAGCTTTGCGAGAAACATAACGACTGTGCCTTCTTGGCATTTACAAATGCTACGTTAATAGATGAGGCATTCGCTGATGAGATGCTTAGAGTAAAAAACTTTGTTCCTGCAATAAGTGTAGAAGGGTTTAAAGAGGATACTGATTTCAGACGAGGCGAAGGTACATATCAGTCGGTCTTAAATGCGATGGAAATATTAAAAAAGAAAAAACTTCCATTCGGTATATCCTGTTGTTACACAAGTAAGAATACCGATGTCATAGGAAGCGAAAAATACTTTGACGATATGATTGCAAATGGTGCAAAATTTGCCTGGTTCTTTACTTATATGCCAGTTGGAATTGATGCGGTACCTGATCTCATGGTAAATCCGGAACAAAGAGAATATATGTATCATCAAATCAGAAAATTTAGAGAAACTAAACCATTGTTTACGATGGATTTTTGGAATGATGGCGAATATGTTAAGGGATGTATTGCTGGAGGAAAATGCTATCTTCATATCAATGCAAATGGTGATATAGAACCTTGTGCTTTTATTCATTACTCCGACTCAAACATTAAAGAAAAGACCTTGATTGAAGCGTATAAGTCCCCATTGTTCATGCAATACAAGGAAAATCAACCTTTTAGCGAAAATTATCTGCGTCCTTGCCCACTACTTGACAATAAAGGACGGTTGGCTGAAATGGTGGACAAGTCCGGAGCAAAATCAACAGACATGCAACACCCTGAGGATGTACATGCTTTGTGTGCTAAATGCAAGACTGCAGCTGATAATTGGGAGACCACAGCCAACAGGCTTTGGAAAGAATCTCATGGATGTGAAGGATGCAAGAGTACAGCAGATATGAAGTCATTAGAAAAAAATTTAAGATACAATCTAAATAGAAAGAGATGAAAAACATGAAGCATACTTTTTTTACTTCAGAATCTGTTACAGAAGGGCATCCGGATAAGGCATGCGACCAAATTGCTGATGGCATACTGGATGAATTTTTAAAAAAGGATCCATTTTCTCGCGTAGCCTGTGAGGTTACTGCAGAAACGGACGCTGTTCACATAATGGGTGAAATTACATCCTCTGCAAAGGTTGACTACAAACAGGTTGCACGGCAGATTATTCGCAGGATTGGATATACTGAACCTGCAACAGGGTTTGATGCGGATACCTGCCTGATAACTTGTAGTCTCCACACTCAATCCCCGGATATCGCCCTCGGCGTAAATCAATCTTTAGAAAGCAAACAGGCTTGTGCTGTCGATTCGGAACTGGGGGCAGGAGATCAGGGCATGATGTTTGGATACGCCTGTAACGAAACCTCTGAAATGATGCCAATGCCTATTACATTGGCACATGAGTTGACTAAAAAGCTGGCACAAGCAAGAAAAGAAAAAGTGCTTCCGTATTTACGTCCTGATGGAAAAGCGCAGGTAACTGTGGAATATCAGAATGGCTCACCCATAAGACTAGACGCAATTGTTATATCAACTCAGCATACAACTGAAGTAACATTTGAAAAGTTACAAAAAGATATTGTAACACAGGTTATTCAAAAAACAATTCCTTCAAAACTTTTAGATGGCAATACCAGAATGCTTATTAACCCGACAGGTCGATTTGTTTTTGGCGGCCCCGCCTGTGATTCTGGTTTGACAGGACGAAAAATAATAGTGGACACTTATGGTGGCTATGCAAAACATGGCGGCGGCTCATTCTCTGGGAAAGACCCAACGAAAGTTGACAGAAGCGCTGCCTATATGGCACGCTATATTGCCAAAAACATTGTTGCTACGGAAATTGCCAAACGGTGTGAAATACAAATTAGCTATGCGATTGGCGTGGCTAAACCGGTTTCCCTATTTGTAGATACTTTTGGAACTGGTGTTGTCTCTGATGAAAAGCTTTGCAAATGGATTTTGAAGACATATGATATGCGCCCCGCAGCAATTATAGAAAGATTCCAGCTCCGCCGCCCGATTTATTTGCAAACTGCATCCTACGGACATTTTGGTAGAAGTGATTTGGATTTGCCCTGGGAAAAAGTTGATTATAATACAACATACAATTTATAGCAATTCATCCCTGCACCAAAAAGATATATTTTATAGAAGACAAATAAACTTAAAGCTAAATAGTTAGAAATATAAAAGTGAGGTGAAGCTATGAAAGATTATGTGATTATAACTGATTCGACATCAGACCTTCCGACAGATATTATTAATGAGTTTGGTATTGCGGTCATACCGATGCCGTTTAACTTAGGTGATGATAATTATATACATTATCCTGATGGAAGAGAGCTAGAAATTCATAAATTTTATGAAAGACTACGTCTTGGTGAAAAATCCACCACAACGCAGATAAACATTAAAACATATATGGAATACTTCGAAACTATCATAAAGTCCGGAAATGACATTATATACATATCATTTTCATCAGGATTAAGCGGTACGTATAATTCATCATTACTTGCAGCAGAAGAATTGAAGAAGAAATATCCAAAACGTAAGATTATTTGTGTAGATTCCAAGGCCGCTTCTTTAGGTGAAGGACTTTTAGTATACAGCGCAGCAAAGAAAAAAGAAGAAGGATTTGAATTAGAAGAGCTTAATGAGTGGATTATAAATAACCGCTGCCATTTATGCCATTGGTTTACTGTAGATGATTTAAATCATCTTAAGCGAGGGGGAAGAGTAACAACTATGACAGCAGCAGTAGGCACTGCATTGGATATAAAGCCTATTCTGCATGTTGACGATGAAGGACATCTAATACCTGTATTCAGGGTAAGAGGGCGTAAAAGGTCGCTAAAAGCATTGGTTGATCATATGCTTAAAAGTTGCATCGATCCAGAAGAACAAATAATTTTCATAGGACATGGAGATAGCTCAAATGATGCAGTACTTCTCGAAAGCTTAGTTCGAGATAAGTTTCAAGTGAAAGATGTCATAATCAACAATATAGGACCAATTATAGGTACTCACTCAGGACCAGGTACGATTGCTTTATTTTTCTTTGGTACTGAAAAATAAACTCAATATAAGATTATACCTTTTTTTGGAAACAACATATATAATATGCAGGGCACAACAATAAATTAAAATTTTTCTGAAAATCATATAAAAGGGAGAATATCAAAATGAGTGAAAATGTTGGCAGATGGTTAGGTTGGATCGGAATAATAGTAGCTGTAGTCGGGTTCTTCTGGCAACCTATATGGATGGGAGCAATAGCAATTGTTGCAGGTATTGTAGGATTGTTCTCTCCTCAGAAAAAATTAAACTGGGTCGCAATTGCAGCCGGTGTAGTTGCCTTAATAATTGGGATAGTATAGTTAAACATTATTTCTATTACTACAAAGTAAAGGATGAAAAGTCATATACATTTTTAAGATGAACTGATCACGTGTCCTGCGTATTATATATGTTGTTTCCTAATATACAGAACTTAAGACTTGTTATCATCAATAAGGTAAGATGATTTATGTGATGTTTTTTATACGCATAAAAAATGGTTTAGAGCGATGTTTCAAAGAAGACAATAAAAAATCGTTCTGCCGTAAAATAAAAGATCGGTTTGGGGGGGATTTAATAACCATATGGTTAATCTATGCTCACGTTTTGCCACCCTTTTGATCGTAAGAAAAGGATAAGAGCATGAGTAAGAGGAGATGAAACCAATGAGTCAAAGGTGGTTGAGAATATTATTTAGACGTCGAATCATGGTAACTTTTTTGCTTGCGCTTCAAATTGGTATATTGGTTTTTGTGGTTTCTACTTCTAGTCAAAAAATCGATCTTATCAATCGAATATCAACAATAACAAGTTATTTTGTTGTTATATATATAATCAGTAAAAATGATAAATCTTCTTATAAGTTAACATGGGTAATTCTAATTCTTGTATTTCCTGTATTTGGAGGCTTATTCTATCTTTTGTTTAATTTTCAGTCATCCACCACAAAAGTGAGAAAAACAATTGAAAAGATAAAGTTTGAAAGTCAGTCTTTGTTTGTGCCTAAGGAAAATATTTTGACAAAAATTGCTAATGAAAATGAGGAGGTTTTTCCACTTGTAAAATACTTACAGGGATGCGCTGGTTTCCCTGTTTATCAAAATACGCAAACCGAGTATTTAACGCCTGGAGAGCTAATGTTTGAAAGATTAACCGAGGAGTTAAAAAAAGCAGAACGCTATATTTTTCTAGAATATTTTATTATTCAGGAAGGAATCATGTGGAATACTGTGCTTGAAATTCTAAAAGAAAAAGCAAAACAAGGTGTCGATGTTCGCGTAATTTATGATGATATGGGATGCTTTTTCTTATTACCTAAAGATTATCAAAAAACTTTGGAGAGTATGGGAATTCACTGCTTTGTTTTTAATGCGTTCCAACCTATAATGTCTACCATACAGAATAACCGCGATCACCGTAAAATAGCAGTTATTGACGGGAAAACAGCCTTTACTGGCGGCATAAATTTAGCGGATGAATATATAAACGCTATTGATAAACATGGATATTGGAAAGACGCTTCTATCATGGTGCATGGTGATGCAGCATGGAGTTTTACGCTAATGTTCCTACAGATGTGGAGCCTTTGTAAAAATACAATCGAAAACTACAATAAATACCGCCCGCGGCAAACCGAAACTTGTCCAGTATTGTCTGACGGATATGTACAGCCATATGCAGACAGCCCTATAGATAACGAGAATGTAGGTGAGCATGTTTATTTAAAAATCATTAATAATGCTAAAAAATATGTATATATAAATACACCATATCTTATAATCGATGATGCTATGGTATCTGCGCTGAAGTTAGCGGCAAAAAGTGGTGTGGATGTAAGAATTGTGACACCACATCGCTGGGATAAGCGATTTGTTCATATGACAACTCGCTCTTATTACCGAGAGCTACTTCGCGCTGGTGTTAAGATTTATGAATATTCAAGAGGCTTTATGCATTCTAAAACCTTTGTTTCTGATGATAAGGTGGCAACAGTAGGGACTACCAATCTGGACTTTCGAAGTTTATATCTCCATTTTGAGTGCGGTGTTTTGCTTTATAAGAACCGTTCAGTTATGGAAATTAAAAAAGATTATCTTAATACAATAAATGCTTGCCAGGAAATTACAATGAAAGACTGTGGGCACAATGCATTCATGCGATTTATCCAGGAGATATTGAGAATCTTTGCGCCGTTGATGTAGTGATTTCATACAGAGGTAGCTAGAAAATGTAAATGAGGTATACCACAATGATGATAGAAAGGAAAATGAACTATAGCGTGTTAAATGATATTGATCCCCAAAACGAGCTGCAGGGACAGATTCTAAAGGAGGCCGAAGACTTTCTGGAACTACAAAATTTATATAAATCTGCAATTCGCGAAATTAGCACAAAGATTGAAGTACTGGATGATGAATTTCAAATTCGATTTAAACGAAATCCAATTCATCATATGGAATGTAGATTAAAAACTCCTATAAGTATATTTGACAAGCTGATAAGAAAAGGTCTTGAGCCCAGTGTCCAAGCGGCAAGAGAGAACATTACCGATATAGCGGGAGTTCGGGTAATTTGTAATTATATTGATGATATTTACATGATTGCTGATTTACTTTGTTCGCAGGATGATATTTCTTTAATTAGAACCGCAGATTATGTTAAAAGTCCAAAACCCAACGGTTATCGCAGTTTGCACATTGTCGTCTTGGTGCCTGTTTTTCTGACTAAAGCAAAGAAGTTTGTTCCAGTGGAGGTTCAGATACGCACTATCGCTATGGACTTATGGGCAAGTCTTGAACATCAAATTCATTATAAAACCTGTAAAGATGTTTCTGATATTCTTTGTAACAAGCTGAAAGAGTGTGCAGATGCTATCGCGAAAATAGACATTGAAATGCAGAATATAAATAAAGAGTTCCAAAATGTTGGAGGTCAATTATTGTAACAACAGATTTTTTGAGGAGGATACAAAGGATGTTTGAGGTGAAAAGAACTGTTGGTTATAGTAATGTTGGAGTGGATGGCGAACTTACCCTTGATTCGGCAATCGATTTTATGCAAGACTGCAGTATGTTTCAACTAAACTCGTCAAAAGCTTTGGCAAAGTTTTTTGATGAACACTCCATTGGAATGTATTTAGCTTCGCGTCAAATAAATATTGCCAGGACACCGGTGTACGGGGAGAATCTAACTATTCGAACATGGATATATGAATGTAAGAGGGTGTATGGATGCCGTAATACTATAGTCTACGATGAAGACGGCTGTCCGTGTATTACCAGTTATGCGATTGGTGCCTTTATCAATCTATTAACGGAAAAGCCATTTTGCATGCCTGATGACATTATTAAAAGTATTCCGTTGTATGATAAATTTCCAATGGAATATCATTCAAGAAAAATTATAATTCCAAATAACGAAGCAGTAATGGCAAATCTTACGACAGTTTCAAAATATCATTTGGATTACAACAAACATGTTAATAACGCAAAATATGTATCAATAGCAGAGGAATATCTACCAGAGAATTTTAAAGCAAAAAGAATACGGATTGAATACAAAACCCCTGCAAAGTATAAGGATATCTTAATGCCATATATTTATTGTATTAATGATAATTCCATTGTTGTTAACTTATGCAATGATAAAGGCGAATCTTATGCAGTAGTTGAATTTACCAAATAGAGATTATGAATGAAATCGGTGAATTAATGAAAAGAGGAGCATTCATAAATAAACAGGATTTTTAAAAATTCAAGGGGACTGTAGGAAGTGGTGTGGCCAAGATATAGGTTCCGTCTGTATGATAGAAGAAAAGCTTGGAAACTCAGTACTTATGCCAGAGGAACCCAAAATTTGTTGTGCTTTGACCGCAGCAATAATTGTAGCGAAGATATGGGAAGGCGCTTAAGAAGATAATTGAGGATTTGTATCTTTGAACCTATTTGATGTAAGTTTAGCCAGAAAATCTAACTGTTTTTATGCTTTTATCAGTAATAGTTGTATATTTTTGCTATAATTCCCAAAAGAGTATTCTACTACAACAGATGGATTTTTAGAGAACGAACATGGGAAAACAGCGGTGAGGTATACCAACATAATATTCAAAGTAAAGACATGGAAAAAGTTTATGTCCGAGTTGAGTGATTTTATAAAATCTATATTCCCTAAAAAATATATAAAAAATTATAACTTGGTGTATCTTTCAAACTATATGATAGAGTCCTGCAGGGCTGAACTTACACACTAGAATATAATTATATCATCATCTTTATTTTCTTTATGGAATAGCTCTTTGACAGCAGTAATCATGACAGTAATTGCTGTAATTCTAAATTTGCCGTATATAATTATCCAGAGATATAACAGGCCAAGAATCATTAGAGTTCTGAAACAACTGGAATACTCGTACTCTGCATAATTTATGGAGAATTGGCTTAGCTGTCGATCATGATTTTCGCTTGTACCAAGGAAGCATGAGAGATACCGGTTTATGGATTAAGGAGTATTAAACAGACAGGATTGAACAAAATTTAAAAGTAATGGAAGAAAGGAATGAATACTATGGATTTAAACAAAATATTTTACAAAACTTTTTTGAAAGATGTATTTTTTGTGCCTTTTCAGATAAAGTTCTGGGATGGAGAGGCAGTAAAATATGGGGAAGGAGAGAGTAAATTTACGTTAATTATTAATAGCCCTATACTAGTAGCTGATATAAAAAGTGATCCAACTATGGCTTTAGGTGAGGCTTACATGACTAATAAGATTGATATAGATGGCGATTTACAAAAGGTTATCGAATCTCTATATAATAATAGTAAGAGCTTTTTGCATAGTACTATTATAAATAAAAAATTGAGTAATAATATTAAAAAAAGCAAGGATAACGTTCAACATCATTATGATATAGGCAATGATTTTTATAGGTTATGGTTAGAAGATTCTATGACCTATTCTTGTGGATATTTTCAATCTCCTGATGATACTTTAAACGGTGCTCAAAAAAATAAGGTAGCTCATATCTTAAGAAAATTAAATCTTAATGAAGGACAAACATTGCTTGATATTGGCTGCGGTTGGGGAGAATTGATTATAACGGCAGCTAAAGAATATAGAGCAAAGACCATGGGAATAACTTTAAGCTCCGAGCAATTTGCCAAAATCAAGGAAAGAATCAAAAGTGAAATGCTGGAAGAACTCGTAGAAGTGCAACTGCTCGATTATAGAGAGCTGAAAAACAGAAAATTCGACAGAGTAATAAGTGTTGGTATGATAGAGCATGTAGGCAAGGACTATCTTCATGAATACTTTTCCACAGTAAACAAACTATTAGTGGAAGAGGGAGTCTCTCTGCTTCATTGTATAACTGGCATTAATGGAGCAGGAACAAATACGTGGATAAATAAGTATATTTTCCCCGGAGGATATATACCAACAGTCAAAGAATTAATATCACATATGTCAGATGAGGATTTTCATTTAATAGATGCAGAAAGTCTTAGAAGACACTACGGAAGAACTTTAGAGCATTGGGCAAAAAACTTTGAAAATGCATTGCCTGAAATCATGAAGAGTAAGGACGAAACCTTTATTCGGATGTGGCGATTATACTTAAATGCCTGTGCTGCATCTTTTAATAGCGGGAATATAGACATTCATCAATTCTTGTTTACAAAAGGTGTAAATAACGAATTGCCTTGGACAAGGGAATATATGTATAAATAAGGATAAGGCAAAAAAATATTTCTAGATGAAGTAATATATAAGCAGAAGAAAATTTTATTATTATAGAATATCATATAAAAAATATCAAAATGAGATGGTTAAAATATGGTTTAGGAGAACGAAAATGGGATATATAGGTCTAATGACTAAGACCAATAAGTTAAACCACAATTTTCAAAAGAGTAGAAGTGAGATACTTGATAAACGTGAGCAAAAGGTCAGAGAATTACTTAAGCATGCTTATTACAATTCTGAGTTTTATCATGAGTATTATTCTAGTTATGGTATTCGTGACGGGGATATTAGGGAAATTCCAATAAATAAGATTCCTAGTATCGATAAAAAGATATTTGTAGAGAATTTTAACAGAATAGTGACTGACAAACGAGTAAATTTGCAACATATAGAACGTTTTCTCATGAAGGAGAAGAGCAGGGATAAAAAGTATTTGGACGAATATGCAATTGTTCACTCGTCAGGAAGTACAGGTAAGCCAACATGCTTCATTTACGATCGTAATTCGTGGGAAACAATACTTGCTGCCGGATTCAGGGCATGTAAGGGAGAAGTAGGGCTGAAGGAAGCTATCTCAAAAAGTTTAAGAGGGCTTAGAGTATTGTATGTAGCTGCAACAGAAGGAAGATTTGGAGGAGCTATGGCAGCAAATTCCGGTATCAAGGGTTTTGGATTTCGTCCTCTGTTGTTGAATATCAATCTATCACTGGAACTCTGGATAGATAAAATTAATAGATTCAATCCGGATGTAATCATTGGCTATCCATCTGCAATTAAAATTCTTTGTGATTTGATTTCAGACAATAAGATTAAAATAAATGTTTTTAGAGTAATTACTGGTGGCGAACCGACAACTAGGGAACAAAGAAGGTATTTTCAATCTGTTTTGCATACAGATATATTTAATATTTACGGAGCGTCTGAGTCAATAATAATGGGTCTAGAAAGAGATACATATCAAGGATTTTATATATTTGATGATATAAATTATCTTGAAGTAGAAGAAGAACATACTTTTATTACGCCATTGTATAACTACTCGCAGCCTCTTATTCGCTATAAACTTACTGATAAACTGATGAGTGCAGAAAGATTAGAAAATGAAGCACTCCCATTTAGCAAAATAAAAGAGATTATGGGGAGAAATGAGGAAATCATGTGGTTTATAAATGATAAGGGAGAGAAGGATTTTCTGCACCCTTTGATTATCAATACATTAGAGGCAGAGGGAATAATCGGATACCAGTTTGTTCAGCGTTCAAATAGAATGTTTGAGATAAGGGTAGAGTTAAGGCAAGGTGCTGATTTTAATACTACTCAAAATCAGCTACGCAAACAAATGGATAATATCTTAAAAGAAAAAAAGTTGCTATACCTAAACTATCGGATAAAGCAGGTGAATACCATACCTATTAATACATCAACAGGTAAAAGCAATGTTGTTATCAAAGAAATTTAGTGTTTATAACTTTATTTAGATGACACTAAATGGTAATATTATAAAATGTGAGCAAATGTTTATATAAATGTATTGACTATAATTATTGCTATCAATATAATAAAACATATAAGCAAGTGTTTAACTATTCGTGTAGAGTATTAATTTCAATTGCTATTCATGCATATTTTTGGAGGAGAGAAATGTTTTATATTTTTATTATTGCATTAGTGACAGGAATTGATCAGTGGACTAAGTATCTTGCAGAAACACAATTAAAGCCAATAAATACTATACCCCTAGTTCAAGATATATTTCATTTGACTTATGCAAGGAATACAGGAGCAGCTTTTAGTATATTGAGGGATAAACAGGTGTTTTTAATATTAGTAACGGCCATAGTTGTTGTAGCATTAATATGTTACTTGATAAAAATATTAAAGACAGGAGAAGCAACTTTGAAGCTAGCCTTGACGTTTATTATTGGTGGAGCTTTAGGGAATCTTATTGATAGAATTAGATTGAACTATGTGACTGATTTTCTCGATTTTACGCTAATCAATTATCCCATATTTAATTTTGCAGATGTATTTGTAGTTTTAGGAGTTGTAGTGCTCTCATATTTTGTTTTGTTTAAAGGAGCTAAAATATAAATACATTAGTGTTGAGAATTAAATTACAAATATTTAAGCCCTGAATCTGTCCTATCACTGTGTTATGAGATGGTTAATGATGAAATGTGCAGCGAATTTCTCGCATAAGAATATATTTAACAACAGAAAAGAAACATAAATAAGTAAAAGTATATCGATAACTTGAATGGTTGAAAAGCTACTTAAGTTTACATTTATTATTTTCTTTATTGCCAGCATAATAAGAAAATGGTATTATAACAATTAAGCCATTGTTTAATTGATTACATGAAAGGAGTAACTATGTCAAACAAGAAGAATGAAAATGCAGTATGTAGCACTACCATTATTCATGAGGATATATTAGAAAAAGTAAAACAGGAAATAACAGATGATGAAATCTTATTTGATATGGCAGCGGAGTTTAAGGTTTTAAGCGACCCTACACGTTTAAAGATTATAAATGTACTAATGCTTTCAGAAATGTGTGTGTGTGATATTTCAGCTCTTTTAAATATGTCTTCGCCTGCTATTTCTCATCATCTAAAATCGTTGCGACAAACTCGTTTGATTAAATATAGGCGTGACGGCAAAATTGCTTACTATTCATTAGATGATGAACATATCAAAGCAATGTTTAGTCAATGCTTAACCCATGTTACAGAATAAATATGAGAGCATTTCTGAAAGCCTATATCAAAAACAGCAAAAGTACTTGCGGATATGCCATAGGGTATACAAAGAATTACCACCTGTATGGTACCGCTCAGAGCCATTATAAATCGATACAAAAAAATGTTTAACTCAGATATTTATTTATTTGAGTTAAATTTTTAAAAAGACCTTGATAGTTGAACATATATTCAACTATACTGTAAACATAGTTGAGCGAATGCTCAATTGAATTTGAATAGAGGGAGGTATTTCTATAGATAAGAAGATAGATAAGATAGGTGTATGCGATTGTAGCGTTATTCATTCGGATATTGTGGAAATAGTAAAATCAAAGATGCCTGAAGAATCCCAGCTTTATGATTTGGCTGATTTTTTCAAAGTTCTTGGAGATAGCACGAGAGTTAAAATTTTGTGGGTGCTTGACTCAAATGAAATGTGTGTCTGTGATTTGGCAGTGCTCCTTAATATGACTAAATCTGCCATTTCTCATCAGCTGCAATCGCTAAGACAAGCGAATCTTGTTAAGTTTAGGAAAGAGGGTAAATTTGTCTTTTATTCTCTCGCAGATAAACATGTGAAAGACATCTTCGAAAAAGGCTTAGAACATATTGTAGAATAATTAAAAATAATAGGAGGATTTTATCATGAAAAAAACATTTAAATTAGAGGGCTTAGACTGTGCTAACTGCGCTGCAAAAATGGAAAAGGCAATCAATAATCTTGACGGCGTGAGCAACGCCACTGTTAATTTTATGACTACCAAACTTGTTATCGAGGCAGATGACGATAAGATGGCTGAAATTATCGAAGCTGCAAAAGCAATTGTTAAAAAAACGGAGCCTGACGTGGTGATGAAAAAGGCTTAACGAGGAGGCAGTGCTATGAACAATCGGTTAAAACGAATTATTGCAGGCGGCATAATTTTCGCCGCTACAATGATTTTAAAAACAAACAATGAGCTGTTAGAGCTTGCGTTATATCTTATCAGTTATATTATTGTTGGCGGAGATGTGGTTTTAAAGGCTATAAAAAACATTCTCAAGGGTAAGGTCTTCGACGAGAACTTCCTTATGAGCGTTGCTACAATCGGTGCATTCTTTATCGGCGAATATCCAGAAGGCGTTGCAGTTATGTTATTTTATCTGGTTGGTGAAACATTCCAAAGCTATGCTGTTGATAAGTCAAGAAAGTCAATTGCAAGCTTGATGGACATTCGCCCGGATTATGCGAACGTGAAACGCGGTGATGAACTCGTCAAAACAGACCCGGATGAAGTAAAGATTGGTGATATTATCGTAATTAAAGCCGGAGAGAAAATCCCTCTTGACGGCAAGGTTATAGAAGGAAACTCTATAGTCGATACTTCGGCACTTACCGGTGAGTCTGTACCGCGTGAAATAACTGCTGGTAGTGACATATTAAGCGGATGCATCAATATTAACGGAGTAATTACGGCAGAAGTTACCAAGGAATTTGGAGAATCTACCGTCAGCAAGATTCTTGATTTAGTCGAGAATGCCAGCAGTAAAAAATCCAATTCGGAACAATTTATTACGAAGTTTGCGAGATATTATACTCCCGTTGTGGTAATCATCGCTGCTATTTTAGCTATTGTGCCGCCTCTTGTTATAGAGGGTGCGACTTTTAGCGACTGGGTATACAGAGCATTAGCATTTCTTGTGGTTTCCTGCCCGTGTGCGCTTGTTGTCTCCATACCATTAAGTTTCTTCGGTGGAATAGGCGGAGCTTCAAGAAGCGGGATCTTGGTCAAAGGCAGCAACTATCTGGAAGCGTTGGCGCAGACGGAAATTGTTGTTTTCGATAAAACCGGTACCTTAACAAAAGGTGTATTTAATGTACAGGAAGTACATGCAGAGGGAATTTCAAAAGAAGAGTTGTTGGAATTAACTGCTTATGCAGAAAGCTACTCCAATCATCCAATTTCTCTGTCATTGAAACGTGCTTATGACAAAGATATCGACAATGGGCACATTTCGGATGTAGAAGAAATATCGGGTCATGGTGTTAATGCAATAATAGATGGCAAGAAGGTTTCAGCAGGTAATTTCAGGCTCATGGAAAAGATGGATATCCCATATTACAAAGGTGAACTGATTGGTACGGTTGTACATGTTGCAGTTGATAACGTATATGCCGGTTATATTATTATAGCCGATGAGGTAAAAGCAGATTCGGCACAGGCAATCAGAGATCTTAAGGAAGCTAACATTAAACAGACAGTTATGTTGACAGGCGACACCAAAAACGTTGGTACAAAAGTTGCCAGGGATCTAGGACTTGATAAAGTTTATGCTGAATTGTTACCGGGAGATAAGGTTGAAAAACTGGAAGAACTGTTTTCACAAAAATCAGCAAAAGGCAAGCTTGCTTTTGTAGGTGATGGAATCAATGATGCCCCTGTTTTAGCCCGTGCAGACATCGGAATAGCAATGGGCGGTTTGGGCTCTGATGCAGCCATTGAAGCTGCGGACATTGTCATTATGACCGATGAGCCTTCTAAAATTGCTACAGCAATAAAGATTTCACAAAAGACACTGAAAATTGCACATCAAAACATTGGATTTTCTCTTTCCGTAAAAGCAGTTGTTCTTGTCTTGAGTGCCTTGGGATTAGCTACCTTGTGGGAGGCAGTATTCGCTGATGTAGGCGTGACTATCATCGCGGTATTAAATGCTTTCAGAGCATTGAATGTGAAAAAAATATGAAATGTCATTACTTTTCAATATAATGCAAACCAGACTTTGATTCGTCCTTTTGCTTACAGAAACTACCCCTTGTTTTGTCCTACCATTAAGCAAATCAAGGGGTACATCATATGTATTAAGATAGAGAGGGATATCAGCATCAATCATTAAGTAAGGATTGTGAGTATAACTAAAAAATAGAATATCAAAGCCAAGGGCAAACCCACCTAAAGGTGGGGACGCAAAGCCATAGGAACTAAGACGCTTCAAAAAGCGTTATGATAGCCTGGCTGCCGGAAGTCACGCATAGCCTGCCCTTTTTTCAAGGGCAGGCTTTTGCACATTTGTGGCTTTTGACGGATGTTTTTGGGGTATCAGATGCAGGCTTTCGCCACGCTCCTGGTGTTTCTTTGGCGGAATAGGCGGAGCTTCAAGAAAGGGAATTTTAGTTAAAGGTAGTAATTATCTTGAAGCATTAGCACGAACAGAAATTGTTGTTTTTGATAAAACAGGTACATTAACAAAGGGAGTATTTAATGTGCAAGAAATTCAGCCGGAAGGGATATCTAAAGAAGAATTATTGGAATTAACTGCATATGATGAAAGTTATTCAAATCATCCAATATCCTTATCTTTAAAACGTGCTTATGGTAAGGAAATTGATAATGGAAGAATTTCAAATGTAGAAGAGATATCTGGTCATGGTGTTAATGCAGTAGTTGATGGGAAAAATATTTTGGCTGGGAACATTAAATTAATGAAAAAATATAATATCCCTCACTTTGAATTTGAATTAGTTGGAACAGTTGTACATGTTGCAGTTGATAACAAATATTCCGGATATATTGTTATAGCAGAGGAAGTAAAGGAAGATTCAGCACAAGCAATTAAAGAATTGAAAGCTGCCAACATTAGGCAAACAGTTATGTTAACAGGTGATGCTAAAAGTGTAGGTGCAAAAGTTGCTAAAGAACTTGGACTTGATAAGGTATATGCTGAATTGTTGCCTGGAGATAAAGTTGTTGTAACTATCATTGCGGTTTTAAATTCATTTAGAGCGTTAAATGTAAAAAATCTTTAGTTGATTTATTTTGTAAATCATTAAATAATGGTTATTTATATATCTGATAATTAAAAACTTGAAAAACAAAGTACACAAAAGTCACCTATTCCTGTAGAATTTAAAAAGGTAAAGCATATTTTTATCGAACATGTGGTAAAAGTTCTAAAAACTTTCTGTGATGGATCACATGACGGTACCTATTTTTAATAAAATTTACTGCTGATAAAGATAGAACCGAATATATGTGCATGTAAATATACTAAAAATCCACCTTGGAACACACGAGAATTTTTAATATAAATTAAAGTAACAAAAAAAGTTTTATCAGAACCATCGAAACTAATCGCCTTTATTTGCTTTTATTGTAATAAGTGATGGTGTAAATAATAAATACGGTTCATTGTTTGCCACTTATGATTTTTTCTATGCATGGAGAAAAATTGATGAATATGATAAAGAAGTAGATGGAATCAATTCTCTTATTACAATGGTAAAGGACTATTTAGAAAGGAAAGACTACTTGCTGTTATCAAAAACTTTGTTTATTTTCCATATAATTCGGATAAAGATGTAAAGGTCTTTTGTCGCTATCCGCAATATTTTGCAGCAACGAAACTTTTTGAAAATATTAAACTACATATGCGCCCACATGGAGATGGTAAGGGTGGTACTTACTTTGGAGCAACGGGTTGTGGTAAAAGCTATACAATGGTGTTTTTGTCTCGTATTTTAATGCGAAGTACCCACTTCGCAAGTCCTACAATTGTAGTAATTACAGATAGAACAGACCTGATGATCAGCTTTCAAAACTCTTTGGGACTTCTAAAGAATATATTGGGGATAACACTATTATAAGTATTGATTCAAGAGAAAAACTTCGAGCAGAACTTCAAGGCAGAGAAAGTGGAGGGGTTTATTTAACCACAATTCAAAAGTTTGCAGAGGATGCAGAATTGCTTACTGAAAGAAATAATGTCATTTGCATTTCGGATGAAGCACATAGATCACAGGTTAACTTAGACCAACAGCTTAAACTTACTGAAGATGGGGTAGAGCGAAAATATGGTTTTGCAAAATATCTCCATGATTCTCTTCCAAATGCAACTTATGTTGGATTTACAGGAACATCTATTGATGCCACTATTGAAGTTTTTGGTAAGGTGGTAGATTCGTATACTATGACAGAATCTGTTAAGGATGGAATAACTGTAAATCTTGTTTACGAAGGCAGAGCAGCAAAAGTAAATCTTGACCAAGATAAAGTTAAAGAAATTGAAGAATACTATGGTAATTGTGTACGTGAAGGTGCTAATGAATATCAAATAGAGGAAAGTCAAAAAGCTGTAGCTCATCTAGATGTTATTATAGGAGTTCCAGACAGACTTAGTGCAGTGGCACATGATTTTATAAAACACTATGAAAATATAGTGACAGAAGGAGCTACGGTGGCAGGGAAGACAATGTTCTGTGCCAACCGTGATATAGCATATGCACTCTATAAATTTATAATTGAATTACGCCCAGAATGGGCAGAGAAAAAACAATGTGAGGAAGGTATTGAACTTTCTGAAAAGGAAAAAAAAGAGCTAAAACCTATTGAAAAGATAAAAATGGTTATGACTCGAAATAAAGACGATTTAAAAGATTTATATGATATGCTTGGAACAAAAGAAGACAGAAAAGAGATTGATTGCCAATTCAAGCAGGTTAAATCTAATTTTAAAATTGCAATATTAGTGGATATGTGGTTAACAGGCTTTGATGTTCCATGCCTTGATACAATTTACATAGATAAGCCGATACAGCAACATACTCTTATTCAAACAATATCACGGGTAAATCGTGTTTATGAAGGTAAGGATAAAGGATTAATCGTTGACTACATTGGTATAAAAAACAATATGAATAGTGCTCTTGCTAAATATACGAATTTTGAATCAGAAGAATTTGAGGAAATAGGACAATCCGTAACAATTGTAAAAGACCAGCTTGAAGTATTGGCACAGATGTTTCATAACTTCAATTCTAATGATTTCTTTAATGGCACTCCAAAAGAGCAACTTGACTGCTTAAATAGAGCTGTTGAATATGTACAACTTACAGAAGAACTTGAACTTAGATTTATGGCTGCTGTTAAAAGGATGAAGCAAGCTTTTAATCTTTGTAGTAGTAGCGATGAGTTAACGGACAATGATAAAGATTATATTCATTTTTATATTGCTGTACGTTCTATTTTATTTAAGCTAACAAAGGGTACTGCTCCCGACATTTCACAGATGAATGCCAGAGTGAGAAAACTCATAGAAGAAGCTATTATTACTGATGGTTTTGAAGAAATTTTTAGTATTGATTCAGATGTAGAGAAAATAACAGTAGATATTTTTAGTGAAGAATACCTTAATAAAATTGCTAAAATTAAGTTGCCAAACACAAAAATAAAAATTCTCCAAAAATTGTTGTCTCAAGCAACAGACGAATTTAAAAAGGTTAACAAAATAAAAGGTGTTGAATTTGCTGATAGATTGAAAAAGGTTGTTGATGATTACAATAACCGCAGAAAAGATGAATCATATGCAACTGAAATTCTTGATGATGTAGCGGAACAACTTGCTAAACTACTTGAAGAATTAAAAAATGAAAAAAACTCGTTTATGGGAATGGGGATTGATTTTGAATAGAAAGCCTTTTATGACATATTAAAAGCTGTAGCCAAAAAGTATGATTTTGAATATCCGGATAGCAAATTGATAAATCTCTCCAAAGAAGTAAAAAAAGTTGTTGACGATAAGGCCAAATATACGGATTGGGCAACTCGTGATGACATAAAAGCAGAACTGAAGGTTGATTTGATAATCTTGCTTGATGAACATGGTTATCCCCCTGTTACTATGGATGATGTATATAAGGAAGTGCTAGAACAAGCTGAAAACTTTAAAAAATATTTATAGCAAGGAAAAGAGCACTGAATCGTTTGATTAACGCTGCTATACAGAATGAGGATGCTGGGAAAGAGAAAATATAAATTATTGGAGTAAGGAGAAAGCAATGGCTAAAGTAAAGTGTCCGAAATGCGGAAATAGAAATGTAGCAGAATATCTTTGGGGTATGTCTGCTTTTACAGAGCAATTAGAAGAAGAACTTGAAGCAGGGCATGTTGTGCTTGGTGGATGCATGATTACGGAATCTGATCCCAAATATCATTGCAATAATTGTAAGAAAGATTTTGGAGGACCACCAATTAAAATGAATAAAGATGGCTCATTATTTGATTATGCTATTGAAACCCGAAAAATAAGTTTTTATGTGGGTGGTTTCTTTGGAGGATACATAAATACATGCTTTGAAAAAGGCGAGAGTGACTGCCATTATGAAGTTAAACCCGGTTTAGCAATAGATGAATACAATTTTGAGAACAATAGAACTGGTAAGCAAGAACTATCTATTGAAGAATGGAATAAGCTTATCAATAAAATATATAATAAGATATTTTTATTGTCTTGGAAGAAGAAATATAATAATTCTGATATTCTGGATGGAGAGCAGTGGGGGTTGGAAATACAACTAACAGGAAAGAGACAATTGAATTATTATGGTTCCAATGCTTATCCAGTATACTGGAGAGAGCTTATCAATATATTTCGTCCATATGCTAAAAATGCAGGAATTACGTTAAGAACAAATGGTAATAAGATGATGATATAGAAAATACTAATATCGAGGGTATTAGATATGAATATTGAACTATTATTGCAAGAGGTATCTGCTATATCAAAAAAGTATGATTTAATTAATCAAAAAACTGGCGGATACTTTAATATTTTTAAAATTGCTAATATTGCTTCTGATGAGGTTACAATCTGCCGGGTGCTATACGAATTACTTTCTCCAACAGGTAGTCATTATCAAGGAATTACATATTTAAAACTATTTGTGGAGAAAGTATTGAAAATAGAAATGTCTGAATCGGAGCTTGCATCTGCAGCGGTTTATCGAGAATACTCTATAGATGAAAATCGTAGAATTGATATAGTTATTCGTACAAAAGAAAGATTGGTACCAATAGAAGTAAAGGTATATGCAGAGGATCAGGAGAACCAGTGTTATGATTATTATCAAAAAGCAATAAATTCAAATTTGTTCTATCTAACTAGACATGGAGATTTCCCTTCAGATTATAGTGCTAACGGATTGACGGACAAGCAGGTTACAGCTATATCATTTTCTGATGATATTTTGAACTGGCTTGGGAAGTGTTTGGAGCAAAAGGAAACAATAAAAATCGCACCCATCAGAGAAGTTATATTGCAGTATATGTCGGCTATCCGTAGCTTTACTAATCAAATGGAGGATGAAAAGGAAATGGAAATTAAAGATGTAATTACGAAATCTCCAGAAAATATGAGGAGTGCTATTGCGATAGAAAGTAGTGTTACAGAGTGTAAAATAGATCTAATGGAAAAACTGTTTAAAGCAATTGAAGATAAGGTTGGTAGAAAAAAACTTCAAAATGAATATGATTACTCAGCCAATGAAGGAGAAAAAGTAAATAAATTTTATAGCCGCAAGTCTTCTACATACCCAGGAATCAGTTATTTGTATAAATCGGCTGTAAAACCTAATATAGATATATGGGTCAGAATAGAAATTGATGACTTAATATTCGTTGGTTATTGTGTTGCTAATCGTCTAAAGTCAGGAGAACAGTGTTTATCTGAAAGTGAAATCATGAATCATATAAGATGGATAAATAAACCTGTAATTGATAACTGGTGGGCATATTATGAGTTATTGCCAGATGATAATTATGATGCAGCACCAGATTTTAGAAATGTAGATGAGTATTATTTGAAATTGTTTAATAAAGAGCAATTTGATAGTTTTGTAAGCATCTGTGTAAATAAAATAAATGAATTTCTTTTGAAATAAAAACAAGCTCTGCCTAATAAAATCATGGACAGAGCTTTATACTTTTATCTTCTTCAAGAAATCACTTTCAGGGCGATAAGGTACATTAAAATCATACCCCATTTTATTCATTTCCTGCATTTTTATCAGCAGTAGATTAATATGTGAATTTAACATACTTGAAATCTGCACTATATCATAACCATCTCGAGCTAGAGCTAACACCTCATCATTGTCAATTAATAGATGAGAACCAAAGATATTGGCTTCGTATTCGGTAGTATTTTTCATATCGAAAAGCTCAAATTCCTTAAGACCATTACTGGCTAAATTTCTATGAAAAATATCATGACCGATTTCATGTGCTAATACCATCTGGCGCATGTGGTCATCTAAATTATTATTAATAAAGATTATACGTTGCTTCCAACGATAGGTATACATGCCCAATAGGTCATCGTAACTCTCATAATAAATCTTAATACCAAGTTCATTGGCAATCTGTCTGGTATCCCTTGTCCCTATACGGTTGACAAGAGCATTCGCTTTCTTATATATTCTGAAAGAGTCAATCAAAGCAGCACCCCCTGTATAGAATCTACTATTCCCCGGTTATAATAATAAAAAAGTTGGACTTATTTATTATTATCGTCATCTAATCTATATTTTTTAGGAGTGTACTTTTTGTTTTCCTCTTTAGCATCCCAATAAGCTTGTTGTAAGGAGCGCATAACAGCATCCTTATCTGCTTCTGATAATTCACCACCTGCAAATAATCCACCAATTTCAGCAACTAAATCTTCAGCTTGTCTTGCACCACGATTGCCATATTTAGTTTTTGCCTTTGTGATAAATTCTTCATCTTCGGTTAAAAGATAATTAATATCGACATTAAAAAGTGTAGCTAATTTGGAATAAACTTCTCGTTTCTTTGGATAGCTGTTACTATTTTCGTAGCTAATAATTGTACGTAGTGAAACACCAATTTCTTTTGCCAAGTCAGTCTGGGTCATATCTTTCCCTTTCCGTAAGTCTCTAAGTTTTTCTCCAAATCTCATAATATCCTCCTTGAATATGAAGTTATATTTCATAAAATGTATTTTGCTATTGACATATGATGGTTATCTTCATATAATATAAATGTGAAGAATAACTACACATACTATAGTACATAAATCTTCACATTTTGTCAATAGTCAATAAAAATATGGGGTGGGGAATATAACATGTAAATTAAATACCCCTAAAACAACGGAGGTATGGGATGAGACTTACAAGAAACATGAAGAATATTTCAAAGATGTATGAGGGTATGAACCTTGATGAGGAACAGGTTTTTCATAAATCAAAACTTGTTCTTGCTATATACAGGGATGTAGTATGGAGAACCATTCAAGAAGCTAATTATGTAAGGGAAGCATGTGAGTCATATTATAGCAATGAACTTGCTACAGCTTTAACATATTTAAATGATTTTGCACCTACTGAAAAGAAGGACAAGTTTAGTGATAAAGTTTCCTGTATTTTTGAGACTAAATGGATGATAGATCTTGTAGATACAGCAATGATTAAAATTTATAATTATCATACAAATGGAAAGCTGTATCATGAAATATTGTCAAAATGCTATATTACAGCATATCCAATGACAGAAACAGAAATACTAGAATATCTTTCTATTGAGCGGACAAGTTTCTATACAAAAAAGAAAGAGGCAATAAAACTATTTGGAATTGCACTTTGGGGATATTCCTTGCCAAAATATCAAGCTATATTTAATGGGACAAGTACTATAGAAGAAAATGAGTTACTATATTTCTTTGAAGAAATACAAAATGCGTACTAAGTGTGAACTAAAGTTGAACTAGATACGAACCATATACGTACTGACTTTGAATTGTCAATAGCCTATACTCTGTATTATGGGGAGTTAATGGTCTAAAATAAAATAACAATCAAGAGCCTCGGCATTTCATTTATGTCGGGGTTATTTTTATGCCCATTTCTCCAAATATGGTGATGAAGAAGCCTGGAATAACAAATTAATGTTGTTCTGGGCTTTTTCTTTACCCAAAAACAGGGGGAAAGATGGAGAAGACAAAGTCTAGCTTACATACTAAATGCCGTTCTCCTCCTTTTTCTGATGATTACATTCATTTTTAAAAATCAGAAAACGGAGGAATTAAAATGGGTTTTAATTATAGCAAAGAAAAATTTATCTTTGATAAAGAATGGGAGAAATTGCATGAGCAATACAAAAAAGCAGGAATGAGTGAGAAGGCAATACAGGAGCTATATGAATTTGATTGGAGCTGGTTTCGTATGAGAAGAAACTACGAAAATCGTGTACAAGCCATACCGGAAGAAAATATAGATGAGCAAAATGCAGAAACACGCTCCAATTTGTTTCAGAGGTTTGCATCTTTATCTACAAGTTTTGATGAAATGGAGTTTTCAGGACGTTATGCTTGGATAGATACTATTTCTGATGATGCACTTTCTAGAAAACTAAGAGATTTAAGTGATGATGAATTAGAACTTTTAACCTTATTGGCTATAGAAGGATATACGCAGCGTGAAATTGCAAGGAATATGCACTGTTCACAAAATGCCATCTCTAAAAGATTAATCAAAATAAAAAGAATTTTAAAAGAAAAATAAAATATTTTCAAAAATGGTTGTCAAA
>DFOA01000041.1 GCA_002381185.1 Firmicutes bacterium UBA3553 | reverse complement strand
TTTCTTTTTTTCTTTTTTTCTCCACCGTCTCTTGAGACAGCTTTGAAAGTTTATCATACTTGCTTTTGTTTGTCAAGTACTTTTTATTTATTTTTAGCCATCGCCGTTGCTGACAGCTTTGTTAGTTTAACACAACAGTTTGCTGTTGTCAACTGGTTTTTTATTTATTTCTTATTTATATATTACCAGCATCTCTTCAAATCTGAAGTGCTTTTATATTGTAGCTTACTTAGTTGCCTTTGTCAATCCCCTATTTCAATTTTTCTTCACATCTTTTTGACCATACTTTTTAAGTCTTAAATGCCGAACACATATAGTATATGAAGCTGTATAAAAATGTTACTGCACTTACATATAATGACCAATTTAATTAATACATATTTTGCGCTTTATAGCGTAATTTGTAAAATTACATATAATATTGTTGAGTTTAGAACTTAATTATAATATAATTATTAGCAGTTAAGGAAACGTTATAAACAATACGGGATGGTGGATATATGAAAAACAAATCAGTTAAAAAACTGTCTTCATCCGAATTATCTTACTTTTGTACACAGATTGCAATGATACTAAAATCAGGAATGCTGATTTTCGACGGAATAGATTGGATGTACAACGATATCGAAGAAGGCAATGTTAAAAATGTCTTGGGTATACTGAGAAATGAACTTTCAAATAAGGTCCCATTATATGTAGCTATGGAAAACTCAGGTTGTTTTCCTTCATATATAATAAATATGAGTCAGATTGGAAGTGTTACCGGAAGACTTGAGGATGTGATGTGCTCTTTATCTGAATATTATGACAGAGAAAGCTTTATTAAATCCAAAGTACGCAATTCAATTTTTTACCCTGCTATGTTATTTGTAATGATGTCTTTTGTAATAATTCTTCTCGTAACAAAGATATTTCCTATCTTTGAAGAAATGGTTGAGGAGCTTGGAGGACAAATGTCAAATGAATCCTCATTTATAATGTCCTTTTCATCAGGTATAATGACCGGCAAATTCACCTTGGGTTTTGTTTTATTTCTTATATCGGCAATGGTTTTATTATACATAGCCTCTAAGACAAAAAACGGAAGAACAGCATTATACAAGTTTATAGGTAATTTTATATTAACAAAGTCCATAATAAAGAAAATAACAGCTTACAGATTTGCTTCCGGCATGTCTTTATTACTGTCAAGCGGTATGAACGTTGAAAGTTCCATTAACATGCTCCTTGATATCGTTGAAGATACGGAACTGAAAAATAAAATAGAGCAATGCAGTAAATCAATCAGCTCAGGAGAGGAATTCCTTGATTCGCTTTCTAAATTATCTCTGTTTTCAAGCATGCATCTGCAAATGCTCAATATGGGACAACGCACCGGCGAAATGGACGTTGTAATGAAAAAGCTGACTGATCTGTATGAAAATGAAGCAGGGCAGTCAATAAACAGTGCTGTAGCTTTGATTGAGCCGGTGCTGGTCGGAACCTTATGCGTAGTAATCGGCTTTATTTTAATTTCNNCTTTCTGTCATGCTTCCTTTAATGAACATAATGTCTTCAATAGGTTAGACAGAAAGGATTGATATATTGAAAAAGATTAAGCTAAAAATTCTTACTGTTGTATTAATTATCATTTTTGCTTGCTGTTTCTATTATGGTGTTGAAAATGTGCAGAATACAAATGAAGAGGAAAAGTTTGAAATATTGTCCGATGCAATAAAAAGAAGCGCTGTTCAGTGCTATGCAATTGAAGGATTTTATCCTCCGAATATAGAATATTTGGAAGATAATTACGGATTAGTTGTTGATCATGACAATTATGTTATAAGCTATCATGTTTTTGCTTCAAACATTATGCCTGATATAGAGGTTTATTTAAAATAAGGAAGGATTAGAATGATTAAAGAAGAAAATGCAACAAAGCAATTTTCATTTCAATTTATATTTATAATGCTTCTTTTTCTTATGATTGTATTTCTGTCTGTTATGATTATAATGCTTGGAAGTGATATTTACTCAGGAATCAACAACGACAGAACGGGCAATTACGAAAAGAGGGTTTCTCTGTCCTACGTTTCAAATAAGATCAGGCAGAATGATAAAAAAGACTGCGTCAGAATTGAAAGTTTTAATGGAGAAAATGCAGTTGTAATAAGCGAAGTATTTGATGGTGCAAAATATGAAACATGGATTTATTTTTACGATAATGCAATTTATGAAATGTTCATTGATGCAGGCATGGAATTTAATCCGGATGATGGAATGAAAATATTGAAGGTTGAAAGCTTCAATATAGAAAAGCTTGAGGAAGATTTATATAAATTCACTACAAAAAGCAATAATGAAAGCACAGGACTTATTTTAAACTTACATTCTTATTAAGAGGTTAAAATGAAAAATAAGGTATCCATAAATTTAGAGTTATCCCTTGTTGAAATAATAATATCCATATTAATATTTGCCATAGCAGGAGCAATAATGCTCAATTGCTTTGCTGCTGCAAAATTTACTCAAATAAAAGCAAATGATAAGGTTGAAGCGGGAAACAGGGTTCAATCTATTGCCGAAATGATTAAATCTTTTGACAGCAGCACTGAAGCAGATGTGTATCTTGCAGAAAATTTTAGTCTTCAGAAATTAAATGGCAACGAAGGTATTTATATGAGTTATTACGATAAATATTGGAACATATGCGGCGAAGAAAAACATGAATATTCCATAACAGTTAAGACATCTGATGTACTGACAAGTTCTGGTGAAACAAAAGAATTCATTATAAGTTCAGAAAGGGCAGAGCCCTATCCTTTTATTGATAAAAATAAAGAAACTGACAATATATATGAAATAAAAACTAAAAAATTCTTTCCAAACTATGCCCGGAGGTAAAAATGGCAATCAAAAATTATAAGTCATCTAATATTTCCATAGGCATAGGCATGGGCGGTGCTATCATTATAATAATTCTTGTTGTTCTGTGCCTGACTGTTTTTTCTGTTTTATCTTTTACCACTGCACATTCTGATTTGAAGCTGGCTGAAAAAACAGAAGAAATGACATCTGATTATTATAAAACTAACGGCAAGGCTGAGGAGAAATTAGCTGATATTTACGAAGTACTTATTTCAGCCTGTGAAAACATGAAGGTTGAAGATACACCGGAAGTATTCTTTAATACCGCGGTCGGTGAACTGTCTGAAATTGATGGTGTGTCAATCATCAGCAGCAATTGGGATTCATTTAAAATTTATTATGAAGCATCAGGTGATAAAAACCAGAAAATTTGTGTAACTGTAAATATAATGTACGATGAAATCAACAATTACCCTTATTATAATATAGAAACATGGAATTTATCTACAATAGAACCACCTGTCTATGAGGAAGAAAACTTTGACCTATGGGAAGGATTTGAATAACATGAAAATCGCAGACATATTTATTAACGCAATTGAGAAAAAGGCTTCGGATATTTTTATAATAGCCGGCAGGCCTCTTTCATATAAAATAATGGGAGAAATAGCTTCAGTCAATGATATCCCCCTCACTGCAGAAGAATCATATGCGCTCATTTACGATATATTTAAAATTGCCAAGAATGACAATATTGATGAGTTATACAATGAGGGTGATGTTGATTTTTCGTTTTCTCTTCCTGGCCTTGGAAGATTCAGAGTAAGTGCATATATGCAGCGCAACTCCTATGCGGCTGTCATCAGAGTTGTGTCTTTCGAGCTGCCGGATCCTGAAAAACTAGGAATTCCTGATGTTGTAATGAATTTATACAAAAAAACAAAGGGATTAATATTAATAACCGGACCTGCAGGAAGCGGCAAATCAACCACGCTTGCATGTATAATAGATAAAATTAACAGCCAGCGAAACTGTCACATAATGACATTTGAAGATCCCATTGAATATATACATAAACACAAGAAATCAATTGTGAGCCAAAGAGAAATATCAACTGATACAAAAAGCTATGTTTCATCTCTTCGCTCTGCATTAAGACAGGCCCCGGATGTAATGCTGATCGGAGAAATGCGTGATCTGCAAACCATAGAAATCGCCTTGACAGCAGCTGAAACCGGCCACCTTGTTCTTTCAACCCTGCACACAACAGGTGCCGCAAACACTATAGACAGAATAATAGATGTGTTTCCGTCGAACCAACAGCAGCAAATAAGAATTCAGCTGTCGATGCAGCTTCAGGCCGTGATATCCCAGCACCTGATACCATCCGCATCCTGCGGAAGAGCTGCAGCATTTGAGGTGATGCTTGTAAACAATGCCGTTTCAAATTTAATAAGAGATTCCAAGGTTCATCAGTTAAACAGCGTTATTTATTCATGCGAGGGAAAGGGAATGAAGTCCATGGACACAAGTATATTGGAGCTTTATAAAAACGGCCTCATAACCAGAGAAAGTGCGGTAATGCATGCGATGGACCCGGATTCGATGATAAAAAAAATGTTTTAGGACTATAAAAAAATCCTCCTGGGAGGATTTTTTTAATTTCTGAACTCAATGGAGGATTTATGTATTAGTACTCAAACTTCTTGGTATAATATTTGCTGTCTATTAATTTATTTGTATATTCCATTACTCTGGGACTGTTTGACTGTTTTGCCGATGATGCAATTGTTGAATCCATAAGCTTCCACTGTTCTCCGTCAAAATACATTTCGTTTAAAACAATCCAGCCTGTTTCCTTTGTATACACTTCATTCCATGCGTGAAATGCGCTTAAATTTGATGAATACCCTGTAACCAGCTTTGCAGGTATTGACTCTGACCTAAGCATTGCCGCCATCACTGATGAATAATCGAAACATATTCCCTTATTGCTTTTAAGTATCTCATCTATAACCGGAAGATAGCCGCTTTTGACTGTCTTGGCTTTTTCATTATCATATACTATATTTGAAATTACATAATCATATATGGCATCTACTTTTTCAATATCTGTTGTTTTTCCTTCTGTCAGCTCATGAGCCTTTTTCACCGTTTCAGATGTATCAGTGAAATTAACCAGTTGGCTTGATACTAAGTATGGGGCATTTTGGTCCTTTAATTTAACGTTGATACTTACAGTTTGCTTAGTTGCGTATTTGTCTCCGCTGATATTTTCAAAAACCCTGACTTTATAGCTTCCATCTCCCATTTGAAGAGGATAGGTATCATACTCGCCTTTGTTGTTTAAATCATATGTATATTGCACTGAACCTTTTTCAATTATCACTTTTAATTTTTTTGTTGTTTCATCTAAATATCTTACTTTTATATAACCGTCTGCTGCGTTTGATGCATCAATTTCAGATTTCATGCCTTTATACATATCAGCGCCGTATGCAATGGATGATAATGCAAATGTCATTAATAATGCAAATAGTATAATTTTTATTTTTTTCATAACTTGTCCCCTTATCAAAGTGGTTTATTAATTTGCTTCTGCTATAATCAGGAATCCATTACGGTAGGACATATAAAAAGCTTTGCTGAAAACAGCAAAGCATATTATCGTAATGTACAATTGTACAGCAACTGGCTGTCATACCGCTTAACGCGGCTTAGACCCTATAGCTTTGCGCCATTTCCTTTAGAAAATTTTGCCTATTCAGTTAAATTTATAATACCACTGTACCATTTGTTTGTCAATAAAATTATATGAAATTCAACAATAACGTTTTATTGTGATGATTACCTTTTTAAGCTGTAAAATGCAGCCTCTGCGCCATTGTAATAACCATACTTCTTCAATGTCATCCCCATGTTTATAAGTGATTTTATAGCACCTGCATTATTTACATCAGTAACTGCAGTTATTTCATCTATTCCTAATTCATACAAGCCGTAACGGACAACTGCCTTGCTTAGTTCGGAAGCGTATCCCATGCTCCAGTATTCGGGAAGAATTTTGGTACCTATCTCAACCCCCTTAATTTTATTTGAATAAACCAATTGGGTTATGCCTATTACTTCGCTTGTTTCCTTTATCGTAACCGCCCAGCTGTTTAATTTATATCTTTTATAGTCACTTATATATTTTTTTATCTTCCTATTGCATTCATTTAGAGTGCTTAACTTGCTCCAGGGAATAAATTCAACAATTCTTGGATCGCTTTCTATTTTATAAAGACTTAGTAAATCGTCCTCTTCAAATTCTCTTATAACTAATCTGTCTGTTTCAATAATAATATTCATTTTTTCGCCTCACTTATATAAAGATATCACTACTCTTATGTTATGTTAACAATCAAGTATTGTGAAACTTTAAGTAATAGGATTTTGTTGGCTTTCCCTACTTGCTTATACTATGTATTACGGTTTCTTATACATACTGGAATCCCAAGGCACATTTGGATCGTAATCATCAGGCGGATAGTGTTGCGGTGCGGTTATATACCACCACACACCAAATCTGTCTATAACATCAGCAGCGCATGGACTCCATGGCAATGGCCCTAACGGTGTCTTAATCGTTCCACCTTCGCTTAACAAGGCGTATGCCTTTTCTACCGCAGCCTCACTATCAAAGCTCACGCTCAACTGTACCATATTTTCTTCCATGTAATTATTTGATGATTCCACTACAGATAAGAATTCTTGACCATCTTTATAAAGCTCTGAATGAAAGTATGTTCCGTCAGGATTCTTTACATGATATCCCAATTCCAGACCAAACACTTCTTTATAAAGTTTAACGGCTTCCACACTATTCTTAACATATAACCCCATTCCTATTCTCACCAAAACACCTCCCGTATTTTATATAAATTCGCAGTGCTTCGCACTTTAGCCATACTGCTTATCAAATGCTGTTAAATTGATTATATCACATCTGCAATATAAAAAAGACATAACTTTCCCTTGGCTGAAAGCTATGTCTTTTTGGAATAATATCGAAAAGAATTTTTCGGCATTAAGTTAGAATTGTCCCCATATCGTTTATTTTCCGCCTGTGAAATTCGTTGCTTTTTCCATCACGTCATAGCACAAATAGTCACCGTTTTCTGTTAGGATAGCATGGGATTCTATCTCCCGATAGCCATACCCCAAGTAAATCTTTTTCGCAGGCAGAGAAGCATCTAAACAGATTCTCGTGGATATTTGGGAAATTTCTTTTTCTGAATACTCCAGCAACGCCTTCCCATATCCCTTTCCTTGCTGCTCAGGCAGTACGAACAAGCGGCAAATCTCATTATTGTCTATTGTGACCGTCCCCACCGATGCTCCGTCCACTGTAAGGAGAAAAATATTGCCCAAGAGAATATCACATTTGATATTCTCTGCACTATGGTGCGCAAGGAAAAAATCAACTGCTCCTTTCGGGTAATAACGGGGATAAATTCCTTTTATTGTTTCATGTGTTATATTTACAACAATTGCTAAATCTATATCTGCTGCCTGTTTTATATCCATTTAACACCTTCTCGCAAGTTCTATTTATCTATTTGTGTATTTACAACCCATATGGGATTTCATTCTGTTAACCTTTTTAACAGAATACCATATTTTAGCGAAAAAAGACATACCATCTCCTTGGCGGAAAGCTATGTCTTTTTTGTGTCATTAGGTCAAACATATGCTTTGTATACCCAGACATTATTTCACATCAAACCGAACAGCGCCCGGCATCTTGCCCTGTGCGCAAAGCACCTGTACCCGGCGTGGAGTGATCGCCCATTTTTCCGCTGCTTCTTTCGCTGTCATATAGTCCATTAAAACTATCCTTTTCCGAATAAATATTGTATACATTATATATCGCAGTGGCGAATAAAGCAATTAAATTCGTGTAAATTATGGAAATATTCACAGTATCATGCTGAAATCTATTAAAAAATAGCAAAATTTTTGCTTTAGAAACAGATTCCATTTATGTTTATGTTCTTGTTCGTAATATTTCCTTTTAAATTCTGTATAGCATCAAACACCCTTTGACTAATTATCACTTGGTGAGCATTCTCAACCCGCTTGGGTACTGCAAACTTCAACTACTATTTCACATATAAAAAAGCCACATCTTCATTGGTTTATTACCAACAAAAATGTAGCTTATAACTTGGTGCGGATGAAGGGACTCGAACCCCCACGGTATCCCGCTAGATCCTAAGTCTAGTGCGTCTGCCAATTCCGCCACATCCGCGCACTCGCTGTTTCGTCAACAACAAAATTAATTATACTACTGTGCCGCTGCTTTGTCAAGCACTTTTTTACAAGATTTATTTTTAAATTTTACAAGCTTCTCAAAACTGTCTATAATTTCAATATTGTTATTAAATATTGATGTCTGACCCGTGCATGAAAAACTTGCTGTGTATGCAACAGGTTTGTTATATGCATTTGCAAATTTGACCGTGTGAGATGTACCGCCTTTTTGCCCGCCTTCTATAACTATTATTCCTTCAGATATTGCGGCTATAACTCGGTTTCTGTCTATAAATGCATGCTTTTCTGCCTTTGCGTTTGGAGGCAGCTCTGATACAATCGCTCCGCCGTTAATTATGATCATGTTGTAAAGAACTTTATTGTTTTTAATCAACTGCAGGTGTCCTGATGGTATTACCGCAATTGTCCTGCCTCTTGCCTGAAGGCATCCGTTGTGTGCCGCTTCATCACATCCGGATGCAAAGCCGCTTACTATGCAGCAATCCTCCTCTGTAAGCTTTTCGGCAAAAATAGAGCTTACTTCATATCCTTCCTGTGAAGGGGTTCTTGAACCAACTATAGCAATGTTGTTTTCCTGATTAAGCAATTCTTCATCTCCGTCAACATAAAGTATTAATGGTTTATCTTCGATTGATTTCAGTTTTTGAGGATATTTTTCGTCATATAATCCAATTATTTTTATTTTGGATTTTCTGCAGCATTCAAAAATTACAGAAGCCTCTGCTTCTATTTTTTCCAAATCAATTTTTAATCTTTTTATGCCCATATCTTTTAATAACTTTAAAATATCAGAAAAGTTGTTTAATTCTAAGTTTTTGTTTTCAATGTAACTTAAAATTTTGCTGATTGTCTTTCTTCCTAAACCATTAACCAACTGCAGTCTGATTATATCTTCATTGCTTACCATTTCATTCCCCTTATTCAAAGTGTAAGGTATATTCCTTGTTTATGCTATATACGTTTTTACATTCTATCACAAATTACTGCAAAAAAAAACTCTTCTTTTCTAAAGAAGAGTTAAGAAAATTTAATTTTTTATCCTATTGTTACAAGGGCATCTCCCGTACTTACAGTAGATGATTTAGAAGTATGAATTCTGTTTACTATTCCGTCCTTTGGTGATACTATTTCATTTTCCATTTTCATTGCTTCAAGAATCAACAAAATATCTCCGGCTTTTACTGATTGTCCTTCTGATATTTTAATATCTAATATTGTTCCCGGCATTGGAGCTGATATTGTTTCACCGGATACAGGTCCTGAAGACACCTTTGGAGCCGATACTTTTGGTGCTTCCGGTGCAGCCTGTGGCTGTGCTGTTACTGCAGCCTGCTGCATGGGAGCCGACTGAGGTGCCTGCTGCACAGGCTGGTATGTAAATCCTCCCTGTCCCGCTCCTACTTCTTCTACTTCTACCGCGTAGGTTTTTCCGTTTACTGTTACATTGAATTTTTTCATTTTTTCCTCCGTTTATCTCATTAACTTCATTCTTCCGTTTAGCGCCCATAAAGAGTCTATTTCAGAAGTTCTTCTAATATTTCTCACTATGAATTCACCGGTGTTTTTACCCAGCATGCATGCAATTGCTGCCGTTATGGCTGCCACTGTTTCTTCTTCGTCATCCATTAAGGCTAAGGCTGCTGCTATTACCGCCGTAATTTCATCTTCATTTTCTGTTTGAATTTGATTTTCTTTTATTATATCATGTTCATCATTGTCTTTTCTTTTAAATAAATTGCTTATAAAACTCATTTATGACTCCTTATAGAGGAATATTGCCATGTTTCTTCTCAGGTCTTAATACTCTTTTACCTGTCAACATGTCAAATGAACTGATTATTCTTTTTCTTGTTTCAGCAGGTTCTATTACCGCATCCACATATCCTCTTGCAGCCGCTGTATAGGGATTGGCTACTGTATTTCTGTATTCTTCTATTTTTTCTTTGCGTTTCTCATTTTTGTCTTCTGCTGATTCTATTTCTTTTTTAAATATTATGTTGGCTGCTCCGTCCGGTCCCATTACTGCTATTTCTGCTGTTGGCCATGCAAGTACTACATCTGCTCCCAGTTCCTTGTTGCACATTGCTATGTAGGATCCTCCGTATGCTTTTCTTGTTATTACAGTTACCTTTGGTACTGTTGCTTCTGAATAAGCATATAGCATTTTTGCACCGTGTCTTATTATTCCTCCGTATTCTTGGTGTGTTCCCGGCAAAAATCCCGGTACATCCATCAATGTAAGAAGCGGAATGTTGTATGCATCGCAGGTTCTTATGAATCTTGCCGCCTTGTCTGATGCGTTTATATCAAGACATCCTGCAAGTACCTTCGGCTGACTTGCTATTACTCCCACGCTTTTGCCGTTTAATCTCATGAAGCCGGTTACTATGTTCATGGCATAATAGGGCTGGTATTCAAGGAACTCTTTATTGTCGGAAAGTGAATATATAACATCTTTCATGTCATATGCCTTGTTCGGGTTGTCCGGTATTATGTCATTTAATGTTTCATCTGTTCTGTTTAAATCATCTTGAACTTCCTTAACAGGTGCTGTTTCCAAATTGTTTTGAGGTAAAAAACTCAACAGCCTTCTTATGTGGTCCATGCATTCTTCTTCCGAATCATCCACAAAATGTGCAACACCACTTATAGCGTTGTGTGTCATGGCTCCGCCTAATTTTTCTCCGGATACTACTTCTCCTGTTACTGTTTTTATGACATCGGGTCCGGTAATGAACATCTTACTTATGTTTTCAACCATGAAAATGAAGTCTGTCAATGCAGGTGAGTACACCGCTCCTCCTGCGCATGGTCCCAATATTACTGATATTTGCGGTATAACTCCTGATGCTATTGTGTTATTGTAAAATATTTTCCCATAACCTGACAGCGCATCAACGCCTTCCTGTATTCTCGCTCCGCCTGAATCGTTGATTCCGATTAAAGGAGCTCCTACCTTCAATGCCATTTCCTGTGCCTTAACAATTTTTGCCGCATGCATTTCTCCCAGGGAGCCGCCTATGACTGTAAAGTCCTGTGCGAATATGTATACTAATCTGCCGTCAATTGTTCCGTATCCGGCTACAACACCTTCACCCGGCGCTGTCTTGTTTTCCATTCCAAAGTTAACACATCTGTGTTCTACAAAGGCATCTATTTCTACAAAGCTTTTTTCGTCAAGCAATTTCAGTATTCTTTCCCTCGCTGTGAGTTTACCGTTTTCATGCTGCTTGTCTATTGCCTTCTGCCCTCCGCCCAGCATAACTTTTTCAGTTTTTTCTCTGAGCTCTGTCAATTTTTCGTTTGGCAATTTTAACCTCCTGCTTTCTTTTACATATATAATAACCAATATATATAAAATAATAAATTTCTATAATAAAGTCAACATTTATTCACTTTAACCCATTTAATAAGGTAATTACTTCATCATATTAATATTATTACGCTTAAAGAATCAGTAACTTAATTTTTTTCTACAGTGAAAACGCCTTTATTATTTTGACATTCAAAGTATATTATATTATGAAATTATTGTCAATATATTTATCTTTATTCAACCCTTTATATTATTTACATTAAATCAAAATCAAATAAACTGCATATATTGATACTGCAAGGAAGAATATAAGAAAGGTGTGTTTCCATGGTTATGAACAACTATCAAATTAAAAATATGAGACCCTACAGGGCACGCAATATGATGATTAAAAAATCGGAAGTTCCTTCTGAACAGCCTGCAATCGACCAGATGCCGGAATCTCAGCCTGACACTGATCAAGTTGCAGAACAGCAGCCTTCAGAAGTCGGTTACATAAATGTCGGAGTATTTACGGCATCCGGAGCGCTTCCTGTACCAGATGCCGTTGTAACTTTATATCATACCTATGAAACGGGTGAAGAACATGTATTGTACCACCTCGTTACCGATGAGAGCGGTATAATTCCTACAATGGAAGTACCTGTGGAATTTCAGGGTGCTGATCAGCAAACAGAGCATTACTATTCAACATATAATTTAAGAATTCAGGCAGATGGATATTATCCCTACAACTTATTGGATATTCAGGTGTTTCCAGATATAGCAACTAACTACAGAATAAATATGATTCCTGCGGCACAGGGTGGTGTCCCAAATAGCCCTGAACAAACATTTGTTATTCCTAAAAGACCATTTGAGTCTACTGTTCAATAGGTGATCATATGAGCTTACAAATACCGGGAGTAACACCTGTTAATAATATTGAGGAAATATATCCGGGATCTCCTCTGAAACTCGGAGACATCAGCCAGGCAGTACTTTATACAAAGAATGCATTAAATGCTATATCTGTAAACTATCCGGCAATTCCCAAGATATCTCCGGTAAGCACTGAATTTGATGAATCAATGGAGGCCGCTGTTAAACAATTCCAGCGTATTTTTAATCTCCCTGATACCGGCATTGTAGACAAAGCAACATGGTATGAAATAAGAAAGATATTTTCTGCTGTCAGAAAGCTTGCCCTGGTAACAGCCGAAGGTCCACTGCCCGATGAAATGTCTGAAAATATTGTCAGTGAAATTGAAGATCTTGAAGTTGTTCCAAAAATTCAGCTTGTGCAGTATTTTCTCAATGTGTTGTCAGCATATTATGAATCAATACCCGCAGTCGATATTAACGGTATGCTTGACTCTCAAACAAGGAGAGCAATAATGGAATTTCAAAAAACCTTTGAGCTTCCAATAACAGGCATAATTGACGATGAATCCTGGCTTGGAATGTACAGCAGCGTTGAAGGAATATTAAGAACAATACCTCCATCCGCAATTGCCCTACCGGCATTATTATATCCGGATGAAGTTTTCAGAGAGGGCTCAGAAGGCCCGGACGTCTACATCATGCAGCAATTCCTGCTGTTTATTTCCACTGTTATTTCGGATATTCCTTCAGTCGTTCCAGACGGAATATTTGGTCCAGAAACGACTGAGGCCGTAACAGCATTTCAAAATCTGTATGGAATTGAACCCAATGGCATAATAGATGAAAATACATGGGATGAGATTGTCAGGGTATACAGGCAGTTAAGGTTTTCCGAAGCAAGAGCAGCAGGTCAGTTTCCGGGATCAGTTATAGGTCAATAAAGTGTTAGAGAGGTAATTTATGAGCATACCAGAAAGAAATATATATATATCTCAAGGAACCCTACCCCATATTATAGTTCCGTTCCCTATGGAAATAACTGTACACTTGGGAGCACCCGATGATAAAAACGCATTAAATGTAACAGTTCCATATATAGATTATATTAAAAATGTCGCATCCAGCGAATTATATCCCACTTGGCCGGAAGAAGCTCTGAAGGCCAATATTCATGCAATAACATCCATAGCAATGAACAGAATTTTTACGGAATGGTACAGAGGAAGGGGCTATGATTTTGACATAACAAATACAACACAGTATGACCAGGCTTATGTACATGGAAGAGGTATATTCGACAACATATCCAATATAACAAATGAAATTTTTGATAGTTATATTGTGAGGGAAGGTCATATTGAACCGTTGTTTGCCTCATTTTGCGATGGAAGACAGGTTCAATGTGCCGGCATGAGCCAGTGGGGCAGCGTAGATTTAGCCAACCAAGGGTATACTGCCGATGAAATACTGAAATATTATTACGGAGATGATGTATCAACGGTTGGAAGTGCCATTCCTACAAATATAACAGGCACCTATCCCGGAACTCCCCTTGAACTGGGTGAGTCGGGAATATCAGTCTTCAGAATGCAGCATTCCTTAAACAGAATATCCGACAATTATCCTGCAATTCCCAAAATTGAAGCTACAGGATACTTTGATGAAGAAACAGAAGCAGCAGTAAGGAGCTTTCAGGAAGTATTCGACCTCCCTGTTACAGGAATAGTTGATGAAGCAACCTGGTACATGATAAGGAGGCTTTATATAGGAGTAACAAGACTCTATGAATTAGGTACCGAAGGTTTGCTTGCAAGTGAGTTGTTGGATCTATATTCAAGTGTTATTTTAGAAGGAGGCAACCGCCCTGTTGTGGCATTGCTGCAATTTTTTTTAAATGTGCTATCTGCTTCCTACCCGACTGTTCCGGCAGTAAATATAACAGGCTACTTTGGTCCTGAAACCACTGATGCGGTAATTGAGTTTCAAAAATTGATGAATCTTCCACCTTCAGGCATAGTGAACCAGGAAACCTGGAATATAATGTACAGGACCGTTTACGATATATTGCTTAATTTGCCTGTTGAACAGATATTTATTCCAACCATAAGATATTTGGGTTTGAACTTACAAGAAGGAATGGGAGCAGAATATCCCGGAAATTTAATATTAGAGATAATGCTGTCTTATATCTCAACAAAAGTGCCTGAAATTCCTCCCGTAACAGTGGACGGAATATTTGATTCCGACACGGCTGCTGCAGTAACAGCCTTTCAAAATATCTACGGCTTAGAACCCACAGGTGTTGTAAATGAAGATACCTGGGACATGATTATGAATGTTTACCAGGATTTAAGGTATAATAGAAGCAATTCAGCGGTCTAGGGCAGATCGCTTTTTTTATAAAATTTTTGTTTGTCTATTGACAAATATATTTCATTTGCTAAAATAGAAATGAGGTTAGCACTCATTAATTTCGAGTGCTAACAGCTTATCAGTGAAAGCTTTAGCTTAGCAAAGAAATTAGTTATTACAATCGATAAAATATATAAAGGAAGGGAATGAATTATGGCTAAAAAACAGTTTAAATCTGAATCAAAAAGACTTTTGGACTTAATGATTAATTCAATCTACACACACAAGGAAATTTTTTTAAGAGAGCTTATATCTAACGCAAGCGATGCAATTGATAAAAGCTACTATAAATCATTAACCGACAACAGCATTGAATTTAATAAAGATGATTTTTACATAAGAATATCTGTTGATGAAGATGAAAGAACCCTGAAGGTATCTGATACAGGAATAGGTATGACCAAAGAAGAACTGGACTCAAACCTGGGAACAATTGCAAAGAGCGGCTCCTTTGACTTTAAAGCAAACAATGAGGCCAAGGACGGCATTGATATTATAGGACAATTCGGTGTTGGTTTTTATTCAGCCTTCATGGTTGCTGAAAAGGTAACTGTAATAACGAAAGCATTGGGCTCTGAGGAAGCGTTCAAATGGGAATCCTATGGTGCAGACGGCTACACTATAACTCCCTGCGAAAAAGACACTGTGGGTACCGATATTATAATGAAAATCAAGAAAAGTACCGACGATGATGATTATGATGAATTCCTAGATTCATACAGTATCAAAAATCTGGTTAAGAAATATTCCAACTTCATTAAATATCCTATTAAAATGATGATGAAGAAAAGAAGGAAAAAAGAAGGATCCGAAAATGAATACGAGGATTACTTTGAAGATGAAATATTAAACAGCATGGTTCCTATCTGGAGAAAAAACAAAAGCGAGCTGGAACCTTCAGATTATGAAAATTTCTATATGGAAAAACATTTCGGTTTTGATAAGCCGTTAAAATACACTCATGTAAGCGTTGAGGGCATCACAAGCTACAATGCGATACTGTACATACCATCAAGAGCTCCTTTTGACTTCTACACAAAGGAATTCGAAAAGGGACTGGAGCTTTATTCTAATGGTGTATTAATAATGAACAAATGCGGAGACCTTCTGCCTGATTATTTCGGATTTGTGCAGGGACTTGTTGATTCAGCAGACTTATCTCTCAACATTTCAAGGGAAACACTGCAGCATGACAGACAGCTTCAATTCATAGCAAAGAAAATAAAGGAAAAAATAAAGAGCGAGCTTTTGTCAATGATTAAAGATGAAAGAGATAATTACGTAGCATTCTTCAATAACTTCGGCAGGACGTTAAAATTCGGCTTATACAGCGAATGGGGCTCAAACAAGGAAACATTGCAGGATTTGGTTATGTTCTATTCTTCAACAGAGAAAAAACTGGTAACTCTTGATGAATATATATCCCGCATGAAGGATGACCAAAAATATATTTACTATGCAACTGGTGAGAATGTAAATAATATTGCCAAGCTTCCTCAGACAGAGCTTGTTTCCGAAAAAGGTTACGAAATTCTTTACTTTACTGATGAAATTGATGAATTTGCAATTAAGGTTCTGATGAATTACAAGGAAAAAGAATTTAAAAGCGTTTCAAGTGCTGATTTGGATCTGAAATCAGAAGGCGAAGAAGACAAAAAAGACTCTGAAGAAAACAAGGACATATTCAGCTTCATGAAAGAAGCCCTAAACGGTAGGGTTAAAGAAGTAAGAGCTTCTAAAAGACTAAAAACCCACCCTGTTTGTCTTGCTGCAGAAGGTGAATTGTCCATTGAAATGGAAAAGGTATTGAAAGCAATGCCCGACAACATGGCAAATGATGTACACGCCGAAAAAATACTTGAAATAAACACCGAACATAAAATGTTTGAAAAAATTAAAAATGCATATGAAAATGATAAGGAAAAATTAAAGAAATTGTCAAGCGTAATGTACAGTCAGGCGCTCCTGATTGAAGGGCTTCAAATTGAAGATCCCGTGCAGTATGCAAATGATGTGTATGAGCTTATAGAGCAATAAATTAGCAATGGATTGACGATTAATATTAAAAAAGGGCATCGCCCTTTTTTAATATCAATCGTTTTGTTCAAAATATTCTTCCAGGGTCAGACCTGATTCGTATACGTCTGTTGCAAGCTCAACTCCCAGATATCTTAAATGCCACGGTTCATACATATAGCCTGTGATGTCTTCTTTTCCCTTCGGATATCTTACTATAAATCCGAATCTATGGGCATTTTCTGAAACCCACTTGCCTTCCTCAGTATCTCCGAAAGTATCATCCAGCTGGAAGTTCATTGCTTCACATGTAATGTCCATGACAAGCCCTGTCTGGTGCTCGCTTTGTCCGGCCTTTGCACTGAATGTGTCAGCTGCTGCCCGCCCATGATTAGTTACATAAGAACTGTACAATGATACCTGAGTGTTATATGACCTGTAGCCTGAGCGCGCATATAAATCATAGCCTGCTTCTTCTTTGGCTGCTGCAAACAGCAGCTTTAAAGCTTCATAGGCAACAGATCTCATCTGATTAACTTCTGGGTTGGACAATACCGTTGGAACATCCGTCAACTTTACTAAATCAGCCGGCACATATGTGTCAGGAAGATTATATTTTTTGTTTACCAATACATCTATAGCTTCGGGATTTTCTACTATTACAATATCCTGATCAGAAGGATTTTCTACTACAGGCTCTTCGCCCGGTGTTTCCGGTTCATCTGGTTCCTCCGCCGGCTCCTCTTTTGGTTCCTCAGTTTTATCAGAAGGTTTATCCGTCGGGTTTTCTGCCGGTTCTTCATTGACAGGTTTTTCTGCAGGGTTTTCCTTATTATTGGTAATCCCCTCTATTAACAGCATTACTCCGAATAAAAACAATAAAAGTACAGTTACTATTATTAAAATTCTATGCATCTTAAGTTTCTTTTTACGTTTCATTTTTCTCCTCTGTCTTTCTATTACTGAATTTTTTTCCACATTATAATTGCATCTTCTAAAGGTTTTAAATAATATTTCGGTCTTTTCCCTGCAGATATAAATCCAAATTTCCGGTACAGGTTTATAGCAGGCAAATTTGATTCTCTCACTTCAAGAGTCATGGTTTGGATTTCTGAGCATTTACATATTTCAACCATTTTATTTATTAGTGAACTGGCTATTCCCATTTTTCTGTATTCGGGCAAGACAGCAACATTTGTAATATGGCATTCGTCCAGTATTCTCCACATTCCCATGTAACCCATGATTTTACCGTTTTCTTCAGCACATTGATAATACGCCAGTTCATTCTGTAATTCCTTTTCAAAGGAAGCTTTTGACCAAGGTAAGGAAAAACATATTTTTTCAATTTCCGTTATCTGATCTAAATCATCATAACGCATACCTCTAACTACTACCATAAACCCTCCCTACTCCTTATTGCGTTCAGCCTGGGACAATCTCAAATACTGTGGCTTGAAATCTGACGCCTTAATCAATTCGCCTCTTAATGCCATCTCATATCCTATTGATGCCAATGTTGATGCATGCAAATAATTAAAATTGTTCGGAGCAAAATAAGCTGCTCTGTTTAATTTTTCCTCAATAATATTTTTGTAATTGACTGAACCATCTCCGTTAAAAATAAGAGGTTCCTCATATCCGTTCAATATGTCAATCAGTTCATCAATGTTGCACGGAAACTGCTCCCTGACTGCAGTCAAGGCTCCATTCTCCCATCTGTATATTCCTGTATAAATTCTTCCTGCCTTTGCATCCATAACCGGAACTATCAGTTTATCCGAATCAAAAATATTTCCCGCAAGAGACTTTGTAGTGGGCACACCTGCTATGGGTATCCCAACCGCAAAAGACAAGCTTTTGGCAATGGCAGCCCCTATTCTCAAGCCCGTGTATGAACCCGGTCCTTCTGAAACTGCAATAACATCTATATCCTGTATTTTAAGTTCCAGTTCATTCATTAACTCTTCAATTAACGGCATAAGCTTTTCTGAATGTGTTTTTCTATGATTTAATGTATATTCACCTAATAAATTCCCGTCACCGCATATTGCGCAGGAAGCTGTTATTGATGCCGATTCAATTGCAAGTATTTTCATAATATTTCAACTCCTCCGCCAATCTGTCAAATATTTTTCCTTTTCCGCCAATATCCATTATGCGGCTTGTGTCGTCAATTCTTTGTATCTCAATATTAATTCTTTCATCAGGAAGTATTCCTTTAATTTTATGAGACCATTCAATGATTGTTACACCTTCAGAATAAATATATTCATCATAGCCTAAATCATACATGTCATCTTCCGAGTCGATTCTGTATACATCCATGTGATAAAAAGGCAGTCTTCCTTCGTATTCCTTTATTATGGTGAAGGTAGGACTGGTTATGTATTCCTCCACTCCGAACTCACGGGCGATGAACTGCGTGAGAGCCGTCTTCCCCACACCTAAATCCCCATCCAGGCATAGTACGGTTCCTTTTTCTAAACAACGCCCTATAATCTTGCCTATATTTTCTGTATCCTTTAAATTATTTACTGTTAATTTCATAATATTTCCTTATGCTTAAAGTTTAATTTTGTATGTACTCCTCCGTTTTCCGGAGAATTTCAATGTTGAAATCTTTGATTGTCATTAGACGACATTATTTATTATACATTTGCAAATATAAAAAATCAAGGAATGTTTAAATTGTCTGCTCTGAAAAAATACTGTATACTAATGTTAAGATGTAATTTTAATAATGAGGAGAGATACAGTGACTAAGAAGTTAGGACTTATAGGATTAGGAAACATGGGCTCCATGATTTTGGAGCAGCTGCTTCAGATTGGAATTTTGAAAGAGGAGGATTTATATATTGCAAACCGTTCCCGAGGCAAATCAGACAGCTTTGCCGCAAAATATCCTTCTGTAAACGTATGTGACAGCAACCGGGAAGTAGCCCAAGACTGTCAAAAGATAATTATTTGTGTGGAACCTGTAAATGTGCCTGCGCTACTTTTGGAAATTAAGCCTTTTTTGAACGAAGACAGCTATTTGATGATTTCTACCGCGACAGTTGCCTATAAAGATTTGCATAAGATTTTTAGGGGCAAAATTACTAAGTTTATGCCCACATTGAATTCCTCTGTCAGAGGAGGAATAACATTAGTATGCCACAATGAACATGTAACCGACACCGAGAAAACGTTCTTTGAAAATCTGATGTCAAATATCAGTGAGGTAAAAACAATAAAAGAAGAAGATATGAACTTATGCCATAACCTTACAGGGAGCCTTCCGGCAATCATATCGGAAATAATGCTTGAGCTCGTTCGCGCTGCTTCAAATCACAGCATAAACATGACAAGTGAGGAAATCGAGCATATGACAATGGTATCATTGGCGGGAGCATCCAAACTTTTCATTGAAAAAAACATGAAATTTGAAGATACTATAAATAGAGTTTCCACAAAGGGAGGAATTACTTACGAAGGTATAAAAATATACGAGAAAAACCTTCCTGCAATATTTGAAGAAGCATTTGATACAACCATAAAAAAATATGATGATATAACCAATAAAGTAAGCTGCATAATTGATGAAGCCGTTAACAATAAATAAAAATAAGTATATGAACTTTGCACTGACACAGCATCTATATATCCAAAGATATTCGATGCTGTTTTTTCCTTATTTATAAATCAAAAATATTTTTGGAAAAATTTAAGCTGATGTTCATAAAGTAAAAACCATTGAACAATATATCGGGACATGTTATAATATTATGATTTGTCCGATGGACATACCTTAGAAATAATTATCTTAATAAGTGTTAATTACATATTTTATGAATAATATGAATATATAACAAGAAATATTCAAGGAGAACGACATGCAAAAATTTAATCATATATATTTTATCGGTATCGGCGGAATAAGTATGAGCGCATTGGCTGAAATAATGATTGATGAAGGCAACAGAGTTTCAGGCTCTGACAGAAGCCCATCCCACATAATTAAAAAGCTGGAATCACTGGGCGCTAAAATTTACATAAATCACGAGAGAAAGAACATAACTGAAGATATTGATTTGGTTGTATACACCTCTGCCATCTCAAATGACAATCCGGAGCTTTTGAGAGCACAGGAATTAAATTTGAATATAATGGACAGGGCCGAATTTTTGGGACTGATAATGAAAAAGTACAAAAATGCAGTCTGTATTTCAGGCACTCACGGAAAGACCACAACAACTGGAATGGTTTCTTCCATATTGATAGAAACAGATATGAAGCCTACAATTTTTTTGGGAGGCGAAATGGATTCATTGGGAGGCAACCTTCTTCGAGGCTCCTATGATATAATGCTTACAGAAGCATGTGAATATAAAAGAAATTTCTTAAAATTCAATCCAACAATGGAAATCATATTGAATATAGAAGAAGACCATTTGGATTATTACAAGAATTTAGAAGATATTGAAAGCGCATTTGTTGAATATGCCCAAAAAATTCCTCAAACAGGTCATTTAATAGTTAATGAAAAGCACAAGATGCTTTTTAAGAATATAAAATGTAACGTTATAACATTCGGATCTGATAATAACGCGGATTACTATCCTGAAAATATAAGTTTAATGCCCGTTCCTTCCTATACTTTGATGCATAAGGGTCAAAGAATTGAAGACATAAGCCTGAAGGTATTTGGCGAGCACAACATACTAAATTCGGTAGCTGCCGCTGCTGCTGTCTTAAGTCTGGGTGTTGATTCAGAAACCATTAAAAATGGTTTATCAGATTTTAAGGGAACTCACAGGAGATATGAGTACAAGGGCGATTATAACGGGGCTTCAATAATTGATGACTATGCACATCATCCGTCGGAAATGAAAGCAACGCTGAAGACTGCAAAATCTTATACATCTGGAAAGGTTATAACAGTATTCCAGCCTCATACATTTACAAGAACAAAAAAACTTCTGAACGAATTTGCAGAAGCTTTGACACATACAGATGAAGTAATACTGCTGGACATATATGCGGCAAGAGAAAAGGATAACGGAGAAATTCATTCAAAAGATATTATTGTAAAAATGAATGATATGAATAAAGGCGGATATTATGCGGAGTCCTTCCAGGCAGCCGCAGATATAATCAAGTCCCTAGCCAGTGAAGGTGATACGATAATTACCATGGGTGCAGGAAATGTCAACGATGTAGTTGATTTATTGATAGATAATTGCCGAACAGTTGAAATTGCATTGAATAATTGATTAGGTGACAAAGGGGGACGGGGTTGCTGTCATCAGCTGATGACAACACCCCCGTCCCCGTGACACACTAATGGTCTCTGTTTGTAAGGTATCTGGCAAGCTCTGCCAGATGTGCTGCCTTTTCTCCGAAAGCATCCAGGCTTTCGATAGCTTCTTCAGTAAGCTTTATAACAGTACTTTGTGCCTCTTCGATTGAAACAAAAGTCAAATATGTGATTTTGTCATTTGCAGCGTCGCTTCCTGCTGCTTTTCCAAGCTTTTCAAGGGTACCTGTCACGTCAAGTATGTCGTCCTCTATTTGAAATGCAAGTCCTATTTTTTCGGCATAGCTTTCAAGAGCTCTTAATTCTTTTTCATCGGCTCCTCCAAGCAATGCTCCAGCTGTTACGCTGCTTTTTATAATTGCACCTGTCTTTAAGGAATACATATATTTTAAATCTTCTAAAGAAGAAATTTTATCATGTCCGAACATATCCACCACCTGGCCGCCAATCATTCCGTCTGAACCGGATGACCCGGCAATTTCCGCCAAAGCCTTTAATGCGCTTTCGATGTTTATTTTATGTTCCAGTGCTGCCTCAAGTCCTGTTTCAAAAGCCTTGTTCAAAAGACCATCTCCCGCTAAAATGGCGGCTGCTTCCCCGAATCTTTTATGATTGGACAGCCTTCCTCTCCTATAATCGTCGTTGTCCATGGCAGGCAGGTCATCATGAATGAGGGAATATGTATGAATCATTTCCATGGCGCATGCAAATGGCATTGCCGCATCTTCATTGTTCTGAAACAGCTCATAGGCACCAAGCAAAAGTAGCGGCCTCAATCTTTTGCCTCCTGAAAGCAAACTGTAATTCATTGCTTCATAAATTAATTTTTGAGGATTTTCATTTTCCTTAACAACACTTTTTAAATATTCTTCTACTTTGTTTATCTTTTTGTTCATCCAGATTTTAAAATTCATTTAAGCCCCCTGTGCTAACTATTGCTGAACAATTGTTATCAATCTGTTAACCCTTTCTCAGCTATTGTTCAAAAACCTTTTTAGCTATTTCAACTGCTTCTTTAGCATCCTTGGCATAGTAATCTGCTCCCATGCTTTTTGCATATTCTTCAGTTAAAACAGCTCCGCCCACAACTATTGTACACTTAACATTGTTATTGCGCAACTCTTCAATTGTTTTTTCCATGCTCTTCATGGTAGTTGTCATCAGCGCGCTCAACCCCACTATAACCGGTTCATCATATTTTTTAGCTTCTGAAACCACATTCTCAACAGGCACATCTTTTCCAAGATCTATTATTTCATAGTTGTAATTTTCAAGAATCACCTTTACAATATTTTTTCCTATATCGTGAATATCGCCCTTTACGGTTGCCAGAATTATTTTGCCCTTGCTTATACCTTTTGTTTCCTTTTTCTTAAGACTTTCCTTCAATACATCAAAAGAGGATTTTACTGTTTCTGCAGACTGAATAAGCTGCGGTAGGAATATGACACCTTTTTCAAAGTCATCTCCTGATTTGTCCAGTGCTGGAATTAAATATTCATTTACTATTTGAAGCTCATTTTTTGTTTTTAAAAGCTCTCTGGTTGCAGAAGCCGCATTTTCTTTTAATCCTTTAACCACTAAATCCATAAGATTGGTTTCTGTAGCTGAGATTTCATTATCAGGCTCTTTAGGGTTTTTTCCCGTATTTTCGCCATACCTTTTTATATATTCCTTAGACCCCTTGTCATGGTTGTAAAGAACATTGAAAGCATATATCTTATCCATCATTGCTTCATCATTGGGATTAATTATGGGCAAATCCAGTCCTGCAGACAAGGCTATTGCAAGAAATGTTTCATTGATAATCTTTCTCTCAGGCATGCCGAATGAAATATTAGAAACACCCAGGACTGTTTTAACTCCAAGCTTTTCCTTAACCAGCGAAAGGGTCCTTATTGTTTCAGCAACTTCCTTTTGTTGAGCTGAACATGTCAGTGTAAGAGCATCAATATAGACATCCTCTTTTCTTATGCCGTAACTCATTGCTTTATTCACTATTTTTTCTGCGATTTTATATCTGTCAAAAGCATTATCGGGAATTCCTTTTTCATCCAGCGCTAGCCCTACCACTGCCGCACCGTATTTTTTAACTATGGGCAGAATTTTATCAAGCACCTTTTCTTCGCCGTTGACAGAATTTACGATTGCCTTACCGTTATAATATCTTAAACCTGCTTCAATTACCTCCGCATCGGATGAATCAATCTGAAGAGGCGCATCAGTTACAGTCTGAAGTGATTTTATTATCTTCGCAATCATTTCTTTTTGGTCGATTTCACGAAGTCCAACATTAACATCTAATATGTCTGCTCCTGCTTCGACCTGTGAAACTCCCTGTTTTAAAATATATTCTATGTCATTGGTTTTTAAGGCTTCCTTTAAAAGCTTCTTTCCTGTGGGATTAATTCTTTCGCCGATTACCTTCACTCCGTCAATTAAAACCGTGTTTGTGGGTGTGCAAAGGGCGGCAAAATTATTTTTCTGTCTTTGTACCGGCTGCAAACCATTTATTTTCCTGGTTATTTCCTTTATATAATCAGGAGTTGTTCCGCAGCATCCTCCAACCAAGCTTATTCCCATCTTTACAAATTCAAATACTTCATCCGCAAATTCAGAAGAATTTATCTCATAGTGCATTTCGCCGTTTTTCATAACAGGCATCCCTGCATTAGCCTGAACCAGTATCGGCAAATCAGTCCAATGAATCAGTTCCTTCACTATAGGATTTATTTCTTTTGGGCCTAGAGAACAGTTTATTCCCAGAGCATCAACTCCGAGACCCTCCAGTGTTAAAGCCATACTTCCCGGCAGGCACCCTGTAAATGTTCTGTGATCCTTTTCAAAGGACATGGTAGTAATAACCGGCAGACTTGAGTTTTCTTTTGCTGCCAGGACTGCTGCCTTGGTTTCATACAAGTCTGTCATTGTTTCTATTAGAATAATATCAGCGCCTGATTTAACACCTTGAATCACTTGTCTTTTAAATATTTCATAAGCCCTGTCAAATGTGAGCTTGCCCATTGGCTCCAAAAGCTCTCCAATAGGACCGATGTCAAGGGCAACATAAGCATTGCCGCCACCGATAGCTTCCTTTGCTGACTTCACTGCTGCATCAATTATTTCTTCAACAGAGTAATCTGTACGTTCAAGCTTTAATTCATTAGCTCCGAATGTATTGGTGGTAATTACCTTTGCTCCTGCTTCTATGTATTCCCTGTGAATTTCAATTATTTTGTCTTTGTCAGTAATATTCAGGGCTTCAGGCACTTCGCCCAGCTTCAGTCCCTTTTTTTGAAGCTGGGTACCCATGGCTCCGTCAAATATTACAATGTTTTGTTTTACGTATTCTTTAAAATCCATTATAATAACCTCGATATTATTTATTATTTACAGTACACAAAGATGCTTATCTTATTCTCTGTTTATTGAATGTATCATGGAAATAAGATTGTTGTGGGTTTTTCTTGCCACATAGGGATTGTTCATCGTATAAAGATGTACTCCCGCAACACCGTTTGCCATCAGATCTATAATCTGCTCTGTTGCATATGCAATTCCAGCATCTGCCATAGCGTCCCTGTCATTTTCAAATTTATTCATTATCTTAATATATTTGTCCGGTATTTTTGTACCGCTCAACTCCACAATCCGCTCAATCTGCTTTTTGTTAGTAATAGGCATTATGCCTGCCTGAATTGGAACATTGATACTATATTTTTGTACTAAGTTCATAAATTCATAAAAAGCATTGTTATCATAGAAAAGCTGAGTTGTGAGATGTGTAACGCCAGCATCAATTTTCTGTTTTAAATTCAGGACGTCTTCTTCTGCATTTTTGCTGTCGTAGTGACCTTCCGGATAACAAGTTCCTCCAAGGTCAAACATTTCATTTTCTGTTATGAACCCGGCTAAATCTGATGAATGCTGAAAATCTCCTCTCACCTCTTCTTCCAAAGGTATATCTCCTCTTAAGGCCAGTATATTTTCTATTTTTTCTTCCTTCAGCTCTTTTAAAATTTGTTTTATTTCTTCTTTTGTGGAGCGTATACATGTGAGATGTGCCAATGATTCAATACCGTACTTGTTTTTAACCATGGATGATATTTCCTTGGTTTTATTTTGGTTGCTTCCACCGCCTGCTCCATATGTAACACTTATATAATCCGGTCTTAAATCGCTTAATGCTTCCAATGTTTTATACACTGTTTCTATAGGTGATGTCGCCTTTGGCGGAAATATTTCAAATGAAAACACAAACCTTTTTTTATTGAATAAATCCTTAATATACATTTGCTGCTCCTTTAATTTTTCTGAACATTATAACACATTTCAGATAGTCTTGCAAACTAATGTTAATAAATAAACTCATTTCATAATAATTATATACGCGCAGTACTGTTTGTACAAATTAATTTCATATATTCCATATTTGAAACATATTGATTAATATACTTAATAATTCAAAATTCGAATTTTATAAATGCAATATTGTCGATAACTGTCGAACAATAAAAATTGAATTGTTATATGTATTATAATATAATAGAATTGAAACCTGTAAACGTTATCCTTATAAATATTATAACTTTAAATATAAATACATTTTTATATGTATTGTATTAATAAATATAATAGGAGGTTTTTTATGAAAACAAAGAAATTAATATCATTGACTTTAGTTTTACTAATGGTCGTAACATTGTTTGCGGGCTGTGCAAAGCCGACAGATCAGCCGGCTCCCGCGGATCCTGCCCAACCCGAGACACCTGCTCCTGCTGAGCCTGAAAAACCAAAAGCTGACCAAATATTAAAATTTGGCGGAAGCGGATGGGGCGGATTATTCAATCCGATTATGGAAGACAACGTATATGATCAATATGTTACAAGTCTTATTTTTGAAGGGCTGACTGACAACAACTCCGAAGGAGAATATGTTCCAGCACTTGCAGACTGGACTATATCAGATGACCATCTGACCTATACCTTCACTCTCAAGGATGGTATTAAATTTTCAGACGGCTCTCCTTTAACAACTGAAGATGTTGAATTTACATATAAAACTATGGCACATCCGGATTACAACGGCCCAAGAGCTTATGCGGTTTCAAACCTTGTAGGCTATAATGAATATCACAGCGGAGCAACTGACGTGTTTGAGGGGGTAAAGGTTATAGATGATAAAACCATATCCTTTATATTTACTGAAGGCTCAGCCGCTCCGGGAAACATAGAATGCTTCGAATACGGCATAATGCCATCTGATTATTATGCGTTTGATACTTGGGAGGACTTTCTTGCACTTAATGAAAAACCACTTGGTTCAGGCGTATGTGTTTTTGACAGCTGGGAACCTAAACAATATATTAAGCTGATGAAAAACACAAATTACTGGGATCCTTCAAACGCACTTAAATTTGACGGTATATTAATGAGTGAGGTTCCTGATGAATCAATACTCTCAGCACTTCAAACAAATCAGATTGACCTAGCACAGATTTCTTCAAGTGCGGAAAACCTGGAGGCTGCTGAAGCATTAAGTAACATTTATCTTTTCAAATATCTGGGAAATGGATATACATTCATGGGCTTCAACTGCACAAGACCTCAGCTTGCTGATGCTAAAGTAAGGCAGGCACTGATGTATGCACTTGACAGAGAATCCTTCATAGAAGCACAATACGGCGCAGGACTTGCCGAGGTGGGCATGGCTCCTATTTCTCCTTCTTCATGGGCATTCCCTGATTCATCAGATTTAAATGCTTATAAGTTTGATATGGAAAAAGCTGCTCAGTTAATGGATGAAGCAGGCTGGAAGATGGGAACGGACGGGTACCGTTATAAAGACGGAAAGAAATTCCATGTTAATTGGCTGGTTTACACAGATTCGTCATGGCCGGGTACATTGTCCGGAATGGCGGCAGACACTTGGAAGCAGTTAGGAGTAGAACTTGAAATAGAATTAATGGACTTTGATACAGTTTCATCTCGTACAATGGATGCGGCGCCCGGAGAAAAAGATTTTGATATATACACAATGGGATTCTCTTTGTCAATCGACCCGGACCCCACAGGGGCATTGTTTGATGATGATGCATATGTAGCCGGAGGATTTAACGCATCAGGATATAAAAACCCTGCAGCCATGGAGCTTGTAAAGAAGGGCAAAGCTGAATTTGATACTGAAAAACGTGCTGTAATTTACAAAGAATGGGCAAAAATCATGAACGAAGAAATTCCTCATGTCATTATTGCATACAGAAATGAGTTGTTTGGAGTTAACAACAGAGTAAAAGGTTTGAATATTGACACTTTTGTAAAATTTCCACAGAGTATAAAAAGTGTTACGCTTGAATAATTAACAGGAGGGTTCCCCCCTCCTTTTATGACATAGAAATGAGGTGATTAAATGAAGAACTACATTATCAGGCGTATAATTCAAATGATTCCTGTGCTTTTAGGAATTTTATTTATATTATTCTTCATTCTTGAACAAGCACCGGGTACTCCGGCTTCAAATATGATGCACCCTAAAATGACACCGGAGCAAAAGGCGGAGCTTACACAAAAGCTTGGCCTGGACACTCCCTGGTACGAAAGATTCGTTAACTGGATAGGAGAAGCCCTGCACGGCAACCTGGGCTATTCCGTAAATCATAAAAAACCTGTAACCGATGTTATGGGTGATTATGTGGGACCGACCCTGCTTCTGGCCCTTATTTCACTAATAATCTCGGTGATAATAGGTATACCGGCAGGCGTAATAAGCGCAACAAAACAATACACCGTCATAGACAACGTGCTTACTGTTGTTTCATTTATAGGAATAAGCATTCCTTCATTTTTCTTCGGACTTTTGCTGCTTAAAAACTTTGCCGTGGATATTCAGCTTTTCCCTTTGTTTGGATTGAAGGATCCCCTATTAATGTCTACAAGTCCAATCGATAAAGCTATTGATATGGCATGGCATCTTGCGCTGCCCAGCATCGTCCTGGGCCTTGGATCAACGGCAACCTTCATGAGATACACGCGCTCAAGTATGCTTGAAGTAATCAGACAGGATTACATAAGAACAGCAAGAGCAAAAGGTCTTAAAGAAAAAACCGTTATATACAGGCATGCATTCAGAAATGCCATAATACCCATAATAACGCTTTTCGGCTTCTGGATACCATCCCTGTTGTCCGGAGCAGTTGTTACGGAAACAATTTTTGCGCTTCCGGGTCTTGGAAAGATTTCGGTTGAGGCATCTTTTACCAGAAACTATCCTTTGATTCTTGGAATAAATGCTATGCTTGCTGTTCTTACATTAATAGGCGCTCTGGTAGCTGATATTTTATACGCAATAGCAGATCCAAGAATCAGATATGATTAGGGGGTAAATATGGTTAAATCAGAAATTATTAATAAACCAAAAGAAGTTCAAAAAGACAGAACCTACTGGGGAGAGGTTATTTACAGGCTTAAGAAGAACAAAATGGCTATGATAAGCCTGTTCATGCTCATAATTATGATAGGTTCATGCATCCTGGTGCCGGTTTTATCTCCTTATTCCATTGAAACAACAGATATGCAAAACAGGGACCAAAGTCCGAATTCAGAACATATACTGGGGACTGACAAAATCGGAAGAGATATGTTCGTCAGGCTGTTTTACGGCGGAAGGATCTCATTGGGGCTAGCTCTTATGGTTGTGACTCTCGAATGTTTTATAGGAGTTTTATTAGGCAGCATATCAGGTTTTTACGGCGGCATAGCCGATGTTATAATAATGCGTATAGCCGAAATATTCATGTCTTTTCCATATGTAATGTTTTGTATCACGGTTGTTGCTGTTTTTGGAAACAGTGTTTGGATTTTAATATTTGTGCTTGCAATAATAAGCTGGCCAAATATAGCTAGAATAGTAAGAGGACAAATATTAACCCTGAGGGAAATGGAATACATGGAAGCATGCGAAGCACTGGGCATATCAGACTTTAGGAGAATATTCAAGCATCTCCTGCCAAATGTGCTGGCATATGTTATAGTATATGCAACATTGGGTATGGCAACTGTCATATTGGCTGAAACGTCTTTGAGTTTCCTCGGACTTGGCGTTTCTCCTCCCACTCCTACCTGGGGAAATATGATACAGGAAGCCAGAAATACTTTGATAATTCAACAAAAATGGTGGTATTGGATACCTCCGGGAATTTGCATTTTTATTTCTGTTATGTGTTTTAATTTATTGGGTGACGGCATGCGCGATGCGATAGACCCTAAAATGAAGAGATGAGGTGCTTTATGGGAAAAAAATTATTGGAAGTAAAGAACCTGAAAACTTATTTTCATTCAGACAGGAGTGTTGTAAGAGCTGCCGACGATGTCAGTTTCTATGTCAATGAAGGCGAAACGTTGGGTATTGTGGGAGAATCAGGCTGCGGCAAAAGTATTACATGCATGTCGGTAGTCAGGCTTGTGGAAACTCCTCCTGGAAAGTACGAAGGCGGAGAAATCATATTTAACGGCGAAGATATGCTTAAGGTTTCTGATACAAGAATAAGAGAAATACGCGGAAATGATATCTCGTTTATTTTCCAGGAGCCCATGACATCCCTCAACCCTGTTTTTAAAATAGGAAGACAGATAAGCGAAACCATGATGCTTCACCGTAATATGAGCAAAAACGAAGCATATAAAGAAAGCATCAAAATGCTGGATACGGTGAAAATACCCAACCCTGAGCGTGTGGTGGATGAATATCCTTTTGCACTGTCAGGAGGAATGAGACAAAGAGCAATGATTGCAATGGCTCTCGCCTGCCAGCCTAAGCTGTTGATTGCAGATGAGCCCACAACTGCTCTTGATGTTACCATTCAGGCACAGGTATTGGACTTGATGAATGAATTGAAACAAAAAATGAATACTTCAATTATATTTATAACCCATGACCTTGGAGTAATAGCAGAAATGAGCGACCGTGTAATGGTTATGTACGCCGGAAAGGTTGTGGAAGTTGCCGAGACAATAGATATATTTAAAAATCCGAAGCATCCCTACACCATAGGGCTGATTGGTTCCAAGCCAGACATGGGCACCGAAAGTTCAAGGCTCCATGTTATACCGGGCAATGTACCTGATTTAAGCAACGTCCCCACAGGATGCCCTTTCCATACAAGGTGCGGGCATGCAATGGATATATGCAGGGAAACCTTCCCAGGTGAAACAATTTTAGAAGGCGAACACAGAATTGCCTGCTGGCTGTATAAAAATGAGGACAAGGAGGTAAGGCAATGAGCGAGGTAAGCGTATTAAATGAAAGTCTTGTTTCCGTTAAAAATTTAAAGAAATATTTCCCTATTAAATCAGGAGTTATAAAACGTCAGACAGGAAGTGTAAGGGCTGTTGATGACGTATCCTTCGAAATACAAAAAGGAAAGGTTTTAGGCATAGTTGGCGAATCCGGCTGCGGAAAATCAACCCTTGGGCGAACCATGCTCAGACTTATCGACCCCACTGAAGGCAATGTTGAGTATGCAGGAAAAAATATTTTTCGGATGAACAAGCGTGAAATAAATCATCTTCGTACAAAAATGCAGATTATATTCCAGGACCCTTACAGCTCTTTGAATCCAAGGCTCCCCATATATGAAATTGTGGGAGAAGCAATGATTCAACACGGAATAGCAAAAAATAAAAGAGAAATGAAAGAAAAGGCAATTGAAGTAATCATGAAGTGCGGGCTGTTCCCTGAACAGATTGAACGCTATCCACACCAGTTTTCAGGCGGACAAAGGCAGAGAATATGCATTGCAAGAGCATTGGCCGTCAATCCTCAATTCATAGTGTGTGATGAGGCAGTTTCTGCATTGGATGTTTCCATACAGTCGCAAATAATCAATCTATTGAAGGATGCGCAGGAAGATTTCGGCCTCACTTATTTGTTCATATCTCACGACCTCTCGGTTGTAAAATTCATCAGCGACGAGGTTGCTGTAATGTATCTGGGCCAGATAGTTGAAAAAGGAAGCAAAAAAGAAATTTTTACAAATCCTCTTCACCCGTATACGGAAGCACTGCTGTCTGCCGTTCCCTCATTTGATCCTTCTGCTCATCAAAACAAGAAAAGGATTATACTAAAGGGGGATATTCCTTCTCCTGCCAATCCGCCAAAAGGATGCCGCTTCCATACGCGCTGCAATTATGCAACGGATGTGTGCAGGGAAGAAATACCGCAGTATAATGAAATAAGCAACGGCCATTTTGCAATGTGCCATAAAGTGAACGGAGTTTTTTAAATGATATTCGGAAAAAACAGAGTAGAAGATGATTTAGAAAAAATAAGACGCGCTAATCTGCCTGATGAAAAGTCAAAAGAAGAAATAAAGACAACTGCTGACGAGTTAAAACTTGAGAAGGGCGACATGTTGGCAATGATACTGGCAGTTATGTCACTGGTTCTGCCATATGTAATCGCATTTGTAGGAATTATGACAATAGTAGTATTTTTGCTTGGATATTTATATTAATTAATCTGCAGGAAAAAATAAAAATCGGGAATCCGTTCCCGATTTTTTTGTTTTAGCCGCTAACTATATTCTAGTTACGTTAGCTGCCTGGTCTCCTCTAGTACCTTGAGTAACGTCAAATTGAACTTTTTGACCTTCCTCTAATGTTTTGAATCCATCTCCCTGGATAGCTGAGAAATGTACGAATACGTCATTTCCATCTTCCTTTGTTATAAATCCAAATCCTTTTTCTGAGTTAAACCATTTAACTGTACCCTTAGCCATGAGTACCTCCTAAAAATATTATAATTTTATATTGACATTGTATATATAAAAAAATTCACATATTTTTACATATTATATACAGCAACACATATAATATCTAAAAACATGTGAAATCCATAAATACTCTGTAATACACTTAAATATTACCATATATCTTTGTATTTGTCAACACTTTTTCTAAAATTTTTATATCATTTGCAGCCGTTTAGGGACGAATCTTTTTGGGACTAAGCTTAGTTCCAAAAAGATCCGTCCCTAAACGGCTTTATTATTGTTCTTCCCAATCTGTTTCGTATTTGGAAAATTCAGCAGCTAATATTTCATCAGTATAATCTAAAATAATGTTTCTTACAATGCTGTCCATTGTACCCATGTCATCATTTTCATCAAGCTGGGATTCTCTGAGAATATCCTTGAATATGCTGTATGCTCTGTTGTAAGAAATATTCATTTTAGTCAGTTCATTGAGCATTTCCGGACTGATAGTATTTCTAAAGTCCTCAAAGCTCATTTCCTGAGCACACTTTTTAATCATTAACTCACCCTCTGTTTCTTTTCTTTTCTCTCTAAATATTCATCGTACGTCATTGCCCTATCAATCATGCCATCTTCAGTAAGCTCAATAATTCTGTTAGCTATAGTCTGTATAAACTGATGGTCATGTGAAGAGAACAGCACTATTTCCTTGAAATCTATCAGCCCGTTGTTCAAAGCAGTGATTGATTCAAGATCCAGATGGTTTGTAGGCTGGTCAAGTACCAAGACATTAGAACCTGAGAGCATCATTCTTGAAAGCATGCATCTTACTCTTTCTCCGCCTGACAACACGTTTGCAGGCTTTAACGCATCATCTCCCGAAAACAGCATTCGTCCGAGAAAGCCTCTCAAGAAGCTTTCGGATTGATCTTCCGAATATTGTCTCATCCAATCAACAAGATTTAAACTTACGCCGTCAAAAAACTCTGAATTGTCTTTTGGAAAATATGACTTGGTTATTGTCTGCCCCCATTTAATTGTACCTTCATCAGGCTCCATTTCACCAACCAATATTTTAAACAATGTTGTCTGTGCAAGCTCATTTTCACCTACAAAGGCAATTTTATCATCTCTGTTAACCCTGAAGGATATGTTCTTTAACACATTTGTTCCATCTATTGATTTTGATAATCCTTCTACAGTCAGTATTTCATTTCCTACTTCTCTGTCAGGAGTAAATTTAACAAACGGATATCTTCTTGAAGATGCAGGCATTTCTTCAATTTCCAATTTATCAAGAAGCTTTCTTCTTGATGTTGCCTGTTTTGATTTTGATTTGTTTGCAGAGAATCTTTGTATAAAGTTCTGAAGATCCTTTATTTTATCTTCTCTTTTTCTGTTCTGATCTCTCATGAGCTGCTGCATAAGCTGGCTTGACTCATACCAGAAATCATAGTTGCCAACATACATTTTGATTTTCTTATAGTCAATATCCACTATGTGAGTGCAAACTGTATTTAAAAAGTGCCTGTCATGGGATACAACTATTACAAGGCCTTCAAAATCCAGCAGGAAATCTTCAAGCCAGTTTATTGAATCGATGTCAAGGTTGTTTGTAGGTTCGTCAAGAAGAATTATTCCAGGACGTCCGAACAATGCCTGGGCAAGCATAACTTTAACCTTATCACCGCCGTTTAATTCTCTCATATAAGAATAGTGAAGCTCTGTGCCTACACCAAGCCCCTGAAGTATCTGCGCAACTTCAGTTTCCGCATCCCATCCGTTCATTTCAGCAAATTCGCCTTCCAGAACAGATGCTCTTACTCCATCTTCATCTGTGAAATCTTCTTTTGCATAAAGGGCATCTTTTTCTTTCATAATTTCATACAATCTTTTGTTGCCCATTATAACTGTTTCCATTACCGGAAAATCATCATACATGAAGTGGTCCTGTTTTAATACAGACATTCTCACATTGTTAGGTATTGCTATCTCTCCGGTTGTATAGTCAATTTCACCTGACAATATTTTAAGGAAAGTAGATTTTCCTGCTCCGTTGGCTCCTATAACACCATAGCAGTTACCCGGAACAAATTTTAAGTTAACATCATTAAAAAGTTTGCTCCCGCCAAATTGGAGACTTAAATTTGTTACTGTTATCATTTAATCATCCTTACTATATAATAATATTGTGCGTATATTCATTTTTAACCTTTAAAAGAATACCATATATAAATAAATAATGCAAGAGAAAAAGCAGACCATTCGAGGACGGTTCTTTCTGGGACCGATGGCAGTCCCAAAAAGAACTGTCCCCCGAATGGTCTTGTTATTAGTTGTTATTTCTCTTGTTTAAAAAAGTTGGAATTTGGAAATCAAAAGGATTTTCCTTCTGTGCAGGCTTATCATCCTTGACTGATTTTGTGCTGTCATTTCCTGTGCTTCTTAATTTTTCGCTTTCTTTAGCTTCACCGAAGCCTGTTGCTATAACCGTAATCTTAATTGAATCCCCAATGGTTTCATCTATATTAGCACCAAAAATTATGTTTGCCTCCGGATCTGCTGCTTCTTCAATGAGTTTTGCAGCCTCGTTAACTTCATGGATACCCATGTTAGTTCCGCCTGTTATGTTTAAAAGCACCCCTCTTGCACCGTTGATGGACGTTTCCAGCAATGGGCTCTGGATTGCCTGTTTAACGGCATTCAATGCCCTGTTTTCCCCTGTAGCCTGTCCAATTCCCATATGAGCAAGACCTTGTCCCGACATAATGGTTTCAACATCGGCAAAATCCAGATTCATTATTGCAGGAATAGCAATTAAATCGGAAATACCTTGAATACCTTGTCTTAAAACATCATCTGCCAAGGAAAATGCTTCAAGCATTGTTGTCTTCTTGTCCGATATTTCGAGAAGCTTGTCATTTGGAATAACTACCAGGGTATCTATATTTTCTTTCAGTTTTTTAAGTCCGTTCTCGGCATTTTTAGCCCTGTTTCTGCCTTCAAACATAAACGGCTTTGTTACAACCGCTACTGTAAGTATGCCCATTTGTTTGGCAATGCCTGCTATGTACGGTGCGGCGCCTGTACCTGTTCCGCCTCCCATGCCTGCGGTTATAAACACCATATCTGCGCCTTCAACTAATTCAGCTATATCTTGTTTATTTTCCTCAGCAGCCTTTTCTCCGATTTCAGGTTTAGAACCAGCGCCTAATCCGTTAGTTAATTTTTCGCCTATTTGAAATTTAATTTCTGCCTTTGATGTATATAACGCCTGCTTATCCGTATTTACAGTGATAAAAGTAACGCCTCTGACTCCTGCATCAATCATTCTGTTAACAGCATTATTTCCGCCTCCGCCAACTCCGATTACTTTAATATTCGCAAGCCTTTCTGTTGGTTCCTCAAATTGAAACATATATTGACCTCCTAAACAAGAGAAATTTTTCGTATTATATAAATTTCATTATATCATAAGTACATCGCTTATCGTTTTGCTTCACACCGATACATACATATCTGACAAAGGCGAGCCTTTGTTTCATTTGTGTATTTATTATAACATAAAGTTATTGATTTTCATACATATTTTTAATGAGTCTACTTAATTTTATTATATTTTTGAAGCATAAGGTTCGTCATATTACTTATATTTTTATATATATTATTTCCGAACGCGAAGACTGCTGCCAAATAAATCGGAAGTCCAAGCTGCTCTCCCACATAACCCAGCAACAGACCGAAACCCAAGTCCCTGACTAAAAATATTACGCTTTTGACAGGCGTTAATTCCCCCTTTGTATTTTCATTTAACATATTGAAAATTGTATTTAAAATTGCTAAAACAGCTAGTGAAATATATACCGCATAGTCAGGACTGTATATTAAATTCAGATTCAGTCCCGCCAATATGCCAAGAATAATACCTGCAACTACATATATCATAATTCTACCCCTTATCTTTCTGCGCTGACCGCATATTTTACCTCATAGCCATCTCCGTATTCATATCCATAACGTTTATATTTCGGGATGCTCATGTTATAAACCATTTTAGCCTCAATTTCCATTCCGTAATTATTTTTCAGATTATAAGCATATGTACCCTCTTCTGTTATAGAGTCATACAGGTTTTCCATATCACCTATAGCTCTTATAACAAATGGAGCCGGCACCGCTTCGCCGTTTATTTGAAGTACAGGTCCCGCACACACAACCTCTGATATGTTTATAATTCTTTTGCTGTTAACATCAATTGCTTCTGCACCGGCGGCCTTTAAATCGTTCAGCAGCACTGTTATATCCACATCATGGATTATTCTTTCCATTATGTCAAGACTTTCATCCTCACTTGTACTGTCTGAAACTCTTAAATATATTCCTGGACCTCTCACGTCCGTAAAGCCGTTATAAAATTTCAGCTCCTCTATTTGTGCGTTTATACTTATAATATCGTCTAAATAGCTGCTATTTTCATAGCCGTTCATAAATTTTTTTTCAGTATCTACTTCAGCTTTTAGCTTCTCAACAACATTTCTCATATCTTCTATGTTTTTTTCGTAATGATTTAAATTCTTTATAATGTATATAGTATTTTGGTCTATGTTTGCATCCACGCCGTTAACTATGAATGCAACAGCGATAAAACTCAGCAATGCAATAAAAATGTTTATGGTCTTGATTTTTATTTCAATCTCCTCCATTCTAATTGGCTTCATCATTTATTATGGGCTCTGCATATCTAAATTCTTTTTTCCCGTCAAAAGCGTTGATGAATATATCCGGAGAACTTTCTATTTCAATAATATATCCTCTTTCACTCATCTGAGTTACTATGCCTCCGACAAAATTTAAGGATGCCTTAATTGTTTTGTCATTTCCTATAGCCCTAATTTCCAGCGGCAGAACCATAGCAACCCCATTAACGTTTATATGGTCCAACACAGGAACTATTTCAGTATAATTCGTATATCTTTGACCGTTAATGGATATTGCCTCGACACCTGCATTGTTTAAATAGCTTATTAAAGCTAAGATATACTGATGACTTGAAGCCAGATTCACAAATGAATTAGGTTCTGCGTCAATTGTAATAATTGTGCCGGGTCCTTTAACGTCAAAATATCCGGACAATATTTTTTGTTTTTGGAGTTCATCCATGATCCTCTGAATTTCAGTTTCTTTAGCATTGAATGCTTCTTCATTTTCTTTTGCTGCTTTTCTAAGTTCATCAAGCTCTTCTCTTAACTCATTTTTTTCAAGAGTAAGCTCTGCAAGCTCGTTGTTTAAATCTGACGCTCTTTCATGAGGAGTTTCATTTCCTAAAACATCATTTGTTGTTTGTATTTGAGTCATCAAAATTATTCCGAGAACAACGCTTATTCCAAACAGCATTCCTTTTTGCCATAATTTATTCATTATATTCCTCCCTTTTAAAGTCCTCTGAATAAACCGGACTGTCCCCCTTTGTGAAATCAATCAAGCCGTTTGCAACGACCAGGTTGTTGTTCAGTCTTTCATTAATTATTTTCATCGCAAAGACTACTTGGTACTTAATATCTTCGTCCAGTTCAATTCTTATAAATGTTCCGTATTCCGTTTCTATTAAAAAGCTGTTGTTGGAATCAATATACAGGTTCTTTACAGTTTCTGCACCAAATTCACCATCTATGTAATCAACTGCCTGGAAAATGCTTTGAACATTTTCAATTCCTGCAATTTCTATGATTTCTCCTACATTGTATAATACATCAGCCAAACTTTCAATAGTTATTAATTCATTTTTTTCAGTACCGATTCGAAGAACAAATCCTTCCTCATCAGTAACTATGTATTCATTGTTATAAAATATCTGATATTTTTCCTGTCTTTCAGTCAGCTCTATGAATACTTTGTTTGGGAGTTCATAGGCAACTCTTGCATTTTCCACATAGATTTCATCTTCAATGATGTTCTTAACCTTGTTTCTGTCAACGTTGAAAATCTTTTCTCCATCTTCTATTTGTGACTTGGTCTTAATATAATCCATATTATATAGTTTATTGCCTGAAACATGGATTTCGGTTACGTTAAAATAATCAGTTTTAAAATAGACATAGTACAGACAAAAAATAACAACTACAGCAGCCGTAATAAAAGCTGCTGTACTGACAAATAGCTTTCTGAATTTTTTTTTGATTTTCTTTTTCTTTTTCTTTCGTTTTTTGGTTTCTTTTACTTTTGCCATTGACGCTACCTGTTTTATAATTTTTTAATCATTAATCTCACAGTCTCATTCACAAAAATATTTGCTCCCTTCGGTCGCATATTTTTGGAATTCGTTGTGAATGACCTACCGCTATTTTTCTCTCCCTTGCGGTCGGAATAATAGGGTTAGGGCATCTCGCAGTCTCATTCACAAAAATATTTGCTCCCTTCGGTCGCATATTTTTGGAATTCGTTGTGAATGACCTACCGCTATTTTTCTCTCCCTTACGGTCGGAATAATAGGGTTAGGGCATCTGAGTTATTATTACCCCTAAATTTTGCAGCTTATTTACAAATTTTTCATATCCTCTGTTAATATGATGAATGTTAGTCACTTTAGTAGTTCCTTCGGCTCCTAATGCTGCTATTACCAAAGCTGCACCGCCTCTTAAATCCTTTGCTTCAACCTCAGCACCATATAGTCTTTCTACTCCCTCTATAACGGCAACTCTTCCTATGGTCGTAATATTTGCACCCATTTTTTGAAGCTCCGGCACATGCTTAAATCTGCTGTCAAAAACAGTTTCTTCTATGATTGTTATTCCATCAGCCACTGCCATAGAAGCCATGAATTGCGCCTGCATATCTGTAGGGAATCCGGGGTAAGGCTGTGTCGTGACCTTTTCTATTGCATTTAATCTCCCATTGTTAGCAATAACAATGGTTCCGTGAGTTTCTCTGATTTCGCATCCTGCATCCTCATATATTGAAGTTATTGACTTAAAATGAGATTTTTCAATGTTTCTTATGTAAATTTTGCTCTTCATCGATGCCGCTGCACTCAAATAAGTTCCTGCCTCAATACGGTCGGATATAATCTTATATTCTACAGTGTCTGTATCTTCAATCTTTTTTCCTTCTATAGAAATAGCTCCGGTTCCTGCTCCGCTGACAGAATAACCGCATGCGTTCAAAAAATTCTGCAAGTCCACAATTTCAGGCTCTTTCGCCGGATTATAAATAGTTGTTTTTCCGGGAACTCCAACAGCAAACAGCATAATATTTTCTGTTGCTCCAACACTCGGATAATCCAACAAAATTTCGCACCCTTCAGAGTCATGTACCGAACCTACCAAAAGTCCGCTCTTCTCAAGTATTTCAACACCCAGTTTCCTTAATCCCTTTAAATGAAGATCAATGGGTCTGAGTCCTATCTCGCATCCTCCCGGAAATGCAATTTCCACTTTTCCGGTTCTCTGCAATACAGCTCCCATTAAAATGATAGATGACCTTATTTTCCTTACAAGCTTTTCCGGAACTTTATAAGTATTAAGGCCTCTTGTATCAATTAATGCAACACCATTGTCATATTGGACCGTACAACCCATGGTTCTTAAAATCTCAAGCATATCTCTTACATCTTCTATATCAGGTATATTGTCAAGAAGATATTCTCTTCCGCATATTACAGTGCTTGCTAAAATAGGAAGAGCAGCATTTTTAGATCCGCCTATATCAACGATTCCTTCGAGACTGTTACTTCCCTGAATTATAAAACTTCCCATCTTTATCCCTCCGCAACAAGTATACATATGGTAATCATATTATATGTTATGCACCGTCTTCATACTTGTTACTTTCTGGTTTTTAACTTGATGAGATTTAACATTGATTCATATATTTTGTTTTCAACGTCAGTATTTCCCATTCTTTTTGAATTAAGAGACATTGTTTTCAGCACATTTTTATTATCAATTATTTCTTCAATTTCTTTTATTAGCGCACTTCCGTCTAAATCCCTCTCAAGAATTACTCTTGAAGCTCCTTCCTTTTCCAAGGCCCTTGCATTGTATTCCTGATGATTTTCAGCCGTATATGTCTTTGGTATCAAAATTGAAGGAACGCCGGTAACGGTAATTTCTGCAATCGTTATGGCTCCCGCACTGCCTATTACAATGTCGGAAGCCGACAAAGCGGTTGCTGCATCATACATATAATCTAATATTTCTATATTGTTTTCAAGGATTATATTTTCTTTTTTGATTTCATCCATAAAGCTTGCGAACAGCTTCTTGCCTGTCACATGGATTATCTTAATATTTTTTTGTCCGTTGTACTTTTTTATAACATCTATTATTGCTTCGTTTAAACTTAACTGGCCTCCGCTGCCGCCAAATGAATATATCAAAGTAACATCAGGGCGCAAATTTAATTTTGTTCTTGACTTTCGTCTGTCTGCAGTCAAAATATCCTTTCTCACAGGATTCCCCACAAGTACAAGCTTTTTCCTTGCCTCTTCCGGAAAATATCTTTCAGCTTCAGCAAAGCTTATTCCGATGACATCAACAAACTTAGAAAGCATTTTGTTTGTTATTCCCGGAAAAACATTCTGCTCGTGAATCATTGTAGGAATTTTTTTAAGGCTTGCCGCCAGGACTACAGGACCACAGACATAACCTCCTGTACCTACAACTATGTCAGGCTTGAACTCATTTATTATTTTTGCCGCTTCCATCACTCCCTTTATAGACGCAAATAATGTCTTTACATTTTCAAAGCTTATTTTTCTTCTTAAGTATTTAGCGGTAACATATTTAAAATCAAATCCTGCTTTTGGAACAAGCTCGCTTTCCAGCCCTTCTTTAGTCCCCACATATAATATTTCATTGGACGGATTTTCATTTCTCACTTTTTGAGCAATTGCCAATGCCGGATTAATGTGGCCTCCGGTTCCTCCGCCTGTGATAAGTACCCTCATTGAATTATCATTCCTTTATTAATCAATTTCTGTATGTATTTGAATATTTCGATATATTTAATAAAATTCCCATTGAACACAGTAAAAACATCAGTGAAGACCCTCCTGCACTTATAAAAGGCAGTGCTCTTCCTGTAGGCGGCATTGATGATGTTGCAACAGCCACATGAATCATAAACTGAACAAGTACCAAAGTAGTCATTCCCAGGGCAACCTGGCTTCCATAAAAATCTTCGGTATTCATGGAAATACGTAGACCCCTCCATGCAAAAACCACAAAGGCAAGCATTACAAATATACATCCTATGAATCCCAATTCTTCTCCTATGATAGAGAAAATAAAATCATTGTATGCTTCAGGCAGATAAAAAAACTTTTGTCTGCTTTTTCCTATCCCCATTCCGAATAAACCACCGGTCCCTAATGCCAGCAATGACTGTATTATCTGCCATCCTTCATCCTGCTTATATTTAAATGGGTCAAAAAACACGATTACTCTCGTAATTCTGTAGGGCTGCATGGCTATTAAAACAACAACTCCCGTAACGGCCAGCAAAAACAAAACAATTAAGTGGCTCATTTTCGCACCGGCACAAAAGAACATAACCATTAATGTCCCACCTAATATTATAGCAGTACTTAAGTCGTCCTGCATTGCAATTAAAAGACAAAATAACCCTATAAATATCATGGACGGCAAAAAACCTTTCTTCAGGGAGCCCATGTTTTTTCTGTTTTTGCTGAAATAGTCAGCCATGTACAGCACCCCGCCTATTTTTATTATTTCTGAAGGCTGGAGCGATATACCTCCTATGTTAATCCATCTTTGTGCCCCGTTGGAGGCAATGCCCAAAACAACTGTCAGGAGAGCGAATCCAATACATGCAATCAATATTGTTTTATTGAACTTTGCATATATTTTATAAGGAATGTTTGCAAAAAAAATCATTCCCACAAGTCCGATGACAGCAGCTATCACTTGCTTTTTAAGGAAATAAAACGGATCTCCATCAAATTTATAGTACCCGTCAGGATAGCTTGAACTGTAAACCATCAAAAACCCAAAGAGCACCAATACAATAACTATAAAAACCAACACCCAGTCAACTGTCTTTCTACCGGCTTTCTTTACTGTTGCCTCCATAATAATTTACCCTCTCCTTAAAATCTCTTCCTCTAACTTCGTAGTTAGGGTACATGCCCCAGCTAGCGCATGCAGGAGATAAAACAACATTATCGCCCTTATTGCTTAATTCAAAGCATTTTTTTACCGCTTCATCCATATTGTCTACATGGTATATATCTGTAAATCCGTATTTTCGTGCGCACTTGTCAATATCACAGGCTGTCTGGCCTAAAAGAACAAGCGACTTGACCTTATCTCCGAACGCTTTTATAAAATCATCATAGGACGATTTTTTGTCATATCCTCCCGCAATCAATATTATAGGCTTTTCAATTCCTTGAACCGCTTTTATGGAAGCATCCGGATTTGTTCCTTTAGAATCATTGTAAAATTTAACTCCGTTAAATTCACCGCAGAATTCAAGGCGGTGTTCAACTCCTTTAAATTCTTTTAAGACATGTGCAATTATTTCCGTATCAATTCCCAGTGCCAAAGCGGCACCTGCTGCTGCCATGGCATTTTCCAAATTATGCTTACCGGGAATAAATATATCTTTTACATTTATTATAAATTTAGTTGCGTCATTGTATTTAAACACCATATTGCCGTCTTCAACACATATGCCTTCGTTTAAAATTTGTTCAGAACTGAAAAATATTTTCTTTGCTTTAATTTTATTAGAAAAATTCCTTATAACTTCGTCTTCATAATTTAATATTGCATAATCACTTTCTTCTTGATTTATTACATTTTTAAATTTTGCTTCCGCATAATTTTCAAATGTATGATGATAATCCATATGATCAGGAGTAATGTTAGTAATAATGCTTATGTGCGGTTTATATTCATAGGTTCCAGCAAGCTGAAAGCTGCTTACTTCTGCCACAAGAATGTCTCCCTTTTCAGAATTAATTGCATCATAGAACATTCCGTATCCGATATTGCCTGTAAGCCTGCACCTCTTTTTACTTTCTTTCACAATTTCACCTACCAATGTGGTTGTGGTAGTTTTTCCGTTTGTTCCTGTTATTGATACAATCAGGGCATCCGTTACTTTATATGCCGCTTCTATATCGCTTATTATTTTAATATTATTTTCTGTTAATTTTTGAATAATGGGTACTTCATATTTTATTCCAGGACTTTTGATTGCCAGATCCAGCAAGGCCATGTTTATTTTTTCGATTGACTCGTTTCCGAAAAAATATTCAGCTTTAATATTTTCTAATTCTCTTAATTTTTCGGCTGATTGTTTATTTTCATCATAAACATATAAATTTGCTCCCAGCATGCTTAATCCTTTTATGCACGCAATTCCGGAAACCCCAAGTCCTATAACAAGTATATTTTTATTTTTCATGCTAACCTCTTTTCTATAGCCCAATAACAAGATTATTTTATGCCTCGTTATTATTTTATGTTATCAATATTGAATAAATGCCTATAAATGCCAATATGACAGTGGCAATCCAAAACACACTCACAACCTTCGTTTCTCTCCAGCCGCACATTTCAAAGTGATGGTGTAAAGGTGCCATTTTAAATATTCTTCTTTTGGTTCTTTTGTAATGGAGTACCTGTATAATTACAGAAAGCGCTTCTGCGAAATAAATTCCGCCTATTATCGGTATTAATAACAATGTGTTGGATATTACAGCAACTGCGGATACAGCTCCGCCCAGTGCCAGGGAACCAGTATCTCCCATAAATACTTTTGCAGGGTTTGCATTGTGCTTTAAAAATCCAAGGCATGCTCCTGTAACTGCAGCACTCATTATAGAAATTCCTTCAAATATTAAGCCTTCTTCCTTCATACTGTTTGCTATCAGGCTGAATGCCGCCATAACAATCATTGTTACTCCGGTGTTGAGACCATCCAGGCCATCTGTTAAATTTACTGCATTTACAATTCCTACAACCACAAATAAAACAAATGGTATGTATAAAACACCTAAATCAATATATGCATTTGTAAATGGTATTATGAGTTTTGTTCCGTATACGCTGTATCTTGAACCGTATAGTGCCAAAAGCAATGCAAAAATAAACTGTCCCAATATTTTTTGATAAGCCCGAAGACCTAAATTTCTTTTCAGTACTACCTTAATATAATCGTCTATAAATCCTATAAGCCCAAATCCCACTGTAAAAAATAGTGCCGCCCATATTTCCTGTGTATAGTAACCACTTGTAAAAGTTGAAATTATTACTGCTAATACAATAATAACTCCTCCCATAGTCGGTGTTCCGGACTTTTTGTAGTGGGACTTAGGCCCCTCCTCCCGGATGCTTTGTCCCACTTTAAGGCGTCTTAAAACCGGTATAACCACAGGTCCCAAGAACAGTGCTATGAGAAAAGATACAATTATTACTCTTATTATTTGTCCGCTTCCTTGCATTTTAAACTCCTTGCTTCTATCCTCTTTTTTCCCCTAAGTAGGGGGACATTCCTTCAAAAGCTGTCCCTCATAGAGTCTCCCCATTTTGAAGGTGTGCCCCCCTACCTTGCAATTCCTCTTTTTCTTTCCACATCAATAATTGCTTTCTTAGCTATTGAACCTTCGTCATATGGCACCTTTTCTACTCCCATATCCTGATAGGGCTCCGTGGATTTACCCGCTAACAATATTACATCCTTGCTTGTTGAGTTGTCAATAGCATAATAGACCGCCTTGTCTCTTTCGATTATTATTTCATATTTACCACCGAATTTTTCCACACCATTAGCTATTTCAAGGCATATTTCATATGGATCCTCAAATCTTGGATTATCTGAAGTCAATATACTTAAATCACAATATTTTCCTGCTACTTCTCCCATTGGTGCACGCCTTGCAGGATCTCTTTCGCCTCCCGCTCCAAACAATACAATTTTTCTTCCTTCTGCAAATTCATTGATTGTGTCCATAACTTTTTGCAGACCATCGGGAGTATGGGCAAAATCCAGAATAATTGTACAGTCAAGGTTGTTTTCAAGCATTTCAAATCTTCCTGTAACACCCTTTATTTTTCCTAATGCTTCAATAATTCTATCAATGTCTGCCCCTAATGCATATGCCGCCCCAAAAGCACCAAGTGAGTTGAGTACGCTGAATTTACCAGGCGTATTAACATGAGCTTTTTTAACAATACCTTGGATATCTATATCAAAAGAGGTCCCTTTCATTGTTGTTTCTAAATTTGATGCCTTTATGTCAGCCACATTATCAATTGCTATAGATATTGCTTTTATGCCTTCTTCCTTAAGTTCCTTGTAAAGCCTTTCGCCATATGGGTCGTCAACATTAATGATGTTGTTTGTCTTAGTTAAATGAAACAGTTTTTTCTTTGCCTGGTAATAATTTTCCATGGTCTTATGAAAGTCCAGATGGTCACGGGTAAGGTTGGTGAATATCCCCACATCAATTGAAACATTGTCGACTCTATTAAGCTCAAGGGCATGGGATGAAACTTCTATAAAGCAATGAGTAACAGACCTTTCAACCATTTTTGCAAAATATTTCTGCAGATCGGCAGCTTCAGGAGTTGTATTGTCAACTTTTATCTTTTCACCATCTACCAATACTCCGATTGTTCCTATTATTCCTGATTTCTCTCCAATATAATCATAAATTCCTTTTAATAAATATGTAGAACTTGTTTTCCCGTTAGTGCCCGTAACTCCGGTAATGTTAATTTTTTCCGACGGATGTCCGTATATGATACTGGCGGCAGGAGCCATGGAAATTCTGGGTTCTTTAACGACAATAAAATTTCCCCTGTCTTTTGCTTCTTCCGGTATATATGCGCACATTACAGCCGATGCTCCGCTTTTTAAAGCATCATTGATAAATCTGTGCCCATCTGCAGTAAATCCTTTTACAGCAACAAAAATATCACCGCGGACTATCTTTCTCGAATCGTTGGTTATTCCTGTAATCTGAACATTCTCATCTCCTGAAAAACTTTCATAATCTAATTGCTTAAGAAGACTTTTAATTTCCATTATGTTGCTCCCTTTATTAATTGTATGATATTATATGCAATTTTATCATATTTAAAATTCAATATCAATAAATTGAATATAACCATTTTATAAAAACAGAACGCATTAAATGCGTTCCGCCTTTTATGATATTTACTTCATTTTGTCATTCTGAGGCGAAGCTGAAATCTGGCCCGCTATTCTTTAATTTAAAATTAATGTTACCATTGAATGCTTAACTACTTTTTCTCCTGCTTTCGGGAACTGTGACTTTACGATTTTCTCAGCCTCTACTTCGATTGTTATATTGCTTTCGAGTCCCGCTTTAATCAATTTATCTGTCGCTTCGGCAATTGTAAGTCCCAGTAAGCTGGGCACTTCAACTGTCTGAGCTTCAACTTTGCCCAATTCTTCCTCTGTATAAACAGGTTCAACATCATAATATTTCATTATATTTTCCAATAAATCGGCCGCAACAGGTCCTGCAACTATACTTCCGTAATATCCGATGCTTTGGTCAGGCTCATCAACCATTACCAGTACAACTGCCCTGGGATTGTCAACGGGAGCCGTACCTATGAATGAAGAAATGAATTTTCCATCCACATATCTTCCGTCTATAACCTTTTGTGCTGTTCCGGATTTTCCGCCTATTCTGTAACCTGCCCTGTATGCCTGTTTAGTTCCGGCTTCAGCCGAATCTTTCATAATTGAAAGCATCATTTTTGATGTTTCTTCCGAAATTACTTTTCGCCTTAATGTGGTCTCGAAATTTTTTACAACATTTCCATCTTCGTCAATGAGTTGTTTTACTATTCTCGGCTGCATTAAATTTCCGCCGTTTGATATGGCTGAAACAGCAGTTATCAGCTGTATAGGAGATACCGCAACTCCCTGGCCGAAAGCTTGTGTGACTACATCCACATCTTTCATGTTTGTGGGTTCTTTAACAAGACCAAGTGCTTCGCCGTTTAACATAATTCCTGATTTTTCTTCAAGTCCAAAGGATTTTAAATATTTATAAAATGCATCCTTTCCTATATCAAGGCCTATTTGTGCCAAGGCGTCATTGCATGAATTTTGTATTGCTTCTGATAATGTCTGCTGTCCGTGAGGACGATAGTATCTCCAACACTTAATATTTTCACCTGGTATCTGTCTTACGAACCCATCACAGAAATATGTCGAATTAAGTGTCGCTGCATTTTCCTCAAGCGCAATTGCCGTAGTCAGAAGCTTAAATGTGGAACCAGGTTCGTATATGTCATTAACAGCCGGATTTCTCCACATGTCAAACCATGCTTTTTGCAGTTCCTCATCAGGCAATGTTGACCACTCCTGCTGAATTACTTCATCCATAGGCTGCTTAGGATCGTTGGGATCATAGTCCGGCTTGGATGCCATTGCAAGTATGTCGCCGTTATTTGGGTCCATCACCATGATTGTAGCTCGTTTTGCATTATAATCCTTCATTACTTTTTGTGCCGCTGATTCGGCATAATGCTGAATCACCTCATCTATAGTCAGAACCACTCCAAGTCCGTCTTTTGGTTCATAATATTCATTATATCCAAAAGGAAGTTCTCTCCCGTAAGCATCTGTATTTACAACAGTCCTGCCCGGCATTCCTGTCAGATAATCATTGTATGTTGCTTCAACCCCATAAAGTCCATCCTGGTCAATATTTGTGAAGCCAAGAACATAAGGAGCAAAGTTTCCGTAGGGATATACACGCTTGTTGTCTTCAATTACATTAATGCCACTCAGTTCGGCTTCCCTGATTTTTTGTACTTGTTCATCGGTAATCCATTTTTTTAAAACAACGTATGAATAATTGGAGGTTATTTTCTTCAAAACCTCTTCATAATCCATTTCCAATATTTCTGACAGAATTTTTGCTGTCTCTTCTGGAGTTTTCATGTTGACGGGAATTGATTCGGCAGCTGTTGACTTTCCTGAACCAAACATAGACTTGTTCATTTTTTTGAGAATTGATGTTATAAAACCGCCGTTAGCCTCTTCCTCCGACTCTGTATTTTCTTCAGCTGCCTGAACACCTTTTTTCACGTCTGCAGGAAAACAAGTTACAGTGCTGGAATTAACGCTCACTGCTAGTTTCTTTCCTTTTGCGTCATAAATTGTTCCTCTTTTGGCGCTGATTGTAATATCTCGGGACCAATTCTCCATCGCTTGTTTTTTATATACTTCACCATCTATAATCTGAATAAATCCAAGCCTTATTACTAATGCAATTGTAACTAAAAAAAAGCAAAGCAAAAATACCAACATTCTTTTTTTATTCTGAAGGTTAGTAGTGCTTTTAACCTGTCTTTTCATACGAACCCCCCTTACTGAATGAAACTAACTACCTTATCAATTATACCAACCAGCATATTTTTGTTTTCGTCCTTAGCAGCTTTTGTTTCATTCTCTGTAGTATCTGAGTTTCCATATGTAAAATCAACAAATACAGTTTGTTTTCTTGTAGGATAATTCATTCCTAAGTATGCTTTTGCGATTTCTTCAATAGAATTTGTATTTTTAATGCCTTCTAAAGCTATGTTGTAAGTATCTTTGTCATCATTAAGGGTTGCAATTTCTTTACTTAATGTGTTAAGTTCCATTTGTTTGTCCGTAATGACGGCATAATTATAGACTATTAAAATTCCAAGCACAAACGTTATAGCTATCATAACGGAGTTTTTAAAGCTTTCTATAATATTATTATTTTTCTTATCTCTTTTTATTCGCTTTTTCTTTGGAGAATATTCTAAAGATTCTTGTCCATAATCTAAATCAATGGCTTCTTTTCTTAAAGCTGACATTTAATACACCCTTTCCCCTATTCTTAGCTTCGCACTGTGTGCCCTGTGATTTTCAGTAACTTCTTCTTCTGATGGAATAATTGGTTTTCTTGTAATAATTTTTAATTTGCGCCTGTGATCACATATGCAGGCAGGAAATTCAGGAGGACAAATACAGTCCTTGTTTAAATCTGTAAATGTGTTTTTAATAATCCTGTCCTCTAAGGAATGGAATGTTATGAAACAGATTCTTCCGCCCTCATTCAATCTATCTACGGCGCTTTTAACAGTGTTTTCGAGTATTTCAAGCTCTCTGTTAACTTCAATTCTTATTGCCTGAAATGTTCTTTTTGCAGGATGGGAACCTTCCATTCTAACCTGCTTAGGTATCGCTTTTTTAATAATGCTTACAAGTTGTCCGGTCGTTTCAATAAATTCGTGTTCTCTTTCCTGAACAATGAACTTTGCAATCCTGGCCGCCCACTTTTCTTCTCCGTATTCCCAGAGTATTCTCGACAGCTCATGCTCCTCATAGCCATTCACTATGTGTCTAGCAGTAGTTGTCTGATTTTTGTCCATTCTCATGTCAAGAGGCATATCGTTGTTGTAGCTGAAGCCTCTTTCAGGTATATCAAGCTGAAACGACGAAACTCCCAAATCAAATAATATTCCGTCAATTTTTTCTATATTCAATTCATCTAAAACTTCTGCAATGTTGCTGAAGTTGTTTTTTACCGCTGTAAAATTTTTATAATCTTTTAATTTTTCTGTTGCTCTTTCAATAGCATAATCATCTTGGTCAATACCTATTACTCTTCCCTTTGTAACATGCTTAAGTATTTCTCCTGTATGACCTCCCCCGCCTAAAGTTGCATCTACATAAATTCCGTCAGTCTTAATGTTTAACCCCTCTATAGATTCATCCAATAAAACCGATGTATGTTTGTAATCCATGTGACTCCTCCTTATAAACCTATCCCCAAATCTGACATTTTTTCCGCAATGCTGTCAAAATCAAATTCGTCATCGTTGGAGTAATCATTCCAACTGTCTTTGTTCCAAATTTCAATTCTGTCTATAACCCCTATTATAGCAGCCTCTGAGTTCAATTCACTGAATTCTCTTAATGTTGGCGGTATAAGTATTCTTCCCTGCTTATCAAAAGAACATTCACTGAATCCGGAAACAAATCTTCTCAAAAAGAACCTTTCCTGTTTGTTAAAGGTAGATAAATTTCTAAGTTTACCAACAAATTCATTCCATGTTTCAATAGGATAAACAAATAAGCATTTATCCAATCCTTTTCCGATATAGAAAGTTTCCCCAAGTTCATTTCTAAATTTAGAAGGTATTATGACCCTTCCTTTTTCATCGAATGAATGTATGTATTCGCCAGTAAACATTTTCTACCACCTACTGGGCATATTATACCACAATGTGGGTAAAAAACGCCACTATTATTTTTTTAAAAATTTGAAAATTATTTTGTCCTCAATTTTATATGTAATTTCCGTATTTTTTTGAACAAGCTGTCATAAGTCCACAACTTATATTATCTAAAACTACAAAAAAAGATAAAATTCACAAAATCTCTGATTGCATTTTGTAGAAAAATCTGATTGTTGACTTAAAACCCCTATATCTGTATAATTAACATAAGTTATAAAAATAAAATATGTAACAATAACAATTGTTCAATAACAGTTTAGCTATTGTTCAGCAATTGTTTTTTACGAGGAGGGTACATGGATCCGGTGGCATTCAAAATTTTTGGAATCGAAATAATGTGGTATGGTGTTTTAATATCCTTGGGAGTTTTATTGGGAGTCTTGGTAGCATTAAAAGAATGCAGAAGGACCGGCTTCAAGGAGGATAACCTTCTTGATTTTCTGCTTATAGCAATTCCCTCAGCAATAGTAGGCGCAAGAGCATACTATGTAATATTTTCATGGAACTATTACAGCCAGCACCCATCAGAAATAATTAATATAAGAAACGGCGGCCTTGCAATTCACGGGGCACTTATTGCAGGAATTATTGTAGGTATATTATTCTGCAGAAAAAGAAAAATTAACGTTCTTGAACTGCTCGATATAGTGATACCCAGCGTCGCCTTGGGTCAGGCAATCGGAAGATGGGGCAACTTTGTTAATCAGGAAGCGTACGGCGGGCCGACTGATTTGCCGTGGGGAATTGTGGTGAACGGTCAAAAGGTTCATCCCACATTTCTATATGAATCTATAATGAATATTGCTATATGCATATTTCTGATATGGTTCAGAAAAAATAAAAAAACAACCCATGGTCAGGTTCTTTCTCTATACTTGATTTTATATTCTGCGGTGAGATTTTTCGTTGAAGGGTTAAGAACAGACAGTTTGATGTTTTTAGGAATGAGAGTCGCACAGCTTGTAAGCCTTTCAGCCATCATAGCAGGCATCGTACTTTGGATGTATTTAAAAAAGAAGCCCTAACCCTGTTTTTCGGAGTGTTTTTTCCGAAAAACAGCGGTAGGTCTTTCGCAACGAGTTCCCAATTTATGTGAGCGACAGCGAGCAAATAAATTGGTGAACGAGACTGCGTGAATAGATAAAAATTCCCGGTTTAAATTAAACCGGGAGTTTTTTTAATTATCTCAATTTTGCTTCAAATTTCTTTCCAAGGTCAGACAATATTTTATTGTGGATATTTTCAACTTCTTTTTCTTTTAATGTACGCTCTTTGTTTCTGTAGGTAACAGAGAAGGCGCAGCTCTTGTATCCTTCTTCGATATGTTCTCCCTTGTAGACATCAAACAGTCTTACACTTTCTATTAAGTGCGGATTAGCAGCTGAAATAGTTTCAATCATATCCCCTGCCATAACTTCATCCTTAACAATTACTGCTATATCTCTGACCATTGCAGGGTATTTTGGAAGAGCTTCGTATTTCCAGTTAGTATTTTTGTATTCAAGTAACTTTTCAACATCTAACTCCGCCAGAAAAACCTTGTGATCTAAACCATAGTTGGCAAGTGTTTGAGGACTTGCTTCTCCATAAATTCCAATGCAGTCATTATTTATGAACATTGCAGCAGTTCTTCCCGGATGGAATGTTGGATTATCAGTCACAGTCTTTAAAGATACAGTTATTCCAAGTCTCTTAAGCACCCCTTCAATAATTCCTTTTAAGTCATAGAAATCATATCTGCCAAACATTCCAATACAGAGCTTTAATTGTTCATAAGGTTCCTTAGTCACAGGCTGATCCTTTGGAACAAAAATACTTCCGATTTCATATAGCTTTGCATCATCAACGCCTCTGTTTGAATTTCTCTGGACAACTTCCATCATGTTAGGCATGAGGGTTGTTCTCATTGAACTGAAATCTTCTCCGAGAGGATTTAAAATCTTAACATAATTTCTAAGCTGGCTGTCCTGCGGAACGTTTATATTGTCATAGGATTTAGGGCTTATAAATGAATATGTTGTAATTTCATACAGACCCATCCCGCAAAGTATTGTTTTAATATGGTCTTCCAGCATGCGCTTTTCAGATTTTCTTCCCACTCTCGTGCTTCCTGTCAAAGGCTGTGAAGGTATGTTTTCAAATCCATAAAGCCTTCCAACTTCTTCTATTAAATCCGCTTCCTGTTCAATGTCAGTCCTGAAGTAAGGAATCTTGCTTATTATTTTTTCACCATCATATGTTGATTCAATTTCAAGAGTATTTAAATAGTTAAGCATGTCATCAACTGCAATGTCGATTCCAAGCAGCCATTTAACACGATGAGGTCTCAGGGTTACAACCGGAGGAACATATTCGCTTTTTCCTGCTTCCATGTATCCTCCCACGACTGTTCCGGCTCCTATCATTTCTATAAGCTGGCAAGCTCTTTTTGCAGCCAGTTCAACCATAACATAGCCCATTGGTTTTTCGTTCCTGGCTGATGCTTCAGAGCGCATTCCCAACTTCTTTGAAGTTTCTCTTATGGATTTTGGATTGAAGTTCGCACTTTCAAGAACCATTATTTTTGTGTCGTCACTGATTTCTGAATGGTAACCGCCCATTACGCCTGCTATACATGCCGGTTTTTCGCCGTCAGCTATAACGAGCATATTTTCATCAAGATTTCTTTCATTCTGATCAATTGTAACTATTTTTTCATCCTTTACAGCTCTTCTTGCTGCCAGTTTTCTGCCTTCCAATGCTTCTAAGTTATATGCGTGGAGAGGCTGGCCGAGCTCGAGCATTACAAAGTTGGTAACATCAACGATGTTGTTTATTGGTCTCATTCCTGCATCCATCAACGTTCTTTGCATCCAAAGAGGTGAAGGTCCGATTTTTAAATCCTTAATTACCTTAGCATAAAAACGGGAACATAAGTCTTCATCTTCAATCTCTACTGCATTTAAGTAATCTGATATATTACCTTCTTCGTTTTTAATTTCTATTTCAGGAAATCTGAATTTTGTTCCCAGGGTTGCAGCTGTTTCCCTTGCCATTCCTACAATATTCAAACAATCCGGTCTGTTGAATGTTACCTCAACCTCCAACGCACTTCCATCAAGCTCTAAAACTTCCTTAATGTCTTTTCCAAGCTCAGTATCTTTTGGTAAAATTGCAATGCCGTCTCTTGCTTCTTTAGGTATAACCTTGTCATCAAAACCCAGCTCCTCATAAGAACACATCATTCCATAGGAAGGAAGGCCTCTGAAATTAGATTTTTTAATTTTAAGTCCGTTAGGAAGCACGGCTCCTTCCAAACATACGGGAACAATGTCTCCTTCTTTGACATTCTTCGCACCCGTAATAATTTGTACATTCTCACCCTTATTTATGTCAATTTGAGTAACAACCAATTTATCAGCATTTGGATGTTGAACCAATTCAACTATTTTTCCTGTTACAACATTTACAACTTCCTTTGTATAATCAATTACAGCATCAATGTGAGAACCAGTAAGTGTTAATTTATCTGCTAATGTTTTATCGTCTGTATTGATTTCGACATATTGTTTCATCCATTTAATAGGTACTAACATCTTAACCTCCTAAAATTGTTTTAAGAATCTAACATCATTTTCAAATAACAATCTGATATTAGGAATTCCGTATTTAACCATTGTAACTCTGTCTATTCCCATACCAAATGCATAACCTGAATATACCTCCGGGTCAATGCCGCAGTTTCTGAGAACATTGGGATGTGTCATGCCGCAGCCTAAAAGCTCCATGCTCCACCCTGTTCCGTGGCATGCCGGACATCCCTTGCCCATGCATATTGGACAGGAAACATCTACCTCTGCACTTGGCTCTGTAAACGGGAAGTTATGCGGCCTGAAACGTGTCTTCATGTTGCTTCCGAACAATTCCTTCACAAACTGGTCTATCGAATCCTTTAAATTAGCAAGTGTAACTCCCTTGTCTACAACCAGGCATTCCATTTGATGGAACATTGGCGAATGAGTGTCATCCACATCATCAAAACGGAATGTTCTTCCTGTACACACCATTCTAATCGGCAGCTTCCCTTCCTTCACAGCTTTCTTCATAGCTCTTATTTCAACAGGTGATGTATGAGTTCTTAACAACAGATCATCTGATATGTAGAATGTGTCTGACCAGTCTCTTGACGGGTGGTCGTACGGAGCATTCAAATCATCAAAGTTATTTCCCACTGTTTCGATTTCAGGGCCATTTATTACATCATAACCCATGCGCATAAATACGCTCTCCAATTCTTCCTTAACCTGTATTAAAGGATGTCTCCTTCCGATTTCAGGAATTCTCCCAGGCATTGTAATATCAAGGGTTTCAGATTTAACTTTCTTTTCATGTTCCTTAGCGCTTACGCTATCCTTAATAGCCTTTATTTCTTCTTCTATAACTACACGAACCTCATTTGCCAGTTTACCCATTTCCGGTCTTTCTTCTTCTGACAGACTCCCCATTGACCTTAATATTAAAGTCAGCTCTCCCTTTTTACCTAAATACTGAACTCTTATTTTTTCAATATCTGTGTTGTCGCTGCATTCTTTTAACTGATTCAATGCTTCAGTTTTTAACTTTAAAAGCTGCTCTTTCATATATACTCCTTTCATTTCTGTATAATATTTTTGACAATATAAAAGCTTCCCCTCATAAGAGGCGAAGCTTCGCGATACCACTCTTGTTCACTTTCAATTACCAATAATTTATTCATGTCATTCTAAGATGAGATCCTCATGACATGATTCCTTCTGTTGAAATTGAAAGCCTCATTATAACATAACGGCGTTGCCGTGCAAAACTACTGTCACTTCATTTTGCAAGCTCCAAAGCGAAAGTTCAGCATAAATGTTTAAAATCATTTTCAGCCGTGATGATTTTTCTCTATTAAAACATTGGCTTATGCCTACTGGGCTTCTTCATTGCTAAATATTCAATTAATTGAAAACCGGCCTAAGCACCTGTTATTTTCCTGCATTTTTAATAATGCTTAAATTATATCAGATGGTTATTTTTATTACAACAATTTTTTTCTAATTTCGTAAATGCTTATACCTGCCGCTATTGATACATTTAACGATTCAGCGCGGCCGGTCATTTTAATAGTAATTCTCATGTGGGAACTCTCTGCTATTTCCCGGGAAACTCCCTGCCCTTCATTTCCTATTACCACACATATTTTTTCAGTCATATCTATATCATTAAATGAATATTGAGAATCAACAACTGTGGATATAATTATATAACCTGATTCTTTTAATTGTTTTATTATTTCTTCATCAGAATCCGCATGTATGAAAGGAACTCTGAATATTGCCCCTGCGGAAGCCCTTACAACCTTCGGATTATAGACATCAACACAGCCCCTGTTTAAAATAACCGCAGCCGGACCAAATGCATCCGCAGTTCGTATTATTGTTCCCAGATTGCCTGGATCCTGAATTCGGTCACACATTATAGCAAATTTATACTCGTCAATTGCTTTTATATTTTTTTTGCTTTTTATTACAGCCAGCACACCCTGCGAATTTATTGTGTCTGCAGCCGAATTAAACACATTGTCTTCACAGATTACCGCTTCTGTTCCGGATTCCAGTGAAAAATTATAAAGCTCTTTGATTTCTGTTTTCTTTAACGCACTTTCGCTGAATATTAAATACATTATATGAGAATTTTCATTAATTGCTTCATTAACAAACTTAATTCCTTCAACTATAAATGCATTTTCTTCATCTCGCCCTTTTTTTGAGTTAAGTAAACGTACATATTTAATTTTGCTGTTGTCTTTGCTTTTTATAATATCCATAAGCACCTTCTGCGCATAATAATAAGAAACTGCAACCGATTTATTATACCATAAGTTATTTTATATTGCCAATCACTTTTAAGTTATTGTTGCTTCCCAATACAACAACAATATCTCCATGATTTATTACTGTTTCCGCTGACGGAACAATGTTTATATTATCACCTGTTTTTATGGCTATCACAGTCATTCCGTATTGCCTTGAAAGGTTTAAATCCTTAAGTGTCTTACCTTCCCAGTCTCCAATAGCCACAGTCTCTATTATGCTGTAATCAGGCGAAAATTCTATTACGTCCAGAATGTTTGGAGTAACAAGACCGTATGCAACTCGCATCCCCATGTCTCTCTCGGGATAAATAATTTTATCTGCTCCTATTTTACTTAAAACTCTTCCGTGAGTTTCGTTGGCCGCCTTTGCTATTACCAGAGGCACACCAGCTTCCTTAGCAATTAACGTAGCCATTATAGAAGCCTGGACGTCCGAACCTATGGCTACTATTGCTACGTCAAAATTTCTAAGACCTATCGTTCTGAATGATGCTTCATCTATGGCATCCATTTGAACTGCATGAGCCACATATTCTGATATTTCTTTTATGATATCCGTATTCTCGTCAACCACCATTACATCGTGTCCAAGTTTTGTAAGTGTCTTTGCGGCCGCAGAGCCAAATCTTCCACATCCTATTACAATTATTTGTTTCATCTATCCTCCTATTATCCTATTATAATTTTACCTTCAGGATAAGTATAATTCCCTATATTTTTATTTTGTTTTAAAAATGCATACGCGACCGTCATAGGACCAACCCTTCCTATAAACATTAATATGGATAATATTATTTTGCCTGCATTGCTTAAGAACGGTGTCAATCCTCTTGACAATCCGACTGTTGCAAATGCCGATACCGTCTCATACAATATATCCAGGTAATCATAGCCTGTGGCCTCTTCGGTTACCGAAAGTATTATTGAAACTGAAAGAACCAGCATTAACGATATCATTAAAATAGCTGCTGCTTTTATTGTTGTATCCGGCATTATCCTTCTTTCAAAAACTTCAAAATCCCTCTTACCTTTGAACATATTGTAAAATGATACAATCAGCACCCCAAAGGTTGTTGTTTTTATACCGCCTGCAGTAGATGCAGGTGAACCACCTATGAACATGAGCACTACCGTTATGGCTACCGTAGCCATTCTTAAATTCTCCAGAGGCACTGAATTGTAGCCTGCCGTTCTTGGGTTTACCGCCTGAAAAATCGATGCGTTTATTTTTCCGGACATGTCAAGATTTCCCATGGTTCCCGGATTGTCATGCTCCAGTGCATACATTGCTGCTGTGCCGCCAACCAGTAATATTGCCGTAATTATTAAAACCAGCTTTGAATGAAGTGTCAGCATATGAAAATTCTTGCTGGCATATATATCCCAAAATACAAAGTATCCTATGCCTCCTATTACAATAAGCCCGCAAACTGCTAATGTAATTACCGGATTATCAACATAGTTTACCATACTGTTTCCTATCAGGTCAAATCCCGCATTACAAAATGAAGAAATCGCATGGAATATGGAATATCCTATTCCCTTTGCAAAACCGTAATCTTTAATAAATACCAATGAAAATAATATCGCTCCTGCCAATTCAACTAAAAAGGTGTAAATCAGTATGTTTTTAGTTAGGCGGACAACTCCCTGCAGTTCATCTGCATTTCTTTCTTCCATTATAAGCACTCTTGTTTTTAATGATATTCTTTTACCTATAAAAAAAGATATCATGGCAGTCATGGTCATAACTCCAAGTCCGCCTATCTGAATTAAAATTATTATTACCACCTTGCCAAACACAGTCCAGTGAGTGGCAGTGTTAACCACTATCAGCCCAGTTACACATGTTGCTGATGCGGAAGTAAAAAGCGCATTAATAAAGCCTACGCTCTGACCGTTTTGTGATGCAAAAGGCATAGATAAAAGCACTGAACCTATAAAAATAACAACAGCAAAGCCAAAGAAGAATACTAAGTATGGATTTTTCTTTATTTTATTAATTTTTCTTTCAAAATACTTCATAATTTACCTCTTAAACACATTCCCATTCACCAATTTTTCGCTCACTGCCGTTCGCAAAATTGGGTTATAGCATACATAAAGAATACACAAATCGTGTTAATTTATGCATCCAAGCCTATGCCATTTGATTATAGCACTTTGTTTTATAATTTCAACATGATTTTTGTAAAATATCATGAGACTCTTTGCTATGTTCAAATAATTCCTGATCATTATAAACGCAGTGAAGAATCCCCGAATAAACACAAAAATAAAAGACTGCAATAATTACAGTCTCGTTAGGGCTTTAGCAGGCTATATCACAAATTTATTTGCTCCCTACCGGTCGCATAAATTTGGATTTCGCTGCATAAGGCCTACCACTATTTTTAAGAAAAAACCTCTGAAAAATAGGGTTAGGGCTTTAGTTTGCTTTTACTTGTTCTACAAGGCTTGTGAATCCTGTTGGATCATAAATTGCCATTTCAGAAAGCATCTTTCTGTTGATTTCAATGTTGTTTTGTTTTAAAAGATTTATGAATTTGCTGTATGATAAACCGTTTTGTCTTGCAGCTGCGTTAATTCTTGCAATCCAAAGCTGTCTGAATTCTCTCTTTCTTAACTTTCTTCCTACATAAGCATATGAAAGTGACTTCATGACTGCCTGGTTAGCTGTTTTATATAATTTACTCTTTGCTCCGTAATATCCTTTAGCAAGTTTCAATACTTTTCTATGGTTTTTCTTAGCATTTACAGCTCTTTTAATTCTTGCCATTTTATTTTCCTCCTGTATATGTTACTTATTAATATGGTAGTAATTTGCTTATTCTATCTGAGTCCGCACTTGATACTAATGTGCCTTTTCTTAAGTTTCTTATTGACTTAGAAGCCTTCTTGCCTGTAAAATGATTTTTTCCGGCTTTTGATCTTTTAATTTGACCGCTTCCAGTTTTAGAAAATCTTTTTGCTGCTGATCTGTTAGTTTTTAATTTTGGCATAACAGTTCCTCCTTAATGTTATTTTTTTGGAGTTAAAAACATTATCATGTTTTTACCTTCAATAATTGGTTGCTTATCTATAACAGAATATTCTGATGTCATTTCAGCAAACCTAGCCAACACTTCCCTGCCTACATCCATGTGGCCCAGTTCTCTTCCTCTGAATCTGACAACAACTTTTACTCTGTCGCCGTCTTCCAGAAATTTACTTGCATTTTTTGCTTTAACGCTTAAATCGTGCTCCTCAATATTCGGAGTCATTCTTATTTCTTTAACGTTAATAACCTTTTGTTTCTTCTTAGATTCTTTTTCTTTTTTAGCTTGAGAATATTTGTATTTACCGTAATTCATAATTCTGCAAACCGGTGGGTCCGCAGTCGGTGATACATTCACCAAATCCAATTTTTTGCTCTCAGCAATTTTTAAAGCTTCTTTAGTGCTGATAACACCCAGCTGATTTCCATCAGAGTCAATGACTCTTACTTCCTTTTCACGAATTTGTTCGTTGATTTGAAGTTCTTTTATAATTTACACCTCCAATAATTGTTTACTACTTATTTGTTCGCTACCGCCCACATACAAAAAAGATAGCCATATCACCGCTATCTTTAAACAATACAAAATTATGCATTTATTTACTAACCTTACTAACAGTCCTATAACGCCGTAAGGTGAGAAGCGGTCACTTCTTCTTGAATCTATTACAGTATATACAACATTACAATAAATGTCAACAATTAATTTTTTTATTATGTCATAACTTTTTCTGTTATGGTAAAGATAAACTTATCAAAAACAAAAAGATTGTAGCTGAGGAGGTAAAATGAAAAATAAATATTTTTATTTAGCAGTTTCATTTATTGTATATAATATTATTATTTTAATAATATCAAATAAATATTCCCTGTCAATACTGTTTTTTCTGCCAATGCTGTTTTATGCGGTGTTTGTGGTCAAAATGCTTACAACAGCCGGTAAAAAAAATGAAGGCGGCGGTTCGGCCATGTTCATGGAAGAATCAAATGAAAGTGTAGGTTCAACTGCATATTTTGAAAAAAAGAAAACTGAAGAAACTAAAATTCAAATAGGCTTTGACGATGTGGCGGGTTTAGAGGAAATAAAAGATGATCTTGCGGATATAATTGATTTTTTGAACAATGAGGAAAAGTATAAGTCAATGGATGCAAAGGTGCCAAGAGGAATACTGCTGTACGGTCCTCCCGGCACAGGCAAGACCTTAATAGCAAAAGCTATTGCCGGAGAAGCGAAAGCAACGTTCATATACTCAAGTGGTTCCGAATTTGTTGAAAAATATGTTGGTGTCGGAGCAAAAAGAGTAAGAATGATATTTGAAAGAGCAAGAAAAGAAGCACCAAGCATAATTTTTATAGATGAAATTGATGCTCTGGGAGCAAAGCGCAATACAGAAAGCAACAATGAAAAGGACCAGACATTGAACCAGCTGTTAATAGAACTGGATGGCTTCAACAATACCAGCAATGTGATTGTCATAGCGGCAACTAACAGAATTGATTTGCTGGACGATGCATTACTGAGACCGGGACGCTTTGACAGAAAAATTTATGTTGGAAACCCTAACTATCATTCAAGACTAAAAATCCTGGAGGTTCACACGAAAAACAAGCCACTGGATAAAAAGGTACAGCTAAAAGATATAGCAACCAAGACACATGGCTTTTCGGGAGCACAGCTTGCCAATATAGCAAATGAAGCAGCATTGAAGGCCATTAAGGACAAAGCCAAGAAAATTAATTCAGAAAACTTTGAATTTGCAATTGAAAAGATTGCTGCAGGTTTGGAAATCAAACATTCAACTGTTTCAGAAAAGGAAAAAAGAATTGTTGCGTTCCATGAAGCAGGCCACGCGGTGGTTGCCAAAATATTGAACATAGATAAAGTGCAAAAAATTTCAATTGTTCCAAGAGATAAAGCTTTGGGCTATGTACTTAAATTTCCTACAGAAGATAAATTTCTGTATACTAAAAATGAGCTTTGCGATAAAGTGACCGTGCTTCTGGCAGGCAGAGCCTCAGAAGAAGTATTCATGGGCGAGGTTTCTACAGGAGCCTCAAATGATATAAAAGAATCCACAAATATTATTTATGAAATAATCTGCAGCTACGGAATGGGCAAAAATACACAAAACACATGCATAGACGAGAAACTGTTCAAATACTATCTGGATAACATCAAAGACGAGGCTACGGAAATGTCTAAAGAATCTTATGACAGGGCATTGACTCTCATAAGAGAAAATGAAACCATAGTTAGAAAAATAGCTGAATATTTGATTAAAAACGAAACAATGAGCGCAGAAGAACTTGATGATATAATGGATGAGAAAAAGAAAAAAGTTCTGATATGAACTAGGCTGAACAATTGAAAAGGGACGAATTTTATCCGTCCCTTTTTTAAGTCTTTATTTTATTTTATAGTAAGTCTCGGCGTCTTTCCTTACACCGTTGACTCTGACTTCATAGTGAAGATGATTGCCTGTAGAATATCCGGTAGAACCCACAAGAGCAATTTTTTCGCCTCTTGAAACTTCCTGACCTTTGCTTACCAACAGTTTTGAACAGTGCCCGTAAAGAGTTGAGATACCGCCACCATGGTCAACTATTACATAATTTCCGTAAGAATAATGCCAGCCAGCAATTATTACAACACCGTCATTGGCCGATACAATAGCGGTACCGTTTGGTGCAGCAATGTCAGTACCTCCGTGGCTTGACCAAACTCCGGTAATAGGGTCTGCCCTTCCTCCGAAATGTGATGTTATTCTTGTATGTCCCGGAAGCGGCCATGCCAGTTCACCTCCTGCATATTCCACTGCTCTCTGTGCCGCAAGTATGTCTTTTTCAATTTGTTTTGACTGTTCATCCATTGCTGCTTGCTGCCTCTGAACTTCGTCCAGGTTATTCTTCAGGCTTGACATATAAATTTCCTTGGAACGAGAAGCAGTCATAACCTCATTGTACTTGGAGTTTAAATTGTTTATTACGGCAGTTAACTCCAGTCTTTCAACTTCCTGCTCTTCCTTCAGCGACTCAACCTGACTTTTCTGTTCATTGATGCTTTTCAAAAGCTCCACATCACTTTGAACTATCATCTGAATCATATCCATTCTTGTTAAAGCATCCACTAAATCTTCTGCTTTCAGCAAGACTTCCAGATATCCCGCGGTTCCGTTCATGTACATAACTCTGAGACGTTTTTCCAGCAGTTCATTATTTTTGTCGATTTCTTCATTTAATTCTTTTATTTTTTGTTCAGATTCAGCTATCTTCATATTTATTTCCTGTTTCTGAAGTTCATAGCCGTCAATTTCCAGATTCAAAGCCCTTAGCTCTGAGTCCAAAGCATCAATTTCCTGCTGTATGCTTTTCTGCTCGCCTTTAAGAGTTTCCGCTTTTTGACGTATTTCTTTTATTTGTTTTTGTATCTGACTTTGCTTATACTGCAAATCAGCAATACTGCCCCCGGCAGTTACAGGAAAAACAGTTAAGACCGTCATAATCAGCAAAGTTACAACAACACCTTTTCTAAACATGTCCCCTCTCCTACACACTTAAGAATTTTTTCAAAGAAATCAGGCTTCCAAGAATTCCTATGCCGATTCCTATAGTTAAAAATATAATTATCAAATCATTAAGAATCATTTCCACACCGACTATATAGCCAGACATACCTGAAAGCACAGCAACATAACGTCCCGCCAGATAATTTATTATATAGTTATAGCCCATGAAAATCAGTAAAATTGCAACTACCGATCCGATAAAACCAAGCATTATGCCTTCAACCATGAAAGGCCCCCTTACATAGCCGTTCGTTGCTCCTATATACTGCATGAGTTCTATTTCTTTGTGTCTGTTAAGTACGGTTATCTTAATCGTATTTGATATTATAAACACGCTGATAAGCAGAAGTATTAAGATAATTCCCGTTCCTATCTTCTTCACAAAATCAGCTATTCTTAATAAACTGTTAACCGCATCCTTATGATATTGTACCTTCTCAACTTCTTCAAATGTTCGAAGCTGGCTTTCAACATATTCAGATTTGCTGACATCCTTCAACTGGACTATATATGTGTTCGGAAGGGAATTTTTCCTTATTCCTTCCAGCAGATACGCCTCTTCTCCCCAGTCTTCTTTCAGTTTTTCAAGAGCGTACTCCCTTGTTTGAAAAGCTACTCCCATTACGCCATCAATTTCCTTGAAGGCTTTCCCTAATTCTTTTATTTGGTTTTCATCAATATCATCATACAAATATACTGCTATTTCATCAAATGTTTCTTTAGTTACCAATGCAACATTGTTTACATTCAAAACAATGATTAATACGAAGCCAAGTATTATTAAAACCGCTGTAACAGAACCAATAGACGCAAGCCCCATCATACGGTTTCTCCACATGCTTTTAAATGCTTGTCTGAAAATATAATTAAACTTCTTTAGGTTCATTAACATATCCCCCTGCTTTGATATCTCTGATAATGACACCGCGCTTAAGCTCAACTAATCTTTTCTGATAGGCGTGAACTATATTCATATCATGGGTTGCCATTATGACTGTTGTCCCTCTTTTATTTATTTCAGTGAGGATTTTCATTATTTCTTTTGATGTCTCAGGGTCCAGATTTCCTGTAGGCTCGTCCGCAATTATGGTTTCAGGCTTGTTTATGACAGCACGGGCTATTGCAACTCTTTGCTGCTCACCACCTGAAAGCTCGTCAGGATAATATTTTGCTTTATCACTTAACCCAACCATGCTTAGAACCAGAGGAACCTCCCTTCTGATTGTTTTTGTATTGCAGCATATCATTTCCATCGCAAATGCTACATTTTCATATACAGTCATCTTAGGCAGCAGCCTGTAGTCCTGAAAAACAAAACCTATTTTTCTTCTGTACTGCGCAACATTTCTTTTTCTTATTCTTGTGATGTCCTGATTATTATATGTAATTATTCCTTCACTGGGATTTATTTCTCTAAGCAAAAGCTTAATCAATGTGCTTTTTCCTGCACCGCTTTTTCCTACTATGAATATAAATTCGCCATCATCTATTTTTAAGTTAATGTTCTTAACTGCTGTGAATTCATTTTTATAAATTTTCGATACATTATTAAACTCTATCACTGCTCCACCTCTTACACATACTATTATATAACACTTTTTGACATAATTACAACTATTATTATCTTATTTTACTTTATTTTTGAACAAAATGAAATGTTTATTTTTGGCTATAGCTAAAAAATATGACAATCTGAACAATGGGACAAAAAAGGAGATCCTTCGCTGCGCTTCAGGATGACAGTGTGGTCATCCTGAGGCACAGCGAAGGATCTCTTATCCATCGCAAATCAATTGCAAGCCCATTGCTAATCAATCGTCATTAGTTCTTGTATTCTTTTTCAAGTATAACTTTTTGAGGCAGTTCTTTTAAATCAGTCTTTACAACCGTAAATGGATATGTAAGAATTTGTGCAGTAACGTCTCCCGGTTTAGGATCTGTGTATTTTGCATGTACCGTTAAAACCTTTTCACCATTTTCGTCACTCAGTGTCATTTTGTCAATTTCAACATCATAGCCTGCAGTATTTTTTTCTCCCCTTGTAACTACAACATATATCTCATCATTAATCTTTGCAACTAAGGCTTTTTCTTTCATCCTGTAGTTTGGTAAAACTTCTGTGATTTGTCTTGGCATATTTTCAGGATTAATAGTATCAAACCCCACGTTTTCTGCACCCTTTCCTCTGAAGTATCTGAAAAAGAACAAAATAGCAGCTATAAACACAATAATCGCAACAATGGTTACAATTCTTTTCATAAACATCCCCCTATATATGTACTTCTTTATATTGTATTCTTTCATTCCAAAATTATGCTAATCAGTAAATAGTTTGTTTACAAAATGTATTAATAAAGTGTTTGACATTCGAGCTTGTCTTTAAGTATAATTTTATTAACAAGGCATCGCCTCGTTGAAACGCTCGGGTAAGTTTTTTGTAGAAATACAAAAACATTAAATCTTGTCTTAAGAAAGGAGTTGAAAATACATGTCGTGTGATTGTAGTGAATTTCAAAATATAACCGGTAATTTGCAGCTTTTAAATAAAAGCATTTTAGATATTGTTACAAAGCTTGACGAACAAACATCTATGCTTAACAGAGCAGTGTTTAAATCTGCAACTCATTGTGGCTGCATTGAAATACATGCAACGAAACAATTATTTTCAGATAATAAGACTCTAGAAGAAAATCAGCTTGACCTGGATAATCATGTGGAAGGTGAGCTTTGCCCTAAGTGCAAAGAAAAAATTGAAGAAGAAATGGGCGAACTGATATTTTACTTAGCATCAATGTGTACTGCCCTCGATCTTGATTTAGGCAGCATAATGGCTACTAAATTGGACCACTTAAAAACACTGGGAATTTACAACCTTCTATAATATATAGATATCGGGAAGCCAATATATTTAGGGCTTCCCAACCATGTTGCAGTTATTTCATTGACCCCGTCTGTACAAACCTTTCATGCCAGGACAGTGCTTCTTTTAATATATGAGGAGTATGAGCTCCTTGAGTTTCCTTCATAGCTCTCATATAATAATCTTTAAGCATTTCTTTGTAATCATTGTGTGCACAGTTTTCTATTAATGATTCTGCGCGTTCCCTAGGAGATAATCCTCTTAAATCGGCAACACCCTTTTCCGTTATTATTACCATTACATCATGCTCTGTATGGTCAACATGAGATACCATAGGAACAATTGATGATACTCTTCCTCCTAATGCCGTCGATTCAGTAGTGAAAATTGATATATATGCATTACGTGTAAAATCTCCTGAACCCCCTATACCGTTCATCATTTTACTACCCACTAAATGAGTTGAATTTACATTTCCAAAAATATCAACCTCTATGGCAGTATTCATTGATATTATACCCAGCCTTCGGATAATTTCCGGATGATTGCTTATTTCCTGAGGCCTCAAAACTATTTTCCCCTTATAATCAGATATATTCTTGTAGAAACTCTTTAAGCGTTGAGGTGAAATTGTCAAGGAGGAGGCAGAAGCACTTCTTAATTTTCCGCACTCAATCAAATCCAATGCAGAATCCTGTAAAACCTCCGAATAGAAATCCAAATCTTTAAAATTAGATTTACACAATCCTCCCAGTACAGCATTCGCAACACTTCCTACTCCGGACTGAAGCGGAAGCAGGTTTCGCGGAAGTCTGCCTTTTTTTACTTCTGAATTTAAAAAATCTATAAGATTTTCAGCCATGCGTTCTGAAGCTTCATCAACAGGAGCCACACTGCTTGTTTGATCCTCCATATCAGTTATGACAACAGCCGCAATTTTATCTAAGTCACATGGTATATATGCCATACCTATTCTGTCATCTGTTTTGTTTAGTGGAATAGATTTTGTAAGCGGCGGCTTCTCAACAGAATAAATATCATGAATTCCCTCAAGTTCCATAGGCTGTGACAGATTTATTTCCACTATGACACTTTCTGCATGCTCTATAATTACATTTGAATTTCCGACAGACGTACTTGGAACTATTCCACCGTTCTCCATGATTGCAATAGCTTCTATTATTGCGACATCAATCTTTCCCAAAAATCCATACTTTATCTGCTGGGCAGAATGGCTCAGGTGCATATCATTATATTGCACTTTTCCACTGTTTATTAAATTCCTCAATGAAGAGTTTGTCTGATAAGGGTATCTTCTCCTGATAATTCCGCTTTTCGCCCATACACCGTCCAGTTCTGGCCCCACTGAAGCCCCCGTTATTAAATCTATTTGTATATTCTCGCCGTTTTTTACTCTCTCTGCCAATGCAAGCGGAACCGCCTTTGGATATCCGGCCGGAGTAAATCCTGATGTACCGACAATACTGTCATTCTTAATTAACTTTGCTGCACTTTCCGCACTCATAACTTTATGCATCAAGCCAGCGCACCTGATTCTTTCCATTAATTCCTCCTAGCACAATTTCATTTAAATAAAAGCTCCCCGAGTTTCAGGGAGCTTTAGATTTATAAAATAATTAAAACGGTCCGTAATTGATTAATGTTGCAATAATCATGAATATACTTGCCATCAAAGTCCATAAAATCATAAGCGGTCCCACAAACTTGAACCATTCTTCATATTTAATTTTAGCTATAGAAAGATTGGCAAGCAGTACACCTGATGTAGGGACTATTGAATTTGTTATACCATCGCCAAATTGATATGCAAGAACTGCTGTTTGCCTTGTTAAGCCGATTACATCTGAAAGAGGGGACATAATAGGCATTGTTGTAGCCGCCAGTCCGGAACCTGAAGGAATTATCAGATTCAAGAAGGATTGAACGAGCAACATGCCTATGGCACTGATTACTTTAGGCAGGCTTGTAATTACAGCCGCCAATGAATAAACTATAGTATCTATAATCATACTGCCTTCCATGATTATAAGGATTCCTCTGGCTAATCCCACAACCAAAGCTCCGGTTGCCATATCCTTTGCCCCTGCTATAAATTGTTTAGCAATATCATCAAGACTTGTTCCTGTCACAAGTCCCGATAAAATACCTATTGCAAGAAATATAGCCGCTATCTCCGTAATATACCATCCGTATTTGAACACGCCGAATACCAGCAATAACATTCCCAAACCAAAAATCAACAATACTATTATGTCTCTTTTCGTCAGCTGCTTAATGGTGCTTAAATCTATCGCCTTGTCTTTTTCCTCAGCTTCCAGTTCATGCACCAAGCTGTTCATAGGATCCGCCTTTACCTTATTTGCGTATCTGTAGATATATATAATAACTATCAACAATGTACATACCCAGATTACAAGCCTCATACCAATTCCTGAGAACATAGGAACCTCAGCGATTCCCTGAGCTACTCCGACTGTAAAAGGATTCATGAATCCCGATGTGAATCCTGCGGCTGCTCCCAATGAAACGATTGCCATACCCACAACGGCATCATAGCCCAATGCACGTGCCAAAGCTATGCCTATCGGAACAAATACTATGGCTTCTTCAGCCATGCCGATTGTACCCCCGCCTAAAGAGAATACAAATACAATAATCGGAATCAGCAGCGTCTCCTTTCCTTTTAAGCCCAGTGCTATTTTCCCTATCCCTGCTTCTATGGCACCGGTTTGATTCAGCACATTAAAAGAGCCTCCTACTATAAAAATAAAGAATACAATGCTTTGTGCCGCAGCCAGTCCTTTTGGAAAGGCCTTCAGAATGTCAAATGGTTTTGCAGGGTTAGCTTCAACTGTGGAATATGAATTTGGATCAACAACCATTCTGTCATTTAATTCAACTTTTTGGTACTGTCCAGCAGGTATTACATAAGTTAGTATAGCCATAATTATAATCATGCCGAACAGTATTACATAGGTGTGTGGAACTCTGAACTTCTTTTTACTTTCGCTTGTCATATAAATCCTCCTGATTTTATTATAATTTTTTTAATACCCCTTATGCTTCCCCACGCTTGTAAAACTTACCTAAAGTATGATTTAAAGTTATTCCTCCCTTCACGGCAACCTTACCATCTATTATTACACTTTCAATGCCTTCCGGTCTTAGTTGCGGATTCTCGAACGTTGCCTTATCAATTATTGTATTATAGTCAAAAATTACTATATCCGCATCAAATCCTTCTGCCAGAATACCTTTCCTTTTCAGGTTCAGCCGTTTGGCGGGCATATAAGTCATCTTATATATTGCATCAAATAAATCCACTGCTTTTTTGTCTCTTGCATAATGTCCGATTACTCTTGGGAATGTTCCAGCTCCTCTCGGATGTCCCGAATGATTTCTGTAAATTCCATCACTTGCAATCATAACAAGAGGATGGTTTAATGCTTCAATTATTTCTTCCTCATTCATTACATAAGCAACCGCAAGCATTTTCGGATATTCTCTTCGTGCTTTTTCAAAAAGCTCCTTGTCGCAGAACCTCCCTTTGAAAGGTTCTTCCGTAAGCATTATTGAATCGTAGCTTTTGTTCCATAATTCAAAACATCCTTCATCAAATACCGCAGAACCTATAAAAGTGCTGAACGCAGCATAAGGGTATGCATCAACCGACAAATCTATTCCGCTGTTTATTAATTCCTCTATCAACTTAAGAGCTTCTGTCATATTGCCAAAGGCGCTACAGCTGGACAAATGAGATATTTGAAAGGGTATATCAGTCTCCCTTCCTATTACTGCCATTTCCTTTATGGATTCTAATGCAAATATTGAGTCCTTCCGATAGTGTGCGGCCAAAAGGAGATCCTTTCTGCCATGAATTTCTTTTGCAACTCCTATGGCCTCATTTGTGCTGATTCCGGGGCAGTATTCCAGTCCATACGACAGTCCTATTGCTCCAAAATCAATTGCAGATGATACTAACGCCTGCATTCTTGCTAACTGTTCCTTGGAAGATTCTTTATAAATATCTGTATTGCCTGCTTCATTTCTCAGGTAATTATGCCCTATGAAAGACATATAATTTACAGGGTTTCCATGTTCCTGTATAAATCCGCACAATTCCTGAATACTTTGTCTGTTGTTTCCGCAGTTTCCCACTGCGCAGGTTGTTACCCCCATATTCAGCATTGTATCCGCAATGTCATATTCTTTCTTTTTAGTAAGAGAAAAATCCTCTTCATGCATATGTATATCTATAAAACCCGGTGATATATATTTGCCGGCAGCATCGATAACCTCCTTAGCCTGGTGCGGTACTGAGCCTATATCAGTTATCTTTCCATCCTTTATGCCAACATCTCCTTCTATGATTGTTTTATTAACAACATCCAGTATTTTACCGTTTACTATTTTTATATCCAGCATGATACTCTCCTTTATATTAAAAGATACGGTTAATCTTTATTGACAAAACTTTTCTGCTATACGAGTATAGATTTCAACATAATTTACTAAGTCTGAAACAGGTATCTTTTCATTTTTGGCGTGGGAATATTTTAAATCTCCGGGGCCTGTTACAACTGTCGGAATTTTTCCGTATGTGGACAATACTCCGGCATCTGTCCAGCCCCTTCTTTTTTCAATATTCGGTTCTTTGTCATTAAATTCCTTTAAAACACCGTATACAGTCCTGGCAATATCTGAATCAGGCTGTGCAATCAACGGCGCATGGTCAAATTCCTCCATCAGATTAGATTCCATCCTGATAATTTCAGCCTTAAACTCATTGTCTTCCAAACTTAATTTATCGATGATGTCCTGATACTCTTTTATTACGGATTCAACATTTTCTTCAGGCAAATATCTTCTGTCTATTTGAATAATACAGCTGTCCGCAACTGAACTGGGCTGAGTGCCCCCCTTGATTAATCCAAAATTCATAACCGATGGCCCCATCCACTCATTCTGTCTTAATTTCAGCTTAGGCATCAATTCCACTTCAATTCTGTTGATTAATTTGACAGCCTTTGAAATAGCATTAATACCAAGTTCAGGAATTCCGCCGTGTGCAAGTTTACCTTCAATTCTTATTTCAAGCCATTCAAGACCTCTGTGTCCTAAAGCGTAACCATAGTTTGACGGCTCTCCCACTATTGCTCCATCCGCTTTGATTCCGCTCTTAACAATATGCTCAGTACCATCGCTTTTTTCTTCTTCTCCTACGGCAGCTGTCAGAATAATATCTCCGCCTAATACCTTTCCTTTGTTCTTAATGTTCAGCATAGATGTAATCATGCAAGCAACAGCACCCTTCATATCATTAGAGCCTCTTCCCTGCACATACCCGCCAACAATTTCTGCACTAAAAGGATCGAAATCCATTTCATACGGAGGAACTGTATCAATATGACCGTTAAAAATCAGGTTTTTTCCTGTTCCATTGCCTTTTAACCTGGCTATTACATTTCTTCTTACCCCTTCGACCTCCTGATATTCCACCTCCAGTCCTTTATTTTTGCAGTAATTAAAAATGAATTCAGATACAGCATATTCCCTGTTTTCCGTAAACTTATGGCTTGGAATCCTGATTAGCTCCTGAGTAAGCTTCACTGCCTCACTGTCAATCATTTGATTTAGTTTTTCTTCCATATTAGCCTCCAATTTTTTAATACATTTTATTAAAGCACATGATTCAATTAATGAGCCTTTGACTTCTTATACAGCACTGTTGCATACTTTATAGCAAAAGTCGTGCCAAAAAAAAATTGCTGATTTTGGTTGCATAGAAGCTTAATTATTATTATAATGTTTATAAACTGAACATTGCGGTGTTCAGTTTATAAACAAAGTTTATTTTTTTAACGTATCTAAAAGTGCTCTCGAGGAGGGATTATATGATTCCAAAATTTATAATAACATCACCAAACAAACAATTTACTCAAATGGTTTATAACACTACCCGTGAAATATCCTTTACGGATTTTATTCTGATTGAAAATGCTCTGGAAGATGCTGTAGGACTTGTTTGTAAATATATAAGGGAATATCCTATTTCTATAATTGTCAGCCGTGGAGCCACAGCAAAAATGATCCGTAAAGTCACAGACATACCTGTACTGGAAGCCGACTCCACACCATTTGACATAATAACTTCTATTATGGAGGCTATGAAAACATCAAAAAATATTGCCTTCATACATTATGATAAATGCATTACGGAGAACTTTTCCAACATAATCAATATGTTTAACATAAACCTGAAGGAATATTATTACACCAACGTCCATGAAATTGAACAATGTGTCTATGACGCATACAGAGATAAAAATGAAGTGGTTGTATGCGGCTACAGCTACATAGAAGATGTATGTAAAAAATTAGGACTTGCTTCAGTCATGTACAGCACAAGCAATTATGCCATGAAAGAAATTCTTTCTAAAGCCTCATTGATTAAATATGCGCAAGAAAGACAGCTCCAGCATGAAAAACAACTAAGGACTTTTATAGACGAAATGCCTGATGGAGTTATTTATTTGAACGAAAAGAACATTATAACGCTTATAAATAATACAGGTAAAAAACTGTTGCTGCTGAACGATGATCAGGATATAGTGGGACAGCCTATCAGCAATTTTATAAGCAAGTACAACTTAATGGAAATTATAAACAAAAAAAAGAACGAGTTGGGAAAAGAAATTGATTTTTCCGGAAATAAAATATTGATCCGGTCAACTCCTTTGTTTGCCAAGGAATCATATATAGGCACCGTATTAATTTTTCAAAAAAGCTCATTTATATCTAAACTGGACCAGAATGTTCGCCGTCAGAACATGAAAAAAGGCATGCTCGCGTACATAACATTTAAAGACCTTGAAGCCACAACAGTTTCTCTTGAAATGAAAAATTGCATAAATAAGGCAAAACAGTATGCCAATACTGAAAGCACGATTCTTATAATAGGAGAAAGCGGAACAGGAAAAGAGATGTTCGCCCAAAGCATTCACAATGCTTCAAGCCGGAGAGACCAGCCATTTGTTGCAATCAATTGTGCGGCGCTGTCACAAAACCTGTTGGAAAGCGAGCTCTTTGGATATGAAGAAGGCTCCTTCACGGGAGCCAAGGCCGGCGGTAAACCAGGATTGTTTGAGCTGGCGCATAACGGAACATTGTTCTTAGATGAATTAGGTCTTCTGCCTTTGACAGCACAGGTTCAACTGCTCAGGGTATTGCAGGAGCGCCAGGTAATGCGTATAGGCGGTACAAGGATGATTCCTATCAGCATCAGAATAATTGCCGCTACAAATTCAAATTTAATTAAAGCTGTGGAAAACGGCACATTCAGGCATGATTTATATTACAGGCTCAATGTTCTTAATATTTCAATACCGCCGCTGAATAAAAGAAAGGATGATATCCCCTTGTTAATAGAGCACTACCTGTCTTTATTCAGAGCCAGGTACAACAAGAATATTAAATCATGCAGCCCGAACTTTATTCAATCATTTCAAAATCACAATTGGACCGGAAACATAAGAGAGCTGGTAAATTATATTATGAGAATAGTTATATTATCAAATAATGAAATTCTTACTACCGATGACATAATCAAAAGCGAAGTCAATTTAGTTGAAGATGAATCATATGACCCAAAAGAACAGAATGACCTGGACAATCACATTGTTTTAACTCCAAATACCCTTGAATCAATGGAGAAAAACATAATAAAATGGTACATGGAAAAATATGACGGAAACCGCTCAAAGATATGCAAAGCACTTGATATAAGCAGGACTACGCTTTGGAAGAAATTATCTTCTCTGGAAGATGAATGATGATTTTAATAATAAGGTAAAGTTAACACTTTACGATTGTATGAAATGGATGCAGTACACTTCATTGGTAATGAAGTGTACTGTTTGAACTTTAACGTGAAATGATAAGAGATGGAACAATCCCCTCTCCCGAAAAATAACTATTAGCCTCTCTGACAAAGTTCCACAAGAACTCCTCCGGTGCTTTTTGGATGACAGAAAGCTATTTTTGCTCCCCCTGCTCCGTAGCGAGGTTTTTCATCTATCATTCTCATTCCCAGCTCTTTCATTTTTGCTATAGCTGCTTCAACATCATCGACTCTGTATGCAATATGTTGAATGCCTTCGCCGTTTTTTTCAATGAATTTAGCTACAGGACTGTCTTCAGATGTGGCTTCCAAGAGTTCAACCTCAGAATCACCCGTAGGCAGGAATGCAACCTTTACTTTTTGTTCTTCAACAACTTCTGTTCCTGCAGATTTCAATCCAAGAACATTTTCATAAAATTTTAAAGCTTCATCTAAATTTTTTACAGCTATACCTACATGGTCTATTTTTTTTACCATAATGCACCTCATTCCTTAATTGTTCTCAAAAACTCGTCTCTTACTTCATACATATTTTTTTCTTTATTAATTATTTTATTTACTTCCGATTCAAGCTTGTTTTCGCTGGTTGTGTGAGAGATTACTATTTTTCTGAGTTCTGATTCAATAAGTTCCACGACCTCAAGCTTCATATTGTTTTTTCGTCTTTCTTCAAGTTTTCCGCTGGTTTTTAAATAATCAATATGATTTTTTATTTCAGAAACCAACTCCCTGATACCTTCGTTTTTAGATGCAGTTACTTTCACCACAGGCGGTCTTCTTTCCATGCTCATAGTTAAATCAAGCATCATGTTGACTTCGGTTGCAGTCCTGTCGGCACCAAACAAGTCACTTTTATTTATGACAAATATATCTCCGATTTCCATAATGCCTGCCTTAATGGACTGTATGTCATCACCAAGACCCGGTACCATAACCATTAATATAGTGTCTGCTGTTTTAACGATATCAACTTCCGATTGTCCCACACCGACAGTTTCTATAATTATATAATCATAGCCTGCAGCATCAAGTATCTTTAGCGCATTTTTTGTATATTTCGAAAGACCTCCAAGCTGACCTCTTGTTCCCATGCTTCTTATAAAAACATTTGGATTAAGAGCCAAATCCTGCATCCTGATTCTGTCTCCCAGGATTGAACCGCCTGAATAAGGACTTGTGGGATCAACAGCTATTATGCCCACCTTCTTGCCTTCATCCACAAGAGATTTGACAACCTTGTCTGTAAGTGTGCTCTTCCCTGCTCCCGGAGGTCCTGTAATACCTATAACATTGGCATTGCCTGTAAACGCATGAATTTCTCTTAATATTTTTTCAGCTTCTTCAGGGTTGTTTTCAACTGCAGTTATAAGCCTTGCACATGCTCTCTTTTCCCCTGCAAGCATACGCGAAATTAATTCCATTTTATATTTCTCTTTTCAAGTTTGATTTTATATATTCAATCATCTGTGTTGTTGTAGTTCCAGGTGTAAATATTTCAGAAACTCCTGCTTCCTTTAATCCGGGAATATCTTCATCAGGAATTACTCCTCCGCCTATAATAAGAACGTCATCAACACCTTGTTCATTCATCAATTCTACAACTCTTGGGAATAAATAATTGTGTGCACCCGATAATATGCTAAGTCCCACCACATCTACATCCTCTTGAACAGCAGCAGCAACTATTTGCTCTGGAGTCTGTCTTAATCCTGTATATATAACTTCCATTCCGGCATCTCGTAGTGCCCTGGCTATAACCTTCGCTCCTCTGTCATGTCCGTCAAGCCCTGGTTTGGCAACTAAAACTCTGATTGGTCTCATCTTATTCCTCCTGATTAAAGCAATACTGCTTGCTCATATTCTCCAAAAACTTCTCTCATAACGCCGCATATTTCTCCTAAAGTAGCATATTCTTTAACTGCTGCTAAGATAAAAGGCATTACATTCTCAGTTCCCTGGCAAGCGGTCCTCAATGCTTCAAGTTTTTCTTTTACAGCTTCTGAATTTCTCGTGTCTTTAACATCTTCAATTTTCTTTTTCTGCATCTGGCCAACTATAGGGTCTACTCGCAGAAGTCCTTTTGGTGCTGCTTCTTCAACCTGGTATTTGTTGACTCCAACAACTATTCTGTCAAGTGATTCAATTTCCATTTGATATTTGTATGCAGAATCAGAAATTTCTTTTTGAATATATCCCAGATCGATTGCTCTTGCCGCTCCGCCCAATTCATCAATCTTATTGATATATTCCATTGCTTTTTCTTCAATTTCTTTTGTTTTAGCTTCTATATAGTATGAACCTGCCAATGGATCTACAGTGTTTGTAACTCCTGTTTCATTAGCTAATATCTGCTGGGTTCTTAAAGCTATTGTAACCGAATCCGTAGTAGGAAGAGCCAATGCCTCATCTCTTGAATTTGTATGCAGTGACTGAGTTCCTCCCAATACTGCCGCCAAAGCTTGCATGGCAACTCTTATAATGTTGTTGTCCGGCTGTTGTGCTGTCAAAGTGCAGCCTGCTGTCTGTGTATGGAATTTAAGCATCATTGATTTTTCACTTTTAGCTTTAAACCTGTTTTTCATTATTTTTGCCCAAAGTCTTCTTGCTGCTCTGTATTTCGCAACTTCTTCCAGCAAATCGTTGTGTGCGTTGAAGAAGAATGAAAGCCTCGGTGCAAATGTATCCACATCCAGCCCTGCATTGATTGCAGCATCAACATATGCGATACCGTCAGCCAATGTGAATCCGACTTCCTGGGCTGCCGTTGAACCTGCTTCTCTGATGTGGTAGCCTGAAATACTGATTGTATTCCATTTCGGAACTTCCTTTGAGCAATATTCAAATATGTTTGTTATAAGTCTCATTGATGGTTCTGTTGGGAATATGTATGTACCTCTTGCTATATATTCCTTTAATATGTCGTTTTGAATTGTTCCTCTCAATTTATCTGCTGATACTCCCTGCTTTTCTGCAACAGCAATATACATTGCCAGAAGTACTGATGCGGGAGCATTTATTGTCATTGATGTGCTTACCTTATCCAATGGAATTCCGTCAAAAAGAATTTCCATATCCTTTAATGAATCTATGGCAACTCCAACCTTGCCCACTTCTCCTTGAGCTAAAGCATGGTCAGAATCATAACCTATTTGAGTAGGAAGGTCAAATGCAACTGATAGACCAGTAGAACCCTGACCTACAAGATATTTGTATCTTTCGTTGGATTCTTCTGCTGTTGCAAAGCCTGCATACATTCTCATAGTCCACGCCTTGCCCCTGTACATTGTAGGCTGATATCCTCTTGTAAAAGGATATTGTCCCGGATATCCTATTTCAGTTTCATAATCAATATCTGCTACATCTTCAGGAGTATAAAGTCTTTCAACTCTTGCCCCTGATCCGGTTTTAAATTCTGCCTTACTTTCCGGCGCTTTATTTAATGACTTATTTAATACTGCTTCTTCCCAATTTTCTCGAGACTTTTTTAATTTAGAAAGCTCTTCTTCATTAAACATACTTATAATTACCTCCATGGTTTGCTAACATGTCTTTACAATCAATAAATATAATGCATAAATCCTAATTTTGCAAGATGTTTACTCAAAAAGACTGCATAATTTTCAAACTTGCAACAAAAGTTGCAAAAAAATTATATACAAATCCAATAAACAGCTGAAACAATTGAAGTTTCAGCTGTCCTACGAGTTTATGCATTAAGTTTATTTTGGTTAAAATAAAAATAAATTTAAATTTCTGTCATGTTTTATTATATCAATAAAATTATTTCGTAGTCATTGCCGCTTTCATTCAAAATTTTTATCATGTCATCAACCCTATATACCAAAGTTGCTGTATTCACATTAGGATGGGAATTGATGAATTCTTCTTTCAATATATCTTGATCTATATAGACTTTAACATTATTTTCAATATCATTGATAATTCCGAATAAACTTACAGAGCCAGGAGTGAGGTTTAAATATTTTATCATTCTTTCCGGGGACGCAAAGCTTAAATTTTTTTCCGAAATCTTTTCTCCGAACTCTTTAACATTCAGCGTTTTGTCTTCTTTCATTACCACAAGATAATGCTTGCTGCCTTTTTTGTTTCTTAAAAATAAATTTTTAGTATGTACTCCCTTTAGTCCTGAAGTGTAAATATCAGCTTCCTCACATGTGAAGACAGCAGGATGCTCATGTTTTTCATATTTTATATGAAATTTATCAAGAAATTCATAAACCTTTTTTTCTCTTTCGTCCATATTAACCTCCAAAATTATTACCATAACAATATCAAATTATCCCATACTTTACAACTATAAAAAAAGAGATTCATTAAGGCACGGTACTACCGCTCCCTTCAGAATCTCATTTTATTACTTAGCTGTTTTATTGCACTCCCTCAAACAACATTTCAAATTCTTTGCCTGAGATTGTTTCTTTTTCCAATAATGCCTGTGCCACACGGTCCAATTTTTCCATGTTTTCACTTAAAAGTGTTTCTGTTTTGTGATATGCACTGTCGATGATTCTTCGCATTTCATTATCTATTTTAGCAGCTACTTCTTCTGAGTAATTTCTTATTTTGTTGAAATCTCTGCCTAAGAACACTTCTTCGTCGTTTGTTCCGTAAGTCATAGGTCCCAATGCATCGCTCATACCGTAGGTCGTTACCATTGCTCTAGCAATTTTCGTTGCTCTTTCAATGTCATTTGATGCTCCTGTGGATATATCGTCAAGTGCTAGCTTTTCGGCAACCCTGCCGCCTAAAAGTCTCACTATACTTTCTTCCATGTCGGACTTGGATCTGTAGGATCTGTCTTCTTCCGGCAGGTACATTGTAAATCCACCGGCACCACCTCTTGGGATTATTGTAATCATGTGAACAGGGTCCTTATATGAAGATAATCTTGCAACAACTGCATGGCCTGCTTCATGGTAGGCAGTAAGCTTCTTTTCGTTGTCGCTGATAACCTTGCTTCTTTTTTCAGGACCTGCAATTACCTTTGTAATTGCCTCTTCAATTATATCCATTGTAATTAATGTTTTATTTTGTCTTGCAGTCAAAAGTGCTGCTTCATTCATTGCATTTTCCAAATCTGCGGGAGTAAAACCCGGAGTTCTTTTTGCAACTATTTCTAAATCCACATCATCTGCGAGAGGTTTTTTTCTCACATGAATTTTTAATATCTCTTCTCTTGCTTTTACATCTGGAAGTCCTACATGAACCTGTCTGTCAAATCTGCCCGGTCTCATTAATGCAGGGTCCAAAATATCAGGTCTGTTTGTTGCAGCTATAATGATGATACCTTCATTTCCGGAGAAGCCATCCATTTCAACCAACAGCTGGTTCAATGTCTGTTCTCTTTCATCATTTCCGCCGCCAAGACCTGCTCCTCTTCTTCTTCCTACCGCATCAATTTCATCTATGAATATGATACAAGGTGCATTTTTCTTTGCCTGGTCAAATAAATCTCTCACACGGGAAGCACCTACACCTACAAACATTTCAACAAAGTCAGAACCGCTTATGCTGAAAAACGGTACGCCTGCTTCACCAGAAACCGATTTTGACAAATAAGTCTTACCTGTTCCCGGAGGTCCCACCAAAAGAACACCTTTCGGTATACGAGCCCCAAGCCTTACAAACTTTGCAGGGTTTTTCAGGAAATCAACGATTTCGCTTAGCTCTTCCTTTTCTTCATCAAGACCAGCAACATCTGCAAATGTAATTTTTTTGTTAGGATCATCATCCTTGACCATTTTAGCCCTGCTCTTGCCGAAGGACATTGCCTTACCGGTTCCTCCTCCTTGAGACTGTTTCATGAACACATACCATAAAACTCCCAAAAGCACAAGCATTCCTATTGTCGGAAGAGCTTGAACCCATAATGGCGTTTTCGGTATAGGTTCTCCAATTACTTCTATTTGCTTTGATTCAATTTTCTCTGCTAAATAATTGTCATAAAAACTTCCTGAAAACAGGAATATGGTTGGTATATAGGAAGTAAATTCCGTCCCGTCCTTATAAACACCTTTCACCTCGCTGTCGGTAAAAGAAAGTGATTTAATATTGTTATCTTGTATTTGAACTATAAGATCGCTATAACTTATTTTTTGCGCATCAGCTGATGGTTCCACCATACTTTGAACTAACATTATGATTACCACAAAAATTAAAATATACATAGCGATGCTTCTCATAAATCCCTTCAATTAAAGCCTCCTCTTTGTCAATAAGACTACTGTTATAATAAAATTGTAGCATAAAATAAAATATTTTACAATTATTTATTGGTAAATTTCTTCCTTCAAGACTGCTATATATGGCAAGTTCCTATATTTTTCTGCATAGTCCAATCCATAGCCTACTACAAATTCATCAGGAACCTGGAACCCTGTATATTTAATTTCCAAGTCAGTAGTTCTTCTATCCGGTTTGTCGAGTATTGTGCATATTTCTACAGATGCAGGTCCTCTTGATTTTAAGTTATCTGCAAGGTAAGACAATGTCAGACCTGAATCAATTATATCCTCAACTATAAGGACATGTTTTCCTTCGATTGATGTGTTCAAGTCTTTTAAAATTCTTACAACTCCAGATGACCGGGTATTGGAACCGTAGCTGGATATTGCCATAAAATCAATGTCTAATGGTAGGTCTATCTTTCGCATTAAATCACTCACAAATATAACCGCTCCCTTTAATACGCAGACTAAAAGCAAATCCTTACCCTTGTAGTCCTCCGTGATTTTTGCACCAAGTTCTGCAACCTTGGCCTGCAATACATCCTCCCCAATTAGTATTTCTCTGATATCTTTATTCATTAGTGCTTCCTCCGGTTAATGTTTAGTATTTTTTTTGTTGAAGATGACACCTTGAAACTGTTGTGGATTCTGAAGTCTTCAAGCCATAATATATTATCATCATCTGCAATTATCAGTTTGCTGTCTCTTTCTTCTGCGGGTATTTTTAAATCAATAAAAATATCCTTTATTTTTTTTCTCCCTGTCATGCCGCAGGGAATCATTGAATCTCCGGCACGCCTGTTTCTGACAACGAGATTTCCCTTTATCAAATCATAGTCCAGGCTTATGCTGTCCTTGTCCTCTCTGTCAAATTCCGAAACATCCGTGACCGTGAGAATAATGGTCTTTTCCGCCTCAGGAATGTATATGGGACTGTTTAATACAATATTATATTGAAAATTTGGAACATTTTCAATAATTTTATTAATTATAAAATTATCATAGCTTATTTCAATTGTAAAGCCCTCAGACAAATTAATTTTTTTGCCTGTTGTTCCGTTCTTAATAAAGTCAATGGCATAATCAATATGCTTCATTTCAATATTTACCGTGTTGCCTTTAAGCTCTTCAATGGCACGTCTCACAACTCTTCCCGATTCTCCCTGGTCAAGACACTTAAGCTTATTCATGTCAAAAATTACTCTATTGACGCTTTTTTCATTCAAGACTTCATTAAATTTAAGCTCGGTGTATTTTTCTATAATCTTTTTATCCCTTTCCATCGCTTCAGACATTCTGTACAAAGCACTTTGGATATTGGGATTAAAACTTTCTTCTAAATAAGGGATAAGGTTAAGTCTTATTTTGTTTCTGCCGTAAATATCATGCAAATTGGTTTTGTCTATACAATAATCATAATTATTTTCATGAAGGTAATTTAAAACCTCTGATTTTGGAACATTGAGCATAGGCCTGATTAAATTATCCTTTTTAAAGGACATAGCACTTAATCCGTCAATTCCGCTGCCCCTTATGATTCTTTGAAGCACCGTCTCGGCCTGATCGTTTAAGTTGTGGGCAACAGCTATTTTTCCTGCACCTATCTCATCCAGATTATCCTTAAAAAAACCGTATCTCAAAATTCTTCCGGCTTCTTCTTCAGTAACCTTAAGCTCCCTTGCATATTCACCTGCATGTTTTCTTCTTACAAAAAGCTTAACACCATATTTACTGCAGAGGCTCCTCACAAAATCTTCATCATGCTGGGCATCCTCTCCTCTGTACATATGGTTTACATGAGAAGCATACAGGTTAAAACTTAAATCTGCCTTTAATTTTATTAAGTTATGAAATAAAAAAACAGAATCAGGCCCGCCCGACAAACCAATAAGCACATTATCTCCCTGCTCAATTAAGTTTCTCTCAATAATATTTTGCTTTACTAAATTATACATAGAACCCTCATTACAATTGAATAGCGATTGACTGGCAATGTATTTGCAATTGATTGGCAAATGGAAATACTTGTCTTCCGAATACTCATTATTATCAATATTTTTCATTATACCACGAAATCAAATAAATAAAACACTTTTTTACTAATAATCAGTCCGTCAAAAAAAAGCACCAAAGGTGCTTCAAAATTCATCGCCCGTCCATTGCCAATCCAAAATCGGCTCAGCCGATTTTGGTTACAAGAACAGTCATGTCGTCAATAACTGTATCTTGTCCTCTCAACGCATAGCTTAATATGGAGTTAGCAATAGTCTGAGGATCCTTATTCATTATTAATTCAATATACTTATCAAGGGATTTTTTTTCATCAAGCCCGATAGAATCAATAATTCCATCAGACACCATTATTATCATATCTCCTATTTCAACCTTTTTCTTAAATGAGCTGTATTCAAAGTTGTCCAATATACCCAAGGGCAGGCTTTTTCCTGATATTTTGTCCATCTTTTTTCCGCTGATTATATAAGTCGGTGCTGCTCCCGCCTTATAAAGCCTGATTTCTCTTGAACTGTAATCTATAATATTAAAGTCAAATGTTACGAATCTTTCGTCTCCTAATTTTATCATTAAAATTGAATTTAATGTTCTCAGTATCTGCTCTTCGGAAAAATCTGTGTACAAAAATTTCGAGAGCAAATCCACCGCACCGGTGCTTTCATTATATGCTTCCTCTCCAGAACCGATGCCATCGCAAAGCACTGTGTAATATCTGTCAGCCCGCCCAGCATATGCAAAGCTGTCACCTGAAACTCCGCTTCCATCCTTAACCGCAGTTGCAGTGTATGTTCTTATTTTTATCCTTTTTATGTTTTTAAACTTTAAAACATAATAATTGGGAGAAGCAATTACTCTGTCTATACATTTAAGCTTAACCCCGCATAAATTTCTTACGATGAGCTCCACAGCGCTTTCTGCTTCCTCACAGGATTTTTCGGTTTTAACGGTAATACTTAGCACAATAGAGTTTTTATCCGATGACAGCACCTCGAAAAACTTAATATGAATATTCTGCCAGAGAAGCTGTTCTTTGATTTTTAATTTGGCCTGGTCGGTAAATATGTTTAAATATTTGGATTTTTTATAATCGGAAATATTTCTTATTGTATTTCCTTTTCTGTAAGTCTTTTCTTCCGCAGCGGTTGATGCTGCTTCCGCTTCAGCTCTGGGTTTGTCTATACCGACATTAGATGATTCTTCCGTATTCTTTCTGATTTTTTCTTTTTTAATTCTGTGGACATTTTCTTTGCTGCCGTTTTTAATTTTTGTAATCACTTTCATAAGTTCATTTACTAAAATTATTGAGCTGAAAACAAATATGGTTTCAAAACTATTGAGCATAAATCCGTTTACATTGAATCCATCCGCCACAAGTATAGTTGTTTTAGAAATCAGCAGCACTAATGATGCATATCCTGATACAATCAGGATGGATTTTTTCTCCTCCCTGAAACTGAAAAAATAAGCATACACTGCAATCAGCATGATTATATAAACAAAATTAAAACCGGACGACAGAACAGCCAATACTGTTACGGCAAGCATAATTATTGAAGTGCCCATTATGTAGCAATATGAACACAATACTACAATTGCAAAAGGAAATATTTCATCAATTATATTTTGTCTTGCAATGAAAAAACACACCAAAAGAATTAACCAATTTTCCTTGATGTGCTTAAATTCAGTTTTTAAAATATCCCCGACTATAAAATCAAATTTTTTATCGTTTGTTTTTCCAATCATGATTTCCACCCCTTCATTTAATATATGGTAGCAGAAACAGATTGTAAAATGCTGTCAAACTATGCGGTATTCAATTAGTTTTCCATGTCTTTTTCAAATCCGATGCCTTGAATCAATTTATTGTCATTTTTATTTTTATCTATGTAGATGGTTTCATTTGGTTTTACCATTTTATACTGGTTCCTTGCTATTTTCTCAACAAGTTCAAGCAAAGCTTCCTTGTCATTCATTTTTTCCACATCTTTTTTAAGCTCCAGAACTTCCTTTTCAATTTCAGCCTTTTCCATTTGCTTTTCGCCTATTGCACTGTTCAGGTCATTTAACATTTGATACTGAGTGAATGCAGTATATGCAAAATACAGAACAAACACAGTGAACAGAAAATTAATAATGTTTAATTTTCTTTTTTTCTTTTTTGGAGCAGCAGCCTTGAATTTAGCTTCAAGTTTCTGTTGTCTTCTTTGTTCTTTTATTTCTTTTTCTTGTCTTCTGAAGTCATCATTATTTATTTTTTTCTTCAGTTCTATAATTTTTTGATCTTCGTTCACGCTTTTGCCCCTTTCTTCTTTTGTTTAAACGTCTTAACTGTTTCTTTTTATTATATATCATTTTTCTGTTTTTTGAAACTTTTTTAAGCCTAAACTTAAAGAATTTATATCTCTTTTTCGCTTTAATTTTAGCTTTTTCGCACTTCAGCTTCACCGGATACAAAAATTTCTTCAGCTGTTTATAAATAAATTTCAAAGGGCCGATTAAGAAATTAATTATTTTTTTAATTATTTTCAAAACTGTATCAACAATAAAAATAAATGCTTTTAAAATATATCGGCTGATTCCGTAAAAATATAAGAGTGCGCCAATTATAAAACCCATAAGAATAAAAAATCTTATATTTCCGTAGCTTAAATCAAATATGAGTTGAACGCCTATGTAAATACTTAATATCCAATAAACAATATCACCTATTGCAGTACCGGCATTACTTAATTTGATGTAGTGCCTGAAAAGTCTGTAGATGTCCCATATAAACCCAAGGAGCATTCCTCCCATAACAGATACTGCAAGCATGTATTCTTGAGAGTGAGGTAAGTAATCCATATAATCCTACTTAAATAATTTCTTTACTAAGCTTACTTTTTCTCTTTGGCCTTCATATTCTGAATAAACAAGAGAATTGATAATTCCTTTTACGATAAGCTTCCCCTCATCCACACTTAATTTACTGATATTAAGTTTTTCACCCTTTATGGTAAGCTTTCCTTTGTTGGTTATCAACACAACAATTTCATCATTAAAGTTATCTACATTTTCAACCCCTGTCACGTTTAATACTTCCTTATTTTCAAGCAATAAGCTTTGTACAGTTTTCTCATCCATATGCAATCCCCCTGTTCGAATCTTTCAATACATTTATTAATAAAGTATATGAATAACATCAATAAATATGAATGCACAGTCTCATTCACCAAAATATTTGCTCCTTACGTCACATATTTTGGGAATTCGTTGCGAAAGACCAAAGGGGCTAAGCCCCTTTGGGATATCAGTTCATCCTGTGCTTTTCCTTATAAACATCCCTTGCCAGTCTTCCGTTAAGGATGCTTTTTTTCAATGATTTCAAGCTTTGCCTTGTTTGTATGATCCTGCCTGAATTCATTAGTATGACTGCATAGCCTTCTTCTTGATACACCTGTTTGACAGCATTTAAGTCTATATAGCCGAAAGCTGCATCGTGCTTAAACATGGGTTCTCTCACATTTACATGGATATAGACTAAATTTTCATTGATTACAACAGGCACCTTATTTATGATGCCCAGTTCGTTTCCGTAATTGATTCTGTTGTGATAAAGGCTGATGTTATAATAATCTGCCAAATTTTTAATACATGTTTCGATTGTTGCACTTTGTATATAAGAAGCATCTGCCGTAATAATTTCGGTGCAGTTTCCTTTATCTTTCACGTAAACAGGCAGCATGGCTTCAATTTCATTGAATTTTAAATTATTTTTCATATTATACAAACCCTTTTATTTAAAATTTCCATTGAAATTTCAATATTTATTTTTTCTTGAAATCAATCAGAGAAGACACGCTAACTTGCCCCTTTCCCGTTTTTACAGTTTATTATTAAACAAATATAATTAAGCTATCAAATAAAAGGAGAAAGATTATGGTCTCTGATATTAATTATATTATTCAGATGTCACTAAATGGGGACAAGAATTGTCAGGAAATTTTGCTCCAAAAGCTAAAGCCGCTTATTTATAAGAACATTTATATGTATTGGAATACAAGTGACCCCATAGCAGAAGACTTGGCACAGGAAGGATACGCTTTAATACTGGAATCATTAAGAAGCTATGATAAAAAATATAACGTGCATTTTCTTCAGCATGCAAAAACAAAGATAATATATTTTTATAAAAATTATTACAGGAATAACAAAAAGCATAATAATGAAATAAACATACCTGAAAATGTTTCCTCTAGTGATGAAAAAAGTGCTCTTGACCGAGTTATTGCCGAGGAAGAAATAAAAGAACTGCTGATTAATCTAAACAAGCTCAACGTAAAGGAACAAGAAGTCATTTATTTATATTATGACAAGCAGATGCCCCTTACAGAAATAGCCAAAAACTTAAATATACCCTATAGAACAGCCCTGGGCAGAAAACAAACAGCACTAAAAAAGTTAAAGAAGTTTATAGCTGCCGGGAGATAATCAGCTTATTTTTCTCTTTAACAATTACCAAATTTATGTTAAAATATTATAAGTGAAATTATATGCATTTCACTTATAATATTTATCATAATAGCAGGAGAGAATTTTAATGAAAACTAAAGAAGTAAAGTCAGTGCTTATATTGCTGTTGACCGCAGCAATATGGGGATTTGCATTTGTAGCTCAAAGAGTAGGAATGCAGCATGTGGGAGCATTTACCTTTAACGGGGTCAGATTTGCTTTAGGAAGCCTTTCACTCTTGCCTGTAATTTATTTTTTCAGCAGAAAATCCAATGCTGAAAATGCGGACAAAAATAAATCCATAAAATTCGAGGAAGCAGATTTAAAAACAACCATAAAATCAGGAATGCTCGCAGGCTGTGTGCTATTCATAGCAGCATCCCTTCAACAGATCGGACTAATTTATACCACTGCAGGAAAAGCAGGATTCATCACAAGTCTATACATAGTACTTGTACCCATACTGGGAATATTTTTAAAACAAAAAACACATTTTACAACATGGATCGGAGCATTGACAGCGGTTATAGGCCTTTACCTGTTGAGTATAAATGAAAGTCTTTCAATTGAATTCGGAGACTTCCTGGAAATCATAGGAGCCTTTTTCTGGGCTGCACACATTCAGCTAATTGACAGATTCGTAAGAAATGTCGATGCAATAAAGCTCTCAAGTATTCAGTTTGCAACATGCTCCATATTGAGTTTAATAGTTGCATTTATATTTGAAGATGTAAACTTCATTGGATTATCAGATGCTTTGGTTCCGCTTTTATACGGAGGCATAATGTCTGCAGGAGTTGCATACACACTGCAGGCAATCGGGCAGAAATCCGCTAAGCCCTCTCATGCCGCTATAGCTCTAAGCATGGAATCAGTATTTGCGGCAATAGGAGGCGCCCTGCTCCTGGAGGAAAGACTTCCTGGTAGAGGATACTTAGGCTGCGGACTTATGCTTTTAGGAATGTTGATTGCACAGTCAGAAAATTTAAAAAAAAATGAATCCGTAACATAAAACTTTGGTGAAAGCCAAAGTTTTTTTATTCCATTTTTGCTGAAATAAATTATATCCTTTTTAACCCATAAAATAGCGCATTTAAACATATGCCAATGAATGATCCTGCACTGTCTATAAGCACATCCTTAAGCTGGCAGCCCCTTCCAGGAACGAAAAGCTGGTGCAGTTCATCACTTACGGCATATATTGAACAAATTAAGAATGATATTAACACTACTCTTGTTTTATATCCGTTTTTTATCAATGCTCTCGAAACTAATATCCCCAGGACCAGATAAATAGAAAAGTGTGCAAATTTTCTTATTATATGGTTCATCTGACCCACAAAACTGTTGATTGTACTTGTCTCAATATTAAATGGAAATATCCTCCCAAGTGTATCAATCAGCACCTTTGTAAAGCCGGCACTTAATTCATTGGACTTCGTTGCCGGCTGGGCAGAAAACATAAATATAATCATCATCCATACGAATGCAGGCAGCCAGTTTATAAGTTTATTCTTGTTTATTACCATACACATCTTCCTAATATTTATTATTTTATTTTATTATAGCATGGCAGTCATAAAATTATAACTTATTTTCAAATTTGGTATAATTTTAATTTATTTAGTGCCGAATCTACCATTAAGTACCATATGCCATTAACAGTCCGACTTAATTGACAATGCCGTACAACTATGCTAACATATTTAACGTTGTCATAAATTAATTATTATAACAAATTACGTTCATGGAGATCCATATGAATTCAAAATTAATGACAAGAAAAAAATATAATAAGTACTTTCTTATTTTATCTTATATGCTTTCTGTATCAGTAGCAGTCATTGTTTATTATACCGGAGGCACAACCAACGTTTATGCAAATTTAATGTATGTCCCCATTTCAATTGCAGCTTCAACCTGCGGCAAAAAATGCGGAATTGTACATGCCGTTTTCAGTGGTTTGCTTGTCGGTCCTCATATGCCGTTAAATTCCCTGCTTAATATATCTCAAGAACCTGTTAACTGGATACTGAGAATGTTGATTTATATTTCCATATCCTGTATAATCGGTCTGTTTCACGACTATGGAAAAAAGTATGAAGCATACATAACAGATATATTGACCCACGATCCAATTACAAAGCTTAAAAATATACAGGCTTTAAAACAAGTCGAAAAGGCGGATGGCAAAAAAACCATAGCATCTTTTTCTGTCAAAAGCTACAATGAAATGGTAAGCGTATTCGGATATGATTTCTCCGGTAAAATTGTATCGGAATTTACCGAAATGCTAAAATCAGCTTTAAAGCAGTACGAAAACATAGAATTGTACAAGCATGAAGGTATGAATTTTATTTTAATAATCACTTATGCTGATAAACCTGAGTACTGTGAGTATTTAACTGATGAAATAATGAGAATATCTGAAAATTTAAACAGCAAATCAATTATAGTCGATGAAATACCAGTATATATAGAAATATCAATGGGACTTTCTCTTGTCAAGGAAGGTGAATCTCTCCTTGAAGGAGTAAGGCATTCATTGATTGCCCTGGAATATTCCAATTATAAAAACTTAAAATATTCAAAATACGATAAAGCGCTTGACAATCATTACAACAAAATACTTAGAATCGCCAGCAGCTTCAGATATGCTTTAATAAATGACGATATTAAAATTGCGTCACAGAATATCTACAGTTCAAAAACAGGTAAAGTGCACGGCGTTGAGCTTCTTGCTAGATGGATATTAAAAGATGGCACTAGAATTTATACGGATGAATTTATTCCTGTAATTGAAAAAACTGAATTGATGAGTGAACTTACTAAGCACATGATTGACCACGCAGTTGATGGTTTAGTTAAAAACAAATTTAAAAATGTGGTATCAATTAATTTTTCTGTAAAGGATTTTAATGACGATGTTGTTAATTACATAATTTCAAAAGTATTAAATAACAATATTGAAAAGGGAAAACTTCAAATTGAAATTACAGAAAGATATTTTCTGGATAAAGAAACCGTGGCAGATTACATGATAAAATTGAATGACCATGGAATTACCATTGCTGTTGATGACTTTGGAACAGGCTATTCTTCATATCAATATATAAGCGAGCTTCCCATAAGCATAGTTAAAATTGATAAAACCCTTATTGAAAAAATAGGTGAAAGCCAAATTTCTAAAAATGCTGTTAAATCCATAGTGAACTTTTGTAAAATTTATAATTTTTCAACTGTTGCTGAAGGGGTTGAAACCAAAGAAATAGCAGATGTATGCGCGGATATTGGAATTGATTACCTGCAAGGCTACTACTTCCACAAACCAACAATCTTGTAATTTAAAACAGTGCAGAACTTTTTAATCAGTTCCGCACTGTTTTTTATTTGAAGCCGTTAAAATTATATTATATAATCTTTAAGCTTTCCGGGACCTGCAAGTATATCCTTTTCTACTGTCAGATTACCCTTGTTCACAGACTTTATGCTCCATTTGACAAGCCGTATACTGCCTCCTGTTATTTCAATACCTGTAATACACCTTGGATGGACACAGCTGCCGTCATTAAAATATGGAGGCTCTCCCGGTTCAGGAAACATTGGCCGGTGAGTGTGTCCCGCAATCAGCATTTTGTTTTCTTTTTTTACCCACTCTGTAAGTCTTTTAGCAATATCATTTTTTCTCTTATAATTTTTGGCAGTCCTTGTTACATCTTTAATACAAAGATTTTCCAGTGGACGCCAAAAATACCTGACTAAAAATCTTGCTACCATCCAAATATCATTATTTAAAAAATCCGTTTGATGACCGTGAAGCAGCAGAATTTTATTTCCTGTGTCCTTATGATTTAAAATTAAACCTTCACGTATTGTAATATTCTTCAGCAAATTAATAGTTTTATTATCTCTTTGGCTTAAAAATTCATAGAAGTTCTTTTTCACAAATTCAGGATATTTTTTGACCATGTCATGATTACCGTATAATAAATAAAGTCTCTTTTTATCATGAAATTTTTTCATGAGCCAGAACACATCGCTGTGCTCATGTATAATATCCTTGATATTTCTGTTTTCCCAAAGCTCGTCGCCATCTCCCAGCTCAATATATGTATAATTTTCTTTATAGTAATAAGACAGGGCTGCGAAATAAATATTTTGATTTCCGGCAAACGAATCTGCCCAGCTTCCATCACCCCTGTGGCAGTCGCTCATTATTATTAATTTCGAATCATCGTCAATAACTAATTCTTCGGAAGCTTCAAACACCTTTGATATACGTCCCAAATAATTCATCTGATACACATCCCTTTATTATTTATATTAAGATATTCCTAATATAGGGATAAGTGATATAAAGGAAAGAATTTCTCTATAATGTTACTGTAATTTAAAACTGGCGCAAAATCATTAAAGTCCCTTTCTTGCCAAAATACTTTCTTTTAAAAAGACAAGTAGTCACACTTTTTATATGGCAGAATATGATATAAATGAGCTTGGCCTCAAATAAAAAATTAAAATAGGAAAAGGTGTTATTATGTATTGTAATGATAATGTAGCCGGAACTGGCGGCAGAAGAGTAAATCGTGCTAACTGTATTACAGCGGAAGAATTTTGCAGAAGAAGATGTACTGGAGACAACACAGCTCCGGACTTTGGAAGAAGATGTAATTTTGTATATGAATGCCTTCTGGAATTATTAGAAGATGCTGTTGAAAACAATAACAACAAATGCGAACAACGTAATTGTGATTTTGTTTATGACTGCCTGGGAGATTTACTTGAGGACGCAGTTGATAACAATAACAATTGCGGATGCTGCAGAAGGTAGTAAATATTATAAGCGGCAGATTGATATCCGCCGCTTTTGTTTATATTAACTTACAGGTATTGTACATTTACGTCATAAATAAAAAGCAAATTCTTATGACATTCCCTGGCTTGGTTTGAATGTTGCACAGTCTGTTTCATGAGAAGTCTGAGCATTGCGGTGCTGAACTTCTATTTTCTGAGCATTACAGTGATCTCCCTGCGCATAATAATGACATGTATTTACAACGCATTTTACGCCTGGATTGTGATTTCCCGTTTTTTTGCCTTCCATAGTGATCTCCTTATAAAAATTTATTAAAAGTTTTATAAAACTTTCTCAAATTATTATAACCTTATTTACTTCAACTATAATTAAAATTTATTTCAATTATGGATATCACATCCATTTTTTAAATTGCTGTACCGGGATTTAAAATATTGTTAGGATCAAAAACTTTTTTGATTTCTTTCATAAGCCTTAATTCCGTTTCAGAAAATTGTAATTTCAATTTACTGTTTCTCACCTTACCTATTCCGTGCTCTCCCGTCAATGCTCCTTCACATTCTATAACCAATTTAAAAATTTCATCCGCTAATTCTTCATAATTATCAGGCTTTACCGCACCTTTGTTAAGTATGCTGTTGTGCATGTTGCCGTCGCCTATATGGCCTATAGTTGAAATTTCTACGTTGTATTTTACAGCTATTTCTCCAATTCCCTTCATATATTTCGATAAGTTTTTAATAGGAACGGCGGCGTCTATGGCATCAACCATGTCATCATGCATGCTTGGATAGACATGGCTTCTTATATCCAGAATATTTCTCTGATCCTTTGAACTTTCAGCCACAAAGCTGTCTGATGCATTGTTTTCTTCGCAAATTCCAACTATAGTTTCATACATTTCGTAAAGGTCTTCTTCTTTTCTTTCTGAAACTATGAAATACAAATCAATATTTCCTTCGTTTGAAGGCCAGGTTAATCCAATATCCTTTGCCGCTCTTAATATGGCTGTTTTCTCCATGTATTCAATTGCCAACGGCCTAATGCCTTTCTTAAATATTTCCGTAACAGCTTTTACCGCATCATTTTCGTCATTAAATGAAACTACAAGGCTTCCTGTATATTTATCCTTTGGCCTTATAGCCAGAGTTGCTTTCGTAACTATGCCTAATATTCCTTCACTGCCTATAATCAGATTTTTTATATCCAGACCTGCATTATTTTTAATTAATTTTCCTCCAAGATTAATGATCTCACCCGTGGGAAGCACAACTTCCAGTGCCTTAACCTGGTCTCTCATTACTCCGTATCTTACAGCTCTCACACCGCCGGCATTCATAACAACCAGACCACCAACCTGAGCCCCTTCATCTCCGGGATGAATGGGAAAATACAGGCTGTCATGCTTATTGAACAATTCTGTAAGCTGAAGAAGCGTAACACCTCCCTCACATTCAACTGTCAATGAAGTTTCATCCACTTCAATTATTTTATTCATCCTTTCCATTGAAACAATAATGCTTGGCATTATTGTTACGGCTGCACCTGAAAGAGAGGTCCCGCCTCCTCTGGCAACAACGACAACATTATTTTTATTGGCATATTTCATGATTTCTGATATCTCTTCGGTTTTGGATGGCTTTACAACTGCACAATCAGTACAAACCTTCGGTTTCATTGCTCTTTCTGTTTCATCTTCGCAATATGTGCTGACCTTGTCCCTATCTGTAACAACCCAGTCTTCTCCTACAATTTCCTGCATCTTTTTAACAACTTGCTCGTTCATTACTTCCTCCTGTATGTTAATTTTATGTTTATTTTCCAATGTTATTTTATATTTTCAATTCTTCGTTTTTAATTGCTCTTATGAGTTCCGGTACGATTTTATAAATGTCTCCCACTATTGAATAATCAGCAACGTTAAATATGGGTGCTGACGGGTCATTGTTAATGGCAATTATGATGCCCGATTCTTTCATTCCCGCCAGATGCTGAGGTGCTCCTGAAATACCGCATGCAATGTAAATTTTAGGTTTTACCCTGTTTCCGCTGTAGCCTACCTGATGATCTTTTGATATTATTCCTGTTTCCACCAATGCTCTTGATGCACCTACTTCTCCGCCCAGTAAATCAGCCAGTTCCTTAATCATATTTAAATCTTCTGCGCTTTTTATGGACGCACCTGCTGCAACTACTACTTTGGAATCAGCTATATTAATATTTTCATTTGGCAGCTCTTCTAATATTTCAATTGTATTGTTACTTGAATTAACAGGTTCAACTGTTATTATTTCTCCGGTTCTTTTTTCATCTCTTTCTGCCTCATCAAACTCTTTATATCTTACCGTTGACATTTGCGGATAGGTATCGGATTTAATATGAGCCAGAATGTTTTCACTGAATGCAGGTCTTACCTGAATCAATTTCATATCATCATCGATTTGAAGGTCCGTGCAGTCTGCGGTGAGACCGGCATGCAATGACGATGCAACTCTCGGGGCAAGACTTCTTCCGAATGATGTTGCACCAAACAGGCATATTTCAGGTTTTAACTCATTTATTAATTTTACAATATTTTCGGCATAAATAAGCTCATCCGGACTGCTGAAAATTTCTTCGTCAGCTATGTGGTAAACTTTGTCTGCTCCTCTGTATATTAATTCTTTTATATTAATTTCATCAGGTCCTAAAACAACCGCACTTAAGCCGCAATTTAGTTTTCCTGCCAGCAGTCTGCCCTTTCCAAGAAGTTCATAAGCTACATTATGAATTATATTATTTTTTTGCTCGGCAAAAATTAAAATTCCGCTGTATTCTTTTTCTGTCATGTTATGCCTCCTTAAGTACCTTATTTTCCTTTAGGACATTTAATATATCCGGGATCGCTTTTCCATCGCTGTCTTTATATAATCTTCCCTCTCTCTGTGATTGAGAAGGAACTTCTATTTTCTTAACCTTTGTTGGTGAGCCCTTAACCCCTATTTTTGTATCATCTGCAATATCCTTTAAATCCTCAAAAGTCCATTTGGTAATTTCCGACTTTCGCGCTTTCATTTTATTTTTAAAGGTTGGAAGCCTCGGTACATTAACGTCCTTTGTCACAGTTATCAAAAGAGGATAACTGCCTTTCTTTAAATACCGGCTTTCCCATACGCTGCTGACAACCTCAATATTACTTCCCGAATAATCAATTATAGCTTCCACTCCGCTTATATGCGGTATTCCCAAATAGCCTGCTGTTTCGGGACCAACCTGTCCCGTATCCCCATCAACAGTCTGTATTCCCGCAATTATCAAATCGTACTCTCCGATTTTTTCTATAGCCGCAGACAATATACCTGCTGTAGCCTTTACGTCTGAACCTCCGAATTTCATATCTGTCAAAAGAATTCCTTCATCAGCTCCTCTTGCAATTGCTTCTCTCAATGCATCTTCTGCCTGAGGGGGACCCATTGTAAGAGCTGTTATATGAGCTTTTGTTTTTTCTCCTATCTGTAGTGCCGCTTCCAATGCATTTAAATCAAAGGGATTTATTTCCGTGCCTGCTGATGAGCGGTCTATTCTTCCTTTTTCTCTGTCAAATCTGACCTTTTCCATATCCGGCACTTGTTTTACGAGTACAATTATTTTCATTTGAACCTCCTGATAATTTGTCATTCCAAGCGGTAATTAAGAATCTCCTGTTCCGGAACAGGAGATTCTTGACCATGCCCGGTATGACAATTAAATTGATAATTTAGTCTGTTTCTGTTTTTTGATTCCTATTAAAATGAACGGGAACATTACCACGAATATTGAAAAGTAACCCAAGTATTTATAACCTATATTTATTATCTGAGCTATGCCGAATGTTGAAACTATTACGTCAAGTATAAGCATCACCAATACAATCAATAAGCTTCTGCTTCTTTCACTTTTTATGTTTTTAACAAACAATTCTTTGTTTCCGAATCTTACCACCAGCGAAAACGCAAAAGTGATTATTGTGGACAATGAGGCCATAACAACAAAGAATACATATACAGTTTCTAATACGGGAATTCCCAGTTGCTGAACAATATAGAAATTAGGAAGAAGATTGTTTATTGATTCAGGCTGGAAAGCATAATTTACAATAACTATTGAAGAAAGCATCAATGAATTTAATACCGTTCCCAATATTGCTGACTTAATAGAATCCCGCCTTGAGTTCAGTCCGTCTGACACTGATACACAATTTCCTATTATACCTGTCGACTGAAATCCTGCGTACGATATTGCAGACCAGAGTCCTCCCAAAACAGGAAAGTCCATAAATGATGAATTTGTCCAGTTCACAGCAATTGTTCCGCTGCCTGCTTTAATCCCCAATGAAACAATAATTGCAAGTACCGCAATTATACCTACCGTAAGTCCTGTTGATGCAGCCTTTACAATATCCGCTCCGTAAATTACAAGGATAACAGAAATTAAAGCCATCAATATTGTTCCTGCCCACACATTTAATCCGAAGAACTGCTCAAAAAGCTGAGCACTGGTTGCAATGCACAGCCCAGGAGCCAGAAGGCATGTTACAAGGAAACATATTTCAAAGAAGGTGCTGAATAATTTCTCGTAGGGATGAAAGAACTTATTTGTAAAGGTTTTAAAATCATGTACTTCATTCACTCTTGAATATTCGAGTGCAAAATATATTGCTGCTCCTAATAATGCCATTGCAATTATAGGTGAAAATATACCTAATTTCCCATAAGACGCATAGTATGATACTACCTGTTTTCCAGATGCAACACCCGGACCGGCATGTGTTCCAAACCACACTGCCGCAATTCCCACGAATGTTGGTATCGCAGATTTCCGCGTGACTTTTTCATTTTGTTCCTGATTGACTAATTTAGTGTCCATGTTATACTCCTCGTTTTAATTTTATATATTTAACTTTGGCCAAAGCTTATATATCTTTTTAGATTATTCGTGGCTATAAAATAAAAAATCTTTCATTCCTATAAACACATTTGAATCAAATGTGCTTATAGGGACGAAAGATTCCGCGGTACCACCCTAATTATGATAAAAAACATCATCACTTCAAAGTCTGACAACTTCTAACTCTGTAACGTGAGTGCACGTATCCGTCTACTTGGCTTTTGTTTCCTTTAAACAGACATGCTCGGCAGTGAACATTACATATTTCTTTCATTGTTGGCTCCCACCTGTTCCAACTCTCTGTTAATGACTAAAATATCTTTCTCTGCGTCAACGCAAATAATATTTTTTTATTATTTGTAATAATAATTCACTTACATATTTTTGTCAACAACTTTTTTAAAGCTTTTATCAACAATTTTTTTAAAATCGGGCAAACATTGGAGTTTGTCCATTGTTTTAAAACAAAAAATTTTGGTTAAAATATTATAGCAATGCATTAAAAGTATATTTTTACAGTTATAGAGCTTAGCAATACAAAAATAAAAAAATTTATTATTAAAAAAACAATTGACTTATCTAAATACATATGTTATATTGTAGTAGTATTACAGATGTATTTATAGATTTCACATGTTTTTAGAAATTATATGTATGTTAAGTGTATATAATTTGTAAAAATATGTGAATTTTTTATATGCAATGCAATATAAATAATAATTAGGAGGTACCTATGAATAAGGGTACAGTTAAATGGTTTAACGCAGAAAAAGGATTTGGATTTATAACTACAGATAGAGGAAATGATATATTTGTTCATTTTTCAGCTATTCAAGGAAATGGCTTCAAATCATTAGAAGAAGGTCAGGCTGTTAGCTTCGACATTACTCAAGGTAATAAAGGCGAACAAGCTACAAACGTAAACGTTCTGTAATTAAAGCATTAACAATAGAAGTCGGGAATTATCCCGACTTTTTTTATTATTCTGATAGTCTCTTTTATTTGCAGGAGGAAATATATTTTTCATAAAATCACTCCTTTTCACGCAGTATTCTACGAATGAGTATAAATACATAGCCTTTCTGCCGTGAAAATCCACTTATTTCAATTCAGGAACTATGTTCGGAGGAACCTCTCCAAGTAAAGCTTTTACTATGTTGGAAGCTGCGAGCATTGCCATATCGCTTCTGGTTTTTATTGTTGCTGAACCAATGTGGGGCAGTAATACAACATTTTTCATTTTAAGAAGAGGATTGTTTTTCTCAATGGGCTCCTGCTCATAAACGTCAAGTCCTGCTCCTAAAATCTTTTTTTCCTCCAAAGCCTTTATAAGTGCTTTTTCATTGACTGTGGCTCCCCTTGAAGCATTTATAAATATGGAATCTCTCTTCATTAAATCAAACTGTTCTTCATCAATCATGTGATATGTTTCATCTGTCAGGGAAGTCATTATAAGGATAAAGTCGCTTTGACTGAGAACTGTATTTAAGTCAGCATATTTTACTCCTAAATTTTCTTCCGCATCATATTTTCTTGATCGGTTGTAATACAATACATTCATATCGAAACCGTAACGTGCTCTCTTTGCAACATCCTGGCCTATCCTTCCCATGCCTATTATTCCAAGAGTGGCATGGTGGATGTCCTTTCCGAACACTTCTTCATCATCTGTTGAATTCCACTTGCCCTCTCTCACATAGCGGTCCATTTCTGCAACCTTCCTTGCAGATGAAAGCATTAATGCAAATATCAAATCGGCAACCGTGTCATTCAGAACACCTGGAGTATTGGTTCCAATCACATTCCTTGTTTTCATTTCCTTTATGTCAAAATTATTGTATCCAACTGACATGTTGCTCACTACCTTTAATTTTGGCGCATGATCAAGAAGATTTTTATCAATCTTTGTTCCTGCCGTCAGCAGACCTTCTTTATCGTGAAGCTTTATAAGCAGTTCTTCATGGCCTGCATCATTATCTCCTCCGAGCTTTTCATAATCACAGTATTTTCCTATGTATTCTTCAACGAAAGAAGGTATTTGTCTTGCAATGTATATTTTTGGTTTCATCATTCACCTCTCTGATCTGTTTTTATTATTATATCATTCAATAAGCTTTCCCTCAATATTTTAATGATATTCAATTGTAAAATCAGCTTTGTTATCATTAAAATATATATCATCTCCTTCGGGATAATGCCATATGGACTGTACAACCTTTGGCTGCAAAATGCCGTCTACTTCATGATATTCATTTATAACGGCAGACCATTCCGCTTCTCTTTTTGATCCGTCCATGGCTGTTGCCACCCTGTCGCCTGTTTTAAATGACAGCCACAATCCATTTGCATCAAATGTGAAAATTCCGGATGCTGATATGCCGCAATTGTTTATTGTTGCCTTTGCATGTGTTTCATCTATTTCTTCCCACTCTATAAAATCCTGCAGCGCCGCATTCGGCATCATAAGGCTTTCCGCTAAATAAGTAACCAGACAGGCTCTATCCATTTCATATCCTCTTTGATCAAACAACGTGACTAACTTTGCAATGCAGCCTTTCATGCTTCCAACGCCGTCATTGTATGAATCAAACCCTTCAAAAGGGATTCCCATCAAGGATGAATCAATAAATGCAAATCTGTCAGGTTTATTTACAAAATTATACTGAGTGTAATCAATTTGTATGGTTTTTTCAGCTGACATTTTAAAATTCACATTTTTGAATTCAGCTTTCATATAATTCATTTTAGTTTTTCCAATATATCCACAGTGTTTGAAATAATTTTGAACAGTCTTCGGCAGTTCTTTTATGTCGTTATCGGTAAAAACCTCCTGTGTTTCATTTACATTTGAAACTTTATATTCAACTGTTTTGTTGAATTCTGTTTTTATTTTGGAAAAAGGCAGTTTAAAGAAAACAATTAATATTGCAATTAAAACCAATAATATAGTTAATACATACCACATAATTTTTTTACTCCTTTTCGATCTTTCCATATTTATTCTCCATTTCTGTTATATTTTCCTCCAGCTTGGATATACCGCGGTATAACTCCTTCACCATTCGGGAATCAAAATTCTTAAACAATTGTTCAATAAACTCCGTTTCCATGACTGCTCTGTTATTTAAATAATTCTTGCATTTTTCTGTAAGGGTGATTCTGACTATTCTTGCGTCATCTGCATCCTTGTTGAGCTTAAGAAATCCTTCTCTTTCAAGTATGGCAGCCATTTTTTTTACATTCTGCCTTGAATTCCCTATTGTATCCGCAACCTCGCTGATTGTCGGAGCATAGCTGTCATATTGTGTTATGGATGCTATCAGCAGCCACTGCTTGACCGTCAAATCAGGATCCATTCTGTCTCCTAATACCTGAAGCCTGTTTGCCAAAGTAAAAACAGACCCAAAAATATGTGCTTTTTCTATAATATCATTCATTATTTTCCTCTTATTTAAATTTATTTTCGCTGCAAATGTTTTAATCAAAAAGCGTAACTGGTTACATTTTTATTATATGTAACCAGTTACGCTTTGTCAATAAGTATTTAAAATAATAAAATTTACTTATTCTCCTTGTATGCTTTTATTGCTTTCAATCTTTGCATGTCATAGAAAAAGTTATACATTAATCCTGCCGTGGTTTTCTGCGCCATAACCAATACAACTGATGTGGTTTTATGGAATCTCATGTGTTCGTTTTTAATACAGGAATATTTCCTGTGAGTTTCCAGAGCATATTTAGTGTTTAAATAAATATATCCTTCTATTGAATTAAGATATATTCCTCCTTTTTGCACCTTGAATTTCTGCTGTTTGTTGTGCATCTTAATAACCCAGTTTTCATAAGCCCTGTGACTATGGAGAAGCTCCACGTTTGCATGCTGGGGTATGGTCAAATCCTGAATCAAATGGCAGGCTGCACCTAAATAAAACATAGCTGTCTTCACATCTCCCTGCAAATATTCTTTTATTGCACGTTTATAATAAGCAATGCACTCTATTTTTGCATTACTGTTTCCATATAACCCCTTTTTTGTATTTGGATTAAAAAAGTGATTACTGCTTTTAAAATCCTGATCTGCCCATACTGCACCTTCGTTAATATTATCTATATATTTTGAAAGTTCGCCATAAATTTCATCGTGCCTATCGTTTTTAAGTATTTCAATAGCCTGATTGTTTATAAATTTATGGACTATGCATTCGGTTTTTATAACCTTCTTTTTTAATGGATTTACAGCTTTTACAACCTTTTTATATAAAAATGAATATGATCTTTCTACCGCGCTCATAATTGCCTTCCTGAAATGGATTTTAGGATTATTGTATTCACATTTTTTACTATTATCCATTAAATAAAAAACTGCGTTTAGTACGCAGTCTTTGCTATAGCTTTAATATAATGCCAATGAGGCCTGAAAGCAAAATATACAATACAGGATGTTTATCAAACTTAACAATTAAATAAAAAACAATTAAAAATATTACCGATTTTAATATATCAATACTTCCGAGAATTCCATGTACCGGAATCATGTCAGTGCGGATTACGGCAACACTCAGCAATTCAATTCCAACAACTGCAAGTATTCCGGTAACCGCAGGCCTGATACCGTAAAAAGCATTTTTAAAACTTGAATTGTTTTTAAACTTAGTCACAAATCTGGAAACCAATGCCACAATTATAATTGAAGGCAATATCTCTGCAATTGTTGCAAGCACTCCGCCCATAAATCCCGCAACTTCATTTCCTACATATGTTGCCATGTTGATTCCGATAGGTCCTGGTGTAGATTCAGATATTGCAATCATATCTGTTATGAATGAAACCTCATACCATCCGGTTCTTTCGGCTAAGTCCTTTAAAAGCGGAATGGTTGCCAGCCCTCCTCCAAAGGTAAATAGTCCTATAACGAAAAATTCATACGCCAATTGCAGATATATCATAATTTCGCACCTGTTTTCTTAGTTATTATTCCTGATATAGCACCGATTATAATTAATACAATAGGAGATAAATCAAAAATTATCATTAATAAAAATGTTATTATAAATATTCCAATACAATACTTATCCACAAGGCTTTTCTTCCAAAGGCCTTTAATTGCACTGAATATTAAGGCCGTCGCCCCAAGTGTTATTCCGGCAAAGGCATGCCTTACTATTTCAATGTCTCTGAAATTGGTTATAAATGCGGTCAGTACCGTAATAATTATAATGCATGGTGATATAATTCCAAGGCCGGCTGCAATGTCTCCCAAAATTCCCTTTTTATGATAGCCAATCATGGAAGATACATTTATAGCCAAAATACCAGGCAAGCCTTGGCTTAGCGCGTAGTAATCCATAACTTCTTCATCTGTCACCCAAGATTTGTTTTTAACAATTTCACGCTGAAGAATCGGCAGCATTGCCATGCCTCCTCCAAAGGTAACAGAGCTTATTTTTAAAAACGTCAAGTAAATGTCAAGAAATTCCTTCATAATGTCTCCTTATAATAAATATATATCAGTCTACCACTAAAAAAATGATTTTTCCACAAAAAAATAGAACCTTTCTCATTTTGACGAAAGGTCCTGAATGTTATTTATTCTTCTTTACTGAACGTAATTGTGTAAACTCTGTCTTTTAATCCTTCTTGTGACACTGTTATGTTTACAACTGTATCTTCTGAATCAGATAAAGCTGCATCAGCTGTATATACAACGCCGCCTTCTATAGCTGATGCTGTTGTAACTTTAATATCTGAATCTTTTACATTGGAAGAGAAGCTGACTTCTGCATCTTCAGCAACATCTGCTGTTATTGTAACTTCTGTCACATCATTTGCCGCAATGGCACTGTATGTCGTTCTTTCTGCATCAAATGCCTGTTCTAATTCCGCGCCTTCAACTGAAAGTTCATTTATTTCCGCATCTTCAGCCTTGTCTTTCATTGACCTGTCCAAAGTAACCAATGCCTCAGCTCTGGTTATATCATTTGTGGGATTGAAATTTTTGTTGTCATCGCCTATCATGTATCCGGACTTTAAAACTGCTCCTGCATATCCGGCTGCCCAGTCTGCTATTTCATCTCTATCGGCAAACACAGATACGTCAGCATTTTGCTCAAGTTCATTCAGTCTTGTAATAACAACGGCAACTTCCTGTCTGGTAATTTCATCAGCAGGTCTTACAGTATCCTCATCGTCACCTACAATATATCCGGCCTTAACTGCTTTTTGAATCTCTGCATAATACCATTCTTCAGAGTCAGCGTCGGCATAGCTTATGTCTGCCAGCTCCTCGAAATCATATGCACTGTTGACCATTGTCATGAACTCTGCTCTTGTTATAGAGTTTTCAGGCTTAAATGATCCATCTTCATAACCTGATATTTTTTCATTGTTAAACCATTCCTGTATAGTAGCTTCGGCCCAATGATCAGTATAATCAGCACCAAATGCAACACTTGGCACTGTAAATGCCGTAATCATCACTACCGACAATATTAACGATAATCTTTTTTTAATCATTTTAAAGTCCTCCTTTAATGTCTTATATTCAATAGAAATATTGAATATCTGTGTTAAAACCACAATGTAATATGAGAGACGGCTGACGTTCTCATTGCATTTATTTATTTTTACACATATGACACTAAAAGTCAAAGAGCTAAATATGTCAGATGACAAAGTAATTTCCACCATCTGAAAATATTAGTATTTCACCCGAGGTTCAAGAAAATGATTATTACAATTTGGATTTGTATTCATCAACAAGCTGTTTTACTCCGTTATACAATATTTGCCCGTCAATTCCTCCCAAAAGGAACTTAAATCCCATATCCAGGTGCTGCTTCATACCTCCTGCCCATGTCATAGTTCCCGGAACAACATTATTCTTTCTGCAGGATTCTATAACCTTTCTGCAATTGTTTTGCACATCAGGATGATTTAACTGTCCTGTGAGCCCCATTGAAGTGCTCATATCCATCGGTCCCACAAATGCTATGTCAATTCCTGGAACAGAAAGTATTTCATCTATATTTTCAACAGCAAGGTAATGTTCAATTTGAACAATTATTAACACCTCGTCATTGGCTTTTGCATAGTAGTCTTTAATTTCATCCGCAGGAGCTCCGAACAAAACAGCCCTTCCTGCTCCCATGCCTCTTACTCCCATTGGGGGATATTTGCAATATTGAACAGCCCTTTCAGCATCTTCCCTTGTATTAATCATAGGAATCATTAATCCTGCTGTACCGGTATCCAGTCCTCTTTTAACCAAAGAAATTTCATTTGAAGGAACTCTCAAGAGCGGTGTTGTCTTTGTATTTTTAATTAAGGACACCATTCTGCCCGCAGTTTCTAAACTCATTGAGCCGTGTTCTCCGTCTATCATTATACAGTCTACTCCCGTATATGATAATATCTCTGCAGTATCTAATCCGCTGGTCATAATAAAAGTTCCAAACACTGACTTGCCTTGGTTTAATTTTTCTTTCAATGCATTTTTCATAAAATCCTCCATATTTTTCAATAAATCATAAAATAAGTTTCTATAATATATCTGGCAATATAAATTACCAGAAAAATACTCTTATAACATAATACACTTAAAAACAGAATATTACAATCGGTCAAGCATTTATAATTCTGTAAAATGGAGAGATCTGTAAAAATTTAATTGAAAACGCTTGTTATCTTTTTGCATATGTTATATTATTTAAAATAATAATTAATATTTAAATAATATAACTTGGAGTGATACATATGAAAATAGTTGTTTTAGATGGATATGCAACAAATCCCGGAGACTTGTCCTGGGATAAGCTGAAGGAATTAGGTGATGTTTCAATTTACGACAGAACACCTGCCGAACTGACTGCCGAAAGAATCGGTGATGCTGAAATTGTATTGACCAACAAAGCTCCAGTTTCAAGAGAGACAATAGAAAAATGCAAAAACATAAAATACATAGGTGTTCTGGCAACTGGATATAACATAGTAGATGTGTCCGCCGCTAAAGAGAGAAACATCATTGTGACTAATATACCAACATATGGTACCGCTGCTGTAGGACAATTCACTATTGCGCTTTTATTGGAAATATGCCACCATATCGGAGAGCACAACAGAGCAGTTAAAAATGGAGACTGGGCAAACAGCGAGGATTGGAGCTTCTGGAATTATCCGTTGATTGAACTTGAGAGCAAGACAATGGGAATTATAGGCTACGGCAGAATCGGGCAAAGAACGGGGCAAATTGCTCAGGCACTGGGCATGAAGGTTTTAGCAAATGCCAGCCATCCAAATCCCGCTCTGGAAAATGAAAATTGTAAATATGTTGATTTGGATACCTTGATAAAGGAGTCTGATGTTATTGCGCTTCACTGCCCGTTAACTCCATCGACCCAGGGTATTATTAATAAAAATACTATCTCTAAAATGAAAGACGGAGTAATTATAATTAATACTTCCAGAGGCCCCTTAATTGAAGAACTAGATTTAAGAGATGCATTAAACAGCGGAAAAGTAGCAGCTGCAGCCTGTGATGTTGTTTCTTCGGAGCCTATTAAAAACGATAATCCCCTGTTGGATGCCAAAAACATGATTATAACTCCCCACATAGCATGGGCACCCATAGAATCAAGAAAAAGACTATTGGATTACACAACAGAAAATCTAGTTAAATTTTTAGAAGGAAATCCTATAAATGTGGTAAATAACTAATCTTTTTCAAACAAACAGCAGTAAAAGTCCTCAACCAAAAGTCAGGGACTTTTACTGTAAGTATTGAGTCAGCATGAAACAATTCTTCACCCGGTTAAATAAAATCCAGTTTATTTTTATTTTCATCCAGCATTTTAATAAATTCATTTACAATTTCCAGATCAAACTGAGATCCGCCGCAGTTTTTAATTTCCTGCACAGCCTCATCATAGCTTTTCCTTTGACTGTAAGGCCTGTTGGAAGTCATGGCGTCAAAACTGTCAGCAATGCTTAAAATTCTTACCAGAAAAGGAATTTCTTCACCCTTTAGGCCTTCAGGATACCCAGTTCCATCATAACGCTCGTGATGATGAAGTATAATGGGACAAACATCCTTGAGTGCAGATACTGTCTTTATTATATCCACACCATTTGCCGGATGCTCTTTAAGAATCTTCCACTCCTCATCACTTAATCTGGTTCTCTTAATTAATATATCTTTTGATATTTGTATTTTGCCTATATCGTGCAGATACGCACCGTATCGTAAAAGCTTCTTGTCGTTATCGCCCAGCCCTAAGTGATGACTCATTAATTCGCAGTAAATTACAACTCTGTCTGTATGGGCATATGTATACCGGTCTTTTGCATTGATGACGCTTATTAATGTTTTTATTGAACTTATCAAATCAATATGCTGTTCATCAATATCTGATTTTAACTCTTCCAACACTGAATAATAGCTTTCAACCCTGTTCTTATTAAAAAACTTAGCCCGGTACAGCGCATCATCTGCGGTATTAATAAGTTCCTTTTTAGTTTTTGCCTTTAAAGGATAGGAGGATACTCCTACTGATATGGTTATTTTACCGTTAGGCTGGTTTTCTTCACCATCAAAATAAGTGTTTTCAACTGCATCCCTCAATCTGTTTCCTATATTGAAGGCCTCCTCTTCTGAGACATCAGGCAATATTACAGCAAATTCTTCACCACCGTATCGTGCGACTACATCTTGTTCTCTTACATTTTTCTTTAAAACCTCGCCAATACTGCCCAGCACAACATCTCCTGCACTATGTCCGTAAAGATCGTTGTAATATTTGAAATGATCTATGTCTATGAACAGCAGAAATATACTTTTATTATTCTCCGACGCTTTATCTATATGTTCTGATAGAATGTTCTGAAAATACCTGTGATTGTAAACACCGGTTAATTCGTCTACATTCACTAAATGCACAGCCTTATCTCTGTATTCATTTTCTAAATTTGCATAGTAGCCTAACATCCATGCCACTATAATAAACACGCCCGACATCACCAGGTCTGATTCGAAATACTTGTTAATAATACCGTACTCAACTCCTATGATATCAATTGCTAAAATTGTAAGAGAATTTAAAATTGCGGTGGCTATACCTATTTTCATACCATATTGGATGGTGTTTGCAATAATAATAAATAAATATAAAAATTTATATTGGCTTTCATGAAATCCGGATATAAATATCAGTGTTGTATATATAAATATCAGTATAAAATTTTCTATTAGCCCTCTCAGATTAATTTTTGAAATAGCTTGACTTTCTTTTACAGAATATAACCATCCTTCACTTATTAAAACAAATACAGCCACACATACAAAATTGAAGAAAATAATTCCTCCGTTTTTTGCCAAGTTAAATTGAACATTGAAAACATCTGCCGGATATTGCGCAAAAATTACAATTCCACATATCATCAATGATATCAGCTTTAAAACCGATATCATTTCATATAATTTCTGCTTTCTGTTTATATCAAATTTATTCATATTTCACCTTTGCGATACCTAAAAAGAGGTCATTAAAGACCTCCTTTTACTCTTCTCTTAATGATTTCGGTTCTTCCGGCTGATAAATTCCCCACCAGCATGCAGAAGCTGTAGTAGTTGTTGCTAAAAATGTCAACATACCTGCAGCCAAAGTCATAACCTTTAATACTAAGTTTTTTTTCATTAGTTTGTCCTCCTTGCTGAAATTGTACCTCTTAATGCCTTATCCAGAGTTTCTATAATTAAATGTCCCAGAGATACCAAAGTAACAGATTGCCATACAATTCCTGCTGTGATGCAAGATGCCGCAGAAACCAAACAAATGTTTTTTGTTTTAATATATATAGCTGTCAATACAACATTTACCAGCAATAAGAAAATAACATAGCTTATCGACTGCCTTTTTAAGCGTCTCCTGACTGCTTCTTTTTTTAACGGTTTATTAGCAGAACCCACCGGACTGTATTTAAACATAATATAAAAAACAAATGTAAATGCTGCAATCATAATTAATAATAAATGTATTAAACTAAAATTTATAATAAAATGCTTAACAAAAAGAGCTTGTACTCCAAACACAAACATGCCAATTAATGCACAGCTCATTGGTGCAGTGGCATGTGCTCCTCCCGAAAATTTTCTTAAGGTCGCTGCCGAAAAAGAAATAAGCAGTGATTCCAGCAGCACATCAAAAATAATGCCGAAGACAGCAACGGCCAATATGGATACCATTGTTTGTATCAATGCAAAGGCACCATAAGCAATAACTTCTTCTTGCTCATTGTCAACAGACAAATTTTTTGAGATTTTAGAAGCAATAAATTTTGAAAACATTTCAATTCTGCTCACATCAAAACCTCTTTTCCTTTACATATACAACTGCTCGTATTATAAAATAAAATATAATCAGGGAAGGAATTCCTGAAATAACAGATACAATTGTTTGTCCCGCAATTACTTCGGATGAAAAGTGAAAAACATTTGTATAAATTGCAAAAAGAATTATATCAGACATAAAAATTATAATTATTGATATTAGTGTTCCTGATATAGCTTTTTGTATATTAATATCAAGTATTTTTACAACCAATAGTATATCAATCATAACTGACAAAATTGTATGTACCCCAAAATGAATTGGCATCAGCCTTACTATATATACTCCAATTCCTCCTAGAACAGCAGCAGTTGATATTTTTTTTAAATCTTTATGTGAAGCAGTCAGCAGACAAATTGAATGCATTATCAAAAAAGCTTCAGGAATCATTCTAATAAACAATGAATATAATGGTTGATGCAACATATAATTTCTCCTACTTTATAGACATAATTTATTAGCAAATTATATCATTACATGCGGAAAAACACAACGCTTTTTAGTATAGGTAAAAAAATACATAAGATATGTAAACTTCATTAACTAAATGCGTCCTCTTAAATAATAAAGCTACATTAACATTATGAAAATATTAATGTAGCTTTAAACTTTGATTCCGACAACCTGATTCTTGCCTTGCTCCTTAGCCTTGTAGAGTGCTTTGTCGCTTAATTTGTAAAGCATCTCTAAATTGATATCCCTATCCGCGGCAATAGTCACGGCACCTATACTTACAGTGTACTTTATTTCCTGAGTAAAATCAGGCGAGGAATTTTCTACTGCCTTTCTTAATCTTTCGGCTATTTCAAGTGATTCTTTTTCATCAGCTCCGGGAAGCATAACGGCAAATTCTTCACCTCCGTATCTTCCGAACAAATCGTATTCCCTCAGATTGCTTTTTATTATATCCGCAAAGGATTTCAGTACAATGTCTCCCACATAATGTCCGTGGGTATCATTTACATTTTTAAAATCATCAATATCTATAAGTAAAAACGAAAGAAATTCATGTTTACTTAGCAACATTGAAATAGATTCTTTGAAACGCAGTATGAAGGTCCTTCGGTTCAATATATCGGTAAGTTCATCAAAGCATGCGGCTTTTTTTATTTCTGCGTCCTGCTTTTCCTTAGCCAGGAGTATAAATCCTGTACTTCCTGTAAGTATAACTATGGACACTGCAAAAAATATCCATGTATTAGGATAATCAGTAAATAAGAAATTCAAGGAATATGGTATAGTGACAGCCAGATACGCCCGAACAAGCCATATAATAATCGTTATAATTAAAAAAACACACATTATCTTTTGCAGCACAGAGGAATTTTTTTCACTAATAATTTTATAGGTGGGATATATCATCAATAATGAGGTTAATAATGATGCTGTTAATACTCTTATGCTCTCAATATTATAAAATACTGTCACAAGATTAAAAATAAGGATATAGCCGCTAATGAAAATATAATTATATTGTTTTATTCTTTTATTATAATTGCCGCTTAGAACCAGGTAAGCAGTCATTTCAGCCGCTACGCCGATAAAAAATACGGAATTGGCAACTGAAATGGAGAGAATGTCAGATATATAGCCCCTCAGTAAAAGCATTATCCAGCCAATGCACTGAATTAACTTAGCTTGAAGATATATTTTCACAGGTTCATTTTTGCTTTTGGGTTGTATGGCATATGAAGCCAGCAGTACAACTGCTAATATATGCCCTATCACTATAATAATTGAAGTGCTTCTCATATCTATGACAGAAGATGTCAATATCTATTCCCTTCTTTCCGGAACCTTTTTATGTTTACACGTTATTTTCATTGATCTTTCATATAAATGTTCTTATTTTCCGGAAATAATCCGTTTGTTAATTTATTTGTTACCATATACACCCTTTTTCAATAAGGCAAAAACCTGTATAAATAATCATCTAATTATATTATATCAAATTTCATTGAATATTCAAGAAAAATTGTTTCCTGGGATTTTCAGTATTCCAATGTATTGCAGCAGCAATGTATTTCAAAAACAAAAGAAGGATTAGTATGGATTGACGAAACAATATTTACTGAATTTCTCAAAATGCTATAAAATGCGGTTGTGTTTAGCTTATTGCATGGTTTATAATAAAATAAATTTATAATTTACATATTGAAATGGAGGCATATATGATTCAATTATGTACCGACAAACTCTTAATTCGCGACCACACAAGCGCAGACCTTGCATCACACCATGAATTGCTTTCTGATAAAAAAGCAATGTGGTTTTTGCAGGATATAGTAACAGACAGCATAGAAGAATCTGAAGCTAATTTGCGTACGGCAATTGATCAAATCGGATGTACTGACAGAAGGTATTATTTTTTTAGAATAGAAAACAAGCTGACAAATGAACACATAGGTGAAATAGGATATACGGTTTTAGAGTTTACACCTGCCGGGAAACATGTTGAAGTGGGATATTTTATACGTGACAAATACTGGGGGCTTGGGTATACGGCAGAGGCGCTAAAAAAAGTGATTCAGTTTGCTTTTGAAAATGACGTATTCAGAATTTCATGCGGATGTTTAAAAGAAAATAAAGCCTCGGAAAGAGTAATGCAAAAATGCGGAATGATAAAAGAAGCAGAATTCAAAGAATATCAATGGCATGATGGAATGTTTAAGGATCGCGTTGCATATAGATTGCTCCGTTCTGAATGGTGATTTAAATGGGAGAAAAATATTGTGTATTCCTTCGTGGAATTAATGTGAATGGAATTAACATAAAAATGAGTGCTCTGAAAGAAACCTTTTGTAAAATGGGATTTCAGGATGTCAAGACAATACTTGCAACAGGAAATGTAATTATATTTTTATCCGAATGCAACAGCTGCAGGCAAAAATTAAAATCTTTTATTGAAGAAGAGCTGAGTAAATGTTTTCATTATGATGCTCATGTTATAATACTCAATAATAAAGAAATTTATGAAATATGTGCTGCCGCTCAAACAATTGATGTACCGGAGGGATTCCACAATTATTGCTTATTGTATGACGACAAGGAGCTGTCCCCGGAATTGAAGAATCTTTTTGATTCTGTGTCACATATGCCGAACGAGAAATTGGTTATACTTGAAGCCGGTACTTTTTGGATTGTATCAAAGGGTGATACCCTTAAAAGTTATTTCGGCTCAAAGGTACTTGGAAACAAAAAATACAAAAATCTGCTGACTTCAAGGAATATCAATACAGTTCAAAAAGTTTACAAATCCATGGCTGATTGAATTTCAGACATGATAATATCCGGCATGCGTATCTTTTGCTGTACGTTAAGTCATAAAAATCCTTATACCTTATACAATGTTATATAGGTTGAAAGGATGTGGCAGGATGAGCAAAAAAAAGGTCTCAGCGCTGAAGGTTGCAGCAACATACATAGGAACAATAGTCGGAGCCGGTTTCGCAACAGGACAGGAAATACTGCAGTTTTTTACAAGGTTCGGGCTAATGGGGCTGGCAGGTATATTAGTTACCACAATAATGTTTATATTGTTCGGATATATTGTAATGGATTTAGGAAAAAAGCTGGGTGCCCGTTCCCATGTTGAAATCATAAGGCATTCCAGCAGCAGGATAATGGGTACGATAATAGACTCACTGATTACTTTCTTTCTTTTCGGATCTTTTACGGCAATGATAGCCGGCACCGGTGCTTTGTTCACCCAGCAATTTAATTTACCGCGCCTGATAGGAAATATACTCATGGCAGTTCTGACAGCGGTAACTGTATTAACAGGCATAAACGGTGTAATTAATTCTATCAGCTTTGTGGTTCCATTTCTGTTAACGGCAGTCATCGGAACAAGTTTATTTTCAATTTCCGTTTCCCCGCCTGATTTTACATCTTCATCAGCACTCTTCGCAGAGAACAGAATCATAAGCAACTGGTTTTTGTCTTCGGTCTTGTATGTATCATACAACATTATACTTTCCGTCGCGGTGCTGGGGCCGCTTGGATCCGAAGCAAAAGACAAAGAGGCTGTAAAAAAAGGGGCTATCCTGGGAGGACTCGGGCTTGGATTAGGGTCTGTTATGATTTATCTTGCACTGAGCGGAAGCATTTCAGAAATTGCTAATCTTGAAGTCCCCATGATTTATGTGGCGGGAAGAATATCCTACCCCGTACAGTTGGCATATGCTGTGGTTCTGATAGCTGAAATTTATACAACCGCAGTAGGTTCTTTATACGGATTTGCATCCAGAATCACTGACATACAAAAATTTTCATTAAATAGTATTATAATTGTTGCAGTATCTACTATAGCTGCTTTATTGGCAAGTCAGTTCGGATTTTCAAATTTGGTCAAATATTTATACCCGTTGGTCGGTTATGGCGGAATTGTACTTCTGATATGTTTTATCCATACCAGATTCAATGGTAAAATATCTGCAAAATTTAAAGGTAAAATGTAATTTACCTTATTTTTTTAATCTCCACCCTCCACACTTCAGGCCCTTGCTCTAAATAGTTCCATTCATATTGACCGGGAAAATCATCTGGGAATTTGTATGTGAAAATAGGCTTAAAGTCATGGTCATTTATGAGCTCCATTTTTTCACCTGCATTTAAAGATTCAAAGGTTTTGTGGACAGTAGGATATTTATCCTGGTGCGGCATAATTGCACGTATATCAACTCTTCCTGAATATTCTGGCATATAAAAACACTCCTATTTATTTTTTTATTATTGTTAGTAGGAGTGTTTTATTTATTCATTTATCTATTAATTCTTATTTTTTTGCCTGCGGCTTGCTACAATCAAACCACATTCTATTTGAATCCTCACAAGATCACGTATAGGCACAACCTTATAATTTAATTTGTTTTCAAGATATTCGCATTCATTCTTCAGGTTCTTCGACAGTACTTCGTATACTTCCTGCAGCTGATGAGATGCTTCATTGTCTTCACATCCCTCTTTTTTCAGCCTGTCCAGCTCATACTGGCAAGCTCTTGCAGAAAGACTTGTTGAAAGACTGTTATAAAATTTGCTTACCAGCTCATTGTCAAATACTTCCGACACCTTCGCAGGCCTTTCGAATTCGGGATTATCCGACCACTTCATTTGAGCATCAGTGGAAGAATCCAATCCTGCGATAATCTGTTCCACAAGCAAGACAAACGGATTATCCGGAACAATATACTTTCTGACCTTGCTCAATTCTCTATCCAGCCCTCTGTAATGCTCAACCGTATTTTTTATTTTATCTCTTATGGACTGTCTCCTTGTTATATCCGCAGGTGAAGAGTCCGATATTCTGTCATCTGCAAAATACGGCAGTTCAGTCATCAGCGTCACACAATCATTGTATCTTGATGCATAATCAGAACTGCTGGTACCTCCCTGGCATATTTTTTCTGGAGGGATGTCCGAATATCTTTCCAAATAATCATATTCTTCAGATATGCCGGACATTTTGTAAATTGCATCTGAAAGCTTTATACATGCAGGACTTTCCGCCTCTCCCAGTTGAAGGGCAACGCCGTTTTTCAGTGCTGTTTTCCTTAGTTCATCATATATGTCGTCATATTCATGAGTTATGTACCAATAGGCTCCGCAAAGACCTGCATTATGCAAAGTATACATAAATTCCGGCCTTGTTTTTTCTATAATATCCATTATTGCCTTCGTTTCAGGAAGTGCATCATTGAAATGGAGCTTCTTATAATCTATGGGAAACGTCCATTCTACCTGTTTATTGCTTGCAGGCCTAAAATAATTTTTCATATAATTATAGATATTGAATGGTCCTTTAAACCAGTTTTCATTTAACTTTGTTCCGTCAGGATCAACACATTTGATTATATACCAGGTATATTCTGTTGATTCCCTGAATTCATCATCCTCAGCCAGTGCCCTTGACAAATATTCCAGTGTCATTACCCCTATGGGTTCATTTGGATGAGGGCAGGCAAAACAAAGAGCGTTCTTTTTTCCTTTGCCGATTTTCAAACATAATATACGGTGATTTTCTCTTGATCTGCCTGCTTCGAAAACTTCCACAACTTCTGGATAATCTCTTTGAAGTTGAAGGGTACTTTCATCCATCTCATCAACGGTTAAAAATACCTTGTAATCCGGAACATTTTCTACTATTTTATTTATATTCACGCTATACCTCCGATGTTTTTCATTACTTTAAATTGCCCGCAAACATAAAGTATACGTACAATTATTTTATTTATTTGTTCAGCCAAACATAAGTGTATTCATGGAATCCGGTTTTATCTATAGCCTCTTCCGATGTGGGGTGTCCCATAATATATGACTGATACGGTATGACAGATATATATTCTGATATTGGAACTATGGGAACATCTTCAACAATGTACTTCTGGGCTTCTTTATAGTACGGTGCTCTTTCATCCTGTTCTACATATGCTGCACCCTTGGTCAGAACTTCATCAACCTTCGGATTTGAATAACCCATTAAATTAATAACTTCATCAGTTGCGAATCTTGGTTTAAGTGCTCCAGGATCAGGTCCCTGATATCCGGCAAGCAGCGAAAATTCATAATTTCTTCCGTACCACACCTTTTCATCCCAGGCAGCACCTTCCATTACATTGATTTTAACATCAATACCGATTTCTTTTAAATTATCCTTCAATATGGCTGCTATATCAGGAAAAGGCTCAATATTGAACACATCAAAGGATGCGCTGAAATATATACCGTTTGAATCTGCCTTGTAGCCGGCTTCTTCTATAAGCTGTCTTGCCTTTTCAACATCTCTTTCCGGAAATACATCAGTGGTGTTCAAGGCCCAGTCGTATACAGGAGTCATAGCAGTATTGGATCTTTCGCCTACGCCTTTTAATGCCTTTTTGATTATATCATCCTTATCAATACCAAGTGAAACAGCCTGTCTTAACTTTTCATTGGCAAACATGCTGTCTTTTACATTAAAAAACACATAATATCTGGATGGCCAATACTGCTTACCGATTTTAAGGTTTGAATCAGATTGAAACCTTTGTATTTCAGACAGAGGCGGTTCTATTCCCAACACATCCAGCTCATTGTTATACAAGGCTTGAACCGCTGTATTTGCATCCGGAATTATAGAAAAAATTACTTTATCCAGATACGCCACATCTCCCCAATAATCGTCAAATCTTTCGAGAGTGACACTTACACCCTTTTCGTGTTTTACAAATTTAAAAGGTCCTGTTCCTATAGGATTTTGATTTGCAGGGTTTGTACCCCAGTCGCTTCCTTCATAGATATGCTTAGGTATAATGTAGCATGCATCCCATGCCAGATATCCAAGCAGTGAAGAATCATTGTTTTTAAGCTTAAATACAACCGTGTTGTCATCCGGTGCGGTTATTTCCTCCACAGATGTCAACGATCCTGCCAGTTGTCCGTTTTGGCTGATGATAGTATCAAATGTAAATTTTACGTCTGCTGATGAGAATGCTTCTCCGTCATGCCATTTAACATTTTCATTTAAGTGAAATGTTATTTCTTTTCCATCCTCAGATATTTCATAGCTTTTAGCCAAGTCAGGTACTATCTTTTGTTCATTTGTTATTTTTACTAATCTGTTAAAGATATTTTCCGCAATTGGCTGCAAGTATCCATCAGCTTGAAAATCCGGATTGTAGGTTGCAGGGTCACCAGTCATTCCCACTATCAATGTTCCGCCTTTTTTAGGTGTGTCTACTGATGAGTTATCAGCCGATGTTTTCGGCTCGCTTGCCGGAGCCTCATTTCCCGTGCTGGTACTGCCGCATCCCGCAAGCATTCCCATGATTAGACAGACTGCCAATAATAAAGATATTTTTTTCATTTTCTCCTCCTAATTTATATTGGAAAACTTAAAAGTTTTCTATTCGTATTAATAAATCAATTATCATTAATAAAATGACATGAAGCAAAATGATTATTTTCTATGACTGTTTGTTTAGGATATTCTTTAAAACATATGTCTTTTTTCATATAACATCTTGGTGCAAAATAACAGCCCGGTCCGTTATCGATGGGAGTTGGGGGTTCTCCTGTTATCTTTATTATATTTGTCTTTTCATCCATGTCGATGGATGCGCAGTTGGATATCAATGTCTTTGTATAGGGATGCACAGGGTTGTGTAATACATAATCAGTTGTTCCTGACTCAACTATTCTCCCTAGATACATTACGACTATTTTATCCGATATATATCTTGTGGTATTTATATCATGACTTATAAATATCAATGCTGCATTGCTGTCATGGACCAAATCCTGAAGCATCCTGATTATATCTGCTCTTACCGAGACATCAAGCATTGAAACCGGCTCATCTGCTATGAGAAATTTTGGTTTTAACAGCATTGCCCTCAATATTGAAATGCGCTGAAGCTGCCCTCCCGACAGTTCATGAGGAAACCTGTGCAAATAATCTTCCGCGGGAGTTAACCCTACTTCCTCCATTGCCTTGACGGCTGTTGATATTCTCTCATCATATGTTTTACCTATGCCGTGCAGCTTTAAGGTTTCAACAATTACCTTCTCTATGGTATTTCTGGGGTCAAATGTGTCAAAAGGATTTTGAAAAACCATCTGAATCGTTCTCTTGTACTTAAGTCTGTCCTTTTTTATCATTTCATCAGAGGATTCTCCGTTAATTAAAATTTCACCCTGAGTAGGCTGTTCAAGTTTTGTCAGAAGCTTAGCCAATGTGGACTTTCCGCATCCGGATTCGCCGATGACACCTATTACTTCTCCGGCCTCTAATTTGAAGCTTATGCCATCAACTGCCTTGACGGTTTTTTTTACAGCGCCGAATTGTTTTTTTTCTTTTACCCTCTGCGTATAATATTTAAGGACATTATTGACTTCTAAAGTATAATTATTTTCCATATTAATTATCTCCTCCCGCAGAATGACACATTACCATGCGTCCATTTTCCAGCATGACTGTCCTGGGCTTTTCTTTTAAGCATTTCTCTTTCTTTGCCGGGCACCTGCTTTCAAATATACATCCCTCGTGCTGAGCACTCAAATCCGGCAACGAACCGGATATACCTCTCAGAACTCCTCTTTCGCCTTTCAATGTGGGAAATGACTTCAAAAGCCCTTGAGTATACGGATGTTTCGGATTTGATATTATATCTTTTACAAACCCGAACTCAACGAGATATCCCGCATACATTACCGCAATTTTTTTGCATGTATTTGCAACCACAGACATGTCATGGGTTATCATTATACGGGTTATATTAAGTCTTTTTTCAAGCTCTGTTATTTCACTTAATATCTGCCCCTGTGTTATAACATCCAAAGCTGTTGTTGCCTCGTCCATGATAATGAGCTTCGGATTATGCATCAGACTCAGTGCAATGGATACTCTCTGCATCATGCCGCCTGACAGCTCGTGCTGGTACATTGTATACACTCTTTGGGGCAGATTTACCAATTCTAAAAGCTCCAGCATCTTGCTCTTTACTTCTGCCTTGGAGGCAGTTTTATTATGCAGCATATATATATCCGACATCTGGCTGCCGATTTTATGGATAGGGCTTAATGAATTCATTGATTTCTGGAATACAACAGAAATTTCCTTCCATCTTATGTTTTCAAGCTCACTTTCACTTAAGCCCAACAAATTGATGTCTTCAAAAATTACCTCACCACTCACTTCAGTTATCTTTTGTGGCAGCAATCTCAATATTGACAAAGCAAGGGTTGATTTTCCCGAGCCTGATTCTCCTACTATGCCAAGAGAATCCTGCTGTTCAATATCAAATGATACATTATTGACAGCATGAATATTTTTATTTTTAACCTTATAAATCACATTTTCATTTTTAATTGATAATAATGCCATAAAAGCCTCCTATTTATTACCGTTCAGCTTTGGACTCAGTATGTTGTTCATTCCGTCACCGATTAAGTAAAATGTCAAAACCGTAAGTACAATAGCAGCGCCTGAAAATGTTGATATCCACCATCCGTTTGTAAGGTATGCTTTTCCGTTATACACCATTTGTCCCCAGCTGATAATATTAGGATCTCCAAGCCCTAAAAAACTTAATGCCGATTCTGTCAGTATCGCACCTGATATGTTCATGGTAGTGTTGGCAATGATGGGAAATATTCCGTTTGGAATAATATGTTTGACCAGAATTTTAAATCTGCTCTCACCAATAGTTTCCAAAGCCTTTACAAATGTCCTCTGCTTAAGTGACAAGGCCTGGGCTCTCATGAGCCGCGAATTTCCGGTCCATGTTGTCAGCCCGATTACTATCATTACGTTCAGCATGCTTGACCCGAACAGCGCCACAATGATAAGTATAAGGAAAAAGGTTGGCATCATCAGAAATATGTTTATTACCTCAGATAAAACCGCATCGATTTTACCTCCGTAAAATCCCGAAACACCTCCTATGAGAGTTCCTATAATTCCGGATATAGAAGCAGCCACAATACCTATAACTATAGATGTGCGCGCTCCGTACAATATTCCGCTGTATATATCTCTTCCTAAGCCATCTGTACCAAGTATGTAATCACTTCCGGGAGGCTCTACCATATCATCATTGAGTGCAAATGGATCATGAGTGACGAGCAAAGGTGCGAACACAGCAAGAAAAATGATTACAGCAAGCAGGATTATCCCTGCTTTAAGCTGCTTAACACTGTTTATGGAGGATAATGCTCTTTTAAATTTTGCTTTTAAGCTGTTTGAACCGTTCATTTTTAATACCTCCTCTATCTCAATCATATCTTATTCGCGGATCAATAACGGCATAAACCACATCCACAACAATCATACAGACAGCTATGGAAACCGACAGAACAAGATAAATTCCCATAAGCAGCGGGTAATCCCTTTTAGAAATTGCCGTCATCATCAACCTGCCCATCCCTGGCCATGCAAATACAATTTCAATAATTGCAACTCCCGATATAACGTATGCCAGGTTTATACCGAATACTGTTATTGTGGGAAGCATGGAATTTTTAAATATATATCTTTTAAATATTTTGCCTTCTTTCATTCCCGCAGCCCTGAATGTAGTTATGTAATCTTCAGACATGGTTTGGATTACAGATGCCCTCGCTATACGGAAAAAGTACGGTATCTGGATTAAAGTAACTGTTGTCAGAGGCAATACTAAATGCTTAAGGATATCAAGAACTTTTGCAAATCCTTCGTTTTGTGCCCTTAAATCCACCATTCCGGCAGTAGGAAGGATTTTCAGAGTTGATGCGAATATAAGAATCAGCATGAGCCCAAGCCAAAAGCCCGGTGTGGAATCAAATAAATACGATACTCCGCACATTGCGGAATCGAATAATGATCCCCTTTTCCTTGCGGCATAAATGCCTGCCGATGTTCCTATTATCAAGGCCAGTATTATGCCTGTCAGAGATAAAAGCAATGTAGGTCCGACCTTTTCGATAATTAATTTACTTACAGGTTCACTGCTCATTATGGAATATCCGAGATCACCCTTCATCAGCGTCTTTATATAGTTGATAAACTGAATATGTATGGGATCATTAAGTCCGTATTTTTCCGTTAATGAATCGATCATTTCCTGAGAAGGGTTGTCTTTACCCGCCAAGAGACTGATGGGATTTCCCGGAGCCATATGTATTAATAAAAAGTTTATGACTAATGAAACTAAAATTACAAGAATTCCAGTTAATATTCTTTTTCTAAGATATCTTGCCATTTTCCTGCTCCTTATAAGTATTTCAGCCGGTTAGTTCATCAGCCTCTTCTTGCCTTTCCCGTTATATGTTCGATTTTTATTTTTACAACACATGCAACGTCGAAATCCTCATCAATATGCTCCAGACCTTGTTTTTTAAAGTTTGGCGAATACTTGTCCACCATTAAGACAAGTGCATGTCTCTTTTCTTCATCATCAGCTATTTCTGCCTTCCCAAAAACCATTACACTTTCATAGTTTGTTACGAACTCATCTTCAAGCACGGTTGTTTTTCCCACATAGGTAAATGATACCTTATTGTTGGAGGTAATACTTTCGTGTATATTCCCGCCGCTTATAAAAAAATGAACATAAATGTTGTCTCCGTCCAGCACATAATTTAACGGAGTTGAGCATGGATACCCGTTTATTCCAATTGTTCCGATTACTCCATATTCACCGCGGCTTAAAATTTCACGGCTTTCGTCATCTGAAATTTGTCTGTCTTTCCTTCTCATAGCTTTAAACATAGTCAACCTCCATTTAAATGTTATTTTTATTTGAATATATAATTTGTTATTTCTTCAATCAATTCCGGTACAATAACAGTCAGGCTTTCTTTGTTTACCCTTTCTGTTGCCTGATGATAGTCCTTGCCCCAAGGCCCGAATATAATTGAAGGTATATTCAGTCTTTCTATATTTTCAAAATCTATAGAATATAATTTGCCCCACATAGGGGTATTGAGAGAAAAACTGTTGTAATCGAACACCTTGTCAACCGCACAGTAGCTGCAGTCTGAAAGTCCCACGGTGTAATTTTCATAAGTTAAATCATAATTGAATTTGTCATGTGAATAATCTCTTATCAAATTATAGCATTCGTCAATTATATGTCCCTTGCCGCTGATTTTTCTGCTGTTTAGCGCAGGATAATAAGGGGGAGCAAATCCCAGCACTGTAACCGGATAGCTTATACCTGTGAAATTCAGAACCGCATCCATTATCTGAATAGTCGCCTGGGGATAATTTATTTCATTTTTAACTACTTTTTCTGAAATTTCATCGTAAAGCTTTTTATAAAAAGCACTGAACCCTTCCTTATCTTTTTCAGAAGCAATATTCATAAGTTCTTCAAACGAGAGCACTATGGGTTTAAAATCGATTTCTCTTTCTGAAGAATACATATTCTTGCACTTATATTCCCTGTATATCTTTTTCATCTTGTCTACATATGCTTCAAAAGAATCAGACGAAATTTTTCTCAGTTTCTCCAAAATTTCATCAGGCGATGTGTAAAAGCTTATTACGCTAAAATATCCGCAGGCTCTGATAGGTATTGACACATCATACTCCACCTTCATATCTTTAAAATAATTCCATGTTGGAGGAACCGTAACTTCTCCATCAAGTTCATCACTGAATTCCAAAGACAGTTCTGTCCTTGAAAAAATCTCTCCTAAAACCCCGATGGGATTCAGACCGTCAAAGCATCTGCATATATGTGATTTCTGACCCTGTACTAAAATCACCGGCATACACTTTCCTGCCGTGCCTAAAGAGACAACATGTTTGCCGTTAATTTTAAAATTCGGCTCACAGTCGATTAAAAAAGAATATTCAAGGTTAAATTTATCTTTAAGCACACTTAGCAGCTTAACAGCTCCTCTCATTCCGGCAGAATAAGATTCCTCATCCGGAACTGAAATAAAAAGAATATTGCCTTCTTTTTCTTTCATCTCCGAGTACTTTTCCAGATATGCAAGCTGAATTGCCAGTCCGCCCTTCATATCTGCCGCGCCTCTTCCGAAAATCCATTCACCGGAATTCAAATCCTCCAGGGCTTCTGAATTGATACTGATTTCCTTAATCTTCTCAGGAAGTTTTTCAATATCAAATGCATAGTCCTTTATGCTGCCATAATCATCTATTCCCACAACATCATAATGATTCATGAGCACAACCGTCTTATTGGATTTACCTCTTACCAGCCCATATGCAACCTTTCTGTCCAGGTAATCATTTTCAATCTCAAAATTACCGAACAGATTCGGATTTTCCGCAAAGTATTCCATGTTTTTCATATAATCATATAAATACTCCGGCACTTTATTTTCCTTTTCTGTTGCGGAAAAACTGTTAATAGAAACGGTTTCCTTTAAAATATGTACAATTTTTTCTTTCATTTTAATTTCACTCCTTTCAATCTATATATTCTTCATAACGTTTTTTGCTTTCTTTGAATTCATCAATCTTATCTTTATAATTCTCATATAAATAACTCATCATAAAATAAATAAAGCTTATGACCGGCGAAGTGTCTATTGCTCCTATCTGCTCATTTCTCCTTAAATTAAATATCAGCGAGTAATCCGATAAATCCTTCAAGGGATTAATAAAGCTGTCTGTTATGGTAATAATGGTGCTTTTGTTTCTTTTGACTATTTCGGCCTGCTCTTTTGTATATTTATAATGAGGTGCAAACGATACTACAACGGTCGCAGAATCTTCGTCTATATCATCAAAAGTATAGGCGTTTTCATACATAAGCTTTGAAAAATACACTCTGCTTCGGATGCTGTCAAAAAGATGCAGCAATTCAGACGCAGTGCCGAAGGAATCCATAAAACCAATTATCAAAACTCTTTTTTTGCTCATTAAAATTTCACAAATTTTTTTAAATTCTTCGTAATCAATATTCTGATATGCTTTGTTAAGCTGTGAAACTTGTCTATGTATATATTCATCTCTTTTCAAATCAGGCAGACCATTCATAAAAAAGCCTTTGCTGATATTGATATCTGTGTTTTCCGTATTATTGACCACGCTTTTTTCCATTGCTTTACGCATATGTGAAAAGCTTTCAAATCCTAATGCATAAGCAAACCTTATAACTGTTACCTCGCTTACTGAAACTTTTTTGCTCAATTCAGAAGCCGTGTCAAATATAACGCTTTCAAAATTATCTATTATATATTTTGCTATCTTCTTATGTGATTTTGACAATACTTCAAATTTGTCTTTAACCAAATTAATAAAATCCATTAAACACCTCTTCTCCAAAATGAATTATTTAATTCATTTATTATTGTTATGTATTAAATATTTCATAATTAAATAATATCACTTTTTATAATTTTGTCAACAATTTATTATACTTTCAAACTAGAAATTTATGGCAGTCTTGAGGATCTGATGACAAGCTGTATTTGCAATAAAAATAAAAACACAGTATGGATTAAGACAAAATATCCATACTGCATAGTTTATAGAAAAAATGCATGACATATAATCAGACGAATTTTAAAGAGTTAACAATTCACATTCAAGTTTATTGAGACAGGCTGTCAATTATATATGGCCTAGTTATTGATGCTTCAGAATCAATCATATCTTTAACAGTTCCCGAGAAAAGGATATTGCCTCCGGACATTCCTCCGCCAGGCCCGAGTTCTATTATATAATCCGCATCCTTCATGACCTCAAGACTGTGTTCAACAAGAAACAGGCTGTTGCCTTCATCAACTAACTTGTTAAAAAGCTGCATGAGCTTTCTTACATCATCCAGGTGGAGACCATCTGTCGGCTCATCAATTATAAAAACAGCACCCTTTTGATTAAGCTTACTTGCAAGCTTGACCCTCTGAAGCTCTCCGCCGGACAAAGTTGTCATAGACTGATTGAGATGGAGATATCCCAGCCCTACTTTTTCAAGAGATTCAAACTTTTCTGCAAAACTTTCTCCCCTGAAAAATTCTATTGCTTCTTCTACAGTAAAATCCATTACTTCCGCAATATTTTTATTATGATAAGTGTATTTGAGCACATCCCTAGAAAATCTTTTGCCATGGCACACGTCACACACTGTCTCTATAGTATCCATAAAAGCCATTTCTGAAATAATAATGCCTTTGCCGCCGCAGGCCGGGCATGCGCCTTTTGAATTGAAGCTGAATAAATTGTGTTTTACTTTATTCTCACTAGCAAATAATTTTCTTATGCTGTCTGATATGTCCAGAAATGTAGCCGGTGTTGAGCGTAAATTTATACCAATGTTTTTTTGGCTTATGGAAATTACATTTTTATGAAAAACATTTTGAAAATATTCCATCAATGAACTTTTCCCTGAGCCGGCAACTCCTGCAATAACTGTCAACACTCCAAGGGGAAAATCCACAGAAACATTTTTTAAATTATGTATATGAGCATTTTTTACAGGAAACCATTTTTCCGGTTTTCTGATATTTCTTTTTAGCGGAGTTTTCTGCCCTAGTAACTTTCCGGTTAAATTATCAGAGTTTATAAGCTCATCATACATGCCCTTAAATATTATCTCCCCGCCATGAGCTCCTGCTTTAGGTCCCATGTCGATTATATAGTCCGCCATTTTTATAATCTCTCTGTGATGCTCTACAATCAAAATTGTATTTCCGTGATTTTTCAGTTTAATCAGAGAATTTTTGAGAAGTTCTATATCTTTGGGATGAAGGCCGACACTTGGTTCATCAAGGACGTACACCATATCTGTCAAAGCTGAATTTATGTACTTGGCAATTTTTATTCTTTGCGCCTCTCCTCCCGACAATGTCCCTGAACTTCGGCTTAAAGAAATATATCCAAGTCCAATTTCCAGTAAAGCCGTAAGCCTCTTTATAAGCTCTCTCTTCAAATCCTGTGCCAGTGGATTATCAATCTCCCCGATAAATTCTATGGCATCCGGTATCGGCATATTATCAACATCTGCTATACTCTTTCCGTTTATTTTGCAGCTTCTGATTTTATCATTTACTCTTGACCCTCCGCATTCCGGACACACAGCTGTTGTCACCATCTCATCCAGAATCTTCTGATGACGCTTGCCTTCCTTTGTACTTATTATGCTTCTGTACATTCTGGGGTATATCCCCTCGAACTTAGCTGTCTTAGGCCAGTTTGAAGGCGGATTTTTAACCTTTACCTGAGGTGAATAAAGAAATAAGTCCAGTTCTTCTTTTGAATAATCCTTTATCTTTTTATTAAGATCAAACAAACCGCTGTAGGCATATCTTTTCCATCTCCACGCTCCTGTTGTGAAAGTTGGAAAACTTATTACTCCTTCATCATTCAAACACTTGTTGAAATCCACAAGCTTATATACATCAAGATCTGTAATTACACCCAGACCATCACAGCGAGGGCATTTCCCTAAGGGATGATTAAAGGAAAAGCTGTCGGAATATCCGACAAAAGGTTCTCCAACTCTTGAAAATAAAAGCCTTAAAAAAGGCTGTATATCTGTGTATGTTCCAACAGTGGATCTGGAATTGGCCGTGGGTTTTTTCTGATCTATGACTATTGTTACAGGAAGATTCTCTATTTTTTCTACATCAGGCCTTCCGTATTTAGGAAGGTATTGCTGAACAAAGCTCGGAAAAGTCTCATTCAGCTCTCGTCTGGACTCTGCTGCTATTGTGTCAATACATAGCGATGATTTGCCGGAACCCGAAACGCCGGTAAAGACTGTTATTTGCTTTTTGGGTATGCTTACCGAAACATTTTTTAAATTATTTTCATTAGCATTTATTATATTTATAGTGTTATTTTCAGCACAGTTCATAATGCTTTTGCCGCTCCTGGTAGTTATTTATCTTGATTCTAAATTTTACTGACATGTGACGCCTATATTTGTCAGTATATAACCGAATTTCTAATTAATCAATAGTAAATGTGCATTACAAAGCGTGCCGCAGTCAGCGAAGTTTATTGCAACTTATTAAAAACACCTGCAGATTTTAAGGCCGGTCTTAAAGCTAATGACAATGCTACCGATGCTACGACAGCTATTAATGCATTTACTGAAGAAACAATCAATTTTGTTCCCGCAACTGCTATTACCGCTTCCCAATTGCTGTTTAAAATAACATACTGTAAAATAATGGTTTTAGAAATGTATAACACAACATATGCTGCTGCTCCAATAATTGCGGCTATAATGTTCAGTTTCTTGTCTTCACCGTCAGCCCCTTTTAAATGTGAAATCTTGCCGGCCAAGCAGCCCATAGCGAACTTCATTATAAATGTTATCCAAAACTCCGGTGCAAAGGCAGGGTCAAACAAATCAAATATGGCTGAACCAAAACCTGCTGCTAAACCTCCTATTGTGCCTCCAAACAACAAACCGCTTAAAATACACATTACATTTCCAAAATGCAGCATTGTCTTGCCCAGAGGTGTAGGTATTTCTATTCTGAAATTTGTTGCCACAAACACCATTGCTGCCATTAATCCAATTACACACATTTTATAAATCGAATATTTTTTTGTATCAGTGCTCATATCCTCGCTCCTTTAAAATAATATTGACTTTATATTACTCCATTCTGATACCTTGTAAATATCCAGTTTTAATATCTTTCAAGTGGTCAGTTGACTTTAACTAGCAAAACCATAATTCAGACCCTGATGCCAAAAAAGAAGAGTGCATAAAAAAGCCCGAGAAGTGCCGGAATGTACAACATAGTAATTTTATAAAGGAAAATTTGATTTTAATAAAAGCCAAGAATCTTTCAAATTCTTGGCTTTTTAGTATTAACCTTATTTTTTTGCTTGTTTAAATAATACTGTCACTGGTACATCATTCTGATTACATAAATAGTAATTTTAATTCTAAAGACTCAGCTTTATTTATATACTTGTAACTCCAATGACCAGATACGCTGCAAGTGCCAGACCTCCACATATCAGTGCATATGGCAGCTGTGTTTTAACATGGTCTATATGATCTGCGGCAGATCCGGTTGACGCAAGTATTGTTGTATCAGAAAGTGGTGAGCAATGGTCTCCGAAAACTCCTCCTCCTGCTACTGCAGCAAAGCACGCAACTACAAGAGTTGTGACTTCTCCTCCAGTAAAATTAAATGCCAGCGGAAGTGCTATAGGCATGCATATGGCGAAAGTCCCCCATGATGTTCCGGTAGCAAAAGCCATTACTGATGCAATCAAAAATATAATCGCCGGCAATAACTGAGCGCTTAGGAATCCTTCACTTACGGAAATAATATAATTTGCCGTACCCATTGTTTTACTCAAAGCGTTTATGGAATAAGCAAGAGCCAATATCATTATTGCAGGAACCGCACCCTTAACTCCTTCCGTTATTGTGTGCATTATTTCCTTAAAAGGAATGCCCTGGACAAACATGCTTATACTCATAAAAATTATTACAAATAAAAATGCTTCCATTGTTTTTGCCGATTTTAATTTAATATATGTTCCTATGGCTATAGTCATAATCATTATTACAGGCAGTATAAAGTTTAAAAATACTCTTTGCTGAATTCCGGGATAAGCCTCCATTTCAGTAAGCTCTTTACCGATTAAAGGTTCCGCTCCGTCTCTTAGCACCTTGCCTTCATTGATGGCTCTTTCTTCTGCCTTTTTCATAGGACCAAAATCTTTAATTATTCCTGCTGAAATCAGTCCTACAAAGACCACAGTTATTAATGCGTAAAAATTAAACGGAATTGCTTTGACAAACAATTTCATTGCATCTTCCTGAGTAGCAATAACACCTACTCCAACTGCCAGACCGCTCAAATACGCTGCCCATCCTGTAATCGGAACCAGGACACTGACAGGAGCTGCTCCCGAATCGGCTATGTATGACAATTTTTCTCTGGATATTCTTGCTTTGTCTGAAATGCTTCTCATTGTTGTTCCGACAAACAACGGACTGAATGAATCGCTGAAATATACAAATATCCCCAGAACCCATGCTAAAAGCTGCACTGCTTTTCTGCTTAAGTTCTTATTCTGAATATATTGTGAAAATCCCTGTATGGCTCCTGTTTTCTGGAAAAAGGCAACTAAAATTGCGATAAATGTGTTTAAAAGCATAACCCAGGAAAAACTTGTTGTTCCTAAGCTTGTTTTTAATAGCGTAGGAAACCCCATCATACCTTGTCCGGCAAGAAAGGTTCCCACTATACATGCAAACGCAAGAGACACAACTGTATTTCTGGTAGCAAAAGCCAGCGCTATTGCCAAAAGCGATGGAACTATTGATAGAAATCCCATGTTCACTACTTGTTCCATTTCGTCCTCCTATAAAATAATTCTATTATTTGATCTTGTTACTGTTGCAGGTGGTGCAGGGTCCAGATTTTTATCCTCTATATTCAATATTTCCTCCGGTCGTATCCATGGCCTGTCCTGAAGGGCACTTGTTTCTTCATGTGTTAAATATCCTTTATATGCTGTGAGGCTTCTTCTTAAAAAACCATCTCTGATACAAGCTTCTTCGACACCAAGATTCATAATACTTCTTATATGCTGCAATACTGAAGCTGCATATGCGACTGTCGTTGAATTAGCTATGGCTCCCGGTATGTTGCTTACGCAGTAATGAACAACACCTTCTTCAATATATCTCGGATTTTCATGAGTAGTTTCATGGAAAGTCTCTATGACACCATAATCATTGCTGATATCCACTATGACAGAACCTCTTGGCATAGACTTAACCATTTCCCGGTCGATTAAAAATTCCTTGCTTCCTTTTGGCCATTTGACGCAATTAATAACCAAGTCCATTTCCGGAAGCATTTTTTTAATGTTGTGTTTTGTGGATACCATTGTGTTTACTTTTTCATCATACATTTTTCCTATCTCTCTCAACGTTGCGATGTTAACATCCACTACCGTAACCCAGGCGCCAAGGGACTGAAGAACCTGCAATGCGTTCCTCCCTACTATTCCTCCTCCTAAAATCAAAACCTTTATGCCGGGAGCTCCTGCAAGTCCGCTTACAAATTTTCCGCTTCCTCCATTTATGGAAAGCAATGATTCAAGTCCCATCAGCGCCCCTTGTTTTCCTGCTGCCTCGCAGTTTGGAGAACCGTAGCGATGAGAGTCCTCTGCAGTAAAAGCAATAACTTTTTTGTCAAGAAGTGCCTGCACCTCTTCGATATGTGCAGCAGGATGAATACATGTAAATATGATTTGATTCTCTCTGAGCATGTCAAATTCAACAGGCTCTATTTCTTTAACCTTAGCAAGAAAATCACATCTGGCATACATTTCTTCCATGGATTCAACAATCCTTGCACCTGCGCGCTCATATTCTTCGTCTAAAAAACCCGCCTTAAGTCCCGCGTCCTTTTGTACAAGAACATTGTGCCCATCTTCAACAATGCTGGCAATCTCGGATGGAGTAGCTATAACTCTGTACTCTCCGTTTTTAATATCTTTCAATACACCAAAAATCAAAATTCAGCCTCCTAAAATATTTTGTCTTGCATTTATACTTGCATTTATCATGCCAAGATAAAGTATTTTTAAAAGACTGAAAAATCAATGAATTTTAAGACTTCCCCACTGTAATATCCGGGTGAAATTACCGGAATTGCCCGCAAATGGGCAGTTGCACGCTCACTTGCGGTCAATTCTACTATATGAGGTTAAATTTTTTGGATTTTCTCTGCAATGTTTGCCTGGGTATTTTTAATATGCCGGCAGCCTTGGAAATATTGTAGTCTGTGCTTTTTAAAACTTCTTCAATAATACCTCTCTCATACTTGTCGACCATGGATACAAGAGGTTCTATATCTAAGCACTGCTCTTTGTTTAAATTCAGCATCTTGTTGAACTTCTGCTCAATGTCTGAAAATTTTAGGCTTTCACTTGATTTTTCGACCATACTGAGCCCATAAATAAGCACATTTTCCAATTCCCTCACATTTCCCGGCCAATCGTATTCATTAAGCTTTTTATAAAGATTATTGGAAACATACTTTATATTTTTACCAAACATCCTGTTATATTTTGATATTATGTAGCTGGTCAGAAGAGGTATGTCCTCCTTGCGCTCCCGAAGAGGCGGTATATTGAAACTTATCGCGCTTAATCTATAGTATATGTCTTTTCTCATTGTGCCGCTTTCTATTGCCTTCAGCGGATCTTCATTTATGGCAGCTATTACCTTAACGTCAACGGTTTTTTCTTCCTTTGCGCCTATGCTTCTGAATGTACCATCCTGAAGCACTCTTAACAGCTTTGACTGCAAATGAACAGGCATTGAATTTATCTCATCCAGGAAGATCGTTCCTCCTTCCGCCAATTCTAAAAGTCCTAAATTATCCACTGCTCCTGTAAAGGCTCCCTTTGAAGTTCCAAACAAAATACTTTCCAGTAAGTTATCAGGTATGGCCGCACAGTTTTGAGCAATAAAAGGCTTGTCCTTTCTTGAACTTTCATTATGTATAGCATGGGCAAACATCTCCTTGCCTGTTCCAGTCTCTCCGCATATCAATGTCGGAAGACTGCATTCTGCCGCAATCTTTATATATCTTTTAAGTTCTTTCATAAGACTGTTATCCGTGATTATGTTATCCGTTACATAACTTGCCCGGCTTTCGTTTGATTCTAATTTATTGACATTCCTGCCGCCGGAAGCAGCCTCTGCTATTTTAGTTCTGAAGTTTTCTTCATATAAATCAGTCTGTATTTCAATATCATCTTTCAAGTCCTCATCATACTCACTGACCGACAAATCTATAGCCCCAACAATTTTTTTATTAGATTTGATCGGTATAGAAAGAGAAGTAATTTTAATGGGTACCCTGTCAGTTGATTTCAATACCTGATTTTCCACATAAAAAGGAACACCGTGAATCATTGACTGATACGTTGTACTTGTACTTTCATCCAGGTTTTCATAAATATCCAAGAATTTCTTGCCTATAATTTCATAATTTTCATCAGCCTCGGAATTCAGCTTGTTGTTGAATTTAGCCGTAAATAAAATTTCACCTTTTAAATCAATAATTGTAATTCCATCAATATAACCTTTGTTATTAAATAAGTTTCTCTTAAGTTCCATAGATATCCTACCACCACCCTTAATTTGAAATAATCATATTTATATTGTAATTCAAATTAATACAATATATCATTGGTAATCCCAGTCATTGTAATGATTTCAATACCATAAGGTCCGGCAGCAATTCAGGCTCTGCCGCCCTATATGTCAGTATATAGACAAAATTAAAATAAATCAATAATAAAAAAATATGCGGTACTTAATATACTGACCATAGAAAAGCAAAACAAAAAGTTTCTCAAAATTTTAAGATGAAATTTTGAGAAACTTTATATACTAATGTCTTTATTTGCGGTAAGCTTCCGGAACCTGCCTTGTATGAAATTCATTGATTGTATTTCTGAATTCTTCACTTTCCAGTATATCAAATCCCGTCATAGCAAGACCCTTAGCTCCCTTGATACATATGTCGTCTGCCTGCGGCATTGCAGCAGCTTTTGTATATTCGGAGGAATGGCTCTGTATTGTCTTGTCATCCGTAATTGACAGATAATCATGTATTGCGGGTATCTTAATTGATACATTACCTATATCCGAAGAACCGTACAATACTGTCGGATCTGGGTAGAACATTTCCACACCCAGCTCCGACATATTACATTTAAATGCCTCACACATGGGCATATTAGGATAACGCTCTGCATAAATCGGCTCAACTTTAATTTCTGCTTTTGCTCCTGTTAAGGATTCAGCTCTGGCAATGCATTCTTCAACCAAAGTAATCAGTTCTTTTATTCTAAGCATGGTTTCCGCCCTTATACTGAATTCACATACAGACAATTCAGGAATAATATTAGAAGCTACTCCTCCCTCTAAAATTATTCCGTTTATGTTATCCTGAATCCGAAAGTTGGGTCTTACCATATCTATCTGGTTAAATACGCTTATTGCCGCAGAAAGAGCATTGATGCCGTTTGAAGGCACAGATGAATGTGCCGCTTTTCCCTTAAAAGACACCGTAACTGAGGATGCAGCCCTGCCGCCTCTTCCCACCAGGTTATTTCCGCCGCTTGAAGGATGCATCATCAAAGCATACTCGGTGTTGTCAAATCCTCCCCTGTCTAAAAGAAGTACCTTTCCTGCTCCGCCTTCCTCTGCCGGTGTTCCGATAATGGATATTTCACCCGCATAGTCTTTAATAATTTCGGCAAGCCCTATAAAGGCGCCTGCGGCACATGTTGCTATAATATTGTGACCGCATCCGTGTCCGATGCCTCTGAGTGCATCATATTCGGCTAAAAATGAAATCTTAGGCCCATTTTCCCTGCCTTTTATGACAGCTTTAAATGATGTATCAATGCCACAATATTTTTCCTGTACGTCATATCCGTATTTTTTAAGAAAATCTATTATAATTGCCACAGTTTTATATTCATTAAATGAAGTTTCGGGATTTTTATGTATGCTATGGGACAATTCAATTAAGTCGTCTCTTATACTTTCTATTTTTTCTGAAATTTTTTGTTTTTGCTGGTTCATATTAATTGCCTCTCTATGTGGTTATTATTAAAATCATTCAAAATGTCATATGCTAATATACTGAATACTTTTATTCCTTTTGCAAGAACTTCTTCTCCAAAATCGAAAGCTCGCGCGTGGGCAGGAGCTGCGGTGGATGTCAGAAATCTCATAAATGTAGCCTGTCCGCCATTATCCTGAACTCTTTTCATCATATATGAAACATCTTCACTTCCGCTGTTTTTGCTTTTGAGTATGCTGCTTACTTTAATTTCTTTTAAGTTTTTTTCGCAGACATCTTTTACTTTCAAAGCCAATTCGTCATCGCTGTTAAGAGGCTGGGCTCCACCCATCGCCTTAATTTCACATAATGAGTTATGCATCTTTGCAGCTGCGTCTATGATGCGAAGTGCGTATTCTTTTACATATTCATTTATTTCAGATGTTTCCCCACGAACCTCAATCTCCATCTTGGCCTGATCCGGTATGACATTTCTTCCGGTTCCTGCTGTTACCTTCCCGACATTTATGCGTGTTATGCCTCCGCTGTGCCGTGGTATTGCATGAAGATTTAATATTGCCGTGGCTGCAGAAAGCATTACATTGTCTCCTTTTTCGGGAGAACCTCCCGCATGTACTGATTTTCCGTAATAGTACACATCATATTTGGATGTTGCCAGGGAGCCGTAGCTGCCGGGTATTAAGTCGCTTCCTTCGTCATTCTCCCTGTCAGAAATGTGAGAAGCCAGCAAATAGTCCACATCATTCAGATGTCCCTTTTCTACGATTGCTCTTGCCCCACGGACTCCTTCCTCCGCCGGCTGGAATATAAGCTTAACCTTACCATGAAGTGCATCTCTTATATTCATAAGAACCTCCGCTACACCGAGACCTATGGATGCATGTCCGTCATGGCCGCATGCGTGCATAACTCCGTCATTGACCGATGAAAATCCGCACTTATAAGGCTTATGGTTTTCGCCTTTATTCTCTATTACCCCCAGAGCGTCAATATCAAAACGCATGGCCACTGTAGGTCCTTCGCCGCAGTCCAGTATTCCGATCACTCCCGTGAATCCGCCTTTTGCTGCTTCCAGAAATCTCAGATCCGCACCGTTGTCTGCAGCCCATTGGTAATGCTCCTTAAGCTCATCCTCCGAAGGAAGTCCCATTCTGGCATCCGACTCGCACACATCAGTACCGGTCAGAACCTTATAACCCATGTCTGCAAGTTTTCCAGCTATGATTGAAGAGGTTCTCATCTCAAACCAGCCGGATTCAGCATATTTATGGAAGTCTCTTCTTTGCGATATAATTTTATCTTCTATTTTATTTGTCAAGTCAATAATTTTCTGATACATTTTTACACCCCTGTTTTAAAGTAAATGACATGCTGCAGAATGCTCACTTTCAATCTCTTTTAATGCCGGTCTCTCCTTTTTGCATATGTCCTTTGAAAACGGACATCTTTCGTGGAATAAACAACCTTTGGGAAGATTAACCGGACTGGGAATTTCACCATTTGTTTCAAAGCTTTCTGTCAAAGGGTCTTCCCCCACCGTAGGAACCGCGGAAAAAAGCATTTTTGTATATGGATGTACAGGATTTCCAAAAATCTTATCTTTATTTCCTGTTTCCACCAAAGCCCCCAAGTACATAACACCGAGACGGTCGCTTATGTGCCGCACCACTGAAAGGTCATGTGCTATAAATAAATATGAGAAGTTATATTCATCCTTTAAATCCATCAATAAATTAAGTATTTGTGCCTGTATAGACACATCCAATGCAGATACCGGCTCATCGGCAATAATAAATTCAGGCTCCACTGCCAGTGCCCGGGCAATACCTATACGCTGCCTTTGTCCTCCGCTGAACTGGTGGGGATACCTTCCTGCCTGCTCCGGTCTGAGTCCGACCTTTTCAAGTATTTCCACGCACCTTTTTTCTGCCTCCGATTTGTCTGACACTATATTATGAAACAAAATAGGCTCCATTATAATATCTTTTATTCTCTGCCTGGGATTTAAAGATGCATATGGGTCCTGAAAAATCATCTGCATGTTCTTTCTGTATTTAAGCATTTCCTTAGGCTTCTTATGGGCAATGTCGTCCCCTTTATATAATATCTGTCCCGCTGATGGCTCAAGCAAACGTATAATGGTTCGTGCTGTTGTAGATTTGCCGCAGCCGCTCTCTCCCACCAGGCTGAACACTTCTCCTTTTTTGATAGTGAAACTGATATCATTTACCGCATGAACCGTTTTTTCTTTTTTTATCAGCTTGCCGTCCTCATACCGGAGAGATTGCAGCAGACCTTTTGTCAGATAAAACTTTTGCTCTAAATTTTTTACTTCTATTAAATTCTCCATAGTATCTCCTGTATAAATAAATTCCTGGCTAACTTTCTTTAAGAGGAAAATGGCATGCTGCATAATGGCTGCCATTAATCAATTTCATCTCAGGCTGCTTTGTTTTGCAGATTTCTTTGCAATATTTGCACCTAGGCGCAAAATAACACCCCTCCGGAAGCTCGAACATGTTGGGAACCATTCCGGGAATAAACTCCAGGCGGTTTTTTTTCTCCCTGAGCTTTGGAATTGAATTGAGAAGTCCTTCTGTATACGGATGCAGAGAACTTTTAATTATATCCTCGGCAGTCCCCATTTCCACAATCTTACCGCAATACATGACATTGATCTTATCTACCATTTCCGATACTACAGCCAAATCGTGGGTAATCAGAATCATGGATGCGCCCTTTTCCTGAACCAGCTTTTTCATTAATTTCAAAATCTGAGACTGTATAGTTACATCCAGAGCCGTAGTGGGTTCATCAGCTATTATAAGCTTTGGATTTGTAGCCAGGGCAATAGCTATGATAACTCTTTGGCGCATTCCGCCGCTGAATTGATGAGGATATGATTTCAGCCTGTCTTCCGGATTCGGTATACCGACTGATGTCAGCAGCTCAATGCATTTTGCTTTTCTCTGCTCGGCGTTCATTTCGTGATAATGCAGAATTAACACTTCTTCCATTTGTTTTTGTATTGTATACAGCGGGTTTAAAGATGTCATGGGGTCCTGAAATACCATGGATATGTCTTTGCCTCGTATTTTTGTCATTTCTCTTTCATTAAGCTTTGTCATATCCTTGCCGTCAAAAAAGATTTTATCAGCCTCGACTACCCCCGGTTCCTCAATCAGCTTAAGCACTGAAAAACTGGTTACAGATTTACCGCTGCCGGACTCTCCCACAATGCCGAGTATCTCCCCTTTATCTAAAGAAAAGCTCACATCGTCAACTGCCTTTACTACACCCTTGAATGTATGAAAATATGTTTTTAAACGTTCGATTTCTAATAAAGTATTTCCCATTGTCATTCTCCGTTTTTCAATTATTTTAAGTTCGGATTCAACTCATCTCTCAGAAAATCGCCAAGCAGGTTAATTCCGAAAACAACCAGCATAATATATATACCGGGAAATACAGAAGTCCACCACAGTCCGCTGAAAAGCACATCAAATCCGGCTTTGACAAGCAGGCCCAGGGATGGTTCCGTAATAGGCACACCTACGCCGAGGAAGCTTAAAGTTGCCTCTGTCAGTATAAAATTACCTACCTGAATAGTGGCGAGCACTATAACTGATGTAACAACATTCGGAAGAATATGCTTCAATATAATGCGGTAATTGGGAATTCCTATGGTCCTTGCCGCCTCAACATATTCTTTCTTTTTCGCAGACAGGGTTTCTCCTCTTACTGTTCTTGCATAGGTTACCCAGCCGACCATGGTTAAAGCAATGAGAAGTTTATCTATGCCTCGTCCAAATATGGACATTATAAATAAGGCAATAAGCATGGAGGGGAATGAAAGCTGGACATCTGCTATCCTCATAATAAACGAATCTATTCTTCCCCCGAAATATCCCGATATGAGTCCGAGTGTCGTACCTATGATGCAGGAGGCCATCATACCTATAAGTCCGATTGTAAGAGAGCTCACACTTCCATAAATTATAGCACTGAAAATACAGCGCCCCTGATTATCTGTCCCCAGCAGAAATCTCATATCCCCCCCATCGGACCAGGCCGGCGGAAGATAAGCGTCAGCCAGGTTTATTGATGCTAAATCATATGGATTTTGCGGCGCAACGGATTTGCCGAATATGGCAACTAATATTGCAATAAGAACAAGTATGCTCCCGATTATGGCGGACAGGTTATGCCTGTAATTATAGAAGAATTCTGACTTTAAGAAAATTTTCCACAATGAAGTCTTTTCATCTTTTAATTTTATTTCTGTTGTTTTTTCCATATTATTACCTCAATTCAATCCTGGGATCAATAAATGTATATAACAGATCCACTACAAAGTTTATAACTACAAACATGCAGGCAGTAGCCATCAAATATGCCACTATAATAGGCCTGTCTGCTTTACCTATAGCATCTATCAAAAGCTTTCCCATTCCGGGCCATGCAAAAATAGTCTCTGTTATGGTTGTAAATGCAATCATTCCTCCCAAATTCATACCAAACACGGTTATAACCGGTATCAGTGCATTTTTAAGCGCATGCCCGAAAATAACCTTCTTGCCTGCAACCCCTTTAGCTCTGGCAAATTTAATATAATCTTGTTTCATATTTTCTATAATTCCTGATCGTGTTAATCTTATAGTGGTGGCTAAATGAGACAAAGCTAATGTAACAGCAGGCAATATAATATGTTTCCATCCTCCGGGAGCAAATAAGCTTGTCTTAACTCCCAATACTTCCACTGTATTTCCCCGGCCGGAAGCAGGAAGAATCTGAAACATTACAGCAAACACATATATCAGCATCATTCCGACCCAAAATGAAGGAAGGGAGATTCCAAGTATTGATCCTGTCATTACAAGTTTGCTTGAAGTTTTTTTAGGATACGCACCGGCATATACGCCTAAAGGTATGGCAACTACTAAAGTAAGGACAGCAGCAACTACAACAATTTCCATAGTAGCGGGAATTCTTTCCACAATCAAACCCATAGCAGGCTTGCCGTAAATATAGGACTTCCCGAAGTTTCCATGAAGCACATCATTTAAAAAAATCATATATTGAACCGGAAGCGGTTTATCAAGTCCAAGTCGGATTCTGGCTGCTTCAATTTCTTCCATTGTTGCATTTTGCGGTACAAGCATATCTACAGGATTACCAATAAAATTGGTCAGTAAAAACACTAAAACAGATACGACAAATAAAACTATAAACATTTGCACGAATCTTTTTAAAATATATTTCAGCACTTGTGTCACCTCTATTTATTTTCTTGTTAATACCGGCGCACAAGGCGCCGATATTTCAGTACACTTATTTAAAAGAAATTGTCCATGCTTCGATGTAATTATTCATTCTAGGCGTAAAGTTTATGGTATCCTTAACCGCATAAGTGTCATGTTCAAAATGAAGAGGAATATAGCCAAAATCTTCACGTGCAATTTTGTCTGCTTCTGCAATATATTCCGCACGTTTGTCCGCATCAAGTTCCACATTGGCCTTAGCTAAAATAGCATCAATTTCAGTATTGGAATAGTGCCCTCTGTTAACAGTGCCTACTCCTTTTTCAAGATCATAAGTGTGAAGAAGGTCATTAGCAAGCGTCAAGCCTTCACCTGATGAATCCGACCATCCTGTCATTAACAGCATAGATTTGTTTTCTGCCGGTTTAATATAACTGAAGAAATTAGCTTTAGGCATTAAATTAAGATTAACCTTGATGCCAACCTTTTCAAAATATCCCGCAACTGCCTGCGCAATGTTTCCATCGTTAACATATCTGTCATTTGGTGCATCCAGCGTAACTTCAAAACCATCGGGATATCCTGCATCCGCTAATAATTTCTTTGATAATTCAGGGTCATAAGCAGGACGCTCCACATCTTGATAACCGTTGTAATTTTCAGGAATATAAGAATTCATTACAGAAGCATAATTATTCATAATATTTTTAATTATAGTATCAACATCTATTGCTCTGTACATAGCTTCTCTGACTCTTACGTCTGCCATTGGATTAGGCTTGTCCGTAAAGAACGGAGAGTCTTTTCTGCTGTCAAAATTCAAATATATTTCTCTTAAGCCTTTTTGAGTAACTACAGAAACTCCATCTGTATTGTTAAGCCTTTCAATATCTCTTACGGGGATATTTACAGTCAGGTCCACCTCGCCTGTCAGCATGGTTGCAGTCCTTGTAGCCTCGTTGGTAATAGGCCTGAACCTTACATTTGTAATCGGTTTTTCGCCGCTCCAGTGGTCCGGATTAGCAACTATGTCAATATGATCTTCCTTTACCTGCTCAACAAACTTGTATCGCCCTGTACCGATAACAACATCGGCAATTTCCTCTTCCGTCTTGCCTTCTATATTTTCTTTCTTTAAGATATAGACATTGGATAAATCATTTAATAAAACAGGGTAAACATCTTTTGTCTTCACTGCAACAGTGTAGTCGTCTAAAGCTTCATAGGATTCTACACCTGTAAAGAAGCTTGAAAATGCAGAAGGTGAGTCCGGGTTTTTAGCCTTGTCAAACGAAGCAATAACGTCTTCCGCTGTAAATTCGTCTCCGTCATGGAACTTTACTCCCTTTCTCAGATGAAATGTATATGTAACTCCATCCTCTTCCACTTCCCATGTTTCAGCAAGTCCGGGCTGAACCTGAGCGTTGTTGTTAAAAGAAATAAGAGTTTCATAAATGTGCAGCATAAACTGATTTGTTGGAGTTTCATTGTAACGATATGGATTCATAGACAGAATATCTGATGAAACCGCTATAACGATACTGTCTTTTTTTTCTGTATCTGCTCCTCCCTGAGCAGTTGAAGGTGTGCTTCCTTCCGCCGGCTTATCATTTGTTGCTGAAGTTCCGCCGCAGCCGGTAACGGCCGAAGCAGTCATGACCAAAACCAGTGCCAGTGCCAATAATCTTTTTTTCATAATACCTCTCCTTTTCTATTTATATATGCAAAAAGGCGCATAAAATTTTGTCGAGCGCCCTTGCTTTTTATTAAGTATAAATTTATGTCTATAATTAGTCAAAAGAATTCATGTCAAATAATTTTAAATATTACAGATTTTATTAATTAGGTTGTTTATTTAACGATTTTATTGTATAATCACCCTAATTACTATTTATGAATTTTTTTGGAGGTTATGATGAAGCAAAAGTTATTAATAGCTACTATAAATTCTTCGGCTAAAAACGGAATGAAAAGCTACCTTACATCAATTTTAAGCTGCTATCTGGATATTGATGCCTATCTGGTAAAGCAAATTACTCCTGAAATATTAAAAAAATATGATTTAATACTTTTCTCCTCCGAGTCGGCTGTGGATTCTCTTATGTTCCCATTGGAATCAGATATGAAATATTTAATAAGCAACCGTACCTTTAACCATACATATCTTAATAAAATTCTGATGCTGCCTCCGGGTGTTTCTGTTTACCTTGTAAACGACAGCAGGCAGTCATCCGAAATAGTAATTGAACATTTAAAATTGTTCGGATTGAGTCAATATAATTTTATCCCATATTATCCCGGATGCGGAGAGCCTGATTTTAACATACAATATGCAGTCACCATGGGAGAAACCAAGCTTGTTCCTTCACATATAAATACAGTAATCGACATGGGAAATCGTATTGTCGATATTTCCACGATAATTGAAATCATAGCCTATTTTAACCTGCCTTTTAGCCTGGTAAATGAAATAACGAAAAATTATATCAATCATATTGTACAAGTTCTTAAGCTTACAAACAGTCAGTTAAATGAAGCAATGAACACAAAAATATTAACACAGGGCATTGTAAACAATGTTTCCACAGGGCTATGCCTTATTGATAAAAACGGCTATATAAAACTGGTAAATCAATCCTTTATAAATATGCTCGGTTTGCATGGAGGTCATTTGGTTGATACCGGTTTGAATGTTCATCTCCAAAAATACAATTTGTCCTTTGACTGGAAAACTCAAAAGAACAGTTCCTTTTTCCTTAAAAACCTGGAAAATGAAATAATTAAATTAACTATACAGGAAATTGAAGATAATAAGCAAGAAAGCCAGTTTCTGATTCACTCGGACATAGATGCGTCTCAAGACAAAAAATCGGTAAGTCCGGTGCAAAATATGATTAACAAATACACTGCGGAATTGACCTTCAAGGACTACATAACCATTGATAACCGCTCCAAGGAATTAATCGAAACCGCAAAACGTATTTCTCTTACGGATTTTCCGGTTTTTATCCAGGGAGAAAACGGCACAGGCAAATCGGTTCTGGCACAGGCAATCCATAACAATTCAAGGCGAAGCCAGTATCATTTCATATCTGTCAATCTATCTGCAACCACCCATGACATACTGGAATCCGAGTTTTTAGGATATGAAAGAAAATCTGAAAACAATGAAACTCCGGAAGAAAATCCCGGTATTTTTGAGCTTGCAAATAAAGGAACTCTGTATTTAGAGGGGATTCATGATTTGACCTATGATATGCAATGTGCACTGGAAAGAATTATAGAGAAGAAAGTTGTCAGAAGAGTCGGAAGCTACAGGGATATACCTGTTGATGTCAGAATAATCACATCTTCGTCTGAGGATTTGTATTCAAAAGTTGCCTCAGGTCAATTCAGGGAGGACTTATTCTATAATCTCAATATAGTTTCATTAGAAACAATCCCCATCAGAAACAGACGGGCCGATATACCCTTTCATTTTCATAATTCTCTTAAAAATGCATTCAATAATTCAAATGCTACCTTGGAATCACTATGTTCAGACAGCCTCCGGAACTTTTTGATGTCATACTCATGGCCGGGAAATGTAAAGGAAATAAACAACTTATGCAAATACTTTTCATGTATACGAATACATGATAAGCTGATAATGAAGGATTTGCCAAGATATCTGCAGAATCAGCTTAAAGACGGGCAAGTAAAACTAAGTGCATTGGAAAACCGGGTACTCAACATAATAAGCCAAAATCCTAAAATAGGAAGAACTAAGATACAGCAGCTGCTTGCCGCACAAGGAACTGAAATCACGGAAGGAAAAGTCCGGGGCCTGCTTCAATCATTATCAGATATAAACTTCATAAAAACAAACCGCACCAAGGGCGGATGCGAAATAACCGAAGAAGGAGAGCTGAATTTATAAAATATTCAGGATGCTTTGCTCTTTACTCACTATAGCTGATTTCCCATTTATGCAACATAATCGAAGAGGTAAGCCCACATAGGTTCTTACCTCTTAAAATATTTATACCTTTTTAGTTTATTTGAATTTCTTTTGCTTCTTCAGGTTTGAAATCATTTTTTAAATCATACACATTGTGGGAAGTAAAATCTCTAAGCTGTCTGTCCCCTAATGAATAACAGCGCATGAATCTATTTGTATTAACACTTGTCCAATGTTCAGCATCCCAGGTCAAATATCCGTCCTCATCTGTTTTCTTGTCAAAAAGTATTAAGTCAACCTGTCTGTTATTTCTCATCAGCTCTACAAGACTATCATATGTTGCTTCAATTTCCTTTTTATGTATTAAATCATAAGCTTTCATAATTCCTCCGAATTTTTAAATAAAGTAGCATACATGTCCGGACCGGCGTCTAAAGCTCTGCCGACCTATATATTTCAGTATATAACTGAATTTCAAATAAATCAATAATAAATCTTCAATTCCTGACGCATTCTGTTAAATCACAAATAGGATTGAAACTCCTATAACTGATATAACAGCTCCTACAATTTCCTTGGGAGACACCTTCTCTTTTAAAACATATATTGATAATGGAATAATAAGAACAGGAATTATGGATGTTATGGTGGAAGATACACCGGTTGTTGTATATTGAATAGCCAGAAGGCTGAAAGATACACCTAGAAATGGTCCAAACAGAGAACCCAGAAACAAATACTTTGTTGCTTCTTTATTTTTTACAGCTTCTTTTAACTTGTCCCATCTTTTCATGAAAATAAATACAACAGTAAATCCGATTAATCCAGCAATTATGCGTATCTGAGTTGCTGCAAACGGATCATAGCTTCCCATTCCTATCTTGCTGAAAATCAATCCTAATGATTGTCCAAGTGCACCCACAAAGGCATAGGCAATGCCTTTAATGGAACGGGAGAATTGAAAATTGCCGCCCTCAGGATTTTTCACCAACACAACTGCAGAAATACCCAGAATTGTTACAGCCATACCGATGAAATCAGAAAATGATATCATTTCTCTCATTGTTATAAAGCCTAATACTGCTGTAATCGGAGGTACTAATGCCATAATGAGCATAGATATTCTGGAACCGATTTCTAAATATGCCTGAAATAAAAATAAGTCTCCGATAACAAATCCTATGAGGCCTGATATACTTAGATATATCCATGCGCTTGCAGTAGCGTCTAATGGTAAAATCATGCCTCTGGAAAAAGCAGTAAATATACTTATTAAAACAAATCCTATTACTAATCTTATGTAATTTACAGACAAAGAACCTATCTTTCTTCCTGCCAATTCAAAGCTTATTGCAGTAATTGTCCAAAATACCGCTGTTAAAAGTGAATATATTTCACCTAAATGTGATTGTATCATTTTGTATCCTCCATTAGTTATATAAGCATGAGGATATTATACATAATCAAAAAAAATTTTACAATCTTTAATTGATAAAAATTAATGCTGTAAAATTCAACACTCAGTATCCGTGTCCATACAAGTCTAATCCCTCTTCCTTTTAATGTTCAATTCTTCCTGAGCTGCTGATGTTATAATTGTCTGCCCGATATTATTAATAAACTTTCCAAGTATAAGCTGCTCTTTTGCATCAAGATTATCAATTAACAAAATGCCTATTATTGAAGACAAAAGTATATATTGCTTTGGTGGCAATGAAATAATGCACGAGATTATTGTTCTATATGTACTGTTGTTAATATTGTCTGCTTTATCATCACGATCGGTATTTGAAGTATTGTCATCAGCACTTAACTTTTTTATTAAATCAGCAAAGTTCATATCACGATTCTCCATACTAACCTTCCTTATTAAATATGCTAAATTAATATATGTTCAAATACAAGTAAAGTGAAGAATTATGGTAAATAAAAAAAATGCCTCTTCTACCAAATGGATCAAATCGGCATTTATATAAGTTAAGCTCTGCAGCAAACCGGAATTTCCCATTTGCATCCTTTGTATCTTATCATAAAGAATATACTTCTTACAACCCAGTCAATAATCATTGCAACCCATACACCAAACATACCATAATTCATATATTTTGAAATAACAATCCCAAATCCGATTCTTATTATCCACATTGAGCTAACGCCAACAATCATGGTATATCGTGCATCGTTGGAAGCCCTTAGTGTGTTTGGAAGCGTGAATGATAACGGCCATAAAAAGCAAGCACAAATGCTGTGGAATATAAAAACTTTGCTTGCCATAGCCGCTGTTTCCTCTGACAGGTTGTAAATATCCAAAATCAAAGGTGTAGAAAGTATTATAGCAATATTTAATATTATCATGGAAACATAAGCATACTTCATAAGCTTTCTTGTGTAATATCTTACTTGTTCATAATCTCCGGCACCGACACATTGGCTTACAACAGTAACCAGTCCCAAGCCAACAGCCATGCCGGGAAGTATTTCAAAGGAAGATACTGAATTTCCAACCGCATTTGCAGTTATAGACGCTGTTCCAAAACCTGAAATAACACTTAATAACAAAATCTTACCAAGTTGAAACATACTGTTTTCTATACCGTTTGGGATACCTATTTTTAATATGTTTTTAACCATACCCTTATCATATTTATATTTGTGCTTTCTGCTTATGTGAACTTCAAACTCTTCATTTCTTAATAAAGCAATAATTATAAAAGCAGCAACGGCTCTTGATACCAATGTAGGAATTGCAACACCCTCTACACCCATACCAACTCCATAAATCAACACTGCATTGCCGATTACATTTATAGCATTCATTATTATAGAAGTTATCATTGTTATTTTAGAATTGCCCATAGATCTAAACAATGCAGCCCCGCTGTTATAAACAGCTATAAACGGTATGCTTGCAAATACTATCAAAATATAGGTTTTTGCATATGCCTCAACATCCGGATCTATACTTCCGAAAACTACATTAAGTATAAAACCTATACCAACATACATAACAACCATTATAACTAATGAAATAAATGTTACAAAGAATATCAGCTGCTCTCCTGCCTCACATGCTTTATCGCTTTGTTTTTGACCTATATACTGCCCCGCAACTACCGCACCTCCGGTTGCCAAAGCAGCAAAAATATTTATAAGTAAAATAATTACAGAATCAGCAAGCGAAACGGCAGACACGGCACTTTCCCCTACGCTTGCAACCATTATTGAGTCTGCCATACCTACAGCAACAGCCAAAAACTGTTCAATTATAAGAGGTATCAACAACCTTACCAAATCTTTATTTGTAAAAAGATAGTTTTTCCTTATATCACTTTCCATTTATATCCTTCCTCCATTAACAATAAAAAAATCCTTCTAAACACAGGTTCAGAACGGATATATAAAAAAATATATTCCAAAATATTTCATTTTATATTATTATACTCCCTATTGAATTTATAAGTCAAATGTATTTTTTAAGGATATCGTATCGAATTTGATTATATAATTAATGCCGATCAGCCATTCAACACCTTTTTAAATCCGTACGGATTACATTGACTCTACAATTTCATTTATAGAATTGTTTAAGTTAACTACTATTTCCTGAAGATCTTCCCCAGGTCTCATTCTGACAATTTTTACTCCTTCGTTAAACTTCTCCAATGTTTGAACATTTTCATTTTTATCATAAGTCGGATGTAATACCCAAACCTCCTCAACCGGCCTAAATCTCATGGATTTCTTTGGTTTATAGTTCTCTATATATATAGATTTCGTGTTATCTTTATAGGAAATAATCTGATCATAGCTGGCTGTATTGTTATTCTTATTCCAGAAGTTATTGATAGTCCTGTATTTAAATTCGAAAACAATACTTCTTATGTATAGATTATCAATATATATGTCTAATCGCGCATCCGGCTTATTATGCCTTCCACTGGTAAATATAGGATCTGAATTGCAATCAGTTTTCTCATACGTATTGGGGATGATTTTGTCATAGTAAAACTTTATTATTATGTTATTCTTCTTAAATGTCAGACATGTCCCCGAAGCGATCATAGGAATTAATATAGAGTGTTCATTATTGATAACCATATCATATTGCGGACTAAAATTGAGAGTATCTGAAATTAACATTTTATAAATTTTTATAAAGCACCATATTTCGTATAGCTTATATGTGTTTTTCCATACATAGGAGTAGTTTTTATCTATATCTATACTAAATTTCTTGAATTTCAAGTCATTATATAAATTGTATAAAACACCGTATCTGGCATCCATAACCAATACATGAGGAGTGTACCCATCCTTTAATGGAGTGACTTTATTGTACCATTCCTGCAGTTTAAGGATGTTGGATATCTTTAAAATTTTTACAGCTGTACTTTCATATATATCAAGTTGTTCGAGTAAATTTTTCTTTACTGCTGCTTCAGTTAAGGCGTATTCATGTTGTTCTAACGACTCAATTTCACTTATTATAGCCAATTTGCTGTAGTGAATAGATTCCAGAAATTTATTTAAATTCTCTTCATATGTTTCAATAATCTTTTTTATCCATCTATTCTCTTGCAAATCATAGCTTACAATCCTGTCGGGAATTAAATACCTGTCACTTTCAGAGCCTTTAATTAAATAATCTTTTATTGTTACATTGTCAATATTTTTAGCCTCACACAATTCTCTTTTTTTATATTCCTTTTCTATTTTGAAATTAGGCCTATCTTTTAAATCGATTAAAGCTCCCAGCAGGTTATTGGCATATTTATTTATTATTAGAAATTCTTGTAATATTCCTACAGGCAAGGATGCGAACACATTATCTCCGAAGCCTATCTTTTTTCTAACTAAATCCTGGGATAATCCTCGCAGTTCCATTTCCAAATCATCTCTCAATAAGACCCATTCTTCACTATTTATATGCCTGGGCTCTATCCGAAGCAACGCATAATAAACATGTCCATATTCCTCAATACGAATTTCATATATGCCCACCCTGAAAGGGTAGCATCCCGAATCGTAGATATACATAGGATAATAATTTTTAGATGGTGATAAATAATCTTCATAGGTATTGGAATGTTTCGAAATATTATCTGGTATAAATTCCAGTCCATCCATATACAGTTTTGCATCAGAATCATCACTGTCAAAATACAAATAAAAACTGTCAAGCTCTTTTAAAGAAAAGCTATATTTAAAAGTATCCCGCATCTGTTCTCTGGATGAATAAAATGTGGTTATTTTATATTCATTAGATTTAAAAGGATATTCTATTTTAATTTTAAGCGTGGGGTAATTGTTACAAAGTGTATCCATAAATCTCAAGCTCCCGTTTTTTCCTATCCAGCATTTCTATAGTATTTTTAAAGTCTGATATGTCCTTATATTGTGTTATTATATCATAAAAATTCTTGCTCTTAGGATTTTCTTCGAGTCCTAATATACCTTTTAGCTGTTCTTTTGGACCCCTAAGCTTAGTTAAAACTCTTTGAACTATTTGTAGATCAAAAGCTTCTTTTCTCTTTAATTCCATTAATTTAGGAATATTTTCTATATAATTGTTTATCTTTTTTACTATTCTTGGACCAACGCCTAAATTCCTATTAACTCTGTTAAACATTAAGTGAATTTCCCATAGAAACTGTTGCTCCCTTATACTTAGGGGCTTTAAATTTTCTTTTTTTATTACATATTTCTGATACTCGCTGAATGTAAGGGTAGTTCCTTTAATTTTGCTTTTATCTGATATATCCAAAGTTTTCCATGTATCATACGGTACTACATTTAGGGATATCACGTTAGCCCTGTCTAAAACCTTGTCAGAAAAATGAAATGTTGATTCATCTACATTTACAGTCCCGACGAACTTAACATTTTCACCAATCATGATCTCTCTTTTATATTTTGAGGAGTTATATAATTTTCCGGACATATCTGTATTATATAATTCCAATACTCTTGATTTTTCAGGCATTTCCAGTATTGATAACAATCGGCTGAAATAATATTCCACTCTGGCCAAATTCATTTCATCGAAGCAAACAATATATATATTATCTTTATTTATTTCTTCACCGGCACTTTGCAATAAATCCACAAATCCCGTATCGCTGGATCGGTAAACCATGTGCATAGAGTCAACAAATCCTAATAAATCAGAATCATCATTCCATGAAGGTCTTACCGGTATTACTTTAAACTCATCAGCTAACCCCAAAGCTTTAGCATAGCAGCTTACTAATCTGGACTTTCCTGTGCCGCTCATACCCGAAAGAATAACTAACTGACTCGTTTTCATAGCCGTATGAAAATTTATTAAGTCTTTTCTGTCATAAAAAAGCCCGTCGTTTTTAGCTATCAGCTCAAATTGCTCTATTAAATCTTTTTCGTTAAGATCTGTATCTTCATTTGATTCAGCACTTAATGAATTGTCCTCAGCTGAAATGACTTCATTTTTATATATGGCTTCGGAATTGTCAAGAGCTATAATTATTTCTTTATACGTTTCCGACTCTATGTAGGAGATAGATTCGTTTTCAGGAAAATGAAAAATCTCATCATACCAATTATCTAAAAACGGAATATATTTCAATTCATTAAATTCAAAGGAAAATCCGCTCAGATTGTATTTATGCTCTTTAAATGAGCCTATTGCATATTTGGTTTCCCCGGTGTCCCACAATATAAACGGAGGAGTATCCCCATCTGTCACAAAACCTTCAACTCTGCCTAAAGGCCTATTATTTTTTAATCTGTCGATAATTTCTTCAATGTTATATGAGTATTCAAAATATTCTCCTCCTATAGTATTTCCTTTTCTGTATGTAGGAACGCTTAAGTATTTTTTATCGGGAGTATAAGTGTTAAGCTTGGTTTTAAGCATTAATTTTTCAATTATCGGGAAACCGCTGTAATTAAGTTTATAGGTAAAGCCTAAAAAGTATTTATTTAACTCATCTTCATAATTTTTAATTCTGGATTCTTCAATATATTCTCTTGTGTCTTTAATATTAGAATACCTGTTGCTGTATCCTACATAAAAATTAATATCAGGATTTTTTACCGGATTTTGTGATATTAATCTTACATTAAACTGCAGTACATCATTCTGATTAACAAAAATGGCAAATTTTCCGGACCCTTTTGTTTGAACTTCAATATCTGTAGCTAATACTCCGGCGTACTGTATTTCATTCCCCATTATTTTTAGCTCCTTCTATTATTTCTTTTATTAAATCATCATCATAAACAAATTCCAATATTTTTTTATTGATATCCTTTTCCTTTTTTATAAAACTTCTTCTGATCCTCTCAGAAACTGTTCTTTCTAAAATATATACTTTTTCAAAAATTTCTAAATTGTTTAACAATATATTAACATCCGCATTAGTCACTACATATACTCCATCTAAATCTTCGTTTATTTCCTTATCATATAGAATTCCTATTTTATTTTTTGCAATGTATTCTTTGGTTACCTTTGTTATTTTATCTAATTGCTTTTTATTTTCATTAAATACTTCTTGGAGATTTTCATATTTTATCTTTTCATTTTTTAATATGCTTTTTAAATCCTCAATTTCTAAATCCTTGCTAGAAACAGCCTCATTCAAGCTTCTGACATCTTCCAGCATTTCTTTTCTTTGCTGTCTCAGCAGCTTAAGTTTTTTTTTATTTTCGGTGTTTTCCTTTTTAATTTCTTCCGTTTTGTTTTTATATTGGTTTATGGTATTGCGCAAAGATACTATTTCATTTTCCAGTTCTAATAGCTTATTTTTACTGTCATTCTCAATTTCTTCTTCATTTCCTATGGACATTTCTGATTTCATATTTTTTTCTGTGCCTGTTATTTTGTTTTTTTTTCCTGCGTCGGATAACTCTCCTAAAAATTGAATAGCTTGATTTTTCTCTTCATGCTTTTCTTCTTCCAGCATATAGTCAGCTATAATATATGGTCTTTCGATTGGAGTTGAAATATTTATTGCCTCATCGAAGGGCATGTCCTTATATTTGCCTTGTTCGATTTCGTAGGGATATTTGGTTTTTACAAGCTTAATTAAATTTTCATAATTTTTTGAATTTTTTATTAATGCCTGAATGTAAATAGGTTTAGGAATCTTGTCTGTTTTTTTGGAGTTAAACCCATTAATTTTAATTTTTTCAGTAATAATATGTAAATCAAAAATTTTTTTTAGGGTTTCATCATCAATAATACTCAGAAACTGCTTGACTACTTTTTGTTCCATAATAACACTCCTGTTCTTTAAGATGTATTAATACCTATAATCATTTTAAATAAAATAGAAAAAATGAAATGTGAAAGTTATTTAATTATTGGAAAATACAAAACAAGTCATAATATCATTATATATGCATAAGGCTTTACAGTCAATAAAAGGTATAGCAGCAAAAAAGCAAGAAGCCCATGGACATAATAAATATATACATGGGGCATAGTAATTTTATTCAAAATCTAAAAAATCGTTTTTCACTTAGTAATAGTAATAATGCTTATTATGATTACTGAGTGGTACCTTATTAAATACCGTTCCTATTATATTGGCATTTACCTGTCTTAAGATGTTAACTGATTTTTTTATTGTTTCCTTGTCGACTTCCGAGTATGCTACGGCTAAAATAACCGCATCCGAATAAACTGCTATATTTATTGGATCGCTTACCAGGATTACCGGAGGTGTGTCCAAAAAAATGTAGTCATAGTATGATGATAATTCTTTGAGTAAATCTTTTATTGCCTTTGAATTTATAATCTCTGTAGAATTAGAAGGCACTCTGCCGGAAGTCAGCACATCTAGTCCGGGTTGTATATTATGAATATATTCGTTATATTTGCCCTTGTTCAATAACAAGTCAGCTAAACCTATGCTATTTGTTAAGTTAAAATATTTATGAACCGCAGGCTTTTTTAAATCAAGGTCTATTAATAATATCTTTTTGTTTAATTCTGCCATAACACAAGAAAGATTACTTATAGTTGTAGTCTTTCCTTCATTACTCATAGAGCTTGTTATCATAACTGTTTTAATATTGCCATCAATATTTGCATATTCTAAATTTACTGCTAATTTCCTGTAGGATTCAGTTATATGCGCTTCCTGTTTAAGCCTTAATGAATGTGCCTCCATATTATTACCCCTATCTCCATAATATAATATGTACCTATTAATATATATTATCTTAAGTAAGAGAATTAACATGTCGAAATATAATATATTACAAAAAATAATGGACAAACCCTTGATAGTAGGCTTATCCATAATTTCAGCATTTAATTGTTATACATGCTTAAATAATATGATTTTTTAATTTCCTTTTCCTGCTTATATGCTTCTCTGAGAATTTTTACAATTTCAGTATCTCCATTAAGACTCTCCAACTCCTCCTCTAAATCAGAAAGCACCTTTGCAACTTCATCATCACACTTTTTTTCAAGCTTAGCAACGCTGTCTAAATTATCCATCAATATTTTGTACTTGCCATCCTTGTTTTGCTTTTCCTTGGGAAGATTCTTGTATTCCTTCAGAACCGTTCTCTCAACTTCACCAAGTTTGTTTACGTATTTTGCCTTGAGTGCGTACATCTTGCTTACACCTTCGCTTATTGCTTTATCAATTGCTTTAGAATCCGGCTGCACTTCATTTGACGCATCTTGAGGATTATTAGTAGTTCCTTCGCTCAAACTTGTATCAGCGTCCTTCATATAATCCAAAGGAAGATTGTATTTATCGGCTATTTCTTCTACAGTAATTTCACCCTTAATAAGTTTTTTTTCATCTTCTGCAGAGATGTCCTCAATGGGTCTGGACACATATTTCTCAACCTCTGTTTTTAATTTATTTCTCTGGTCATCCATTTTAGCCGCCAGCTCCTCAGAAGAGCTGCTTAACCCGCTAATCAGCGACGATATGTTGTCACTTTGCCAAATCAGCAGCCCCGCCGCTACGCAAGTAATTACTATTAATAATATGATTAGAATTTTAAAAGTTTTTTTCATAGTCTTTTCTTTCATGATTATTATTAAATCAATCTTTCAATATTTTTTACATACTTTGCTAAATATCGGCTTCAGGGAAGAAGAATTCCTTTAACTCCAGTAAGTCCCCGGTTGTGTTCTTTAATTGAATCTTCTCCTTCAATTCCTCGCGTTCTTCATCAGACATCTTCTTGTATTTATCGTATGTTTTTTCAGCAGCCGATTTATAATCATAGCTGTTGTCTGCCTGATATTTCTCCATGTTCGATACTATATCATTGACAATTTCAACCTGTGCATCTGTAGTTAACTCAGGAATAACCCCATTTTCCAGCCTTCTGATGACAGTGCTCATTGTCTCGTCCACTTCTTTCTGCTCACTGTTGCCTCCGTTTCCTCCGCTTGATTCCTGAGTATCCACATCATCTTGCAGTAAGAATTTAGACAGTGCATCACAAGCTTCAGCTCTTGTTGCCTTTTCTGTAGCTCTGAAATTGCTGTTTTCGTCCAGAAGCATGATTCTGTTGGATAGAACCCTGCCGACATATCCCACAGCCCAGGTTGATACCTCGTCTGCCGGTGTTTTGTCAAACGGAAGCTCCACAAGATTGTTTATTGTATCGATTATCTTGCACAGCTGCTCTCTTGTAATATCATCGGAAGGCCTGAACGTACCGTCCTCAAACCCGATTATATATCCTGCCTTCTGAGCTATGAGCACATGGTCGTAAAACCAGTCTTCAGGTTTGATATCAGACAGATTAGCAGCTTCCTGCTTATCGGTATATGAATATATGAGATTTACGATTTTTACCAATTCAGCTCTTGTGATATTACCTTCGGGTTTAAATGTACCGTCAGGATAGCCTGAGATTATTCCTGCTTCGACCAATTTTTCTATACCGGCATACGCCCAGTGAGATTCATTTAAATCGGTAAACTTTACCTTCTCAGTATTTTCTTCGGCAAATGCTGGCAACGTAAACATCAAACAAGTCACTAACATTAAAACTATAAACTTTAAGTTTTTTTTCATTCGTCTTTTCTCTCCAAATTTCAAGTTTTAATAATAGTCAGGAGGACTTTAAGTCCTCCTGACTGTTTATTTATTTGTCTAATTCTAAAGCTTTAAAAATAAATTCAACTTTATATTCGGTTTCTCCATCATCTTGGGACATACTAAATGAATGTTCACCTAAAGTGTATACTTGATCATTTGAGAATATATGTTTAATTATCTCATTTAATATGTTCACATAACCATCAGTCTCTAAAGATATGATTTTACTTTCATCAGACATAGGGATTATAGTAATCTCTTCCACATCCGATAAATTTTTACTAATTCTACCTAAGTCGGATTCTATCTTTGAAGAATTATATAAATTTAGAATACTAATAGCATCATCAATATCAAAGTCACCGTTTTTCTTCTTCAAATCAGAAGGTAAGGCAATACTTGAACCAGCCAAATAAGACTCTATTACGTCCCATTTTATACTAGCAACTTTTCCGCTATTAGTATATACATCTTTCTTGCCTTCATCTGTAGTAATTTCAATTAATTGAATATCCTCTGACAATTTTGAATTCAGTTCATTTAAACGTGGCTTTATTATTTCGTTTATTTTTTTGATAACAACTGGATCATCTTTCTTATCAATCATATACTTAATCTCTTCACCGATAGCTTCAGAGATTTTTGTGCTGCCTTTGTATTCATTAAAAGAATCAAACTCAATATTTTTAGCTACTGTTTTTTCGGACTCTTCACCCAAATTAGTTGTTTTTGAAACAGAGGCTTCAATTCTTAATTTGAAATTTTTTGTCAGTCCCGGATCTGGTGTTGGGTTATCTCCGCCACCATTACCGCCAGAAGGTGTATCTTCCTGCTTAGCCGGAGGTGTTTTTACGCCTTCTCCCACAACAGTTTTCTTTACATCAACTTTAGATTCGAATTTGATGTTATCAGCGTTGGCTTCCAATGTTGTGATTGTACCTGTACCTTTAATCACTATTGCTTTTTCTGCTACTAATTTTGTTATCGTAGCATTGTTCAGGACGATATCCGCCTCTGCATTAACTTCAACTTCGTCGAATTTACCTTTTAATGTTACTGTACCATTACTATTCACAACTATTTTGGCAATTGAACCGTCTGTGTTCTCAAGAATTGTTTCAGAAGTAAGTTCCACTTCCTGAATTTCAGTACCCTGACCCAGAACCAATCTGACACCTTCTTTAGAAACAACTACTCTGTCAACTTTTACATTGTTAAAATAAAGCGAGTTCTCTCCTCCGCCTAAAACCTTCAAGACGCCGTTAACTGTAACGTTGTTCAGAGTCACGTCTCCTTCACCTACAGTCTCGGCGATTACCAGGTCGCCGTCAAACACAAAATTCTCTATTTTGGTTCCTGCGTTGTAAATAATGTGATTCTTAGCATTGTTCATAACATTTTCAAGCATTGTAACAGCTTCTGCTCTTGTAAGATTTTTCGAAGGTCTGAAACTTCCGTCATTGTAACCTGAAATAAATCCTGCTTCGGATGCTGCGCCTACGGCTTCAGCGGCCCATGATGATATGCTTGATTTGTCGCTGAATTTGTCAACGCCTGTGGCACTGCTGTCAAGATATTGAATTCTTGCCAGTATTGATGCTGCCTGTTCTCTTGTTATGTAGTCATTTGGTCCGAATTGTCCGCCTGGATATCCTGATATGTATCCTATTTCCTGGGCAATTCCTATGTAATCATAATACCATTCTGTTGCGGGTACATCTGTGTATGATGCATTACCCTTCCCAGCAAAATCAATTATTCCGTTAACCATCTTTACAAACTCAGCTCTTGTTACATTGTTGTCCGGTTTGTAGCTTCCGTCAGGGTATCCTGATGCTCTACCCTCATCTATCCATTTCTGAATAGTTGTCTGTGCCCAATGTCCCTCATAGTCTTTTGTTTCTGCAGAAATTAACTTAGCTTCATCCGCAAAAGCAAAATTACCCACTGCCATAATTAAACACAAGATTACAGCGATTGTTTTCATTAATCTTCTCATTTGTGTTCCCCTTTCATATAATATATTTTTATTATATTATTTATTTAAATAACTTTGATAAAAACCCCTTCTTATTGATTCCAAATTTAGGGCTTTCAAAGTATTTATTCATAATAATGTTCTCCTGATTCTCTCTGAATATTTTCTCTGCATAGGAGTGTCCGCAGATTCTATTAACCGTCCTGTATGCTTCATCCAGGTAGAAGGCTCTCGAAGCCTGGTTGTGAACATCCGAAGCGACAAAACTGACCAATTTATTTTTCAACAGGAAGTTAGCAAACTTATGGCCTCTCTTGTCCTCTTTATTTATAACTGTAGGCGCATTTATTTGAAAATACGCACCTTCATTTAAAATATCCTTAATCAACTGATTATTATCATATAAAACATCGTATCTCTCAACATGAGCTATAATCGGTATGTATCCTTTAAGTCTTGCTTCATAGCATATTTCAGGTATATTATTGGGTGTATCTGTCATGCTGAACTCTATTAGAATATAGTCCGAACCTGCCAATGTAATAATAGGTTCTTTCCAGATTGTATCGTAATAATTAACCCCCAAATATACTTCACAGCCTAGATACAGCTTAACTTCCAGATTTTCTGCCACAGCATAATCTTTTAAAATTTTAAAGTTTTCGGTTATTTTATCAACATCAATATCGTTATATCTTTTTCCGTAGTGGGGAGTAAAAATAATCTGATTTACACCTTTTTTTATTTCTTCGTTAATTAAGGCTAAGGAATCGTCTATTGTCCGAGCCCCGTCATCAACCCCAAATATAATATGGGTATGCATATCAATCATATTCTACCCCCTGATATGTTTAATAATAACTGTAGTAATACTTATTATGCTTTGATACCGGAATCTTGTTAAATATTGCCCCTATTATATTCGCATTAACCTGCTTCAGGCTGTCTATAGATTTCCTTACTACTTCTCTTTCAGCCTCTGAGTGTGCAATAGTCAAGATAACCGCATCGGAAAATGTAGCAATGGTTAAAGGATCGCTGACCAGCACCAATGGAGGAGTATCAAAAAATATGTAGTCATAATAATCAGATAACTTTTTTATTAAGTCTTTAATGGCATTTGAATTAATAACTTCCGTTGGATTTGCAGGTATCTTGCCTGAAGTTATTACGTCCAGTCCAGGATATATGTGATGCAGATACACTTTAAAATCATCCTTGTTTAAAAGCAAATCTGTCAGACCCATTCTGTTAGACAAATTAAATTGCTTATGTACTGCTGGTTTTCTTAAATCAAGGTCAATCAACAGTATTTTTTTATTCAATTCTGCCATTACGCTTGCCAGATTGCTTATTGTCGTAGTCTTGCCTTCGCTTGCCAGGCAGCTTGAAACCATAATAGTCTTTATATTACTGTCTATATTTGCAAATTGTATATTAGTTGCAATTTTCCTGTAAGCTTCCGCTATGGGAGACTTCTGATCCTCTTTTACTTTGTATCTTTCCATATGTCTGTTTTCCCCCTTTGTTAAAATTAGGGATTGTCCCGATTACGGATATTCCCAAATGTTTTTCAATGTCCTTTTCTGTTTTGATAGTGTTGTCCAAATATTCCTTCAAGAATATTATCATTAAGACAATCATTTCTCCTAATACTGCTGCTATCGCCGTATTCATGGATTTGTTAGGTTTGATTGGTCTCGCGGGCAATGTGGCATAATCTACAACCGCCACGTTGTCGGCCTTTGTTATTCTTACTATTTCAACAGTGAATTCTTCTACCAGGGTATTAGCAATATTCATTGCCAGCTGAGGATTAGTATCTTGAACTGCTACCTTTAGGATTTGAGTATCCTTTACAGGTGATACTGTTATAGCTTTTCCGTTTATTTCTGACAGCCCTAATGCATTTTTTGTATTATCAAGGACTGTGTTTGATTTTGCCATCTCAGCGTAAGTATACACTAAACTCTTGCCCAGATTAACATCCGTAATATTAATCTCTTCATTTGAATCCTTATTCTGTCTTACTATGAGCGTGGTTGATGCTTCATACACAGGATCGATCAAATATATACTTATCAAAGCTCCAAATACTGCAAAAATAATAGGAACTATGATTACCAGCTTAATGTATTTTTTCAATATTTGAAAAATCTCCCTAAGCTCAATCACGTCATATTCTTCATTTTCGTACATTGCACTTCTCCTTTTAACTTGATATAATGCTTGCATAGATTGATAAACAATAAACATCCATCTATGATTATATCGACAAGAAAATAAAAATTATAACTACTTTTTAATATTTCCTCGTATATAAATTTTAACTTAATAAGATGATACTGTCAATTAATAAAAATGAAATAACTACCTTTTATACCAAGATAAATTTAAAAAATATATTTAGATACCTTTGCGAAAACAAAAGCACCGATGACAAATAATCATCGATGCTTTTGTTAATTAATAAATTCAAGATGCCTTACACACTTTTTTAATTTTAGCTCGCAGCACCGCTTCTTATAGCTTCCTTAGCAACAGAATCCGCAACTACCTCTGCAATTCTCTTATCAAGAGGATTGGGCAGTATATTATCAGGAGATAATAATTCTTCCGGAACCATATCAGCAATGGCTAATGCCGCTTCTATTTTCATTGAATTTGTTATCTCCTTTGCTCTAACTTTTAAAGCCCCTTTAAAAACCCCTGGAAACGCGGAAAGATTATTAATTTGATTTGGAAAATCAGAACGTCCGGTTCCTACAACTAATGCTCCACCTTTTTTTGCTTCTCCAGGCATTATTTCCGGTATTGGATTTGCCATTGCCATTATTATGCTTTTATCTGCCATTGTTGCAACCATTTCTGCTGTTATAAGATTTGGTCTGGATACACCAATAAATGCATCAGCTCCAACTAATACTTCTTTTAGACCTCCACTCATGTTATTTTTATTAGTAATTTGAGCTATTTCAGATTTTACGCCGTTTAAATTTATATCATTTTTATTTATTACACCTTTTGAGTCACATATTATAACATTTTCGAAGCCCATATCAATAAGTAATTTTGTTACTGCTATGCCGGCAGCTCCCGAACCATTAACAACTATATTCATATCTTTTTTATTTTTGCCTGCAACCTTAGCTGCATTTATCATAGCCGCACATGTGACAATTGCTGTACCATGCTGATCATCATGAAAAACCGGTATATTGCATATTTCCTTCAATCTTTTTTCAATTTCAAAACATCTGGGTGCTGATATATCTTCCAAATTGATACCCCCAAAGCTTTTGGATATAAGGGCAATAGTATTAACAATTTCGTCAACATCTTTAGAATTTATACATATTGGAAAGGCATCTATGTCAGCAAATTCTTTAAATAAGGCACACTTACCTTCCATAACCGGCATTGCAGCACTCGGGCCTATGTCACCTAATCCTAATACAGCTGTTCCATCGGTAATTACAGCTACTAAATTATGTTTTCTTGTTAGATCATATGCTTTATTTTCATCTTTTGCTATCTCTAAACATGGTATTGCCACACCAGGTGTGTATGCTATAGATAGATTTTCTTTTGTATCTAACTTGGTTCTCGATATTATCTCTATTTTACCCTTCCACTCAAAGTGTTTTTCTAAAGCTACATTATTATTCATTCTTCCTCCGATTATACCATATCTTCAGGTTTTATAATTTCATCAAATTCTTCTTCAGTTAAATATCCTAATTCAATTGCTGCTTCTTTTAACCGAACACCTTTGTTGTAAGCCGTTTTAGCTACCACAGCAGCTTTTTCGTACCCTATGTACGGATTCAAACCAGTAACCAGCATCAATGATTTATCTAAGTTTTCTTTCATTTTTTCTATATTTGGCTTAATTCCATCAATGCAATTATTATTAAATGAAGTAATTGCATCTGTTAATATTCTAACTGATTGTAAGAAATTATAAATGGTCATAGGTAAAAAAACATTCAGTTGGAAATTACCTTGTGATGCGCCGAAAGAAATTGCAGTGTCATTTGCCATGACTTGGCATACTACCATTGTAAGTGCTTCGCACTGTGTTGGATTCACCTTCCCCGGCATAATTGAACTGCCCGGTTCATTTTCGGGAATAAATATTTCTCCTATGCCACACCTGGGTCCGCTTGCAAGCCATCTTACATCATTGGCAATCTTCATCAAATCTGCCGCTAAAGCTTTAAGTGCCCCATGTGCAAACACCAATCCATCCAGGCTTGTAAGGGAATGAAATTTATTTTCTGCAGAATAAAAATTTGTATTTAATAATGAACTAATTTCTTTTGCAGCTAATTTTCCAAAATCCTTATGAGCATTTAGCCCAGTCCCTACTGCTGTTCCCCCCAATGCAAGCCCTCTTAACCCTTCTAAGGATTGTTGAATGTTTTGTTCTCCTTTTACCAGCATATGTTTCCAGCCGCTGATTTCTTGGGAAAATGCTATCGGTACAGCATCTTGCAAATGTGTTCTGCCTGTTTTCAAGATGCCTCTGTTCTCCGTCTCTAATCTATCAAGCGTATCTTTTAATAAATGAATAGATGGCAATAGTTTATTTTCTATTTCGGTAACAGCAGCAATATGCATTGCTGTAGGAAATGTGTCGTTTGAACTTTGAGACATATTTACATGGTCGTTCGGATGTATCAATTTTTCTCCCAGTATTAGATTTGAGCGATTGGCAACTACCTCATTGACATTCATGTTGCTTTGCGTACCACTTCCTGTTTGCCAGACTACAAGTGGAAAATTATCATCTAATTTACCACCGTTTATTTCATCACAAACTATACTGATAATCTGCATCTTTGAATCATCTAATTTGCCAAGTCTATTATTTGCCTTTGCTGCAGCTTTTTTTAATATGCTAAAGGCTCTAATGACTTCTATAGGCATCTTCTCTATTCCAATTTTAAAGTTTTCAAAGCTCCTCTGAGTTTGAGCACCCCACAGTTTTTCAGCAGTCACTTTTATTTCACCCATGGTATCTCTTTCAACTCTATGGTCCATATTTAACCTCCAGACTGTTTTTTCAATAAATCTGACTGACCAATATATTTATTGTTTTCATTTACCCTAATACTCGATTAATTTAAAATAAAAATTTGAAGCGGGGCTGAAATTTTACACAATATCAACAGCATCTGCTGTCTCTTTTATTTTCTTGTTTCTGATATAAACAAATGCAATTAACGCAGACCCTGTACCCAATCCAATAACATCAGTAATTAGACCTGGTTTAATAAGTAACAGTGAACCTATACATAGCGCTATACTTTCAATAATGTTAATCCTCATACTCATGACAGTACCTTGCAGCCCGAATGAAAGCATGGTAGCTCCTATTAAGGCAGTCAAAGCTGTCATAAATATAGAAGAAACGGATCCTTCACATAATAGTGTTGGACCATATGCGAACATAAACGGAATTATAAAGGCAGAAATTCCTATTTTACATGCAGTAAATCCAACCTCCATTGGCTTTGCTTTTGCAATTCCGGCACCTGCATAAGCAGCTAAAGCAACCGGAGGTGTTATAGCTGAAATACATGCGTAATAAAATACAAACATATGTGCAGCTAAATTACTTAGTCCCATTTGAACAAGTGCAGGTGCTGCAACCGCAGCACATATCAGATATGAAGCAGTCGTAGGCAAACCCATACCCAAGACTATACTTGCCATCATTGTTAGCAGTAATGCTACTGGTAATATCCCCATTGAAAGCGACATAACCGCGCTAGCGAATTTTAGACCGGTTCCGGTCAAATTTATAACTCCTACTACTATTCCGGCAGTTCCGCAAGCTGCAATAATACTTACTGAGGATATAGCGCCTTGGTACAAGGCATTTAGGATTCCCTTAATTCCAATTCTTGTTTCTTTTTTAAAGTATGTTACTGCAATAGCTGTAATAATTCCCCACATAGCAGCTCTGATCGGACTGGCTCCCAGAACAGAAAGTACATAAATTAATATTATAAGAGGAAGCAATAGATATCCTTCGCTAACGATAATCTTTTTAAATATTGGAAGCTCTTCCTTTGGCATACCCTTAAGGTTATACTTTACCGCTTCCAGATCGACCATGATAAATACCGTATAAAAATATAACAATGCCGGTATTATAGAGGCAGTGACTATACGCATATATGGTACTCCTACTAATTGCGCCATTATAAAGGCAGCTGAACCTAAAATTGGCGGCATAATCTGTCCGCCGGTAGAGGCAGTAGCTTCAACAGCAGCTGCAAATGCCGGACGATATCCGATAGACTTCATCATAGGGATTGTAAAAGAACCTGTAGATACTACATTTGCTACGGAGTTACCTGAAACTGTACCAAACAGTGCACTTGATATGACTGCAACCTTGGCAGGTCCTCCTCGCTTAGAACCAGATATGCTTAAAGCTAAGTCTATAAAAAACTTACCAGATCCGGTTGCTTGTAAAAATGCTCCAAATACAACAAATAAAAATACCATTGTAGCAGATGCATTCATAGGAGTGCTAAAAATCGCATCCATACCAATCATATAACTTAGAATTTTAGGCCAGGAATATCCTCTATGACCTAGCAAGCCTGGTATATATTTACCATAATGAGCATAAAGTAAAAATACTATTGCAATACATGGTAAAACATTTCCGCAAGTCCTTCTTGTAATTTCTAATATTAATCCAATTATAATAATGCTTACCACTATATCTAATTTTGTGGGAGCAATACCAATTCGATAAATGAGAGCATTCATTTCTATTATCATATATGTAGCGGCAAAGAGTCCTAATGCCATAAGAGCCAGATCATATATAGGAATTGATTTTTTACTGTCTTTCTTTCTGCTGCAATATAGCGCTAAGGTTAATATAAAACCAAAACTTATATGTACACAATAGATTATCCATGGTGTGACCGGCTTTATTGCCAAACTGTAAATATGAAAAAGAGACATTGCAATTCCAATTATGTAAATAGTCTTCTTCAAAACTCCTTCTAATTCTCTTTTTGGTAAACCTTCATCTTCCAGTTCAGAGATATCAATATTTTCCTTGTTCTTCTTCATTAAATCTCACCTCGTTAAATTATAATTTGTTATATTAACAATGTTACGATTTTTCAAAATACATTAATATTATAAGATTTGGGAGAAGTCAAGTTAAAACAAACTTCTCCCAAAATTTTAAGCTTTATTTAATAATCAATTTATCAGGAACCTCAATTCCGCTTTCCTCATAATATTTAAGTGCACCCGGATGAAGAGGAATGCTGCAGTTTATAACATTCTCAGGAATTGTACTCTCAGATGTAGGATCAATAGCTACTAATTCTTCATGATGATCAAAAGTAGTTTTTACTAAATCATATACTATATCATCCGGAATATCTTTATCAGCTATAGCCATGTTCCAGAATGTTAAAACGGGAATATCACCTGTTTGATGCTTATATGTTCCTTCTGGTACTACACCTTGCGCCCAGTATGGATATGCTTCAAGAATCTTGTTTATTTCTTCTTGTTTCAAAGGTATATATTCAACTTCATGAGTTGTTTCTAAATCAAGCAGCCAAGGGGCAGGAAGTCCGGTTATGCCAAAATTTACGTCTACTGTACCATCTTTAAGTGCATTAATCTGAGCATCTGTTGGCAAACTGCTTATGGACTTAGGCTTAATTCCTAAAACATCTAAAACAGCCCTTCCTGCCATATCGCTCGTTGCACCGGGAGCTCCTACACTTACATTTTTACCTTCACACTCATATACGCTTGTTATACCGCTTCCTTTTAGTGTATAAATATAGAGAATACTGCTATACATAGGATACATTGCACGTATTTCAGAATACTTTTTCCCTTCTGCCCAACCTTCACCTGAATAAGCTTCACCCGCTAACCATGTAGTAGCATAACCCAATTCCATATCTCCGTTCTCTATCAGTTGGATATTGGTGTTTGGTCCACCGGTCACTTCTACTGCTATATCAACATTATTAACATTGTCATTCATAATTTTTGCCCAACCGCCGCCTAAAACGTAGTATGTTCCCCCTGCACTTGAAGTCCCAAGAAGCATACGTGTTAATTCTCTATTTGGCGCAGTTGAATTGCTATCCTGCGTATTATTTGAAGAAGTATTGTCCACTGGTACATTGTTATTTGCGCTGCACCCAACTATAGTTATGAGTAAAACAATTATTAATATTAAAACTATATATTTCTTCATTGCATAACCTCCATAATATTTTACATATCAAGTTGACACTACATTTTTTTCACATTAAAACGTATTCATTCATACATAATCAATACTAACTTAATCAATTTATTTTATCTCAAAATATTTTCCTACTGGGCAATGGAATATGAAGATTATCGCGGTTCGCCTTATACGAAGCTTAAAGTATGTAAGCTTCGTATTTAAAAGGCTCAGTGCAGGATTACGTTTTCAGGACGGATACTTTCTTTTAGGAAATGGTACAGAAAGTTCAGCAACAGAAAAGCTAATATAAGTATACGATGACTGCACATCAATCCTTATACGACAATAACGACAGGAACGAACAATATGGAATATTCGTTAATTTTAATATCATAATTATCATTCTTTAATCAGCAACTTGCATTTATCTGCCCGAACTAAACTTTTAGTCAGAATTACAGGCTTATCATTATAGGTGTAGCCCACCCTTGACAATAGTAAAACCGGAGAACCTGGACTAGAATTAAGAAATTCTGCTTCTCTTTCCTTCAAAAGAACCGGTTCAATCAACATCTTTGATTTTATTAAACTAACCCCGTATTCTTTTTCGATAATATCATATATCTTTTTACTTAAATCGTAATTCTCAATCCCTTGGAAAAGATTTATATCATAATAGGATTTCTCTAAAATAGACGCTTCACTCTCATCCTTGACATATCTTAATCTGGATATCTCAACCACAATGCTTCCTAAAGGCAGCTCTAAGCTTTGTGAAATAGAGTAAGATGCCTCTATTTTTCTGAATTCCAATAGCTTATGATTACTTCCAAATTCTTCAGGAAAATAAAATTTAAGATAATTACCTTCATAAGAAGGCTTTGTAACAAACGTACCTAACCCTTGCTTGCGGATAAGCTTCCCCTGTAAAACAAGGTTAGATATGGCATGACGTATAGTAGAACGGCTTACCTTAAAAAATTTTGCAAGTTCCATTTCCGAAGGTAATTGAAACCCTTCATACCATACCTGACTATCAATTTTCTCTTGAATATACTCTTCTATTTGATAGTAAATTGAAATTCCTTTTCGCTTTAAGTTGTCCATATTTTATCAATCTCTCACTATTTTTATTACTTGAACTACCTCCTTTTGAAGCCTAATAGATGATAGTTCAAGTTCTTTTACTATATTATGATATACTTGAACATCATTATCAAGACTTTTTTCAAGTTTTTGAATCAATGTCTCGCACTCTTCAGGCGACGGTGAGCCCGGGCTTGGTTTATTATTAACCGAGTAGTCCGCATTAAGCACCATACTAATATGCTCCTGTGTCCAATCGAAAGTACGCGAAGCATATATCTTCCCGGCATTATTAAGCATCTCAATGGTAATTTCCTGAGCAGACAACCCACTATCTATACAATCACTGACAATGCTTCCTACAATTTGATGAGCTATTCTGAAGGATAGTCCCTCTTTCTTGACAAGCTCGTCAGCAAGCTCTGTAACTGTTGAAAAATTGGTGTTTGCTCTGAGTTCCATATTGTTTTGCTTAATCTTAATGCTCTTTAATGTGCTGTTGAGCAATTCTAAAATTGCTTCCATCTGTGAAGTTGCATCCCAAAATAAATGTATGCTTTCCCCTCCTATATCCCGGCAATGCCCAAATGGAATTCCCTTCATGCAAGTAAAGATTGATACAAAAGCACTAAGAAGATGAGATGTCTTTGCCTTTACATGCTCCAGGGTGATAGGATTTTTTTTCTGGGGCATAATACTGCTGCACGCTGCCATTGAATCATCCACCTCAATAAATCCGAATTCATCAGTTGCCCAAATATAAAGATCATTGGCAAATCTATTAATGGTAGATCCAAATGTAGCAAAATGTGCAGAAAACTCTAACAAATAGTCCCTTGATGCTACTGCATCTATGCTGTTTTCAACCGGTCCGTAAAATCCCAATAATTCTGCTGTATATTGTCTGTCTATATTAAAACCGGTACCTGCAAATGCACCGCTGCCCAATGGACAGCAGTTAACTCTTTTATAAGCTTCAGTCAAACGCTGATAGTCTCTTTCAATTGCTTCAGCAATGGCTGCAAAATAGTGTCCGAGAGTAATGGGCTGAGCCGGCTGCATGTGAGTATAACCTGTCAACACAGTCTCTTTGTTTTCAGAAGCAAGCTTTATCAAAATAGCGCGCAGCTCAAGCAGCTCTGGATAGAGTCCTGTAATGGCATCTCTCACATTCATACGACTTATTGTAGAATGCAAATCATTTCTGCTCCTTGCCGTATGCATTTTTCCGGCAGATTCAATTCCTATTTGTGAAATAAGGTACTGTTCAATATTAAAATAATAATCTTCATAGAGAGGGTTAAGTTCAAAAGTACCCGGTCCAGATTTTTTTAGTTCAAGTAATGCTTCCAACAATATTTCCGCATCCTTTTTCTCTATGATATCCTGTTTGCAAAGCATCAGAACATGCGCCAAATTTAAATGAACCATATTAATAAAGGAACGCTTACTATCCTCAACAATCGCAGGTTCAAACAAATATTTGCATACCACTTCACTAGGCTTTGCCTTTAACCGTTCTCTCATAATTTAATTTCCTCCGTTAAGTATCCTTTCATATGTAATTAATTAACTGCCAATTCCTTTCCGTGTACATATGATAATATTTCTTCAATGTTCATATTATCAATTCCCATAATTTCTAGCGATGTACCTTCCTTAGTGAAATCCTTGCCTCTCACAAGATTTCCCATAAGTATAAGAGTGTCAATTGTTGGTGTCGGAACTCCCAGTTTTCTTGCTAATGCTTGCATTGGTACTAAACCCATCGGGATATCTTCATCAATAAAACGACCAGGAATCTGACTTGCATTTTCAGGCAATTCGTTGGATTGGGCTATTGGCTGAAAATGATTTCCCTTATAACAAATAGTATGAAATTCGTCATAGGATATAGGCTTGAGCCCCAGTGCTTTCATTATCTCCATACGCTCGTTATCCATTGCGTATTGGATTCTAACAACACTTGGTGTTCCCCAACTATGAAAATCTGCATTTTTAGCCTCATCTGACTCCACCTTTCCGACATTAAACAGATAGAATGCTACATGAGTTGTAGGGTTAGAGTTATTAAAACCAACAGTTAGAGTATCTTCTGAAAGAATTGCTTCTGGTATGGCCTGTTGTACGATATCTATAAATTCCTGATTTCTGCATGCCGGAAAAGCAGCCATAGGAAGAGCATACTTACGAGCTTTTATTCCGGCATGAGCAGGGCCAATCAATCTTGTTGCATAGGGGAAACTTAAAGATTCACCTATCAAAGGCAGCTCTTTTACTCCGCGCTTCTTTAGAGTATTAGCAAATGAAATGGAACTACCTACATAACCTGGAAGAAGCACTATTGTATGTTCCGGTTTTATGAAGGGAGCCATCTCGGAAGCAAGCACCATATGAAAATTAGATGTGATTGCGACCAGAAAAACATCGCCTGAATTCATTGCCTCCTCAAGATTCGTTGTGGCACAATCAACAGCCCCAAAGCCCTGTACTACAGGCCCACTCATTTTTATACCACCATTTTCTGCAATTGGTGCTATTGCTTCCGCATTTTTGTCATAAATAGCATCAACCCTTACGCCACGTATTGCCATATCTCCGGCCAGGGATTGTCCTCCGTTTCCAGCACCAATTATTACAAACCTTTTCCTCATTTCAACATCTCCATTCTCTGATTTTATTAAGTCTTTATTTTTTTAACTAACATACATGTTTGTTAGTATGTCCGGTTGTACGTACAACTGGATGTTTGTATAAATTATATTCTTTATATTTTTAGTTGTCAAGTAAATATTATATTTTTATCTTCAATTCTTGCAGTCAATTTTAGACATTAAAATTTAAAATGACCACCAGATTTAGAAGATAGAATACTATTACTACTTAAATCTAATGGTCAATTTTATTATTCAGTTATTTTATTGTTCATCTGGTTTTTACATCTCTTAAAACTTCATCAAACATCGATGTCCCGACTTCCGTGCATAATACGGATAATCACCACCGTTTTATTCACTTCAATAGGCAGATAGAATGCAATATAATTATCTATCGGTAAAACGCGCAAGCCTTTACTATCCCATGGTTCTTTTTTATATAAAGCATGCCTAAACGGCATTTCATCCAATTCTGCAATATTATTGATAATTCTTCTTATCTGTTCTTTTGCTGTATCTAGAACGAGCAGATTAAATGCAATATATTCGAAAATATCTCTCAAGTCACGTTCTGCCTGTTCTGTATAAATCACGTTCCAGCTCATATACCATAATCCCGATTTATTTTTTCCGCAACACTTTGAGCCGAAATGACCTTACCATAACCCAAATCTGACAGACCTTTTTCAATTTCAGCATTAAATTGCTCTTCCGTCAATGAAGCATATGCAACAGGTTTACTCTGTGGTAATTTCATTTCAAACGGAATACCCTTCTGCAATACTATTTGACGTAGAAAAATACTAATAGCATTTGACATAGGAATACCCAATTGGTCTAATATTATTTCTGCCTGTTTTTTGATTTCCGGTTCTACACGAGCAAATATATTAGATGTTCTTGCCATGCAAATTTCCTCCTTATTGTTTTTATTTATAGTATACCATCTTGTATTGCGATGTGCAAGCACTATGCAAATTTTTCAGTTCGAATATTAAATGATAAATTTTTATACCGTGACAGTTAATAATCTGCTGTTTGTTTCCGCAGAAAATGGCTCAATATAATATCTTTTTAGCTTTTTGAATAATTAAAATTAAAAATAGAATAATAAGAAAATCAATGTATTTTATAATAATCTATACTACTTAAAGCTATAATTTAATTAGAGGTCATAATGAAAGAAGAAATTATATCACAGCAGGAACTTATTTTTATAGGTACTGCTATTGTAATGGGAAGTTTAGCAAGGATATTGACCATAATCCAGGATTATAGGCAATATCCAAGTTATCCTAATGGATATTTATTAAATTTAGTATCAGGTATTGTTGCTGCAGGTCTAGGTGCTGTAGTCGTTCCAGCATTTTTATCTAAGAATTATTCTGCTATTACTTTTCTAACATTGGGTATACAGCATTTTAGGGATATTAGAAAAATAGAAAATGAAAGTCTAAAAGCTGTTGATAGTTCTGAATATGCTAAAAGAGGAGATGCGTACATAGATGGTATTGCTAAAACATATGAGGCAAGAAATTATTTTGCTCTTTTAGTATCCTTTATTACTGAAATAAGCATGTATGTGGTAAACAGCTCAATAATTTGGGTGAATGTTTTAGTTGGTGTATTAGCCGGTTCGATTACATTTTTAATTTTAAGAAGATTTTCAAAAGGACATAATGTTGGGGATCTTGCAGAAGTTAAAATCGGTAAAATTGAAGTGCGAAATTCCGAACTATACGTGGATAATATATTTGTTACCAATTTATTAGGAACTGATAATTCAAGAAAATTGGTACAATCAGAAGGTATTGGAGCTGTAATATGTCCTAAAAAAGACCATTTCCGCATCACTTTAGATAATTATGGACAAAGACAGGCAATACTTTTTGAAGTTTGCAGAAGGCTTGGTGTTAAAAGATATAATTTTATCAGGAAACAATTTAGTACAGGCAAAATTGCTCTAGCTATAGTGCCAATAATAAGGGATGAAGGAGCTTTTATTGATACAATAAAACAAACTCCAATTTTAGAAAATGTTAAAAAGAATCCTGAACTAATGAAAAGTCCGCTTGAAGATAAATAATTAAAAGCTAGGAGAGATTACCATGGCAAAAGATAAAGCTGAGATAATTGCGTATATTACATTGAATAAAGAAAGAGTCTTTGGAGGAAATCCGTTAATACTGATAGCAAATGATGTTGAAGAACAGAAAATATTGTGCAGAGATATTGCAAAAGCTATGAAGGCCAATGTTTCGCAATTAAATTGCGGCGATTATATCATAATAAAATAGGGAGGAAATGAATTGACGGTTTTAGGCAATAGCATTCTCAAAAAAGAAGCACTGGATAAAGTAACCGGGGCCGCAAAATATAATGTGGATGAAGATGTCAGGAATATTTTTCATGCAAAGATGTTATGCAGCACATATGCACATGCTAAAATTAAATCCATTGATATTTCTGCAGCATTAAAAGAATCTGGTGTTAAATCTGTTTTAACAGGAAATGATTGCGAGATTTTATCCGGGGAACTTATTGATGACAGACCTCCCATTGCAAAGGACAAAGTCAGGTATTACGGGGAGCCGGTCGCTATAGTGGTTGCTGATTGTGAGCAGACTGCAATGCGAGCATCAAATTTAATAAAAATAGAATATGACCCACTTCCTGCTGTAAATTCAGTTTCTGAAGCAATAAAAGAAAATGCCTCTTTAATTCACGAGAATTTAACTGATTATAAATTTGAATCTAAGTACGTATATCCGCAAAAAAACACTAATATTTCACATGTTGTAAAAATCAGAAAAGGCGATATGAATAAGGGCTGGCAGGAAAGCATAGTCATTGTGGAAGGAAATTTTACAGAGCCGCAGGCCGATCATGCTGCTATGGAAGTTAGAAATGCAAGAGCTGAAATATTACCGGATGGCACAGTTTTAATCAATACGTCAACACAGACCCCCTTTTCTGTTAAAAAATATATAAGCAAGTATTTTAAATTAGAAGAAAGTAAAGTTATTGTACATACACCTCTTGTTGGAGGTGCTTTCGGCGGCAAAGCAAATGTTCAGTTGGAATTATTAGCATATCTTGCTTCAAGATCTGTTGATGGAAGACCTGTAAAAATTGCTAACAGCCGTGAAGAGGATATTTCCACTTCACCATGTAAAATGGGAGCCGAAGTAAAAATTAAGCTGGGAGCTGATAAAAACGGAAATTTAAAAGCTGCAGAAATGACTTATTTAGTTGATGGCGGAGCTTATTCCGGTATATCTCCGCGTTTAGCAAAAGCCATTGCAGTGGACTGCTCGGGACCATACAGTATAGAAAATCTATCATGTGATGCAATGAGCATTTATACAAATCATAATTACTCCACATCATTCAGAGGATTTAGTCACGCGAGCCATGCTTTTTGTTTAGAAAGAATGCTTGATAAATTAGCATTAAAATTAGGCATGGACCCCGTTCAATTAAGAATTAATAATGCTATAACAGTGGGCAAAACATCTCCTACACAGGTGAAAATCACTAAAAGTAATGTTGGAGACCTTGTTTCCTGTTTAGAGAAACTTAAACAGATCATGAATTGGCAGGAAGGTAATAAAATTGAACTAGGCAATGGGAAAGTTAGAACTAAGGGAATCAGCTGCTTTTGGAAAACATCTGATTCACCTACTGATGCATCCTCTGGTGTTTTGCTCACTTTTAATTCTGACGGAAGCATAAATTTAAACTGCGGTGTTGTTGAAATAGGTCCTGGTTCAAAAACAACATTGGCTCAAATTCTTGCGGAAAAAATGAAAATGCCTGAAAGTAAAATCAATGTAGTTATGAATGTAAACACACAAACAAGCCCTACACATTGGAAAACAGTGGCAAGCATGAGTACTTATATGGCAGGAAGTGCAGTGCTGAGAGCTGCAGAAGATTTAATCATGCAGTTAAAAAAAGCTGCTGCTGTTGCTCTAAAATGTTCTCCTGAAGATTTAGATGTTGGTAACATGAGAGTATTTTTAAACGAAGATCCTACAACATATATATCTTTTAAAGATTTAGTTTATGGATTCCAATATGACAATGGAAATACAGTGGGTGGTCATATTCTTGGAAGAGGAAGTTTTATTATGAGCAGGCTTTCGCATCTTGATCCTGCCACCGGAATAGGTAAAGCAGGTCCATCGTGGACACTTGGGGCGCAAGCAGTAGAAATTGAATTTGATAAAACTGATTTTACGTACAGATTTGTCAAAGCTGCAACTGTAATTGATGTAGGAAAACTCATAAATCCAAAATCCGCTACAGGTCTTTTAATGGGCGGCATGAGCATGGGGCTTGGAATAGGAAGCAGAGAAGAATTTTTATACGATGAAAATGCCATTATGCAAACTACAAGCTTTAGAACATATAAGATGATGAGATACGGAGAAAATCCTGAATATGTTGTTGATTTTATAGAAACACCTGATTTATCAGCGCCCTATGGTGCAAGGGGAATAGCTGAACACGGAATCATTGGCATTCCTGGTGCACTTGGCAACGCAATATCTTTAGCAGCAGATATTGATGTGGATAAACTTCCAATAACGCCGGAATATATTTGGAGGAAAAAAACAGGAGGCAAAAATGATACCAATCAAATTTGAATATTATAAGGTGGACACATTAGAAGAAGCCTTCCAAGCATTTAATGAACTGAATTCACAGGGTAAAAATCCAATGTATTATAGCGGTGGAACTGAAATCATAACAATGGCAAGAGCAAATAATATTAATATGGGTGCTGTCATAGATATAAAAGGAATTACCGAATGTTGTACTATGGAAATGAGGGACAATAAATTAAACATTGGCAGCGCAGTGACACTTAGCCAAATATCAGAATCAAAAATATTTCCTCTCCTTGGTCAAACAGCAGCCCGCATAGCTGATCACACCGTGCAGTGCAAATTGACCATAGGAGGCAATTTATGCGGAACGATAATATATAAAGAAACATCACTTCCCTTAATACTTTGTGACAGCAGCGCTGTCATATTTGGAAAAAACGGCAGACGAGAAGTTCAATTAAATCAAATATTTGATAAAAAACTAAATCTGCTGCCTGGAGAAATATTAGTAGGCTTAAAAATAGATGAAAGATATTTTTCACTTCCATATGTTCACGTTAAAAAAACAAAAAGCGACAAAATTGCTTATCCGCTATTAACAGTGGCAGCACTTAAAAAGGATGATAAAATCAGAATTGCATTTAGCGGATTGCATCCCTATCCTTTTAGAAACAAAGAAGTAGAAAATCTTATTAATTATGAGAGTATGAGTCATAAAAATAAAACAAGCCAGATTATTGAGGTTTTATCATCTTCAATATTAAATGATACCGAGGGGTCATCAGAATATAGAAAGTTTGTGCTTAAAAACACCCTTGAAAATACTTTTAAAATGTTAAATGAGGTGTGAAATGATCAGAATATTAGATACAAGCATCATAGAACTTGATGTGAATGGGGAAAAAAGAAAGGTTGTGGTAAATCCGTCAGACACATTGCTTTATACCCTTCGAAACGAATTAAATCTTACAGGTGCAAAACCTGGCTGTGAAAATGGGGATTGTGGCGCATGCACTGTTATAGTTGATGGCTGGCCTGTTAAATCCTGTTTAACCCTGACAGTTGAAATGATAGGGCATAAAATAACGACAGTTGAAGGCCTTAAAAATGCTCCTATTCAAAAAGCTTTCGTAGAAAAATGGGGATTTCAATGTGGATTTTGTACGTCAGGATTTTTAATGGTATGCCACTCCCTAGCTGCACAGCACATGGATGCAGATGAATATATTACTGAACAGTGGCTCCAATCTAATTTATGCAGATGCACAAGCTATCAGGAAATAAAAGAAGCCATAAACTCAATTTTAACAGGAAGCATATAATTTTATTTATATTATATAATTTTTTTGTTATCATAATATATATTTAACATAATAATGAATTAATATGGGAGGTACATTGTGAGAAAAATATTAATCACGGGAGCATTGGGGCAAATAGGCTCGGAGTTAACAGCAGAAATGCGTAAAATTTACGGTTCGGACAATGTGGTAGCCAGTAACAGAAGATTAAAGGAAGGGCATGAGCAGCTTATTGAATCCGGTCCATTCGAAATCATAGACGTAAATGACCCTGTATCATTGTCAGCTGCAGTGGATAAACATAAAATAAACACCATTGTAAACCTCGCTGCCATTCTATCGGCCACAGGAGAAAAGAATCCACAACAATGCTGGAATATAAATATGAATGGGCTGTACAATGTCTTAGAAACAGCTAGAGAAAAAAACTGCATGGTATTTACGCCATCATCAATTGCCGCATTCGGTCCTTCGACTCCAAAGGATGATACTCCCCAGGACACAATTCAAAGACCCACCACCATGTACGGAGTAACAAAGGCTGCCGGTGAATTGTTATGTGACTATTACTTTAAAAGATTTGATGTTGACACAAGAGGCGTCCGTTTCCCGGGACTTATTTCATACAAGACGCTGCCCGGAGGAGGAACGACGGATTATGCGGTACATATATATTACGAAGCACTAAAACAACAAAAATATATCAGCTTTATCCAAAAAGGAACTTACATGGATATGATGTACATGCCGGATGCAATAAGTGCCATTATTGATTTGATTGAGGCAAATCCGGACAGACTTAAGCACCGAAATGCTTTTAACGTCACCGCTATGAGCTTTGATCCCGAAATGCTTGCTGCATCCATAAGAAAATTCATACCAAAATTTGAATTGGACTATGATGTTGATCCTATAAGGCAGGAAATAGCTGATTCATGGCCAAATTCGTTGGACGACTCCGCAGCCAGGGAAGAATGGGACTGGAACCCGAAATATGACTTAGACTCCATGACAAAAGACATGCTTGAAAAATTAAGGGTTAAATTAAATATTCAGAAATAACAGTAAAAAGACAAGGGGATGAAATTACGTCCTCTTGTCTTTTTATGCATGTTCCATCAGTATTGAGGCTCCCATCTCATTTTTATTCCTAATTCATTAAATATGGCAGATGTTAATTTATCAAAATCAGAATATTCAATATTCCATATAATCCAAGCTCTTCTTTTATGCGGATTTTACCAAGCACCATAATACCCTATTGTCTTGCTGCTGCTTAATGCGCCCTTTTCCATACACTCTACAATTGATTTTCCTTCAATTATGCCCATAAGAAATCCCGCTATATAACTGTCTCCGGCTCCCATGCTATCTATTACTTCGCACTTTATTATACCAAATTTAGTGAATTCATTGCCATCATAAGCAATACTGCCTTTTTCCCCTCTGGTAACAACTACCACGCTTGGACCTTTGGATTTGATGTATTTCATAAATTCATGCAATTCTACGTCGCTTTTGCTTTCACAGGAAAAAAATGCGTAGTCTACATATGGTATAGCCTTGTGTGTTATCTCATGATCAAGCTTATCTGCAAAATCAAATGCTATAGGCACGCCTCTTTCTTTAATTTTATGTAATTCTGATTCTATCATTCCCCAGATTCCGGTTACAACAAGATCATGGCCGCATAAGAAATCTATATCATCTTCGCTCAGCTTAAAATCTGCCATAACACCTTCTTCATAATCTCCTAAAATCCTGTCACCATTTTTAAGTTCAACGTGCGTAACTGCAGTCTTGCCTTCCAGTATTTTTACATGTGATATATCTACCCCTTTTTCTTTTAGGGCTTCAATCATAATTTTTCCATAATCATCAGTACCTACAACACCTGTATATGATGAATCTCCGTTCATCCTTTTGACATATACCGCTACATTAACGGGGTTTCCGCCGGGAAAAGCCTCGCCAGTACTGTCATAAACATCCATGCAGTTGTCCCCAACCGCAGCTATTCTTATTTTCTTTTCCATAATATCCTCAACGTTCTGTTATTTTCTTAAATCTGTCTATTGCCCGTTTTGCATAGAGGGATGGTTCATTGATGTATGCTGTAACAAGCTCTATAGTTGCACCTTCATTATACCCATAATCGCAGATTTCTTCCATAAGCTCCTTAAGAGGGATACTCCCGTCTCCGGGCATCAGATGAGTATCGCTGTTCCCATCGCTGTCTATTATGTGAAGATGCTTAAGTTTATCCCCTAGCTTCTCGAAATAACTCATTATAGTCTCATGCTGCACAAAAGGAGGAACAATATCACACATTGCCCCAAAATATGGCGAGTCAATGTATTCAATTATATCACAAAGATCATTGGCTGATGTACATGCATTTGATTCATATGGAGTAAGAGCTTCAATAAGAAGCATATGCTCTTTTTCTTGTGCATAATCAACAAGCTCTCTTATGCTTTTGCATAATCTTTCCCATATTTCTTTCCTGGCAGCTCCATACCCAGCATGGCCGGCTGATATTACTGTATAATCCGCACCGAGAGCCTTTCCCATTTCAATTGCAGTTTTGAGATATTCTATTGATTCTTTTCTTTGGTATTCATCACCAATCATATAATTATACGGATATGCGTTGTGCTCCGGTGTGTACACCTTTATGGGAATTTCATATTTGTCTCTTAGGTTCAAAAACCTGTCTATTTGCCCTCTCTTTAAATCATATGCATATGCATGAGGTCGCCCACCCCATAGCTCAATATAATCATATCCAAATCTTTTGGCATCTCTGAAAATATCCTCAATGTCATTGCGCTGATATCCTGATGTAAACATTCCAATTTTCATAAAGTCTCCTTTCTCGACTGTAAAAAACAGACTGCTTCAAAATCAAGAAGCAGCCCATCCTTTACATGCGTACAACAATTAATAATCAAGCTGTCTGTAATATCTCCTTATTTCCATAGGGTGACAGTTTAATTTTTCTAAGTGAACGTCTATTCTTGAAGTTATTACTCTCATTAAAAGATGAGAAAGATGACCCCTGAATTTTTCACTAATTCCGTTCAATTCATAATCCCTTGTATCAATTATATTATAGTTTGCACATATTCTTGGTAAGAATCTTGCAACCCTTTCACTGAGTGCTCTTTGAGAATCTTCTCCAACGAATACTGTAACAGCTGTATCTCTGTCTACAATTTCAAACATACCGTGGAAAAATTCCGCACTGTGAATGGACTTTGTCCTTATCCAGTGCTGCTCTTCCCAGTAGCACATTGCGTAGGAGTATGTGGCTCCATACTGATTTCCTGCTCCAACAAAATAATGTATGCTGTCATTCATGTGCTTCCTTGCTATGCTCTCACCAAGCTCGTCAGCTGATTTCTCAACTTCTACAAGTGCACGGGCAAGATGCTCGTCAAGCTCGGCATAAAGCTCATGGTACTCATCAAATTCTCCTGCATTATACATAAATCTGTCAGCTGTCATAAAAAATTTAAGCTGCTCATTTTTGGGATATGAAATAAGATAATCTACCATTTTAGCCAGTTTTGTGTCGGGATAATCAACAAAGCCAATTACCTTGGCTCCGGCATCCTGAGCCTTTTTTACTCCGTCAACCATTTCTGCTGTGCTTCCTGTAACAGAAGATATCACAACTATTGTGCCTTCTCCCACTCTTTTGTTTCCGGTAAGTATATATTCTGCCGCATTTTCAACATAAAAATTTATTGCTGATCTTTCCTTCATATGCACTTCAGCCTGCAGACAGGATGCATATGTTCCACCTATACCAAGCCAGCAGATGTTTTTATATCCTTTTTTGCATATTTCGTCTACAACAGACTCTATTTCACCTCTAAGAGCTAATGCTCCATTTACGCTGTCCAACTGTTTCTGTTCATCAAATTTTAGCATTATTTGTTCTCCTGGTTATTTCTATTCTCCAACCTTTAATTTCTGATAATAATCATTGTATATTGTAATTGCATCCCCAACATCTTTTTGGAAAAACACATTTTCCTTGTAATCAAATTCTCTTGCAGGGTCATTTTTATATGCATCAGAAGCCGCTTCAACTGCTGCATCATTTGGGCATGAATATGGATATTCTTCAAGGTTTGCAGCCATAACCTGAGGATCAGTAATGTAATTTAAAAACTTTTCAGCAAGATCTATATGTTTGGCTCCTTTAGGTATTACATAAAGGTCAAAACCAAGCTGTACAGGGTCTTTTTCAAAATCAGCTATCACAAGATTATTTTTTTCTCCAAGCTCAGCCATAGCCCATGAAGCATTTCCATCATATGTAAATGCAACAGATGCAGTTCCGTTGGTGAGATTTTGTTCAGCATTTCCATATGCTACAACATTCTCATTGTATTTTACAAGCCATTCATAAGCTTCAGCTATTTCATCTTTATTAGTTGAGTTAGGATCATATCCGAGAGCAACCAGTGCTATTGGAAACAGATTTCTGGCTCCGTCTATTGTGGCTATCTTTCCTTTTAATGCAGGGTTTATCAAATCGTTGTAGCTTTTGATTTCAACCGGGCATGTATCTTTATTATAAACTATATAAATATAGTTCATAAGATATGGTACGCAGTATTCTTTTGCTGTCCAATACGCTTCATTAATGTTTGATGCATTTGGCACATTTCCAAAGTTTATCTTCTCGATATATCCGCCTTCTACAAGAGATTCCATATAAGCATCACATGTCATTATAAGGTCATACTCCTGTCCTCCTCCAGCTGTAAGCTTTGTAATCGCATCTGCATTATCACTCATGTATGACAGATTTACTTTTGCGTTGTTTTCTTTCTCAAATTTAGCGATTAAATCATCAGATATGTATTGCTGCCACATATAAATATTGAGCTCTGTACTAGGGGATGCCTTGCCGCTTTCAACACTGGAACCAGTGTTAGTTCCTCCACAGCCTGTAAAAAGTCCCATGATTATAAAAATGGTTAACAACACAGAAATTAATTTTTTCATATACCTTCCTCCATTTTGGCACGTTTTTTCAACGTATTTTTAATTGTATTATTCAAAATCATTGCTATTGCTATGACTAGAATCATGATTGTTGTGAGTGCATTAACATCAGGTGTAATCCCCGACTTGTTCATTGAAAGAATTAAAACCGGCAGTGTTGAATTTTTTGCACCTGCAAGCATATTACTCATTACAACATCATCTATTGAAAGAGTAAATGACAGAAAAGCCGCACTCATTACTCCCGGCATGATACTTGGGAGAGTAACATTTATAAATGTCTGAATTCTGTTGGCACCAAGATCCATGGATGCCTCTTCAAGACTGTAACCATCGCCGCTTATACGTCCCTTTATGGTAACTACCGCATAAGGTATACAGAAAGTGCAGTGACCTATTAATATGGTCCCCATTCCAAGAGCAAGTCCTATTTTCATAAAAATAATAAGAAGTGCAACTGCCATAACAATTTCAGGAACTATTATGGGAATATAAAGCATATTATTAATAAATTTTTTTCCTCTGAATTCATATTTTTTTAATCCCAGTGCTCCGACAGTGCCTATTGTAACAGAAATCACAGTTGATAATACCGCGATTACTACTGAATACCAAAGGCTTCCGATTACAGCGGAGTTAGAAAATAATTTTGAATACCACTGGGTTGTAAATCCGTTCCAGAAATAGTTGTATCTTTGATTGTTAAATGAAAAGACCATCATTACAAACACTGGAATATACAGTATGGTATATATTATAATTGAATAAACCGCTCCAATGATTTCTTCTCTTCTTTTTCTTTTTTGCTTTTTTGAAATACTCACTATACCACCTCCATATCTTCAATTTTTGAAAATCTGGTGTATATGAAAATAAGCAATCCCGTAATAACAATCAACAGCACGGAAAGAGCAGCGCCAAGAGGCCAGTTTCTAATTGCTCCGAATTGATTTTTTATAATATTTCCTATATATAAAACTTTTCCGCCGCCAAGCATATCCGTTACGGTATATATTCCCAGAGAAGGTATAAATACCAGTATTATTGACGAGAATATTCCGGGAAAAGTAAGAGGAAGTGTTATTTGAAAAAATGTTGTACTCCTTGAAGCCCCCAGGTCTGACGATGCTTCCAAAAGAGATTTGCTTAATTTTTCAATTGAGCTGTACATGGGAAGTACTGCAAATGGAAGCATGTTTGTAATCATACCAAGCATTACAAGACCATCCGTATATACAAAACTTATAGGTGCATCTATAAATCCTGCACTCTGAAGAAAATTATTTACAGGTCCGCTAGTTTGAAACAAAAGGAGCCAGCTGTTAAGTCTCATTAAAGAGTTTGTCCAAAAAGGAATCATAATAAGCATTATGAGTCTTGATGCAACTTCCTTTGGTTTTTTTGCAATATAGTATGCAAAGGGATATCCTATAAGAAGACAAAGTACAGTAGTTGTTAATGCTGCCTTCATGGATTTTACTATAACCTTAAAATATGTGCTGTCCAATAAGGTTTTATAGCTTTCCCATGAAAATTTATAGACAACATCACCAAATACTCCCCTGGACATAAAGCTTATGTAGATAATATACAGCATGGGTAATGTAACAAACAAAATCATCCATAGTGAAACCGGTCCGGCCATAGCTAAGGCAGGCAGTGTTTTTCTCTTAAAACTATTCTCTTTATTCATATTATCCACCATGCTACCTGGAAGCCTTAATGGCAACGGCTCTTTCCGGATTCCAGTATATATTTACAGTATCTCCTTCTTTAAAATCCTGGTCTTTCTCAAAATGGGTATACTTTATTTCAGTATTATCTTTTAAATCAACAGATGTTTTTACTACAGTTCCCATATATATATAATCCTTAACTGTACCCTTGAGATTAAATCCCTCTACAGGGTCAGAACTTACCTTTATATATTCCGGCCTTATGGACACATGGATATCTTCGTCTGCTTCAAATCCATTACCTTTCACTTTCATGGTGCCTGCTGAAGTTTCAACATCCAAGATTCCATCACAGAGGCCCTTGACCTTACCGTCAAAAATATTAGATTCTCCAATAAAACCCGCCACAAATTTAGTGAGCGGCCTGTCATAAATCTCTCTTGGTGCAGCAAGCTGCTCTATTACACCTTCATTCATTACCGCTATTCTGTCACTCATTGTAAGAGCCTCTTCCTGGTCATGAGTTACATAAATAAATGTAATTCCAAGCTTCTTCTGTAATCTTTTAAGTTCTACCTGCATCTGTTTTCTGAGCTTGAGGTCCAAAGCGCCAAGAGGTTCATCAAGGAGCAAAACTTTAGGATTATTTATAAGAGCTCTCGCAATTGCAACTCTCTGTTTCTGTCCTCCGGAAAGTGCATCAGGCTTCCTGTTTTCATATTCTTTAAGCTGGACGAGATCCAGCATTTCATTGACTCTTTTTGTTATTTCATCTTTTGGTTTTTTTCTGATTTTAAGCCCATAAGCTATATTATCAAATACAGTCATGTGAGGAAAAAGCGCATAGTTTTGAAAGACCGTATTTACATCTCTTTCAAAAGGCTCCTTGTCTTCGACACTTTCTCCCTGAACCTTGATAATTCCCGAAGAAGTTTCTTCAAATCCCGCAATCATTCTCAATGTAGTGGTTTTTCCACATCCTGAAGGCCCAAGAAGCGTCAGAAATTCCCCTTCTTTTATTTCAACATTCATTTTCTTTACAACTTTGTTTTTTCCGAAACTCTTTTCTACATCTATTAAAGACACAATAGAATCAGACATTATTGTAGTTACAGCTGAATCAGTCATCTTTCACCTCTTAAATTAATCACTCACTTATGAAGTTATAATATTAATATTCTATAATCTTGATTCTTCGCCAGAATCGTTTGTATGTATTTGAATATTACTAGGCCACAGTTCAGTATAAAAAGCTGTTCTGTCCCCAATATTTAATGATAATGTAGATTCTACAACCTTCTCATCCATGTCGTATGATATGGATTCCAAAAGAAATGCAGGCGTATGCTCTTTCACACTTAAAATTTTAGATTCGCCCTTATTTAAAGTAGTTATTTTTATCCATTGTTTAGAATACTTTAGTTTGTAGTTGTAATTTTCTTCTATAACCTTGTATAATGAATCCCTTTCAAAGTCATATTGCAGCAAGTTATCAAACAAATTGACAGGCAAATAAGAATACTCTAATGCCAGCGCAACATTATTTCCATACCTGATACGGACAATCTCATAAACCTTTGTACCAATTGTTGTTTCCAACAGTGAGGCTATTTTTTTATCAGCCTCAATAATCCCTGATTTAACAATTTTGTTGCTGGGTTTAATTCCCTTTGACTTCAACATTTGAGAAAAACCACTGAGTTTAACAAAATCTCTCTCAATTTTAGGAAATCTTACAAATGTTCCTTTTCCTTTAAGCCTATAGGCATACCCGGAATCCACAATTTGTGTCAATGCATTCCTTGCAGTCATTCTGCTAATATTATATGTTTCACTTAGTTCTCTCTCTGATGGCAACTGGCTGCCACTTATAAACTCTCCGGAATTTATTTTTTCCACAAGAACATCCCTTATTTGAATATAAACCGGAGGTATATATGATTTATTTATAATAGTATCACACTCTTTCTCATATGGTATACTGGTATATACCACTTTTTCATAATTGTATCATACTATATTTATGTTTGCAATAATATTTTAACGGTAATTTTAAAATGCAACGCCTATTATGCTTACATATATAAATAAGAAGCGAGGATTTTTACATTCCTCGCTTCTTATTTATAATGTTTTAATTCTAATTCTTTATTATTTTTTAGAGTTATTTTAATAACCTGGAATTTATTAAAAGTTAATTAACCTTTCTGGCAATCAGGACAATAGAAGCATTTACGAGAATTAAGCTCTATTTTAATAATAGTTCCTCCACATCGTCTGCATTTCTCCCCTTCTCTATCATAAACAAGGATATGATCATTATATCCTCCAGTATGTTGATCTCCCAGAAACAAAGGGGTATCCATATATCCGCCAAGAGAAACAGCATTCTGTAAAACAGTATGAATTGAATTATAAACAGACAACATACTATCTTCATCAAGAGAATCTACTGTCACAGTGGGCTTGATCTTTGACTCAAAGCAAATCTCATCCGAATATAAATTACCAATACCGGAGATAATCTTTTGATTTGTGAGAGTCATTTTTAATTTTCCCCGTTTAGACTGTAAAATATCTTGAAAATGGTTAAAGGTAAAGATTGCTTCTAGTGGCTCAGGTCCTAACCCAGAGAACTTCAGCTGCAAATCCTGCTCATCAAGTAAATGCAGATAGCCTAATCGCAGACCAATGAAATAGAGCTTCATATCACTAAAGGATAGAATGACTTGTTTAGTGCGATTAGGATTATCATGTTCGCTTCCAACATACATCCACCCACCCAGCATTAAATGCAACAGAAGGTTTTTTCCAGAATTTAATCTAAAAATTAAATGTTTAGCCCGGCGATCTATTTTTATAATTTGTTTTCCCTTTATTTCCTGAACAAATTCTAAGCTTGATATATTAATTGATTTCTCCCTGTTAATTTCAATATCCGTGATGGTTTTTCCAGTGAGTTTTTCATTAAGTAATTTTCTATAGGTTTCCATTTCAGGAAGCTCTGGCATAGTGTTATTCTCCTTCATGTTAAACTAGTATTATTAGTATGAGCATTTAATGAAATAACATGTACCTTTAATACATTGATTCTTATAACAAACTTGGAACCACCATAATCATGACCACCGGCTCA